>JAFTZJ010000049.1 GCA_017461045.1 Lachnospiraceae bacterium | reverse complement strand
TTTTGAAGAAGTAAACGCACCATATAAGCAGATGTTTATAATGGAAAATATGACACATGGTTTATTAGAATCGGATTCAGATGGATTTTCTGAGATTGTTCATCAAATTGCAAAAACAGAAAGAGAAAGATAAATTTCAGTTTGTACCTTTGCATGGCATAGTGGTTATGGGCGCAAAGCCTTTGGTTGTGTTTTCTTCTTGCTAGGACATGGAAAAAGTTGCATAATCAAAACAGAATGAACTCAAGAGGGAATGTTGAAGCTATAGCTATGGTTTCTTAAAACAAGCAATTTTAATTGGTGGTGAATCAAAATAGAAGATAGAGTAAAAAAGATAATGGAAGTATGTTTACAGGAGACGAGTACAAATCCTATAGACATTTTTATTAATATAGCTCAAATGGATTTCATTAGAATACATGGACCGGAGCATCATGTGTTAGATGGAGCAGCGTTATTGACTGCTTTTTGGAATGCAGGAGGTCAAATTGACTTGCAGACAAGCTTAGAAGAACTTACAAAAAGAGGATTACAAATGCCGGGAGCTACTTGTGGAATGTGGGGTGTTTGTGGTGCTGTAAGTTCTTTGGGTGCAGCATTGTCTATCATTGATGGTACAGGACCGTTGAGTACTGATTCATCATGGGGAAAACATATGGAGTTTACATCTAAGGCATTGTTCAGTTTATCACAAGTGGGTGGTCCCAGATGTTGCAAGAGAGATGCATTTTTGAGTTTTCAAAAAGCAATCGAATATGTAAATGTAAACTATAATGTAGAATTAGATAATAGCAAAATAGAATGTTCTTTTAGTGAGAAAAATGAGCAATGCATAAAAGAAAAGTGTCCGTTTTATAAAAAAACAAAGAAAAAGGTAGCGTTCATATGTGTACATAATTCCTGTCGTAGCCAGATTGCAGAAGCACTGGGAAAACATTTGGCATCGGATGTTTTTGAATCCTATTCCGCAGGAACAGAAACAAAACCGCAGATGAATCAAGATGCAGTGCGGATTATGAAAGAGCTTTATGGGATTGATATGGAGCAGACGCAGTATTCAAAATTAATTACAGATATTCCTGATCCTGACGTGGCAATTTCTATGGGGTGTAATGTTGGTTGCCCTTTTATTGGTAGAGCGTTTGATGATAATTGGGGATTAGAAGACCCTACAGGAAAGTCAGATGATGAATTCAAAGTAATAATTAAGGAGATAGAAAAAAGGATTTTACAGTTAAAGAATGAAATCTTGTAAAAAATGTACAGATTCATTATTTTATATTGCAGTCTTGTAATTTCCTGACTATCCTTTTCCGAAAGAAACCTTGACGAAATCCAAGATTTTCGGTAATATTTTGAATAGTTATGTAGTATGTAATGAATCGCGAAAAGAATGGAGGAAAAGGGGAAATTCCCCTTATAATGAGGATGGAAAAGAAAAATAGAAATTCGTTTACCGGCTCCCTGGGATTCGTATTGGCGGCAGCAGGTAGTGCGGTTGGATTAGGAAATATTTGGAGATTCCCGTATTTGGCAGCAAAGGACGGCGGTGGTCTGTTCTTAGTTATGTATATTGTGTTAGCGTTAACCTTTGGTTTTACACTGTTAACAACAGAGATTGCTATTGGTAGAAAAACCAAACAGAGTCCTCTGACGGCATACGGTAAGGTGAAGAAAGGCTGGGGATTCTTAGGTGTTATCGCCTGTTTAATTCCGGTAATCATTCTTCCGTATTATTGTGTAATTGGTGGTTGGGTTGTGAAATACTTCCTTGCCTATTTAACCGGAGATGGCATGGTGGCCGCTCAAGATGGTTATTTTACAGGCTTTATAACCAGTGAAGTACAGCCGATTGTATTGTTAGTAATTTTCTTGGGTGTTACTGCATTTATAGTATTCCGTGGTGTTGAAAAAGGAATTGAAACCTTTTCCAAGTTTATTATGCCGATATTATTGCTTTTGATATTTGCAATAGCAATTTACTCTATTACAATTAAGTTTACGGATGCAGAGGGTATTACAAGAACCGGTTTTGAGGGATTGAAGGTGTATTTGATTCCGAATCTGCAAGGTTTAACAGTTAAGGGATTCTTTACTGTATTATTGGATGCAATGGGACAGTTGTTCTTTAGTTTGAGTGTTGCCATGGGTATTATGATTGCTTATGGTTCTTACGTAAAAGATGATGCGAATCTGGTGAAATCAATTAATCAGATTGAGATATTTGATACAGTTGTAGCCTTCTTGGCAGGTGTTATGATTATTCCGGCTGTATACACATTTATGGGAACGGAAGGAATGCAGGCATCCGGACCAAGCTTAATGTTCGTTTCTTTGCCAAAAGTATTTGCAGCAATGGGTAAGATTGGACATGTGGTTGGTTGTCTGTTCTTTGCAATGGTACTTTTTGCGGCGTTAACCAGTTCAGTATCGATTATGGAAGCAATTGTTGCCAGTCTGATGGATAAGTTTCATTTGTCTAGAAAAAAAGCATCTGTTATAGTAACTGCAATTGCCTTGGTAGGCGGAACAGTAGTATGTCTTGGATACAATGTATTGTATTTTGATATCGGTTTGCCAAATGGTGGACGGGCTCAGGTTCTGGATGTTATGGACTACATCAGTAATAATCTGCTGATGCCGATAGTTGCAATCGGAACCTGTATCTTAATTGGTTGGATTGTAAAGCCAAAAGAAGTAATTGATGAAGTTGAAAAAACAGGAACTAAATTCGGCAGAAAGATGTTATATATTATAATGATTAAGGTGATTGCACCACTGCTATTATTAGTTTTATTGTTAAAATCTTTGGGTATTGTAACCTTTATTTAAGATTCTTTAATAAGAATTGAATCGTGAAATTTAAATCTCAGATACAACGCATGAAAGAAAGCTGTATCTGAGATTTTTTGCATAATAGTTGACGATATCGACCAACTATTTTGCTATTTGACCACTTATCGAGAATCAGATGACTTTTATTTAATTCTATCTATAATGAAATTATCAGGGAGGTGATAGGGTGAAAATCGAATTGCAATTAGATCCGAAGCAACAAGAAACAAAAGTAATTATTATCGCAGAGCAATTATCAGAAGAAGTAAAAACAATCATGAATAAATTATCCCAGGAGCATACACAAGTGATTGCAGGTTTCCATCAGGAGCGGCTGGAGATTCTGGAACCGGAATCTATATATCGCATCTACGCTGCCAGTCAAAAGATGTATGCGGTTACGGAAAAAGGAGAGTATACACTGCGTTCCAGATTATATGAGTTGGAAGAGCAATTAATCGGAAAGAATTTTATTCGAATATCCAATTCGGAGATTGTGAATTTGAAGCGAATTAAGAATTTTGATTTGAGTTATGCAGGTACTATTGGTGTTGTTATGACGGACGGAACAACCACATTTGTTTCCCGACGGTATGTATCAAAAATTAAACAAGCATTAGGAATTTAAGTTTGGAGGTATATTATTATGAAAAAGCAAATAATACTTAGAAGCATTTTGGGGGCAGGTATGGGAATTGCCTTAAGTTATGCAATTACGATTTTGATTTCTATTTGTATTGGAGACGGTGAATACTATTCATGCGTGCCAAGTCTGATTGAGCAGTTTGGTACAGAAATCAATGCAGTGATTGTACAATTGTTATTAAGTGCCGTGTTAGGTGCTGTGTTTGCAGGTATCTCTGTTATTTGGGAGATTGAGACATGGAGTATTGTGAAGCAAAGTTTGATTTATTTTTTGATTGCTTCTGTTACCATGCTACCGGTAGCATATTTAGCACATTGGATGGAACATAGTATAAAGGGCTTCTTACAATATTTTGGAATCTATTTTTGTATCTTTGTTGTTACTTGGCTGGTTCAGTATGCAATCTGGAGAATTAATGTAAATAAAATGAATCGAAAACTAAATAGTAATTAATTTTGGAAGCCTTCCGGTAAAATTAGCCAGGAGGGCTTTTGAAATTTAAGGAGAAGTGAAACGTAGTATAAGTTGTAAAATCTTGACAATTAAAGCCCGATATGCTAGCCTATTCTAGGTTTTGTGTCATTTTTATTGGCATATATTTGTAAAGAAACAGACGTCTTACATGGAAAGAAATAGGAGTGTAATTTATGTGGGAAACAATATGGCAAACAATCAATGATATTTTGGTTAAAATTGATGATTTAGTTTGGGGTATTCCATTAATTGTCCTGATTTTGTCAGGCGGTATCTATTTGACCATTCGGCTTGGATTGCTTCAGGTTCGGAAGCTGCCGTTGGCACTGAAATGGATGGTAAAGAATGAAGATGACGGAAGTGGTGAGATTTCTTCCTTTGGTGCTCTGTGCACTGCATTATCGGCAACCATTGGTACCGGTAATATCGTTGGTGTTGCAACTGCCATTGCGACAGGTGGTCCGGGAGCATTATTCTGGATGGAGGTTGCAGCTTTCTTCGGTATGGCAACGAAGTATGCAGAAGGATTGTTAGCAGTTAAGTATAGAGTCATTGATAAGGATAACCATGCATTAGGCGGACCGTTCTATTATATTGAGCGTGGTATGGGTCCAAAGTGGAAATGGTTAGGAAAGGTCTTTGCGTTCTTTGGTGTTTGTGTTGGTTTGCTTGGTATTGGTACCTTTACTCAGGTGAATGGTATTTCTACAGCAGTAAACAACTTCTTTGATCCTAATATGAAATTGGCTGTTACAATTCCGTTTATTGGTACATATTCATGGACGGTTATTATTGCATCGTTAGTATTAAGTATCTGTGTTGCATTAGTATTAATAGGTGGTGTAAAGCGTATCTCTAAAGTATCAGAGATGATAGTACCATTTATGGCGATTCTTTATGTTCTGTTTTGTGTAATCTTATTAATTTGCAACATTTCAGACATTCCGGCAGCAATTGTTACTATTATTCAGGGAGCCTTTAATCCAAAGGCTGTAACCGGTGGTATTGTCGGTAGCATAATTGTTGCTATGCAGAAAGGTATTGCAAGAGGTATTTTTTCCAATGAAGCCGGCTTGGGTTCTGCTCCGATTGCGGCAGCAGCTGCAAAGACAAATGAACCGGTTCGTCAGGGTCTTGTATCTATGACCGGTACCTTTATTGATACTATTGTAATCTGTACAATGACCGGATTAGCAATTGTTACAACCGGTGCTTGGCAGGTGGAAGGTTTGCAAGGCGTGGCTATTACAACCTATGCATTTGGGAAGGGATTGCCATTCCCAAGTGTAATTTCAGCATTTATGCTTATGATGTGTTTGGTATTCTTTGCATTTACAACAATCCTAGGTTGGGATTATTATTCAGAGCGTTGCTTGGAGTATTTGTTTAATGGAAAAATGAAGGCTGTTAAAGTATATCGTTGGTTATACATTTTGGCAGTATTTATCGGACCATACATGACAGTTTCGGCCGTATGGACCATTGCAGATATCCTTAACGGATTAATGGCAATTCCGAATATGATTGCATTGTTTGCATTAAGTGGTGTGGTAGCTAAGGAAACCAAGGATTTCTTTAAGAGAATGAAAGCATAGGAATAATATGTCAGAATTAGTGGATTATTATAATAAATTCAATGAGGAAAAACGATTGAATTCCCGCTATGGTCAGGTGGAATTCCGGACCTCCATGAAATATATTCATAAATACCTAGACATGGTGGAAGCAACAGGAGTAAGCAAGAATGAGATTCGTCTTCTGGATATTGGCGCCGGAACCGGAAAGTATTCCGTAGCATTGGCAAATGAGGGATATGACGTAACGGCTGTAGAACTGGTGCGTTACAATCTGGGCATCCTGAAAAAGAAGGGTAGTACCGTAAAGGCAATGCAAGGGAATGCACTGAAGCTTTCCAAACTGGATTCCAATCAGTTTGATGTAACCTTGTTGTTTGGTCCCATGTACCATCTGTTTACCTTTGAAGATAAGGTAAAGGCATTGGAGGAAGCAAAACGGGTGACAAAACCGGGCGGAACAATTTTAGTGGCCTATTGTATGAATGAGTATTGCGTGCTAACATATGCCTTTAAGGAAAAGCATTTACAGGAATGCATTGAACAAAATCGTTTAACAGATGATTTTCATAGTGTTTCGGAAGTGAAGGACTTGTATGATTATGTTCGTATTGAGGATATTGACAGGTTGAATGAGGCAGCAGGTTTGGAACGGTTACAGATTATTTCACCGGATGGACCGGCGAATTATATTCGCCCGACCTTGAATGAAATGGACGATGAAACCTTTGAGTGGTTTATGAAATATCATCTGGCAACCTGTGAGCGACAGGATTTAATTGGTGCGGGAGCACATACAGTAGATATATTACGAAAGTAACTGGAATGGAAGGAGCGGTTTGCTCCTTTCATTGCTATTAAGACATATATATGAAGTGAGGAATAGTTCATGAATTATTATTTTGCTCCTATGGAGGGGATTACAGGATACATATATCGTAATGCAGTACAACGGCATTTTCCCTATGTGGACAAGTATTATGCACCATTTATCCAACCGAATCCGAAGCGGGTGTTTGTGCCAAAGGAGGAGCGGGACATTTTGCCGAAGAATAATGAGGGAATGCCTTTGGTGCCACAGGTTTTAACCTGTAGTGCAGATGGATTTATCCGGGCAGGACGGGCATTGGAGGCTTATGGTTATGATGAGGTGAATCTGAATCTGGGATGCCCTTCCGGTACAGTGGTTTCGAAAGGCAAAGGTGCGGGTATGTTGGCTGATACCGATAAGTTAAGAGTTTTTTTCGATGAGGTCTTTTCTGTAGAATGGAAGGCGAAGGTTACGGTAAAGACCCGCTTAGGTGTAACGATAGAGGATGATTTCTTAGATGTTATGAAGGTGTTTGAGGAGTTTCCGATTGAGGAATTAACCATTCATCCGCGCTTTCAGAAGGATTTTTATAAGGGAGTACCCCGTATGGAGAATCTGTGTGAAGCCTTGGCATTACATAAGCATCAGGGAACGCCGTTTTCTATTTGTTATAATGGTAATATTTTTACGAAGTCCGATTATGAGAGGATGTTAGACCGGTGCGGAACCGATAATATACAAAGTGTAATGCTGGGACGCGGATTATTAGCGAATCCCGCATTGGTTCGGGAAATAAAGGGTGGTGCACCTTTGGACAAGGAAGAGCTTCGTAGTTTCCATGATGACATTTTGGAAAGCTATCGTAAACTTGATTTTGGTGAGAAGAATACCATATTCAAAATGAAAGAATTATGGAATTATTGGGGAACTATTTTCGCTGATGCACCGCGAGAATTAAAGAAGGTGCGAAAGGCAGACCGATTTTCGGATTACCTTCCGGCGGTGGATGCATTGTTCCGAATTGGTGAATTGACGCAGAGCCGTGGTTATGAGCCGTAATTTTCTCTTTTCATATGGTTCAGAGTGTGATAAAATGCAAGCGTTGAAAATAGTGAAAATGAATACGAGGGATAGGATATGTTAAGTAATGAAAAACTAAAACCGAAGCTGTTTTCGGTAATGAAGAATTATTCGAAGAAGCAGTTTGGTCAAGATGTTGTAGCCGGTATTATTGTTGCAATTATTGCATTGCCATTATCTATTGCATTAGCTTTGGCTTCCGGTGTAGGACCGGAGCAGGGTATTTATACCGCAATTATTGCAGGCTTTTTGATTTCCTTTTTAGGAGGTAGCCGAGTGCAGATTGCAGGTCCAACCGCCGCATTTGCAACCATAGTTGCCGGAATCGTTGCTACTAATGGTATTGATGGTTTAATTCTGGCAACCATTCTGGCAGGTATTATGTTGATTATTATGGGCTTATGTCGATTTGGTTCCTTGATTAAGTTTATTCCATATACGATTACTACCGGATTTACAGCCGGAATTGCTGTTACCATTGTAATCGGACAGTTAAAGGATTTCTTCGGCGTGGTTTATCCGGCAGATGTAAAGCCTATTGAAACCATGGAGAAGATAGAAGCGTTAATAGAGAATTTTGGAACATGGAACTGGCAGGCAGTAGTTGTAGGTGCTGTATGTTTGGCAGTGTTGATTGTATGGCCGTATATTACGGATAAGATACCGGGATCATTGATTGCAGTATTTGTGGGAATTGGTATGGTAAAACTCCTGAAAATGGACGTTAATACCATCGGAGACCTGTACACCATCAGTAACAAATTACCGACTTTGCATCTTCCGGATTTTAGTATGGAGAGTATTCGTGCAGTGCTACCGGATGCATTTACCATTGCTATATTGGCAGCTATTGAATCTTTGCTTTCTTGTGTAGTTGCAGACAGTATGGTGAATTCTCGTCATCGTTCCAATATGGAATTGGTGGCACAGGGTGTTGGTAACATTGGTTCTGCATTGTTCGGTGGTATTCCGGCAACCGGTGCTATTGCAAGAACTGCTGCAAACGTAAAAAATGGTGGACGGACACCGATTTCCGGTATGGTACACGCAATTGTATTATTATTGATATTGGTATTGTTAATGCCATATGCGGCTTTGATTCCAATGCCGACCATTGCAGCAATTCTGTTCATGGTTGCATATAATATGTGTCAGTGGAAACCATTTACACACTTGTTAAAGACCGCACCAAAGAGTGATATTATCGTATTAGTACTTACCTTTGTATTAACCATTGTATTTGATCTTGTTATTGCCATTGAAGTAGGTATGCTGCTGGCATGCGTATTGTTCCTGAAGCGAATGAGCGAGGAAGGCAATGTCAAGAAATGGAGTTATGAAGATGAAGATGATGACCCGGATCGATTGGAATTACGGGAAGTACCAAAGCAGGTACGGGTTTATGAAATTACCGGTCCGTTGTTCTTCGGTGTAGCAGATCGTTTATCTGAGATTGTAGTACATGCAGATACCAAATGTGTAGTACTTCGTATGAGAAGCGTTCCTGCATTAGATGCAACTGCAATGCATACCATTGAAGAATTGTATGATACATATCAGAAAAAGGGTATTACCATGGTGTTCTCCCATGTAAATGAGCAGCCAATGCGAACTATGGAGAAGGCAAGTTTTGTTGAGAAGGTTGGAACAGAGAACTTCTGTAGCCATATTGATACTGCCTTGGTAAGAGCTAGAGCAATTGTTGAGAGTGCTCAAGAATAAAGAAATTGAATAAATACAAAAAAACGGTAGCTGATACGCTACCGTTTTTCTTGTTCTTTTTCTGCAAACCGCTTGGAGTTCAGATGCCAGAACATTCGTATGTACAGGAATAAACTTCCAACCAAACCAATGGCACAAATAATAAGTAGTATATTGATTGCGATGGTTGGCATATTCGGAAATACAACTAAGGCAATGAGTACAACAAATACAATCGTAGTACAAACCTTTCCGTACCATTGGGCCGAATCCCAAATTTTCTTATTCTTTCGGAAAGTACCATACAAAGCCATAATCATCATGCAAAGCTCTTTTATAAATAAAAGAACTGCAACATAAATCATCTGAGGAATCTTACAACAGAGACAGAACGCAATGGTAAGATGTGTCAACTTATCTGCCACCGGATCCAATACTTTTCCGAAATCGGAAATCATATTAAATTTACGGGCGATTCTTCCGTCGACAAAATCTGTAATAGAAGATACGACAAGGATAATAGTTGCTTGCCAGAACTCCCAATCTGTGTCGGCATTCAGATAAATCATCGCAAATACCGGCAATAAGACAATTCGAAATAAGCTAAGCAGATTTGGAATTGTAAAGATCTTGTCCTTGTATGGAGAATCTACATTGTTATTGTTACTCATTTTTTTCCCCTAACTAGGAATTGAATTTTAACTGCTGTGCCTGAATCAATTCTGCATCATCAAAGTAATTGATTCGCATAGCTTCTTTTACCTCTTGTAAAGTCTGAGCAGCTTCCTGCTTCGCAACCTCGCTACCCTTACGAAGAATTTCGTAAATTGCCGGAATGTCCTGCTCTAATTCTTTTCTTCTGGCCCGAATAGGTGCTAATTCTTTCTGCAGTACTGCGTCTAAGAATCGTTTTACCTTCATATCGCCAAGACCGCCACGCTGATAGTGAGCCTTTAATTCGTCCAGATTTTTGTATTCCGGTAAGAATTCAACAAAGTGCTCATCAGTTGCAAAGGCATCTAAGTAAATAAATACAGTATTGCCTTCTAAACTACCCGGATCACTTACCTTAATATGATTTGGATCCGTATACATGCTGAATACCTTTTGGCGTACTTCTTCTTCCGTATCAGACAGATAAATACAGTTACCCAATGACTTGCTCATTTTCGCTTTGCCATCGGTACCCGGAAGTCTGGAGCATACCGAATTCTGTGGAATCAGTGCATCCGGTTCTACCAAAGCTTCTCCGTAAACAGAATTAAACTTACGTACGATTTCACGGGTCTGTTCAATCATAGGAAGCTGATCTTCACCAACCGGAACGGTAGTAGCCTTAAATGCAGTAATATCAGCAGCCTGACTGATTGGATAGGTAAAGAAACCAACCGGAATGCTGGTCTCAAAGTTACGCATCTGAATTTCAGATTTTACCGTAGGATTCCGCTGTAAACGGGAAACAGTTACCAGATTCATATAATAGAATGATAACTCTGTTAACTCCGGTATCTGAGACTGAATAAACAAGGTTGATTTAGCAGGGTCAAGACCACAGGATAAATAATCCAAAGCAACCTCAATAATGTTCTCCCGTACTTTATCCGGATTGTCTGCGTTGTCGGTCAAAGCCTGAGCATCTGCAATCATGATAAAAATCTTATCATATTCTCCGGAATTTTGTAATTCTACACGTCTTTTTAAGGAACCCACATAATGTCCTAAGTGTAATCTTCCGGTAGGACGGTCACCGGTTAAAATAATTTTACTCATAATAGTTCCCTTCTTATTCCATAATCTAAAACGATTATAAAAGGAAACCCTTGGTATGTCAAGGTTAAGGACAGTACAGAACAGGATATGAATAAAAAATCTTTACAACAAATGTAAATGTGTGTATAATAAATATACACGAACGATTCGTGTAATCAAAAGTCATTTTGTACATTTAGTAAAACATCTTATTTGTGGGTCTGTTTCCACAATTTGAATCAACACAATTTCCCAAATACATGATTTATAATTTCTATTATGTTCTGTCGGATATACTATTGATTCTATTTCGGATATCCCGAATGATTTCCATCCTTTATTCGTGTACGCAATGACTATGAAAAGGAGGGGTGCCTATGAGGGTATTGCACATTTCACGCAAAGTACAGGAATAAAGAAAGGAATAAAGTATGAAACGATTACAAGTGTTAAAACAGAGTAGCGTTGTGCTGCTTGGTATTATGATGATTGTGTTGTCCTTGATTCTGAGTGCAACACAGGTATATGGAAAAGTACCGCAAAAAGAGGAGTCACAGAAGTCCATTCACCGTGTTGCAACCGGGGAACGGTTATCATGCCTAAATGTGTGGACGGCAGATGGTTCGGTATCCTCAAGTCCCATGCGAATCTATTACAATCAATCAGATGGAGGAATGGAGGCACCGCAGATTATTTATGTGCGGGATGGGAATGTAAATACAGTTTTTTGCATACAATATGGTTCAGCATTATCTAGCGGTAATGTTATCGAGACCGTATCGGAGACTGCATATACGAAGCTAAACGACCAACAGAAAAGAGGAATATCACAGGTGTTGGGCTGTGCCGCTATGGTGTCTGCACCTCGGGATGGAGAAGGCGGATATAATGTGGCCAATACGGGTGCTTGCACCATTGAGAATTTCCGCTTGTATAATGCAACCCAGATTATGATTTGGTATTATATCGACTTGTATTCCGGCAATCCGGGCGGCGGCAATACCGGCGGTATTACCTGGGATGGTGTGGTTCGAACCTGTCAGGCCGGTTGGGCGAATTTGCAGGAGTGCGAGCGGATTCGGAATACAATCGAGAATCAGAAATTACTTCCCTCATTTTGCGTTAGTCAACCGGATATCACTTCTAAAGTGGAACTGAAATTCAATTCGGAAAGTGGGCAATATGAAGCTGTTATAACAGATGCAAATGGTGTGCTTGGAGCATTTCAACAAAGCAGTGCAGATGGAATTACTTGTACACGTTGTAATGAAGACGGAACTATTAATGAAAGCGGTAATTCGCTTCTGATTCAGACACAAAATGAAATGCCCCAAGGGACGGTAGTTACACTGAATTGGAAACGAACGATTTATGGTGGAGATGTGGATTATATTTTGAATCAGTCTGAACCGCAGGATTTGGTGTTTCATAAAGGGAAAATGGAGGAAGAAGTCAATGGATATCTTAGTATCTATACGGAACGTCGTCCCTATGTTGAAATAGTAAAGAAGGACGAAGAAACCAAGCAACCGTTAGCAGGAGTTGAATTGCAACTATTTGAAGGGAATACCTTAGTGCATCAGTGGACAACAACCTCAGAGGCCGTTTGCTTTCGGGACCTAAAATATGGTCATACCTATCGTTTACATGAATTAAAGCCGTTAGAAGGATATGAACAGGCTGAGGATATTGAGTTTACTGTTCTTGAATCAGCTACCCTGCAAGAAATTGTAATGGAGAACAAACGTATCCCGGAACCGCCGACTACTGAAGAACCACCGACTACTGAAGAACCGCCGACTACAGAAGAACCGCCGACTACAGAGGAACCACCGACTACAGAAGAAGCGCCAACCACAGAAGAACTGCCGACAACGGAGGAGCCCCCAACCACGGAGCATCCGGAGTTAGTGCTGGAAGCCTTTTGGGAAAAGGATACAGATACGCCGAAAACCGGTGATTCAGCAATGCCAATGCTGGCATTTGGCGCTTTTGTATTGAGTGGAATTGCAGTTTGCAGTTTGTGGAAAAAGAAATAAGAATAAATTGCCTAAAAAAAGAATAAAATCCATAAGAAAAAGGCTCTGATACTTGACAGATTTAACCATTGCGTGATAGCATTTCACACAGTTGATATTATAAATAAGAAAGGAATCAAAGCAATGATAATGAAGATGATAGGCGGATTTCTCATGGCATTGGCAGATAGTGTGCCGGGAGTATCCGGAGGAACAGTAGCGTTTGTATTAGGATTATATGATGGATTTATTAATTCCCTGAATGACATTATGAGCAAGGATAAGGAAAAGCGAAAGAGCGCATTTTTCTTTCTGCTGAAAATGGGAATTGGCTGGATTATTGGTATGGCATTAGCGGCCATTGTGATTACCAGCTTATTTGAGAAGTATATCTATCAAATTAGTTCTTTGTTTATTGGATTTATATTGTTTGCAATTCCGTTGATTGTAATAGAAGAAAAGGAGTCCTTTAAGGGAAAATACTGGAATAGTATTTTTACGGTACTGGGCGCAGCTTTGGTAGTAGGAATCACATATTTTTCAAAACATGCCTTCATGAAAGGTACGGTTGATTTAACAATGTCCAATTTGAATATTGGATTGTGTATCTACTTATTTGTGGCAGCAATGTTAGCGATTTCGGCTATGGTATTGCCTGGTATTTCCGGTTCTACCTTGTTATTGGTATTTGGTATTTATCAACCAATTATGTTGGCAATAAAGGGATTTTTATCTATGGACTTTTCTTATGTTCCGGCATTATTTATCTTTGGTTGCGGTATTTTGACAGGTATTTTTACGGTAGTAAAAGGTTTACGTGCCGGTTTGCAAAAACATCGTAGTGCTATGATGTATTTTATCGTAGGAATGATGCTTGGTTCTTTTTATGCGATAATTATGGGTCCAACCGCAATTAGTGAACCGGTTGATCCGTTGTCTTGGAAGACTTTTGGCTTTGTGTTCTTTGTAGCAGGTGGAATTGTTATTTTAGGCTTACAGGCATTGCAGAACGTATTTGAAAAGAAGGAAAAGAAAGAATCTAAGGTTGTTGTGGAAAAGACGGAAGAATAGTAGAAGGACGCTTGAATGAGCGGAATGAGGAGGCTGTGTCAATGACAATTGCAGATGAAACTATTGATTATATTGGAATTCTGGCTAAACTGGAGCTTTCTGACGAAGAGAAAGAACAGGCAAAAAAGGATATGAGTACTATGCTGGAATACGTCAGCAAGTTAAATGAGTTGGATACAGAGGGAGTGGACCCAATGAGCCATACCTTCGATGTGCATAACGTGTTCCGAGAAGATATAGTAACCAATGGTGATGACAGAGCGAATATGATTCTGAATGCACCGGAAAGCAAGGATGGTTGCTACAAGGTTCCGAAGACATTTGGCTAAGGAGGAAAAGAACATGGATTTAATGCAGTTAACAGCCGTAGAGCTGGGAAAGAAAATTGCCTCCGGTGAAGTGTCAGTGGTAGAAGCAACACAGGCAGCCCTTGATAGAATCGAAAAGCTGGAGCCGGATTACAACTGTTTTGTAACGGTAGATAAAGAAGGTTCATTCGCACAGGCAGAAACGATTCAAAAGAAAATTGATAATGGTGAGTTGACAGGTCCTTTGGCAGGTGTTCCGGTTGCAATTAAGGATAACATGTGTTTAGAGGGAATGTTGACAACCTGCAGTTCTAAGATATTAAGTAATTTTAAGCCGACTTATACAGCAGATGCAGTGATTCAGTTGCAGAAAGCCGGTGCAGTGATTATAGGTAAAACCAATATGGATGAGTTTGCTATGGGTTCTACTACAGAGACTTCCTATTATGGTGTCACTAAGAATCCATGGGATATTAGTCGTGTGCCGGGAGGTTCTTCCGGTGGTTCGGCAGCAGCAGTAGCGGCAGAGGAAGTGCCATACGCATTGGGCTCGGATACCGGTGGTTCCATTCGACAACCGGCGGCATTTTGTGGTGTAACCGGAATTAAGCCTACTTATGGTCGTGTTTCCCGCTATGGCTTGATTGCCTATGGTTCTTCTTTGGATCAGATTGGACCATTAGCAAAGGATGTAACAGATTGTGCAACAATTCTGGAAATAATAAGTAAGCATGACAAGAAGGATTCTACATCCGTAGATCGAGAGGATACGGATTTCACATCTGCATTGGTAGATGATGTGAAGGGAATGAAGATTGGTATTCCAAGAGATTATTTCGGCGAAGGAATTGATCCGGATGTAAAGGAGCAGGTGCTGGCAGCAGCTAAGGTGTTAGAAGCTAAGGGTGCAATTGTAGAAGAATTTGATTTGAGTTTGGTGGAATACGCAATTCCGGCCTATTATATAATTGCATCAGCGGAAGCAAGCTCTAACTTAGAGCGTTTTGATGGTGTGAAGTATGGTTACCGTACAGATTCTTTTACAGACTTGCATAATATGTATAAGAAGACTCGTTCGGAAGGCTTTGGAGCAGAAGTAAAGCGTAGAATTATGCTGGGTTCCTTTGTTCTTAGTTCCGGTTATTATGATGCATATTACTTGAAGGCATTGCGGACAAAAGCCTTAATTAAGCAGGCCTTTGACAGGGCCTTTGAAACCTATGATGTTATTTTAGGACCGGTAGCACCAACCACAGCCTTGAAGCTGGGAGAAAGTCTGTCAGACCCATTAAAGATGTATCTTGGAGATATTTATACCGTTTCCGTAAACTTAGCCGGGTTACCGGGTATTTCTCTGCCTTGCGGTTTTGATAAGAACGGAATGCCGGTTGGTATGCAATTAGTAGGAAATGCATTCGACGAAAAGACAATTATTCGTGCTGCTTATGCATTTGAGCGGACAATGAGTTATAAGCGCCCGACTACTTTAAGGGAAAGGGGGCTATAATATGAGCAAAGTATATGAAACAGTTATTGGTTTGGAAGTTCATGTAGAATTAGCAACGAAAACAAAGATTTTCTGTGGTTGCAGCACGGAGTTTGGTGGTGCACCGAATACTCATACATGTCCGGTATGTACCGGCATGCCCGGTTCGCTTCCGGTTTTGAATAAGGGTGTTGTAGAGAAAGCAATTGCAGTTGGTTTGGCTACGAACTGTACTATTACTCAGAATTGTAAGTTTGATCGTAAGAATTATTTCTATCCGGATAATCCGCAGAATTACCAGATTTCTCAGTTGTATTATCCAATTTGCAGAAATGGTAAGGTTGAGATAGAAGTCAACGGACAAAAGAAAGAGATTGGTATTCATGAGATTCATATGGAAGAGGATGCCGGCAAGCTAGTGCATGATGCTTGTGACGGTGCATCTCTGGTTGATTACAACCGTTCCGGTGTACCGTTAATTGAAATTGTCTCTGAGCCGGATATGCGTTCTGCGGAAGAGGTTATTGCATATTTGGATAAGCTACGTCTGATTATTCAGTACCTCGGAGCCTCTGACTGTAAGCTGAATGAAGGTTCTATGCGTGCAGATGTGAATCTCTCTGTTTGTGAAGTGGGTGCAAAGGAATTCGGTACCCGTACGGAAATGAAGAATCTGAATTCCTTTAAGGCAATAGCAAGAGCCATTGAAAATGAACGGGAACGTCAGATTGCTTTGATTGAAGATGGCAAAGAGGTTGTACAGGAAACTCGTCGTTGGGATGATACCAAGGGATATTCGTATGCAATGCGTTCGAAGGAAGATGCACAGGATTACCGTTATTTTCCGGATCCGGATTTGGTTTCAATCCAAATCAGTGATGCATGGATAGAAGAAATACGGGGAAAACAACCGGAACTGCGGGCAGAGAAACAGGCACGTTATAAAGAAGAATATGATATTCCGGAATATGATATAGATATTCTTACATCCTCTAAGAAAATGGCAGATTTATTTGAGGAAACCATCGCTTTAGGTGCGGCACCGAAAAAGGTATCGAACTGGTTGATGGTAGAAACCATGCGATTGCTCAAAGAGCATGAAATGGAAGCAGATGAACTTGCATTTTCTGCAACGAATCTTGCAAAACTGATTCAATTAGTGGAATCAAAGGCCATTAACGGTACAGTTGCAAAAGAAGTGTTTGAGAAGGTGTTTGCAGAGGATATTGATCCGGAGAAGTATGTAGAAGAACATGGTTTAAAAACCGTGAATGATGAAGGCGCCTTGCGTAAGGTAGTAGAAGAGGTGATTGCGGCGAACCCTCAATCGGTTGCAGACTATCGAAACGGTAAGGAAAAAGCAATTGGATTCCTGGTAGGACAGACCATGAAGGCTATGAAGGGTAAGGCTGATCCGGGTTCCGTAAATCAGATGTTAAAGGAATTATTATAATATGTAATCAGGGCGGGATTCGCAATGCGCATCTCGCTTTGTTACAAAAGGGATACAAATATTGATGAGAATACATAAGAAGAAAGTACGTAAGATAATTACATATGGAGTTGCGGGAATGTTGTTATTCCTGACCGGTTGCGGTCAACCGGAGGCAGTTACCGTGACAGTTACAGACACAGCAGAAATGCAATTTCTGCCGGAACGGTTTGTAATTCCCACCCAGGAACAACTGTTGGAAGAATATTTGGAAACAATGACTTTGGAAGAAAAAGTAGGACAACTGTTCTATGTAACCATGGGAAATCTGTCACAGCCAAGCTTAGAAACCTCCAATAGTGGATTGACGGTAACAGATGCGGAAATTGCGACCATTCAGAAATTTCAACCGGGCGGTGTTATTCTGATGGGTGGCAACATTCAGTCAGATGCACAGGTGCAGGAATTAACGGCTGCATTGCAACAAAACAGTCGAACCCCAATGTTTATTGGTGTTGATGAAGAAGGCGGTATTGTAAGCCGATTGGGAAGTGCTGAGGGTATCAGTATGGGTAACGTAGGTACTATGCAAAGTATCGGTGCAACCGGTGATGAAGCCAAAGCATACGAAACAGGTGCTACCTTGGCAAATGATTTATCTGCGTTGGGCTTTAACATGGATTTTGCGCCGGTTGCGGATGTGTTAACCAATCCGAATAACTATGAAATTGGTTCCCGCTCCTTTGGTTCCGATTCTAATCAGGTGTCTACTATGGTTGCATCTGAGATTTGTGGATTACAGGAAAATGGAGTAAGTGCTGTTACCAAACATTTTCCGGGACATGGTGGTGTTATTGGTAACAGTCATGAGAATTTGCAATATGTAGATACAACATTGGATGTATTGCGTCAACAAGAGTTTCAACCATTTCAATCAGCCATTGAGGTGAAAACCGATGCGATTTTAGTTTCGCATTTGGTGTTGCGAAGCGTAGATGCGGAGAATCCGTCTACTTTATCAGAATCAGTAGTTACAGGGCTTTTACGGGAAGAATTGGGTTATGATGGTGTCATTATGACAGATTCGTTTCAGATGGGGTCTATAACAGAGAATTATGGGCAGTCAGAGGCGGCAGTCACTTCGATACAGGCTGGTTGTGATATGATATTGATGCCAATGGAATATGAAGCGTGCTATCAGGGAGTATTGCAGGCTGTGCAGGACGGAAGAATCTCCGAAGAACAGATTAATGCCAGTTGCATGCGGATATTACGGGCAAAAGCAGAACGAGGAATCCTAATCTTGGAATAGGATTCCTCGTTTTATTATTCATCAATCTGAGATTCGTATTGATCAAATAAGTAATCGTAGATGCTGGCAAAGCCTACGAATTCGCATCCGTATAAGTAACTGCCATCCTCTAAAATTTCTGTACGGATAATACGTACTACATATTTTAAGCAATCGCCGGAATCATCGAACTTGATAGTTGCATTGAAATAATACTCCAATGGAATTTTGGTAGTGGTGGTAAAACCGATTCCGGATTTGGATATATTAAATACATTGAATTCAGCATTGCCAATCTGTATTTCTTCATTCTGTTTGAAGAGGGAAGAAACCTCGAGGGTAAGCGTAATTGGAAGACGCCTATATTTTCTCTTTTCAGACATTGTAACTCCTCCTTGTTGTACACATTTTATACATTATAACAAATTAGAAATTGATATGCTAGGGCTAATTGTATAAAAGCCACAGAATATCTGATTGTTACATGAAATGTTTGAAGGACAATTGGAAATGTAGTATAATCACAAATGGTAATGTTAACGGAGGAACAAGGAGTAAAAAATGGGATTAACATATACAGTAAAGAAAAGCAAAGCAAGTCGAATGAGTTTTCGTATCATGGGAATTATCTTCATATTGTTGGGAATTTTGGGAATGGTTTTAGTATGGAGACTGCCGAGTATGCGGTACCTGGTAATTTCAGTGGCAGCAGTAGCCGGATTCTATGGTGTGTATCTGTTGAAGTCTTCCCTTCGGCAGCAGGCATACGACATTACTTATGAATTTACAGAAGAGCATATTAAGTTAAAGCTTCATAACAAGGAGAAACTTTTGCCGTATACAGAAGTCCTTGGTGTAAAATGGATTGAACCGACTCCGGATATTGATTATTTTATGATACAGATTCGAACCAAAAAGCAGCAGTATGTATTACATTTTACGAATAAGCGGGCTTATGGTTTAAAAATATTCAATTATTTGGCAGAACGGGTGCCAAATATGCAAGTGTAGATAAGTTAAACATATAATTGTGCAATTTTTTCGTTGAAATGAAGTTTAGAATGTAATATAATGTAACGCATAAAAAATGAATATACAAGGAGGAGTTTCTTATGTCATATGTTGATGACGTGCTTGCATTGGTTCAGAAGAAAAATGCAAGTGAACCAGAATTTTTACAGGCTGTTGACGAGGTGTTAAATTCTCTTCGTCCAGTAATTGAAGCAAATGAAGAGGCTTTCAGAAGAGATGCCTTATTAGAGCGTCTGTGTGAGCCGGAGCGTCAGTTTAAGTTCCGTGTGCCTTGGGTTGATGACAATGGTCAGGTACAGGTTAATACCGGTTACCGTGTTCAGTTTAATTCCGCAATCGGACCTTACAAGGGTGGCTTAAGACTTCATCCTTCTGTTAATCTTGGTATTATTAAATTCTTAGGATTCGAGCAGATTTTCAAGAATTCCTTAACCGGTCTTCCAATTGGTGGCGGTAAGGGTGGTTCTGACTTCGATCCGAAGGGTAAGTCAGACAGAGAAGTTATGGCATTCTGCCAGAGCTTTATGACAGAGTTGTATAAGTACATTGGTGCTGATACCGACGTTCCTGCAGGTGATATCGGAACAGGTGCAAGAGAAATCGGTTATATGTACGGACAGTATAAGAGAATTCGTGGTGTATACGAAGGTGTATTAACCGGTAAGGGATTATCTTACGGTGGTTCTTTAGCAAGAAAAGAAGCAACCGGATATGGTTTGTTATATTTAACAAGAGAAATGTTAAAATGCAACGGTCATGATATTGCAGGTAAGACTGTATGTGTTTCCGGTTCCGGTAATGTAGCAATCTATGCAACTCAGAAGGCACAGCAGATGGGTGCTAAGGTTGTAACTGTTTCAGATTCAACCGGTTGGGTATATGATCCGGAAGGAATCGATGTTGAACTGTTAAAGGAAGTTAAGGAAGTAAAACGTGCGCGTTTGACCGAATATGCAGCAGCTCGTCCAAGTGCAGAATATCATGATGGACGTGGTGTATGGTCTGTGAAGTGTGATATTGCCCTTCCTTGTGCAACCCAGAATGAATTATTAATCGATGATGTTAAGCAGTTAGTAGCTAACGGTTGTATCGCTGTAGCAGAAGGTGCTAATATGCCTACTACTTTAGATGCAACCAAGTACTTACAGGATAATGGCGTATTATTTGCACCTGGTAAGGCTGCAAATGCCGGTGGTGTTGCTACCTCTGCATTAGAAATGAGTCAGAATAGCGAAAGACTTTCTTGGAGCTTCGAAGAAGTAGATTCTAAGTTACAGGGTATTATGGAAAACATCTTCCATAATATCGATGATGCTGCTAAGAAGTATGCAACAGAAGGTGATTATGTAGCAGGTGCTAATATTGCCGGATTCCTGAAGGTTGTAGATGCTATGACAGCTCAGGGTATTGTATAGTCTAAGCAGTTAGAATAACAAAAGTAAATGATAAGCAAAGGTCCCATAAACTAGTGTTTGTGGGATCTTTTTTAATACTGTAAAATTAAGGGAACGGCTTCTATTCATGGATTTATTGGCAAGTTTGTGATACTATAGATTAAAAAGCGGAGGTAGTAGAAATGATAATTACGAACGACATTATATATATTGGTGTAAATGACCATGCCATTGATTTGTTTGAAGGACAGTACATTGTGCCGAATGGTATGGCATATAATTCCTATGCAATTTTGGATGAAAAAATTGCAATCATGGATACGGTGGATGCCAACTTTACGGAAGAGTGGTTGAAGAATATTCAGGATGCTTTGGGAGAACGGAAACCGGATTATTTAATTGTACAGCATATGGAACCGGATCATTCTGCGAATATTGTGAACTTTGTTGATGCTTATCCGGAGGCTCAAATCGTATCTTCCGTACAAGCATTTAAGATGATGAAGAATTTCTTTGGAACGGATTTTGCTGAAAAACAGGTAGTTGTAGGAGAAGGAGATAAACTGAATCTTGGTAAACATGAACTTACTTTCGTTGCAGCACCAATGGTCCATTGGCCGGAGGTAATCGTTACCTATGATAGTACTGATAAAGTGTTGTTTTCAGCAGATGGATTTGGAAAATTCGGTGCGCTTGATGTAGAAGAAGACTGGGCATGTGAAGCAAGACGATACTATATAGGTATTGTAGGCAAGTATGGTCTGCAAGTTCAGAATTTGCTGAAAAAGGCAGCAGGTTTGGATATTCAGGTTATCTGTCCGCTTCATGGACCTGTATTATCAGAGAATCTTGGATACTATTTGGATTTATATAATACCTGGTCCGGTTATCAACCGGAAGAAGAAGGGGTTGTAATCGCATATACTTCTGTATATGGCAATACCAAGAAAGCAGTTTTGCAGTTGGCAGAGAAATTAGAGCAAAATGGTTGTCCGAAAGTGGTAGTCAATGACCTTGCAAGATGTGATATGGCAGAAGCCGTGGAAGATGCATTCCGATATAGTAAAATGGTTCTTGCCACTACCACATATAACGGAGAGGTGTTCCCATTTATGCGTGAGTACATTCATCATTTGACCGAACGGAACTATAGTAATCGTACCGTCGGATTAATAGAAAATGGAAGCTGGGCACCGCTTGCGGCAAAGGTGATGCAGGGAATGTTTGAAAAGAGTAAGAACATTACATTTACAGATACAACTGTAAGAATTCTCTCTGCCTTGGATGAAAACAGTACGGCACAGCTGGATTCACTTGCGAATGAGCTGTGCCGGGAATAGATGATTATTTTAATTATTGTAATGCACGCCGGGAGCTGATTGAAAAATCAAGCTCCTGGTATTTGTTTAACCATTTCATAAAGAATATCGGTAAGTTGCTCATTTGAATAGTAAACAGAATCACCAATAGTGATTTGATGAAAATCAAAGGAATCGTATTCTAGTTGGATGGAAATGTCTTCTTCGATACCATGTATGGTTGTGGTTCCTTCTATTACTAATAAATCAGGTTGTGGACTTGTTTGAGTAACGAATTGGTAAGTAGCGTCCTGAACGTTATAGTAAATTATTGTATCGTAATTAAAAGGACCATGTGAACCTATGTATAATTGCATTTTTGGCAAATCTTCCATTGCTACAGAAGTTAAAGTGAAACCTTGAAATCCGCTGTCATTAATTTCAATATGCATAGATTCTGCATAAGCATGGAAAATTTCATTTGTGGTATATATAGTAGCGCCTAAGTGAGCGACTATAATGATAAAAGCAATTAGTACAGTGTTGCCATTATCCTTGCAACGCTTGAAAAAATAAACAATTGGGCAAATAACTGCCCATGCAATAAGGGAACCGCTGGAAATACCTTTTTTGCACATGATTATGGCATCAGCAATTATTAATCCGCTACCGAGAAAACTCATTATGGATACGGTCATCATATTCCCCATAAGCTCACCGGAGTTAACAAGTTGAAAAAGGCTGGCATCCATAGAAAAACCATAATAGAATATAGCAAACAGGATAACACCTGCACCAAAGAGCATCAGAACCGGTGGAAAACTTTCCGGTGTGGCAAGATAATGTGCATCTTTGCTTAGATGTATTCCTTCATCCGGTTTTCTGTACTGGTTTGCAATAAAGACAGTATCTTCAGCTGCCGGGTCAAAATTGTCATCCTTAAAGTCTTCTTTAGTACGAACCGGAGTTGTTACTTGATTGTCATCGTCATTGGATAGTTGTAAATTCATAAAAACCTCCTAGAATAATTTAGTGATATAGCAAGAATTATATCATAAACAGAAGGGAAATTTATTGCCTGTTTCTGCTTTGAAATTGCCTGTTTCTGCTTTAAATTGCCTTTTTCTGCAGAATATAGTATATATTAATAGAGAATTATAGAGAATGAACGAATCGGAATAGTTATGAAATAGAATATGAGAGAGGAATCAAGATGAAGCTGGCAGTTGTTTTTACCGGTGGCACCATCGGTAGTCAAAAAAAGGAAAACGGTTGGATTGCACCGGATTCTGCGCAGGCATATCGCTTGCTGGAGTGCTATAAAGAACAATTTTCGGTGCAGGCGTCTGATGTAGATTTTACCTGTATTCGTCCGTATGAAATATTAAGCGAGAATCTGAATGCGGAGTATTTGGACAAGTTAATACAAGAAGTGGGGAAATTGATAAATCAAGAAGTGTATGACGGGATTATTATCTGTCATGGAACGGATACCCTGCAATACTCGGCGGCGATGCTGGATTATGTATATGCAGATGCGAAATTACCGATTCTATTGGTTTCCAGCAATTATCCTTTGGAGGATGATCGCGCCAACGGACTTTACAATTTTGCCTATGCGGTGGAAACAGCAAGACAAGGGCTACAGGGAGTATTTGTAGTATATCGTAACTCAGATAAAAGAACCTATGTACATCAGGGAAGAAAGCTGCTGGCACATCAGACCTTTGAAGATAATGTATTCAGTGTTCAACAGGATTATGTGGGTGTTTACGAGGAAGACGGTCAGTGGTCTCAGAAAATGGTGGTTATTCCGACAACTAAACCGATAGAATACCATGGTCTGCATCCGGCTACCGATTACATTTTATGGCTTCGGGCATATCCGGGAATACCATATCCGGAACTGACAGATGCAATCCATGTTGTTCTAATGGAAAGCTATCATTCCGGTACAATTGCAATCAATCAGGAATTAGAATCCTTTGCCATGCAGGCGCAGTCCTTGAATATCCCCATATATTTGCTAGGGGCAGTTAGTAGCACAAGCGGGTATGAGACCATTCAGAATTATCAGCGTTTGGGAATACAGGTGTTGGAACATGAAGCACCAATTGCAGTCTATTGCAGATTTTGGTTGCAGGAATCCGCGAAGGAATGTATTGGTGGAAGGTAAAGGAAGATTCAATGAGAGGAAATGAACGGGTGCCCGGTGCAGACAAGCGCTGGCGGGATTACCGTGAACAAATTACGGATTATATTGCAAGAGAACAACGGCAGGAGGAACGAATCCTAATACTGGGTGCCGGTGCTTGTGATGATATGGATTTGCAACCCTTTCTGGAACGGGGAGCAACAATATGGCTTGCAGATATTAATGAATCTGCCATGCAAGCAGCTATGGCTAAATGGCCGGCAAATGATGTACATCGTTTGGTATGGGATTTTGTGCAACTGACGGAAGATGATATGGATGCATATCGAAGAGCCTTGCTTCAGGGGCGAACTGCTCTGGAGGTATGGTGGACACAGTATTACAATCGATTCCGTGTGGATGTATTTCTGCCAATTAAGCAGGTGATGCAGGAACATGGAATATTGCAGTTTGATAAAGTGATTTGTCTAGGCTTTCATAGTCAGTTATATATTGATATCGCGTTGCACACTATGGAAGTTAAAGAACAGATAGAATCCGATGTATATGCAGAGGCAATTCAGCATATTCAGGATGCCAACCGGAGAATTGCAAAAAGTTTTATGGAGGGTGTTCAGGCGATTACCAAAGAACTGGTATTAGGTATGGAATATACAACTATTTATCAGGAACAGCCGGAACTGCTACCACAGATAATTGAGCAATTAGAGAAAATGGGTAGTGCAGGTCTGCATCAAATGCAACTACCACGAGTGGAAGGCGCTTATCAGGTAGAACAGGAGCTTGGAAGACTGGTACAGAATAATAAACTAAGAATTGTAGATAATCAATTTTTTTATTGGCCATTTTCAGAGGAAAAGGGTTATCTTATGGTCATTTTTGATGTAATGTGTTATAATTAATATTCAGCATTTTGAATAAAATATGAAGAATGTAAGTGTAAGGTTTGGAATATGAATCAGGAAAATCAGGAAGTAAACGAAAGAGATATGGAAGAGCAATCCGAACAGAAACAATCAGAAGTAGATGTTTCGGATGAGGATATAGACATTATTCTTTCAGAGGCACAAGAAAAAATAGAGCAGTCTTATGAACGAAAGCCGGAGATTAAGGTGGAAGAACCATTAAAGAAGAACAGGTTGCATGAGTTCTTTCATTCTGTGATATTACCGGTGATATTTGGAGTCATCATTGCATTGGTTTTGACACAGGTAGTATTCTTTCATGCAGTAGTTCCTTCCGGCTCTATGGAAACAACCATTTTGACAGGGGACCGGATATTGGGGAATCGAATGGCCTATTGGTTTGGAGAGCCGACTTATGGTGAAATTATTATATTCTGGAGTGAGGAATACAATGAATTCATGGTAAAACGCGTCATCGGTTGCCCGGGAGATACCGTAGAGTTAAAGGAGGATGGTGTTTGTGTAAATGACAGGCTTATCTCAGATACATATACACAAGGAACCACTAAGGAATTTCGAGAGGAAGATACGGCTTGGCAGGTTCCGGAGGATTGTTATTTTGTAATGGGTGATAATCGGGAGACATCTGCAGATTCACGATATTGGCAGAATCCTTATGTGCCAAGAAGCGAGATTTATGCACGGTATTTGTTCCGCTATTCTCTGGGACAAAATGGATGGTATCTGGATTGGAATCATCCGATACAGTTTTGGGAAGAAGGAGAGAATTAATGTATCAGGAAAATGTGATATTATGTGTTTCATCGAAGTATGAAGAAAAATACTATTTGAACGAAGATTTTGAGAATTTACCGTCAGCAATCCAAAGAGAATTACAGATTATGTGTGTGTTATACACAGAAGATATTGGTGGAATCCTTACTTTGGAATTTGATGCAGAAGGTAACTTGAATTTCATTACAGCTGCCAATGATGGAGATTTGTTGTTTGATGAAATCGGAAGTGCATTAAAGATTAAACAGATGCGGGAAGAACGAAAAGAACTGTTAGAAGCGTTGGAAACCTATTATAAGGTATTCTTCCTTGGAGGACAGTTCGATACGGAAGAGTAGATTGGAGAAAGAAAGGGGAAAAACTATGATACGTCACGTAGTAATGTTTGGAATTCGTGGAAATGGAGAGTTAACACCAACACAGGAGGCTACCCGTTTGGGAGAGTTATTAATGACTTTGCCGGAACAGATTCCGTTTTTGAAAAAGATGGAAGTGGGTGTGAATAGTGAACAGGCACCGGAGGATAATGCACAATTAGTTTTGATTGCAGATTTTGATTCTATTGAGGATTGTGCCATGTATACCATTCATCCGGCTCACGTAGCAGTTGCTCAGGAATTAGGTAAAGTAAAGACCAGCCGTTGCTGCGTTGATTACGAAATCTAAGGGCTTAGACCAGAATGAAAAATAAGGAGAAATGCAATCTATGTTAGTAACAATCGATGTAGGAAATTCGAATATTACCATCGGCTTATTTAAGGGTGATGCCATCAAAGGTACCTTCCGAATGACGACTAAGATTCCTCGTACTTCGGATGAGTATGGTATTTTCTTTACCGATCTTTTGACTGCCAGAAATATACAGGTAAGTGAAGTGCAAGCTGTAATTATTGCATCCGTAGTACCGGCAATCATGCATTCCTTGACCAGCGGTATTATGAAATATTTACATGTAAAACCGATTATTGTAGGTCCCGGCATTAAAACCGGTATTAAGATTGCAACGGAGAATCCGCGGGAATTGGGTGCAGACCGTATAGTAGATGCAGTGGCAGCCTATGAGTTATATGGAGGACCGGTATTGGTGATTGATTTTGGAACTGCAACCACACACGACTTGGTGCTTGCAGATGGCAGTCTGGTGGCCGGAGTAACCTCTCCGGGTATTCGTATTTCTGCCAATGCCTTATGGAACAATGCAGCAAAGCTTCCGGAAATTGAAATTCGTAAACCGGATACCATTTTGGCGAAGAATACTGTAACCAGTATGCAGGCAGGTTTGATTTACGGTTGCATCGGACAGACGGAATACATTATTCGTAAGATTCAAGAGGAGTCCGGATTAGAGGATATGAAAGTGGTTGCAACCGGTGGGCTTGGTAAAATTATTTCTCAGGAAACAAGCTTTATTCATGAATATGATCCGGATTTAACCTTGAAGGGACTTCGTTTGATTTATGAGAAGCAGGGAAAATAAATGACAGCCAAGATTGGAACAATTGATATACAGGATAAGTTAATATTGGCACCTATGGCCGGCATTACAGATTTGCCTTATCGGTTGCTTTGCAAGGAGCAGGGCTGTGACATTCTTTATACAGAAATGGTCAGTGCAAAAGCAATGTTTTACAATAATAAGAATACAATTCCTTTGCTGGCATTAGATAAGCGGGAGAAACCAATTGGCTTACAGTTGTTCGGTTCAGAACCTCAGTTATTGGCAGATATGGCAAAAAGGGTAGAAGAAATCGGTTTTGACTTTATCGATGTGAACATGGGTTGCCCCGTGCCGAAGGTATTTAACAATGGGGAAGGTTCTGCGCTTATGAAGAATCCGGAATTGGTAGGAGAAATTGTTTCGGCTATGAGTCAGGCGGTATCAGTACCGATTACCATTAAGATTCGAAAAGGAATTGATGAAGAACATGTTAATGCTGTAGAAATTGCACAGATTGCAGAAAAAAATGGTGCATCAGCCATAGCAGTACATGGAAGAACAAGAACTCAGTATTATGCAGGACAGGCGGATTGGGATATTATCCGACAGGTGAAAGAAGCAGTTCATATTCCGGTGATTGGCAATGGTGATATTCTGACGGCGGAAGATGCCCTTCGCATGAAGGAAGAAACCAACTGTGATGCATTTATGATTGGTCGTGGAGCAAAGGGGAATCCTTGGATTTTCCATCAGATAAAAGAAGCGTTAAGAACCGGTGCTGTGCAGGAAAAACCGCCGATATCAGAGGTAGTAGCCATGATTCTGCGTCATTTGGATATGATGATTGAATTCAAGGGTGAATATACCGCTGTACATGAGATGCGTAAGCATGTGTCCTGGTATACGGCAGGATATCCGAATTCCACACGTATTCGGGGAAGAGTCAATGAAATAGAAACACGCGAGGCCTTGGAAGCGATTTTGCAACAATGGCAGGAACAGGGGTAAAATAAACAAAATGGTATTGGAAGAAAGGGGTAAGATTATGGAAGCATTGGAGTGTATTAAAACCAGAAGAAGCTGTAGAAAGTTTCAGGAGGAAGCGGTACCGCACGAAGTATTAGAAGAAATCGTTGGAGTGGCAGCCTTTGCTCCTTCCTGGAAAAACACGCAGATTGCACGCTACATTGTAGTTGAGGACAAAGCAAAGCTGCAGGCGATTGCATCTGATTGTGTGTTGGGATTTGAGTATAATATGAAAACGATTAGCCGTTGCCCGGCATTGGTAGTGGTAACTATGGTAAAGAATCGTTCCGGATACGAGAAGGATGGTTCCTATACAACATCCAAGGAAGACCGTTGGGAAATGTTTGATGCAGGTATTGCAACTCAGACCTTTAGTTTAGCAGCACATGAAAAAGGTCTTGGTACAGTTATTATGGGTATTTTTGATGAAGCCAAGATTGCTGAAGTGGTTGATATTCCGGAAGGACAGCAGGTGGCAGCCTTAGTTGCCATTGGTTATCCGGTATTCCAGCCGGAAGCACCGAAGCGTAAGGAAGTTGCAGAACTGTTGTCCTTCCAGTAGATATTAACTTTGAGAAGCCTGTAGATATAATGTATTTACATAATCCCAGTTAATTAATTGAAACCAATTGGTAATATAATCAGCTCTACGATTTTGATATTGTAGATAGTAAGCATGTTCCCAGACGTCAATGCATAGAATTGGCTTCTGGGAATTTGTAATTGGGGTATCCTGATTACCGGTAGTGACTACGGATAGTTTTCCATTTTCGCATACTAACCATGCGTAACCGGAACCGAAGACTTTCGTAGCTGCATTGGTAAAAATGCGGGAAAAATTGTCAAAGGATTCAAAATCCCGGTGAATGATATTGGCAAAATCTCCCTCCGGCATGGAAAAACCGTTTCCCTGCATGCAACGGAAGTATAATTGATGATTATAAACACCGCCTCCGTTATTACGGATTCCGGTTTGAATGTCGGTTGGTAAATCTTCTAAATGAATGAGTAAATTCTCTAAGGTCCAATCCTGATATTTCGGAAAGTCTGATAAGATTCCGTTTAAGTTATCCACATATGTTTTATAATGCTTGTCGTGGTGGAATTCTAATATTTCTTTGGATAGTTCCGGCTCCAAGGCATTGTAAGCATATGGTAAAGGTTCTGCTTGAAATGGAAATGTTTCGTTCATAATTATTCCTCGCTTTCTTTTGATATCTTCTGGTATTATATGCATTTTGGATTTGAATATACCTTTAGGATTTGATATACTGTTATGGAAACTACGCTATGACTCCTTTGGGAGTCGTTTATATGAAAAGGTAAGAAATATGCAAAAACGAAAATTAATTGGTCCGATTCTTATGGCAGGTTTTGGGGCACTGATTGTATTAATCAGTTGCATAATGTTGTCAGAAGAGGTTGGAGCATCCAATCGTTATAGCAATAGTGCAGTGGCAGGTATTGCGTATGATGTAGACAATTATATAGAGAATTTATCGGATGATGAGTTAGGCGTAGCTGTTGATACATCTCAAGTATTAGGCGAGGCGGTGCCGGAGGTGGGAAGCTATCCGGAGTATGCAGGAAAGTGTATGGCAGTGGTAGATAATTCTTTGAATGTTCGAGATATGCCAAGTACAGAAGGAAATATTATTGGTAAAATGGTAGTCGGTTCCTTAGCAGATGTTGTGGAACGGGGAGAGTCTTGGACGAAGATTCATTCCGGCAATGTAGATGGCTATGTTAGCAACGATTATTTGGTATTTGATGATGAAGCCGGTGCCTATGCACAGCAGGTATGTAGTACCGTTGCTACGGTAAATGCAGATGTACTAATGGTGCGGGAACAGCCTACAACAGAATCCTCCATTTTGGATCGCGTGGTGCAGAATCAGGATTTGACTTTGATTGAAGAATTAGATGGTTGGGTAAAGGTTTCCTTGGATGATGGAACAGAGGGCTATGTGTCAGCAGAATATGTCAATGTACATTTTGGAACCAAAACAGCATTTACCATTGATGAACTAGCCTCTACCAAGCGGATGCAGGTGGTAAACTATGGTTTGCAGTTTGTTGGTAATTCCTATGTATGGGGTGGTACAAGCTTGACGAATGGTACGGATTGTTCCGGATTTACCATGCGTGTATATGAGAATTTTGGTTATACAATTAACCGTTCTTCCAGAGCACAGTTCAGTAATGGTGTGCCGGTTTCCATTGATAATCTTCAGCCGGGAGACTTGGTATTCTATGCATATAGTAACGGCACTATTCATCATGTTGCTTTGTATATTGGAAATGGACAGATTGTTCATGCATGTGACTCCAGAACCGGTATTATAGTTTCTAATGTGTTCTATGATACACCGTATGGAGCAAGACGAATTATTACGGATTAATAATAATCGAATTGAAAGACATTGTAAGAGATTAACATAGGAGAGAAACAATGGAGTGGAATCAGCTTCTTTGTTCCCGGAGAAGGAATATGCCACCGGTAAATCAGACAGGTGGACGGGACTTAAGAACTGAATATGAAAAGGATTATCAGAAAATCATAGGAAGTGCCTCTTTTCGACGATTACAGGATAAAACACAGGTCTTTCCTTTAGATAAGAGTGATTTTATTCGTACCAGATTAACACATTCTTTAGAAGTGTCTTCCTTTGCAAGATCCTTAGGGCAGAATATTGGTAAGAATTTGATTGCATCGAAGAAGGATCCGAACTTTAACTGGCGAATTGCGGAAGATATGTGCAATGTTTTACAGTGCGCAGGATTAATTCATGATATTGGTAATCCGCCTTTTGGACATTTTGGTGAAACTGCAATCCGACAATGGTTTCGGGAACGGTTGCCGGAAATGATGTTCTTTGACCGGAAGATTGAAGACATACTTACGGAACAGATGAAGCAGGATTTTTATCAGTTCGAAGGTAATGCACAGGCGTTGCGTTTAATTAGCAAGTTGCATTTCTTTTCCGATGAGTACGGTATGAATTTAACTTATGCATTATTGAGTACGATTTTGAAATATCCGAATTCTTCTTTGGAGTCCAACCCGAAGGCGGAGGATATTAAGTATAAAAAAATGGGTTATTTCTATGCAGACAGAGAGGTGTTCCGAGAGATACAGGAAGCTACCGGAACCAATGGGAATCGAAATCCTATGACCTTTATTCTGGAAGCGGCAGATGATATTGCATATAAGACCGCAGATATTGAGGATGCAGTGAAGAAGGGCTGTATTACTTATGGAATGTTAGAACGGGAATTGATTCTGTTGAATAAGAACTGTCCGGTTTGGGTTACCAATTATTTTAATCCATTGGAAGAATTGAGACATCAATATCAGAAAGCATTGGATCGGTAATATGGCAATCCGGAATTCTATGCAGTACAAAACTGGGCAATGAATGTTCAGAATTATTTAATTAAATGTGCAACCCATGGATTTGTTTCTAATTACGAAGCTATCATGAATGGTACCTATGGATATGATTTGTTCCATGGTACTTATGCAGAGGGGTTAATGGAAGCAATGGGAGCTATTGCATATCGCAATGCATTTATCTCGGAACCTATTTACAAATTGGAAATTGCAGCAGGACATATGTTGGAATTCTTGTTGGATAAGTTTGTAAAAGCAGCAATTTACTTTGATACGGAGAAAGAGTTGGGAACCATTGATGAAAAAGTGGTTACATTAATTTCTGATAATTATGTGGAACGTTATTATATGGATGCAACCGGAAAGAGTGAAGAAGAAAAGTTGTATCTGCGCATCCTGCTGGTAACAGATTTGGTTTGTGGCATGACAGACAGTTATGCACGAAGCTTATATCAGGAATTAAATGGTATTATTGAATGTTAATCAAATGCTAAAAAATAAGAAACTGTCACTTCTATAATCGGAAGTGACAGTTTCTTATTTTATCATTGATTCGATTTTTTTATGTTCTAGTTCTCACTTTTAAGAACAGATTTACGTTTGCGGGATTTGTTCTCGTATAACGCATCATCAGCCTTTTTAATCAGTTCCTGAATATCCATATTTGCATCGCAGACAAAGTCTACAATACCAATACTTGCATCAATGTAATATGGCTTATCGCAATTCTTATTCATGATTTCAAGCTTGTTATGAATACGGTTCGATATGGTTTCGGTAGATTGTTGATTGCCTAATAATGCAAAGGCAACAAATTCATCACCGCCAATTCGTCCTATGATATCATTGCCACGCAAACTGGTTTTTAATGCGGTTGCAATGGTGCGGAGTGCAAAGTCACCGTCTTCATGACCGAACATATCATTTACCATTTTCAAATTATCCATATCAGCAAACAAGAGAATTGCACGCTGACCCTGGTTGATTTCAGAAGAAATAACGGTCTGGGTTTCGGTTAAGAAGCCTCTACGGTTCTTTAGTCCGGTCAATTCATCAATGGTTGATATCTTGCTGAGCTGCCGGTTCTTCTCATGCAGAACGGACAGAGTATATTCCAACTGCTGATTGGTCTGTTGCTGCTCATCATACATTTCCAGATATTTCATGGTAGTTCCCAATTCCAAACTAATTGAATAGATGTGGTGGAAATGAGAAATATCAACCTCGCACAGGAATACACCATGGTGTCTTTCACTTGTAAATATTGGTGTCAATATCATGGTGAAGCGTCTTTGTTTTGGTGTATATGCATTGTTGAATAAATCCTTTGTTGCAACAGAATATTCTGCTTTCGTCAGAGGTATGGTAACCTGATCCTTATTGTATACCTGTAATTGTAATCGTTCCGGTACATGCCAGCTACCATCGCTATTTAAGCAAACCTCATCATCTTGAACAGTATATACATAAGAACTAATCATATTTAAATGCTGTAGCTTATCGCCAATAAGAGAATAAACTAGTTCAAGGTTATTGCTGTTAATCATAGTATCCCGAATGATATAGCTGGAAGTCCAGATGTTAAGTTTATAATTATGCTTTTCATTATATCTGCCACTGGACTCAACATTTAACAATTGCATGGAAACTGCATTGGATGTAATGCAGAATGTGGCGCGTTTTTCCGGATCCTTGATTAATGTCAGTATCAATTTTTCAATGGTATGGAAGCAATAATCCAATTGCATTACGGAATAGTATAACGGCAAATCGGAATTGGCATATTGCTTTACAATATCCTTTAATTTATCAAGTGGGAATGTTGTTTGAGTATCATCCAGTGCAACGTCCAAAAGTAATGATACATATTCAGTTATTAATGTAGAGATACGGTTATAAATAAATGTATCTTTATCATTAATAAAAGCTGTATTGATGATCCAATCTAAAAGCTCCTGCTTTGTTTTTCCTTCTTGATTGTTCATATCGGAAGACGTTTTTTCGGCAGCATTTGAACAGCCACAAGAATCTCGGATAATCATTGCTGAATTCAAACGAGTAGAAGTAATCTTTCCCTTTTTAATAAGAGTCAGTGCTTCGTGTACAGAACGATATCCCAGTTCGCAGGCATTGGCACGGACGGTTGTAAGAGGTGGATCCAGAGCTAATGCAAGGGGCACATCATCGAAACCGGTAACGGCAATATCCTTGCCGATTTCAATGCCACGTCGCTTTAATACATTGTATCCGCCAAGAGCCATTTGGTCATTGGCAAAACATAGAGCATCCATTTCTGGATGAGAATCCAACAAATCCTCAACTAGTTCTTCACAGTATTCTGAAAAATTGCCATGTACAATTAAATTCTCATCTACAGGAATACCTGCTTCTGTTAAAGTTTTCTTATAAACATCCAGACGCTCCTGAGCATCTGAATTGCCTTTACGACCACTTACAAAACCAATGTGCTTCTTATTGTGATCATATATCAGATGATTAATAACTTCTTTCAAACCTTGTGTACTATCAATGATTAAGGAAGGGTAGTTTTCATACTCCGATTCAAGAGTTAGGATTGGAATATCTTTAAAACGATTTAAAAATGCAATATTATCTGCATCATTTAAAAAGGTACCGATTGTACCAATAGAAATGATTAACGCATCAATGGATTCCGGCTGTGCATAATAGAACACAGAATTGTATTGATAATCATATTTCGCATTTGCCGGGTCGTTGTAAGCAGCATTAATATACATACCCGGAAAAATTACTAAGTTAACATCTAATTCTTTTGCTGCATAGTCTATTCCTTTACAGATGTCATAGGCATAATCGTTGTCCAAATGACAAATAAACAGACCAATGGTAAAACGTTTTTTAGACATTTTGATACCTCCCCAATCTCACTACTTCTATTCTACCACATATTTGAAAAAAATGTACAAAAAGATTGAAAAACATCGTATAAATTTATACAAATAATTCTGTATATTTCTACTAAGAAACTAATAGGTAGAAAAGGGGGTTCATCTTTACAAATATACTTTCTTCCACTATAATAAAGTGGAATGTGTTGATTTGTATAATCAACAAGATTATATAGAATGAAGGTTTCAGGAGGAACGAAAGATGGATTACAAAAATGCCGGAGTGGATATTGAAGCAGGATATAAGTCTGTGGAATTAATGAAGGAGCATATTGCTAAGACAATGCGTCCGGAGGTTCTTACGAATATTGGTGGCTTTTCAGGAGCATTCTCTATGGAGAAGTTCAAGCAGATGGAGAAACCAACCCTTGTATCCGGTACAGACGGTGTTGGTACGAAGTTTAAGTTGGCTTTTATTATGGATAAGCATGACACGATTGGTATCGACTGTGTAGCAATGTGTGTGAATGATATTGCATGTGCAGGTGGTGAACCATTGTTTTTCCTTGATTATATTGCTTGTGGCAAGAATTACCCGGAAAAAATCGCAACAATTGTAAGCGGTGTTGCAGATGGTTGTGCACAGTCGGATGCTGCCCTGATTGGCGGTGAAACAGCTGAGATGCCGGGCTTCTATCCGGAGGATGAGTATGATTTGGCAGGCTTTGCTGTTGGTGTTGTAGACGAGAAGGATTTGATTACCGGAGCGAATATTAAGCCGGGCGATACATTAATTGGTATTGCATCCAGTGGTGTACATAGTAACGGTTTTTCATTGGTACGTAAGATTTTCGAGATGACTGAGGAATCTTTGAATACATATTATGATGAATTAGGCAAGACATTAGGAGAAGCATTGCTGGCTCCGACTAAGATTTATGTTAAGGCATTACGTTCTGTAAAGGAAGCCGGTGTTGTAATTAAGGGTTGTAGTCATATTACCGGTGGCGGTTTCTATGAGAATATTCCTAGAATGTTACCGGACGGCGTTCGTGCAGTTGTAAAGAAGGATTCATATCCGGTGCTTCCGATTTTCAAATTGATGCAGAAGGTTGGAAATGTAGAAGAGCAAATGATGTACAACACTTATAATATGGGTCTTGGTATGATGCTGGCAGTTGATTCAGCTGATGCAGAGAAGACATTGGCAGCATTAAAGGCAGCTGGTGAAGATGCATACGTTGTAGGTCAGGTAGAAGCAGGAGAAAAAGGAGTTACCTTATGCTAAAGATTGCGGTTATGGTATCCGGTGGCGGAACGAATTTACAGGCAATTATTGATCGGGTTGCAGATGGAACCATTACAAATACAGAAATTGCAGTGGTAATTAGTAATAATTACGGAGTAAAAGCTTTGGAACGTGCGAAAACGGCAGGTATTCCGGGTGTATGTGTGTCACCAAAGGATTATAGTAGCCGAGCAGAATTTAATGATGCATTGTTAGCGACTGTGCAGTCGTATGATGTTGATTTAATCGTATTAGCCGGCTTCTTAGTCGTGATTCCGGAACAAATGATAGATGCTTATGAAAATCGAATTATTAATATTCATCCGTCTTTGATTCCTGCATTTTGCGGAACCGGTTACTATGGTTTGAAAGTGCATGAAGCAGCGTTGGCTCGGGGCGTAAAAGTAGTAGGTGCTACCGTACATTTTGTCGATAAAGGAACGGACACCGGTCCGATTATTCTTCAGAAGGCTGTGGAAGTGCAGTCAGGGGATACACCGGAGATTTTACAGAGACGTGTTATGGAACAGGCAGAATGGAAACTGTTGCCACAGGCAATTGATATGATAGCTAATGGAAAAGTAACGGTTGCGGATGGTAAAACAGTTATCCATGCATAAGTTCATGCAGTATTAGTTTAATGATTTGTATATGATGAAATGAATCCAAGGAGGAAATAACATGAAGGTCTTAATCGTTGGAAGTGGCGGTAGAGAGCATGCGATTGCTCAGAAGGTAAGTGAAAGCCCAAGAGTGGATAAGATATATTGTGCACCGGGAAATGCAGGTATTTCCCAGTTGGCAGAATGTGTAGACATTCAGGCAATGGAATTCGATAAATTAGTTGCTTTTGCAAAGGAGCAGGCAATTGATTTGACGATTATTGGTATGGATGATCCATTGGTTGGCGGTGTGGTAGATGCATTTGAAGAAGCAGGTCTTCGTGTATTCGGACCTCGAAAGAATGCAGCAATCATTGAAGGTTCTAAAGCATTTTCAAAGGATTTGATGAAGAAGTACGAGATTCCAACGGCTGCCTATGAGAACTTTGATGATGCAGATGCGGCAATTCGCTATTTGGAGACAGAAGCAGAATTTCCGATTGTATTAAAAGCAGACGGTTTGGCGTTAGGTAAAGGTGTATTAATCTGTAATACATTAGAGGAAGCCAAGGAAGGCGTAAAGTCTATTATGCTGGATAAACAGTTCGGTAGTGCCGGTAACAAAATGGTTATTGAAGAATTTATGACCGGTCGTGAAGTGTCTGTATTGGCATTTTGTGACGGAACTCATATTAAGACCATGACTTCTGCGCAGGATCATAAGCGTGCGAAGGATGGAGATCAGGGATTGAATACCGGTGGCATGGGAACATTTTCACCAAGTCCGTTCTATACGGAAGAGATTGATGCATACTGCCAGAAGGAAGTATATGAGAAGACCATGGCAGCTATGAAAGCAGAGGGCAGAGACTTTGTGGGTATTCTTTTCTGCGGATTGATGATTACACCAAAGGGAACCAAGGTGTTGGAATACAATGCACGATTCGGTGATCCGGAAGCACAGGTGGTATTGCCAAGAATGAAGAATGACATTGTCGATGTTATGGAAGCATGTATTGATGGAACCTTGGATCAGATTGATTTGCAATTTGAAGACAACGCTGCGGTTTGTGTTGTGTTAGCATCAGACGGATATCCGGTGTCCTACCAGAAGGGCTTCGAAATGAAGGGATTGGATACCTTTGAGAACAAGGAAGGTTATTATGCGTTCCATGCAGGAACTGCTTGGAAGGACGGCAAGATTGTTACCAATGGCGGACGTGTAATTGGTATTACTGCTAAGGGTGCTGATTTGAAGGAAGCAAGAGCTAATGCATATAAGGCAACAGAGTGGGTAAGCTTTGATAATAAATATATGCGCAATGATATTGGTAAGGCAATTGATGAGGCGTAACATATAAGTAAATAGAAAAAACAGAAGGTCTGCGGAGCGATTCGCAGACCTTTTTGTTATGACGTCGGATTGACAAAAAATGTTCTGCGTCTGTAGAAAATCTTACAAAATGGTGAAAAAAATGGAAAATGTAAGAAATATAATGATTTTTCAAATATATTGTGGTAGAGTATAGATAAGTAGGGCATATCTTGCGGTTTACATAAGGTTATGAACTTAGAGGTACATAGATGAATCAATTGCGAAAAAGAATGAAAAAAGGAATAGCGGTTTTACTAGTAACTGTGTTTATAATGAACCTGCTACAGATGACGGGGATGTATGAAAGTTATCATGAGACCTGGGCGGAAACAGTGGCTCAATTAACACCGGGGATGACAGATGTAAATGTCAGACAGCAACCCAACACGCTTTCTAAGATATTAACTCAGATACAAGGTGGTCAGCCGTTAACGATTTTAGATCAGCCGAACAATAACTGGTATCATGTTACATTCGTGCAAAATGGTACGGGAACTACCTATACCGGTTATGTATATGCCAATTATGTGACTATTTTAGAAACTAGCGATGGTACTATGTCGGATGCAGAGTTTGAGGTATATTTAACGGCTCAGGGATTCCCGGAAAGCTATAAACCATATCTGCGGGAACTGCATGCAAAGCATCCTAATTGGAAGTTTGTGGCGGTACAGACCGGATTGGATTGGAATGATGTGATAGAACATGAACGTTCGAAGCAAGGACAGATTAAAAACCTGGTTCAAGGAACATCATCGTATCCAAGGTATAATTGGCGCTCAACAGAGGTTGGATATGAGTGGGCAACGGATAAGTGGTATTCCTATGACGGAACCCAGTGGTTTGCAGCATCGGATCAACTGGTATCCTATTATATGGACCCACGTACTTATATGTATGAGACTTTTATCTTTGCATTTGAACAGTTATCCTATGATAGCAGTGTACATAATCAAGCCGGAGTAGAAGCAATCTTGGCAAATTCATTTATGGGAAATAGTTGTCCGGCAGGAGAAACCAGAACATTTTCTTCGGAAATCATGGAAGCGGCTGCTACCTATAATGTAAGTCCTTATCATGTTGCGTCTCGTATGCGACAGGAAATGGGAACGACAGCCGGTGTGAATGCCACAGGAACCAGTAGCAATTATCCGGGTATTTTTAATTTCTTTAATGTAGGGTCTGTTGACTCTGCAGGCGGCGGGGCAGTAAATAAGGGATTAGCATGGGCATCTTTATCTGGCTCTTATGGCAGACCTTGGAATAGTGCTTATAAGGCAATTATGGGAGGTACACAATTCTTGGGTGCTTCTTATATCAGTAAGGGACAGGATACCCTTTATACACAGAAGTTTAATGTTACCAATACGAGTAATTTGTATGGACATCAATATATGAGCAATGTACAGGCGCCGGCAAATGAAGCACGGTCCATTTATAACGCATATGTGGCAAATGGATTGATTAATTCATCACTGGTATTTAAGATTCCGGTTTATTATAATATGCCGGAACAGGCAGTAACAAAGCCGGCAGATTCGGGAAGTCCAAATAACTGGCTGAGTTCCTTAAGTGTATCCGGATATGCCTTGACACCGTCCTTTGCAGGAGGAACGACAAATTATTCATTAATTGTAGAAAACAATGTAAATAATATTTCTGTTTCGGCAACTACAGTAAACTCACGGGCAAGCATTGCCGGAGCCGGTGGAAAAAAATTGGTGGTTGGAACCAATACGATACCAATTACCGTAACGGCACAAAATGGTACGGTGCGAACCTATACTTTAACAATAGTTCGAAAAGATAGTAGCGGAAGTACACCGGGAACTCCAACCTTGAACACCAATTATCGGGTGGATGGTACAAGTGTATCCGGTATTCAAATAGGAACTACTGCGACAGATTTGGCAACGGGCTTGGGAGCAACTGGCTCAACAGTAACGGTTTATAAGGCAGATGGTGCAACTGTAAATACGGGAGCAGTAGGTACCGGTAATATTGTAAAGATTACGAATGGAACCACAACCGTAACGTATACAGTGGTGATTTATGGTGATATCTCCGGTGATGGTGCCGTTGGAATTGTGGATTTGGTAAATGCAAAGAAGTATTTATTAAGTCAGCAAAGTCTGGAAGGTGTATATTTTACAGCGGCTGATACAGATAAGAGCGGTAGCATTACGATTAAGGATTTGGTAACCATGAAAAAACATATCCTTGGTCAGGGAAGTATCGCACAATAATGAAGGAGTGAATTATGAAGAATCGAAAGATTGCAGTCTTTAGTTTAATAAGCTTGCTTATCTGCACTATGATATTTGGTTGGCCCCAGCAAGCATATGCCGGTTCGGCAAATGTATCTGTTAGTCCGTCAGCAGGAAGTGTAACAACAGGAGGAACAGTAACGGTTACCATAGGAATCTCGGCAGATGAACCGATTGGTTATGGCGTGGCAGTTTCTTATAATCCGGCTGTCTTAGAATATCAGGGCGGCGGCGATGGTGGCGGTGGAGGCACTGTTACTATATTAAATGAAGGTGACGGTTCTACCAGTTCTTTTTCCAGAACGTTAACCTTTAAGGCGGTAGGAAATGGAAGTTCATCTATTTCCACTTCTGCATTTGCCGGTGGATTATTTGGATATTCAACCGGTGATATGGCTGTTTCTTATGGCTCTGCAACTGTAACGGTATCAGCGCCACAGGCACCTAGTGGTGGTAATGACGGGAATTCCGGTGGTGGTTCAGGGAACGACTCTAATAATGCAACAGAAGCACCATTGTCCGGTTCAGATGATAATTATTTGAAGAGTTTGGAAATTTCGCCCGGCACATTAAGTCCGGCATTTCAATCCGGTACAACCTCTTATGCGGTGGAATTGCCGGAGGATACAACGGAGATTGTAGTAAGTGCAGTGCCGAGAGATAGTAAGGCTAAGGTGTCTGTATCCCATCATAATGACTTGGAACCGGGCGCCAATAAGACTTATATTGTAGTAACGGCTGAAAATGGTACACAACGTACGTATGTATTGAATGTTAATTGCGGCGAGGTAGAAGAAGAGACAGAGGCTTCACCAATTACCATTGATGGGGTTGCATACGCATTTGCAACAGAAGAACAGATGGAAGGAGTAACGGTACCGGAAGGCTTTACAACGGCAGAAGCTGAATACGAAGATGGTACAATTACAGTTTATCTGGCACCGAATCAGTTATTCCAAATTGTTTATATGGTAAATGAAGAAGAGCAGGGGCAGTGGTTTGTTTATAACACAGAGGATAAAACCTTTACTCTGTATCAGGAATTTCAAGCAAATGCTAACCGATATGTGGTTTTGGTTCCGGAGGAGACAATTACAATACCGGCAGGATTTCAGTCTGTTGAAATTGAAATTCAAGGCCAGAAAGTAACTGCTTATGCAAATCCGGAAAACACCGAATTGGTGTTGTTATATCTGATGAACATTAGCGGTGAAACCGGTTGGTATTGGTATGATTCTAAGGAAGAAACGTATCTTCGCTATATTGAATTCGAGCCGACTACAGAAGAGGTAACTACTACAGAGGTTGCAACAACAGAAGCTCCGGTAGTAACCGAAGATGAAAAACTAAGTCATTTGCGGATGATTTTATATGTTCTTTCCGGTGTATCCGTTTTATTATTAGGAACTATTATCGGAATTGTAGTTTATTATAAGAAGCAACCGAAAATGCAGGAAGTTTCCGGCTCTTCTTATGAAGATTTAGATGAATAATAGAATACTGTATAAATGAAAAGAGTCCTCATAGTAGGACTTTTTTCGATTGTATTCAAACTTGACATGACGTTTCCTTTGTTATAGCATGAATATAACAAAGGATAAATGAGGTGAAATCATGCTAATAGAAATAGATTTTAATAGTAGTGAAGCCTTATACATGCAACTGCGGAATCAGATTATTCTTGGGATTGCCAGAGATATGTTACGGGATGGTGATTCATTGCCGTCGGTAAGGCAGTTGGCAAGTGAGTTAGGTGTAAATATGCATACGGTAAATAAAGCCTATGCCTTGTTGCGGCAGGATGGTTATGTGAAATTGGACCGCAGGAATGGTGCTGTTATATCAGTAAGTTTGGAGAACCGAAGTTATCAAGTTGAATCGATTCATTCAGACATGGAAATGATAGTGGCACAAGCGATTTGTAAGGATATTAGCCTGAACGAGATGCAGAAACTGGTTCAGGACATGTATGATGCTTTTTCTGCAAGGCAAACAAGCATTGACATAATAGTAGAAGAAAAGGAGTAATGTAATGGTAAATCAATATACAAAGGCTGCACAAGCATCCATTGAGAAAGCAACCAAGGCAGCCAAACGATTAGGTCATGATTGTGTTGGTAGTGAACATTTATTGCTGGGTATTTTAGAAGAGGCTGAAAATGTAGCTGCGAAGATTTTGGAAAGTCATGGAATTCAAAAGGACCGAATTGAAACAATCATAGAAAACAGCATTGCACGTGCTGGGAACTTAGCGCCACGAAGACAGCTTAAGCATACGGTAATGTATCTGAAGATAATGGAACAGAGTCAGGCAGAAGCCCTTCGAACCAATTGTACTTTAATCGGAACAGAGCATATGATTCTTGCAATTATCAAAACGCCGGAAAGTATTGCAATGAAGGTGTTGACTAGTATCGGAATTGATATACAGAAGTTATATATCGATATTCGGGTGGCAATGGGTGTTGAACAAGGAGCCGCTCGGAACGAATTTGTAGGAAATAAAGGAAAGAAGAAGTCTAAGTCTGCAACTCCGATGTTGGAACGATATAGCAGAGACTTGACCGAACAGGCAAAAGAGGGTCGTATGGATCCGGTGGTAGGTCGTAAGGATGAAATGGAACGGGTGATTCAGATTTTGAGTCGACGTATGAAAAATAATCCTTGTCTGGTTGGCGAGCCGGGAGTGGGAAAAACAGCAATTGTGGAAGGTCTTGCCAGAATGATTTCTGCAGGAACTGTACCGGATACCATCAAGGATAAGCGATTGCTATCCTTAGATTTATCAGGAATGATAGCCGGTTCTAAATACCGTGGTGAATTCGAAGAGCGCATTAAACGGATGATTGAAGAGGTTATTCGTGATGGTAATGTTATTTTATTTGTGGATGAGTTGCATACGTTGATTGGAGCAGGCGGTGCAGAAGGTGCCATTGATGCTTCGAATATATTGAAACCTGCATTGTCGAGAGGTGAAATTCAAATGATTGGCGCCACCACCACAGCAGAATTTCGTAAGTATATTGAAAAAGATGCGGCATTGGAACGGAGATTTCAACCGGTTAATGTTGAAGAACCGACTAAGGAGCAGGCAATTGATATTCTGAAAGGATTGAGAAGCTGTTATGAAGAGCACCACAATGTTCAGATAGAGGATGAAGCAGTGGTGGCAGCAGTGAATCTGTCAGAGCGTTATATCAATGACCGGTTCTTACCGGATAAAGCCATTGACTTAATTGATGAGGCGTGTTCCAGAAAACGATTGGCAGTCATGAATCATACTCCAAAGATTATGGAAATGGAACAGGAGATTCGGAATAAAGCTGATGCATTAGAACAATATTTGGCAGAAGGCGACATTGAAGCAGCAAAGATGGTAAGGCAGGAGACTGCAGAGATAACACGGAAGTTGGAACGCATGAAAAAGCGGGAGGAACAGCAACGGGAAAGGACGGGAGTTTCTATTCAGGAACGAGATGTGGCAGAGGTGGTTTCTGCTTGGACTAAGATTCCGTTAAGTCGGTTGGAGGAAGAAGAAACTAAGCGACTTCGTCAGCTGGATAAGGTGTTGCATCAACGGGTTATTGGACAGCAGGAAGCTGTTGATGCGGTGGCGAAAGCAATTCGTAGAGGCAGAGTGGGATTAAAGGATCCGAATCGTCCAATTGGCTCCTTCTTATTCTTAGGACCGACCGGTGTAGGTAAAACTGAGTTATCAAAGGCATTGGCAGAAGCTATGTTCGGAGATGAAGATGCACTGATTCGTGTGGACATGTCTGAATACATGGAGAAACACAGTGTATCAAAATTGATTGGTTCGCCTCCTGGATATGTCGGATTTGAAGAAGGTGGACAATTAAGTGAAAAGGTGCGCCGCAATCCTTATTCCGTTATATTGTTCGATGAAGTAGAAAAGGCAGATGGGGATATATTTAATGTGTTGTTACAAGTGTTAGATGACGGACATATTACAGATTCCCAAGGAAGGAAAGTCGATTTCAAAAATACCATTATCATTATGACCTCTAATGCAGGCGCAGGACGTATTATGGAACCAAAGCAATTAGGCTTCAATTCGGCAGCGGATGCAGAACGCGATCATGAGAAGATGAAGGAAGGCGTTATGGAAGAGGTGAAGCGTATTTTTAAGCCGGAATTCGTGAATCGAATCGATGATATCATTGTGTTCCATGCATTACAGGAAAATGAGATTCACCAAATTATTGATTTGCTTTTGAAGCAGCTTAGTAAACGGGTAAAAGAGCAAATGAATATTACATTAAAATACGATGTGCATTTGAAGGAATACATTTTCAAAAAAGGCTATGATAAGAAGTACGGAGCACGTCCATTGCGCCGTGCAATTCAGTCACAAGTCGAAGACGGTTTGGCAGAAGCAATATTGGAAGGAACTGTAAAGAATGGAGATGTGGTTCGAATCTCTGTGCGGAAAGATAAGCTTTATTTTCAACCGAAACAAATCTCATAATAGACTAGAAAAATAGCTCCGAACATGGTATGATATTAGTATCATAATCAGAAGCTGAAACGGAAGAAAAAGCGACTGAACAGACAGCAGGAGTAGACATTCATATGCAGGGGGATTTCGCATAGCGAATGGTTACAAGTAATAGGAGGATAAGGAAATGTCAGTAATTAACGAGTTAATCCGCAAGGAAGAGAATGGGACTTTAAGTTTTGGTAACTTTGAATTACCGGCCAAGGCGAAGTTAGACGGATTTGAGCATAATGGTGATTTATACAAAATTAAGACTTTTAATGAGATTACGAAGTTAGAGAAGAACGGCACAATGGTATATGAGTCTGTACCGGGAACCGTTGTTCATGAGTTGCAGATATCCGATAAGAAAGTAAAGTTTGGTGTAGAAGGTGCCAAGGATGCACAGATCACATTAGAGTTGGAAGCCGGAAAAGAATATAAGATTTACGTAGATGATACGAATCTTGGTAAGATGAAGACCAACTTAGGTGGTAAATTAAGCTTTAGTGTAGAATTAACACCAGATGAAATTGCTAAGGTAAAAATTGAGAAGTTATAAGGAGTAATAAGATGGCAAAAGCAAAACAATTGTTTTTTTGCCAAGAGTGTGGATTTGAGTCTGCCAAGTGGATGGGACAGTGTCCCGGCTGCAAGGCATGGAATACATTTGTAGAAGAAAAGGTAGTGACAGGCGCCAAGAAGCATACAGCTAGAGCTGTAACCTCGGCGCCTGCCAGTATTTTAGAGGTTACAACTGCAGAAGAAACACGTATTGGCACAGGCATGGAGGAATTAGATCGGGTATTAGGAGGCGGAATTGTAAAAGGCTCTTTGGTTTTGATTGGTGGTGATCCGGGAATCGGAAAATCTACCTTACTATTGCAGGTATGCCGGAATCTAACAGATGAAGGGCATAAAGTGTTATATGTTTCCGGTGAAGAATCTTTGCAACAGATTAAAATGCGAGCAGAGCGAATTGGAGAATTCAAAAAGGATATGTATCTTCATTGTGAAACGGACTTGGATGTGGTCGTGTCAGCCATGGAACGGGTGATGCCGGAGGTTATGGTAGTAGATTCTATTCAAACGATGATGCTTGAGGAAGTGACCAATGCAGCCGGAAGTGTATCGCAAGTGCGAGAGGTTACCAATCGGTTGATGCAGATAGCAAAGCAGAACAATATTGCTATTTTTATTGTGGGGCATGTGACAAAAGAAGGAACAGTTGCAGGACCTAGAACCTTAGAACATATGGTGGATACGGTACTATATTTTGAAGGTGAGAGAAGTTCTAATTATCGTATTTTAAGAGGCGTAAAAAACCGATTTGGTGCAACTCATGAAATTGGCGTATTTGAAATGAAGAATAACGGACTAAGAGAAGTTAAAAATCCCTCAGAAGTAATGTTGGAAGGCAGGCCGGTAGATGCGGCAGGCTCCACAGTTGTATGTTCTATGGAAGGAACACGTCCGTTGTTAATAGAAATACAAGCGTTAGTTGCTCAGACTAATTTTCAAATGCCGAGAAGAACTACCGTTGGAATGGATTTTAATCGGGTAAACCTACTAATGGCGGTATTGGAAAAACGGGCAGGCATTCATTTGGGAAGCTGTGATGCTTATGTGAACTTGACAGGAGGCATCCGATTGTCAGAACCGGCTATTGACTTAGGGATTGTACTGGCATTGGCATCCAGTTATCGGAACCGTCCAATTGATGAGCATACAATTATCTTTGGCGAGGTAGGATTGACCGGAGAAGTGCGAGGGGTAAGTATGGCAGAACAACGGGTAAAGGAAGCAGCAAAATTAGGCTTTCAGACATGCATTTTGCCCAAATCAAATGCGATGAATATGAAAGAGGTGGCAGGCATTCGTATGATAGGTGTAGGAAACGTAAAGGAAGCAATCGACCTTATTTAGAGATGGGGGAATTGTCGGCAATTGTATACACAATACGCACAAATTCGACAAATAAACTTTCTTTAAATTTCCCCCTTGACTTCTCATAGCCACGATGATATTATTAGATTCGTTGACGCGGTAAAACGAGTTGACAACCAAATGAACCTTGATAATTAAACAATAAGACAACCCTGAAAATTCTAAAGAATTTCAGAAAACGGACAGTTCTACGAAAGTAGGACACCTTAAAAACAGTAAGTAAGGGAATTATTAGCCAGAAGTTAGTAATGACCAAGGACAAATTTTTATTGAGAGTTT
>JAFTZJ010000048.1 GCA_017461045.1 Lachnospiraceae bacterium | reverse complement strand
GAACGATATAACACGATGCAAGATGTGGCGGTGAGGACACCAATGAAAAGTTTCGTATTTTCAAGGGTTTGACGAGATTTCTATAACAAGATATAACAGTTATTAAATCCTATAAATTTCGTCACTTGAGAACTGAAAGTTTCGCCTTATTTCATTTGTAAAAGATATTTTCTACAAGCATCTATGCTTTTTACCACCAACTGGTTTCCTGCATATTGCAGAATATCTGCTTGCTTAAATATCATCGTTAATTTATCAGCCTCATCATATTGTTTGTATTCCTTCTCTACCTGATGTACTGCATCCTTTAATTTATGCAACATCCTCTTGCTATCATTAACCACTTCTTTTAGTCTTATTTTATCATATATTTCATCCCAAGCAGGGCAAAAATATTGAACATTCGATAACTCATTAATCCTATCAAGAGAATATAAGCTCTGCTCATAATCAACAAATATCGGCAAGTCATGAGCTACCGGTATGGCATCTCCTGTAAAAATTATATTATCACCAAATATGAACGACATCGAACCATGAGAATGACCTCGAGTTAATAATGCACATATTTCTATACCCTTTTCAAGTGTAACCGAATCTCCATCTTGAAGTGGAACATCTACCTTTACAGATTCCGAGAGTAACGTATAAAAGTTAGGAATCGGACGTTCTCTATACTGTATGTCAATATCCTCAATCCAATCTAATTCCAACATTGGTGCATATACTTTACAATCTGTAATTCTCTTAATCTCTGCCGCACCACCAATATGGTCTGGGTGAGCATGTGTAAGAAAAATCCCTTTTATATCTGACATGTTTCTACCAATAGAATGTAAATATTCATCTATTATTTTTTCCGAGCCAAAGACACCACTATCTATCAAATAACAACTTTCTCCAGTAATTAAATAAATATTTATATACCTTTTTACTTCCGGTGTTACATAAAACTCTTTTCGTATCAAATGCACATTTTCTGCTATCTTCATAAACCTTTCTTCCTTTCTCATTCAAGAATTATCGCATTACTATTAACAGAATTTTCTCTTAATGAAGCTATTTTTCTATACTCTTCTGACGCAAAGCATTCCTCTAAATGTTCCTTCGTATCAAATTCAATAATAATTGCTCTATTAGGTTTCCAGTCTATACCTAGAGGTGTTATTTTTTCAGAACGTATAATATATTTTCCATTGTATTTTTCTACAATCGGTACAACCTTTTCTATATACTCCGAATATTCATAACCTTTGTCTTTATCAAAATATATCGTTGCTACAAAATAAACCATATGCCTCCTTTCCGTGCAAGTGTTCACTTGCATGCTTTGTAAAAAGAAATGGTACAATACTGTGTACCATCTCTATCTACCTATACCATTTACAAAATGTCGAACACTACTATCTATATATTCTTTTGTTTGAAGTTCTGTTAGTTCATCTCCAAAAGAAGCCTTAAAAAATACAAAACCAAAATTCATTGCTAAAAAGGCAACTGCAAGACTTTCAATATCGTCAGTCTGCAACTTATGAAATTCCTGCATTTTTGTAAAATAACGAACAAGCACTCTTTTAAATGTATCTGGAATCTCCTTGATTCCATCTTTGGTTAAATCATACAAATCCGGCGAACGAAGTCCCAGAGATATTTTAACCATTTTAGGTGTAACTTTTCTCAAATATACTTCTGAAAAAAAACATAAATCTTTAATCAAATCTCCGGTATATTTAAAATCTTCTTCTCTAAGACAAGGATTCCATTCCGGCAATGACATCGCTGCTATGATAATTTCTTTTTTTCCTTTAAATTTGCGAAAAATAGTACATTCATTAACTTCTGCCCTCTTCGCAATGTCCTTTGTAGTAGTAGCGGTATAACCTTTTTCCATAATTAATGACATTGTTGCATTTAAAATTTTGTTTTGAGTTTCATCAAACATAAAACACCACCCTTGCAAGTGCTTACTTGCATAATAATATATATCTACATAAATGTCAAGTTAATCTCTCGCAAAAATTCAAAGTTTATTTTTAGTATCTTTTTGTATCTGTTTAATAGCCTCCAAATATTCTCGCTCAACAGAACTGATAGTCTTTTGCTTATATTTTTTATACTCCGTTTCAGCTTTGTTCATAGCTTGTATATGTGATATTGAACCATTTCCTTCTAACAACTGTTCTCCTGTAGAAATCAATATTCTATCCAGGTGCTCTGACCAATCTTCCATAGTCATTGCTATTTCACGTTCAGCTTGTCTCTCAGCAAAATCTAAATAACCAGAAACGAGTTGTCCCATAGCACGTAACTCTTTCTCATCAAGATAATTTTTTGCTATCTTCGCTTCTTTTAAATTCGGTTGTTCTCCTGAAAAACTCATTAATCCCATAAACTCTTTTTCAGCATCAACTCTATGATAAATAACCTCTGCTGCTGTTTCGCCTGATATAGCATAGTGAATTTTATTCTGTACCTTTTTAAAAAATCGAACCGATTCCTCTGCTGTAGGATCATAATCAATGCTAGTCGCATAGATTTCCAAAATTTGACGATAAAAAACTTTTTCTGATGCACGAATATCTCTAATACGCTCAAGTAACTCTTTAAAGTATCCTCCACCACCTAGTTCTTTTAACCGTTGGTCATCCATGACAAACCCTTTTCGCATATATTCTTTTAATATTCCGGATGCCCATATTCGAAATTGCACTCCGCGTTGCGACTTAACACGATATCCAACAGATATTATCATATCCAAATTATAGTAATTGGTAGGTTTAGTAGAAAATTCGGAATTTCCGAATTTTCTCATAGTACTACCCTCATTAAGTTCACCATCTGAATATATATTTTTTATATGCTCATTTATCGTTGATTTGGATTTTTGGAACAAATCTGCCATTTGTTCCTGTGTCAACCAAACAGTTTCATCTACAAAAGTAACATCAACCTTCGTAACACCATCTTCTGTTGTATATAATATTAATTCCGAATCCATATCATGCACCTCCACCCACAGAACATTTGTTCTTGTTATATTATCACATTATTACTCATAATTCAATATAACTCAGGTGAAAATTCAAATTCTTCTCGGTATTTAATTTCTTTGCACTAAATACGTTTTGTAAATGATACATGCTCTTTCAATTCACAAAATCCATTTTTCTGATAGAATCCATAAGCAGGCACATTACTCTCAGTTTGCAAAAAAATTTGCACTAATCCAATTTCTTTTATTCCTTTTTCGATTTCTTTTAGAAATTAGGCTCCTATACCATTTCCTTGCTTATCTGTCTGTATGCATAACTCATCAATATAATATTCAGTACCAGAATACCAATGCTTAATATGCCCCTCCGGGTTAGGACATTATTTCTTATTGCCACATCAATTAACTGTTGGCTCTAAAGTTAATATTTGCTTTTCTTGCTTGACTGCACAAATCCTTTTTTTGTAATCTATATCGCTTGCCATCTTTAATAAAATTGGTTCCGCATTGTCTGAACTCAAAGGATACATTTTTTTGAATACATTGTTCTCTGATATGAAGTACCCAAGAATAGTCAAGGGGTCTAGCGTTATAGTCTGACTCTCCGCCAACTACAACCAATTCAATGTCGTCAAGATAGTTTTCTATATTGATTGATTCAAGTAATGGTTGGGCAGTTATACATTTATGTTTAATTGGCAATTCCTTAAACACAGAAAGTTTTTTATCAGCATTTTTCTGATTTTCAACTGTACAGCATACAACTACATTATCATATCCGTCGTTCCAATCATCAGGAATACAGTCCATAAATCTCTCAATTCGCTTTGTGAGAAACAGAAAATTACAATCCGGACGTGCTTTCATCATTTGCCAGCATTCGTTCCGCCACTTGTCCGCCTCTTCAAGCAAAAAATCAGTAGAAAAACAGGTATAAACTATTCCTGACTTCATCTTATAGTCACCACTTTTCAGCTGTTGTATCGGTTTGCAAAAATCCTTTGTTTTTTCAATAGAATTAGTATCAATAACTCGTTTAGCATCACCTTTATGAATATAGCAATGCAAACAACCTTCACTACATTTATAACATCCTCTCCACGGATTCCACATTGCCATATTTTCACACTCCCACCGCTTCAAATTTTGATGACACTGTTTTTCTTTTCCAAGTGCAAACTCATCCAGGAATCTAGTTTACTATTCTTTCCTTGCCACCACAATTGGTTGATAAAAACCTGTTTCATCCGGGAATTTCCACTCCACCTTACTACAACCATGGAGCAGTAGCAATCCAGTCATTTCGTCCCGTCTGGTAGCCCTATATTCACATTCGAATTTACTTACATGCAATGTTTCCGCATCTTCAACAATATACTGCGTAAGTTTATAATTCTCCTCAGCCCATTCCCATGTCTGAAATGCCACTCGCTGACCTTTGTCTGTTCTGTGAATATACGGCGGCGAATATGATGGTTTTTCCAATAATATGCCATCGTAGTCTCGAATACTTGCCACAAATAAACCATTATTCTCCATTTGATTTACAATACTCTTAATTGCCGCTTCCAAATCACTGCTTGTTAGCATGTGTGGCAAAGCATTATCCATTGCCATTATAATATCAAATTTCTCTGCAAATACATCTGATAAAGCACAAAAATCTGCTTGTTTAAAACAAATTGCCACATCGTTTTCTTTTGCCCTTTTTTTCGCTTCCGCAAGTGCTCCGTCGCTTATATCAGAAGCCATTACGTGATATCCTTGTGCCGCAATTCCAATAGACTGAGTGCCAATTCCACATGCACAATCAAGTATCCTTGCCCTATGGTCAAATCCATTTGATTCAAATATTTTGATTAAGATTTCTGCCTGCTCCCGCGTCGCTGCTTGCCAATCAAGAAACAACTTATCATACTGAGTAGCCAGGTTATTATAAAATGTTTGTGTTATACTCATATTCTAATAATCCTTTATAAGAAACTTATTAATATCGAAATACATAATTACTTCTCCATGTTCAAAAGTATTTATTTATCATTATATCACTATTTTTATTGGGAGCAATTATATATCAAAAAAAGAACAGGTCGAGTATATCTTCGAAAACAAAAAAGACCCAAACGATTTCTCATTTGAGTCTTTTTGTTTTTAATGCGGAAGATGGGAATCGAACCCACACGACATTGCTGCCACAAGATCCTTAGTCTTGCTCGTCTGCCAGTTCCGACACTTCCGCATGTCGGTGCTATCGCACGCAACTCATTAAGTATAACGGAAGCTATCCCATTTGTCAATATCCATTTCGATAATTCAATTCTAAATTATGCACTTACTTTACCGAATCTATCCTGCAATATCCATTAATAAATAAAGCACTGTACCCAGTAGTATCCATATGGAGAATTCGGATCATAATAACATGCAATACCAATCTGTGTAAAATCGCCGTTCATAATATTAGCCCGGTGTCCCTCTGAATTCATCCAAGAATTCATAACACCATCCGGAGTCCACTGACCTGCTGCAATGTTCTCACCGGCACCGGAATAGCCAACACCGGCTTCACTAAATGCAGTAAAACAACTACTGCCATTTGGTCTTGTATGAGAAAAGCTTTGGGTAATCTCACCGGCACGTACCTTTGCTGCTGAAACCAAAGTATAATTCATTGACAATGGTGCCAATCCTGCTTCTGCTCTTCTTGCATTTACTATACTAAGCACTTGCTCTGCATATCCGTCCATATAGTATGCTGCTTGCGTCTCTGTTGTAGCTTCTTCTGTCGTAGCAGCGGTTGTTCCTGCTGTACTTCCACCGGATGAACTGTTATTGGAATTGTTATTATTATTGCTATTATTGTTATTATTAGCACTATTGGAGTTACTGCTTCCCGAATTGCTATTATTTCCACTATTGGCATTCGTATTATTGCCGGAATTATTACTACTACCGCTATTAGAACCATTGTTATTAGCATTATTACCATCGGTTCCGTTTGCATCTGTAGCACTCTTATCTTCTGTTACTTCTACTGCCACTTCTGCCAGAATGGAAGTATCTGCTTTCAAGGTAGCTGTAATCACGCATTTACCCTTTGCTACACCGGTCACTTCACCCTCTGAACTTACTGTTGCAATAGATTCATCACTACTCTTCCATGTAACTTCTTTATCTTCTGCTTCCTGTGGCAATACAGTTGCGGTGATTCCGACAGATTCATCAACACTAATTACTAACTCTTCTACAGAAAGACGAATCGACTCTGCCGAACAAGTTTCATGAACCAACACCAGTACCTTTGCTTTTAATCCGCTAAAAATATCCTCCACAAACACCGTTGCCTTACCGGCCGCAATTCCCTGCACGGTTCCATCCGGTGTAACCGTGAAAATCGACTCATCTGAAGATGAATACTGTAACCGATATACGGCATCCTCTGATTTCGTAAATGTAACTTCAATCTGCTCCGTTTCATCAATGCTAACAGACACTACACTACTTTCTGTATCCAAAGCCTCAATCAGCTTCTTATCTATAGTAATATCGTCATTAGCATCAGATTGTCCTTCACTTGATAGCTCACCACCCTGCAACTGTCCGTTACCCATATCCGGGAAAATGCTCTGACAGCCACTAAATCCCATTACCATAACTGCTGCACATAAAATGCCACATAGTTTCTTCGCTCTAACCTTCATACGAATGCCCCCATTCTTTGCCTTAATTCGTCTGTAGCTCCAAATCAATCATTTCTCATGTGTATAGTATACTATATGTATTTGACAAAATACTACCGAAAATAAAAAAATCCGGAATTTTTCAATCCCGGATTTTTAACCATCTTATAATTTAGATGTTAGCCTTTGCAACATCTACTAACTTTGCAAAACCTTCAGCATCGCTGATAGCCATTTCAGAAAGCATCTTTCTGTTGATGTCTACACCAGCTACCTTTAAGCCGTGCATTAACTTGCTGTAAGAGATACCATTCATTCTTGCTGCAGCGTTAATACGTGCAATCCATAACTGTCTGAACTGTCTCTTTCTTTCCTTACGTCCAGCATAAGCGGTTGTTAAACCTCTCATTACGGACTGCTTTGCTACTCTATACTGCTTTGAGCGAGCTCCTCTATAGCCTTTTGCCAGCTTTAATACTCGATTATGCTTCTTCTTTGCGTTTAAGCCACCTTTTACTCTTGCCATTATCGCTTCCTCCTATCCTTAAACGTATGGTAAAATCTTCTTCATTGTCTTAACATTAGTTGCATCTGTCATAGTTGCCTGTCTAAGATTTCTCTTTCTCTTAGCTGTCTTCTTTGTTAAGATATGGCTCTTATAAGCTTTCATTCTCTTTAATTTACCAGTTCCTGTTGTCTTGAAGCGCTTTGCAGCAGCTTTCTTTGTCTTTAATTTTGGCATGTCATTTCCTCCTTAATATATATCGTCTATTTTGAATTTAACGTTTTTCAGCTAAAAACATTACCATGCTTCTTCCTTCAACCTTTGCAGGCTTCTCTACAACGGCTACATCTTCCAACTTTGCCGCGAAGTTGTTCAGAATTTCGATACCAATTTCAGTATGTGCTAATTCTCTACCACGGAATCGAACGGAAACCTTCACCTTATCACCCTTTGTTAAGAACTTTCTGGCTTGATTTGCCTTTGTGTTCAAATCGTTGGTATCAATATTTGGTGAGAAGCGGATTTCTTTGATATCAACAGTCTTCTGCTTCTTCTTTGCTTCCTTTTCTTTCCGCATCTGTTCATAGCGGTACTTACCATAATCCACAATCTTGCATACCGGTGGTTTTGCTGTTGGTGCAATCTTTATTAAATCCAGATCTGCTTCCTTTGCCATCTTCAAAGCATCCTTTGAAGACATAATGCCAAGCTGCTCACCGTCTTCGCCAATTACACGTACTTCTTTGTCTCTGATTTGTTCGTTAATCATTAAATCGCTAATAGTCGTACACCTCCAAAAATAGTTTGAATACAAGAAAAGTGGATAGCATACCTATCCACTACATAAAAAGCTTTTTCAAACACTTACTTTTTATTAACCCGAGTCGCCCTTGCGCTAAGGTGAGAGTGGATACTCTGCTTTCTTTTCATAACAACTTCTAAAGTATAACGTAATGTTTTTCAAAAGTCAACTACATTTTTATAATTTTTATTCATCCTTCGGATCTTTATACACTTCGTATACATCCATTCTCGTTCCGCAATACGGACAGCAACGCATATTAAGGGGTGCACGATTAAGTGGTCCGTCACAATGCGGACAACGAATCAAAAATGTACCAAATACACACCAACCAGCCCACAAAACAAGTACTCCCGCCATCAGATATACCAATATCATCGGATGACTTTCTAAACTCATAAACACACAAAAAATAATAATATCCAGAATCCAAGGCACAATCAAACCAATGTAATATAATCTTAAACGCTTGTACCAGCCTCGGTTTCTCTCAACCCGCTCATATAATTCTGTTCTTTGTCTTTCTCGTTCTCTTTCCCGTTCATCCATGCTTCTTCTCTCCTATCGTAACTCATATACTTCATTTGTAGTTTTTTACAATATTTCCAAAGCCTTTAATATCCAATAAATTAATCCTAGCACAAAGCTGGTAAAAATACCATACAAAATAACCGGTCCTGCAATGGTAAATACTTTTACGCCAATACCAAAGACCTGTCCTTCCTTCTGATACTCTATACAAGGGGACGCAACGGAATTCGCAAATCCGGTAATCGGAACCAAAGCACCTGCCCCACCGAACTTTGCCAGTGGCCCATACAAGTTGAATCCTGTTAGAATAACACTTAAGGCCACCAGTATCATCGAAACATAACTTCCGGTATCATCCATATTCAATCCCCATTGATTCTGTAGCACTTGAGATATTACTTCTCCGACTGTACAGATGATACCGCCAATCAGAAACGCCCGCAAACAATTCAATACACAATTATGCTTCGGGGTTACCTGCTTCACATACGCATTATATTCTTCATTGCTTGGTTCTTTTTTCATAAGATATACCTTCTTTCCATCTCTATTTCAAAAGTAAAAAATACTGCACCCAGTTGCCAACTGCTTTCCCCAATCCAACGCTGGCAATTATATATGGTAAGCCTCGCCGCAACCCTATTCGTCTACACAGAATCGGAAACAGCTTCACAACATCCGACAATGCTGCCGCCAAACAGCCTGTAAATATTCCAAAGAACAATCCACACACCGCCAAACCAATTGTACCAACCGGAATCGCTACATTATATAACGTAATAACATTTCCAACAGTTGTTCCCAGCAAAATAATTGTCTCAGTAGTAAGAATTCGTTTCCCGGAATTTGCCCAGGCCTCCAGTCGTGTATAGATTCCCAGAGAAGCGATAAATGCCACATATGCACCTGCTATGACACCTCCTGCTGACAACCCAATAATTGCCAACAAAATATTACGAATCCACATCTTTGTTCTCCTGATTCCGCTCCGCATCAATAATAAAAGCCTGATTGACTCCCTGCTCGTACTGGCGCATCTGTACCTGCAATGGAGACGGGTCGTTGGTTAATTTGTATTTACCCCCATGATTAAAGAATAGAATGATTCCTAAAAACAACCCAATGGAATATGTTAACTGTAATATTCCGGGTCCTTGTTCCGGCTGTCCTGTGAAAAGTTCCGTCAGCTGGGCAAATAAGTTTGGAGTGGTCACATCTGTATTAAAGGTCATAATGGAAAATGCCGCACCAAAAAAAGCGATTAAACTGACAATCATACACTTAATGCGGTCCTTCCAGACTCCTTGTTTACCTACGGGCTTATAGTAGACAATAAAATCCGTTTCACCAATGCTTTCTACCTGGCAATTCGGTACCAAATCCGTAATTAATTGGATTAAATAACACGTTGAAAAGACTTTTTTAAAGGCTTTTGTTGATTCAAATTCCGTGATTATGATTTTTCCCACTTGTTTTTTTACCGTCTTATTTTCGCAAAAAACTTCTGCTACATCACCAATTCGCACCACCGGACGTTGAATTGCGGAGCTTTGCTGTACATTCAGATAAATTGTTTCCGACATATCTATGCTCCTTCCTCATTCGTTTTTATCGGTTTGTAAAACGTGATTAGGTGACAATGGTTACGATTCGCTGTACGAAAGACTTCCGTAGGGTTTATAACCAGTGTTCCATCCGGATAATCTTCTGTTTTATTGTTCCATACTGCATACCAAATACCTGCTCCAATCAATAATACAGCTAACATCCACCAGAACCATCGCAATCGTTTTCCCGGCATTCCACTCACTCCTTATGTTTATTCTGATTTAAGGGTAGTATTACCAATCAAAGGAGTTCTATGAGAAAGTAACCTTAACAATTCTTACCATTATTCATTTGTTCTCGCATTTTCAACAATACCTTTTTCTCAATTCTGGACACTTGCACCTGAGAAATACCGATGATTCCGGCAATCTCCGTTTGCGTCTTATCTTCAAAATAACGCATATGAATAATTCGTTTTTCTTTTTCGTCCAATTCGCCCATTAACTCTTCCAAGGCTAACTGGTTGACTGCCTTTTGACTTTCATCTTCTGAACTTACCAGCTTATCAATCAGATAAATAGAATTCCCATCATTTTGATATATTGTTTTGTATATAGATTCCACTTCTGCACTTGCCTCCATGGCAACTACAATTTCTTCTTTATCGATTTCTAAACAGCTTGCCAACTCCTCCAACGTAGGTTCCAAGCCTTTTTCATTCATCATACGTTCTCTTGTTACATATACCTTATATGCCGTTTCCTTCAAGGAACGACTTACCTTTACCATTCCGTCGTCTCTGAGAAACCGTTTGATTTCTCCCATGATCATGGGCACAGCATAGGTAGAAAACTTAACATCATAGGAAAGCTCAAACTTGTCAATACATTTTAATAATCCAATACAGCCAATCTGGTACAAATCTTCCAAATCATGACCACGACCTGCAAATCGTCGTACCACGCTCCAAACCAAACCCAAATTCTCAGACGCTACTTGATTCCGTGCTTCCTGATTGCCCTCTTTCGCAAGCTTAATCAATTCAATTGTCCGATCCATCCTGTTCTCCCATCATTTTTACCATTGTGATCCGAGTTCCCTCTCCCGGTTTGGATTCCACCATCAACTCATTGGTAAATGCTTCCATGAATGAGAATCCCATGCCGGAGCGTTCTTCCTCCGGTTTGGTTGTGAACAATGGTTCCATGGCTTTTTCAACATCCGGAATACCTTTACCTTTGTCCGTAATCACAATCGTTAACTTGTGTCCATCCAAGGCAATACGCATTTGTATGGTTCCGCCGTTTCCCTCATAACCATGAATAATTGCATTGGTTACTGCTTCTGATACTGCCACCTTAATGTCTCCCAGCTCTTCCAGCGTGGGATTCACTTTGGACACAAATGCCGCAACGACTATTCTTGCAAGACTTTCATTTTCTCCAATTGCTTCAAATTCAACTAACATTTCATTGGTGTTACCCATCATATCCTCCTTATTATCCGCATCTCTGCATTCATTTTTCGCTCTTATTATCCATTTTCCATTACTTTACAGGCGTTATTCTTTTAACTCCATTTCTGTAGCCTCGTCTACCACCACCTGTTCCCATGGTGTCACAATCCGATACAATCCGGAAAATGAGAGCACCTTCTTCATGTTATCACTTACATTGCTTACGTAGACTTGTCCTCCCCGCACTGCCAATTCCCGATATCTTCCTGCAATCAAACCAATACCGGAGCTATCCATCAGATTCGTATTCTGAAAATCAAACACGATGTATTTCACATAGGCTTCCTGCATTTTCTCCTTTATCTTCTGTCGAATCTGCTCCACTTGAAAATGGTCGATTTCAGCCGGCAAAGGAATCCAAAGCCAGTCTTGTTCCAGTTTTAATTCATCGTTCATACTTCCTCCTATACGCAATAAAAAAAGAGAAATCCTTTCGAATTTCTCTTTTGTATTGCTATTATTTATTATACTACTATGTACCTGTCACTCATTATTGATACATGGTTGTTACGTACTCTGAATCCGGGAATCGGGTATTAATGTCTTGATATAACGCATTGGATGCTTCTACATTACCCACATTCTCATAGGATTTTGCAAGGCTGAATCTTGCCTCAACATCATCCGGATTCAAATTACAGAATATCTGCAACTGATTAATGGCTTCCTGATAGTTCTCTGCACCATAAGCAGTCAGTCCGTTACTCCGATAAGCTGCCATTTCATCCGGACAGCCATTTACAATTGTTCGGATGCAGCTCTTGGTGGCTTCCGACAAGTCTGACCGGGTCAAATCTATGGTTCCAAGTGCAACTAACGCATCTTGTTTACTACCATTCATATAAGCCTGTACACCTGTCATAACAGAATCATTAATACTATTTCCGCCATTCGCTGCAGCCTCGGCTTCCATCTGCTGACGTAAGGCTGTAATGTCTGCCTCTAATTGCGCATTGCTATCCTGCAAGCTTGCAATCATTACATTCTTACCGGATAATTCCGCACTATACGCAGATTTTAATTCCTGATTTTCATTGGTAATCCGTTTTACTCTTGCCGGCATTATCAGGAAAAACATTGCTGCAATTCCGATTGTTAATCCTGCAATCAGGTACAGTACATTGTGTTTACCATACTTGATTTCTTTGTAGCTTCCGACCTCCAGATTCTGTTCGGAATTAATATCTTCTGCTGCCGCACCTCGTTCAATGATTTCCCGAATCTTACGGCGAGCAGTTTCCTCACTATCTAATTCTTCTTCATCCTCCGGTGCATCCAATTCTTCAACTGCTTTTTCATTTGCCCAATCATCTTCATATATAGGCTCTGCAACTACGCCGGAAGTATACTGTCTTTCGTTTTTTTGTAAATCCGTCAAATAATGCTGTGCCAGTGGATTGAACTTATCAATTTTCAATGCACGCTGCAATGCCTTCTTTGCCTTATCCGCATTTCCATTTTGCATATAAACCAAAGCGAGTACTAAATACGCTTTTACAAAATGCGGATTCTCACTTAACACACGCTTTAACTGAATCAATGCTAAATCATGATTCTTCTGTCTTACATAATGCAAGGTCAAATTATACTTTTTCGCTGCCTGATCATATGCATTCAGCTTGTTCTGATTTCCCTGAACAATCTTCAGATAACGCAATGCCGGATTTTCCTGAGGCTGATAATTCGAGCTAATTACCCATTGAGCTAATGCTTCTACTACCTGTCCGGTTTCATAATATACCAAACCCAACAGATTTCTGGCATCAATATTGGCCTTATAATAACGCAAGGACAACTTTAATGCTTCTTCCGCTCCCGTCAAGTTCCGGATTTTTGCATCCTTTAAGCCCTGATTATAGTAATATAGCGATGTATTCCACGCCTTTATCAAATATTCCTGTTTTAATCCGCACTCGCTACACACATCATTTATGAGTACCGGTGCTCCACAATGTAAACAATTCATCGTTCTTCACACCTATCTATTCCATATTCTGTGGTGGCATCTGTGCCTGTTTCATAACCTCAATTAAAACATCTGCAACATCACTAAAATCATTCTGATATATATTCGCTTCCAACTGATGCATCTCAGCAGCCGGTTGAAATTTCTTAATTTCCTCATCAAAATTAATCATGGTGTCTCCTCCTTACTGGCTTCCACACTTCCTACCAGATATAACGATCCTACACAAAATACTCTTGTATCTGAGCTGATATAAGTCTTTGCCAATACCAATGCATGGTTCAAATCAGGCTCTACCTGTATAGGACAATCTATATACTCCCTAAATTCCTTCGCTACCTGCTCTACCGGGGTTGCCCGGTCTCCTTCTATAGCTGTAACGATAATATTCTCATATGTAATACCGGTACATAATAACCGTATCATCTCATTATAACGCTTATCGCTTGCTACTGCAAACAATAATACAATTTTTTTATCCTGGTATATTCCGGTAATTGTTTCACAAAATGCCCGGATTGCCGGTTCATTATGTGCGCCATCCACAAAAAAGCCCGATTGGATTTCCTCCATCCGCCCATTCCATTGCATATTTGCAATCCCTTCATGAACAGCATTCACTCGGTCCTGTAGCAGATAATATCCTGCCTCAATTGCAAGCGCAGCATTCTCCAGTTGGTATAATGCTGTCTTTCGCATCTGATATGTACAAGCCCCTTGATTGTATTCTTTATCATACCGATTCTCATAGGAAAAATCAATTCTTTGTTCGCCGATTTCATCTATGGTAATCTTGGTTTTTTCGACAGGTATTAAAGGAATGCCTAGTTCCTTTCCCCGTTTCTCCAAAACCTTTGCGGTTACATCCTCCTGCTGAATGTAAATACAAGGAGTACCCGCTTTCATAATTCCGGCTTTTTCTCCGGCTATTTTTTCCAAGGTATCTCCCAAATATTGCATGTGGTCCATACCAATAGACGTAATTACCGTCAACTTGGGCTGTAATACATTCGTTGCATCTAATCGACCACCCAATCCGGTTTCATAGATTACATAGTCCACACCTGCTTCCTGATACCAACAGGTTGCCATCAAAAACAAGAATTCAAAGAAGTTCGGATGTACTTGATTCCGATTCTGAATTCCATCTTCCACAACTTCTTTAACCCGCAAGAAATTCCGCAAAAAGTCCTCATCCTCAATCATACTGTCATTAATACGAAATCGTTCATTCACCCGAATTAAGTGTGGTGACGTAAACAATCCAACCCGGTATCCGGCCTGTTTTAATATGGACGCCAAGAAAGCACAAGTGGAACCCTTTCCATTTGTGCCTGCTATATGAATGGCCGGTATTGAATTCTGCGGATTCCCTAAGCATTCCAGAAAACCATTCAAATTCTCATGACTGGTTTTGCTTGCAAACTTCGGAATGCTGAACAGGTAATCCACTGCTTCCTTATAGTTCATAGTATTTCCTACCGATTATCTACTTTTTCAGGATATAAATCATGCTGTTCCAAGCGGTTTTGTGCTACTGTTTCCCAACGGGTACCCGGTTGTCCGTAATTGCAATATGGATCAATGGATATACCACCACGTGGGGTAAACTTTCCCCATACCTCAATGTACTTCGGTTCCATTAAGCGAATCAAATCTTCCATAATGATATTGACGCAATCTTCATGGAAATCTCCGTGATTACGAAAACTAAATAAATATAGCTTTAAGGATTTGCTTTCCACCATCTTAATGTTCGGAACATAGGAAATGGTTATTGTTGCAAAATCCGGTTGTCCTGTAATCGGACACAAGCTGGTAAACTCCGGACAGTTAAACTTTACAAAATAATCATGATCCGGATGCTTGTTCATAAAGGTCTCCAAAACTTCCGGTGCATAATCCATCGGGTATTTCACTCCTTGGTTGCCCAATAAGGAAATGTCGCCCATTTCTTCTTTTTCTCTACTCATTTGTTTCACTCCTTTAGCACTGCCATTATACACTACCTTTATTCCATCGGCAACCTTATTGCCTCTTCTAAACAGAAGGAATACAGATAGACTTCTTTTACCGTTTTTCCAGTCAATTGTTCTAAGGTACGTTTGTAGTATTGTAATTGAGTACGATATTTCTGAATCAACTCCTCGGCACCGTTTTTCTGTGATACCCGGTCAGTTTTATAATCCATCAGTACCAATTCACCATCTTCCTCAAAGTATGCATCAATAATTCCTTGTACCAATTCCAAATCCGTTTCTTCTACTTCCGGATACACTTGATTCATTGGAATGCCAATTACAAACTGCTGCTCCCGATGCAATTCTCCTCGTACTTCTGCCTGTGCCATACGGACACCCAGTTGGGAGTTCATCATATTATAAATCATCTGTGCTGAAACCTGTTCCAAGTCACTCTCCGTAAGAACTCCGGTCTCTTTTAAGATTTGTAATCCTTTTTCCACCTGTTCTAAAGAATCCATTTTCTGAAAATCTATCTTTTCCATTACCAGGTGTATCATTGTTCCGTAAGCCGCACCGCCGGAAGTTTCACTCCAAATTGCTCTATTCGCCGTCTTCATAGACTTTGACTCTTCCTCATCAATTAACTGACTCATTTTCTTGATTTCAGATACGGATAGTTTACCCTTCTTCACTGCTGCCATTGGATATGCATAACACCACGTAAATCGCTGTTCCAATTCTTTTCGAGTTGTTTCTTGACTAACGCCCTGTAACCGCTGCTCCCAAATCATTTCCTTGGTCTGCAATTGTTCTACTTCTTCAAGTACAGTAGCATCTAAGTCCTCCCGTCGCTGGATGTTATAGATTAACCAATCATGTTCTTTTTCGGTCTGCTTTAATTGTTCCAGACAAGCCGCAAACCAAGTCAAATATGAGTATCCATCTGTTATACGAAATCCTGATTCTTTCTTCCGCATCTTTGCATCTACCACACCGGTCATAATTAATTTCTCTTGTGCCCGCGTCATTGCTACATAAAGAATCCGTAATTCTTCTGCCAAATTCTCATTCTTCATATGATTCGCCAGAGCATTTCGCTTTACGGTCCGTTCATAATAATGCTCTTCTAAATGCTTATAATTCACACCCAAATAGCCATCCGCATCTACCAAAACCGTATCTTCGGCATCTCTCTGATTAAACTGTTTTCCACAACCACAAAGAAATACTACAGGGAATTCCAAGCCCTTACTCTTATGAATGGACATTACCCGCACCAGATTGTCGTTGGAACCTAATACAACCGCTTCTCCAAAATCCTGTTCCGTTATCTTCATTCGCTCAATATATCGAAGAAAATCAAATAAGCCTCGGTAACTGGTATTCTCGTAGGCGCTTGCCTTTTCAATCAGCTTCAAAATATTCCCCTGTCGTCGTTCACCACTTGGCATAGCACCTACATATTCAAAATATCCGGTTTCGTTTAGAATACTCCAAATCAATTCCCGAATTGTACTGTATGTCTTCTGCTTTTTCCATTGCTCCAATTTTATCAAGAAATGCTCTAGCTTCTCATGCAATTCGGTCTTTCCATCTTCTAATGCTCTATAGTGCTGAACTGCTTTCCACAGATTCCCCCGTTTTCGGTAACTACGTATATATGCCAATTCTTCATTAGATACCGTAACAAATGGACTGCGAAGCACACCTGCCAACGCAATATCATCCTGTGCATTATCAATAACCGCCAACATACACAGCAGATTCTTCACTTCCACAGAATCAAAATAGCCTTTACTGGTTTCTGCATGAATCGGAATTCCGGCATCCATAAATACCTGCCGGAAGACCTCTGCCTGTCCCTTCACCGTACGCAAGAGAATCACAATGTCCTTGTATTGGCATGGACGATAAGCTTGCATAGCTTCATCCCAAATAGGAAGAGATTCCTTGGGATCACATAGTTGTCGAACCCGCTTCGCAACATATCGCGCTTCCCATTCCAGCTTATTTATCTGCTCTAAATTCTCTGATTCATTTCCATCAGTTTCTTCTAGCTTTGTTATTTGTTCCTTTCCTACTTCTTTTGCTATTTCTTCCTCAGCAGCCTGCTCATCGGAAGTCATATCTAAAAACACGATTTCCGTGCGATAATCTGCCTCTGATTCCTGCTCCTTAAATTCCCGTCCCGGCACCAACGCCACTTGTTCTGTATAGCCCATTCCACCATAGGTCTTAGACATTAACTGATAAAACAGAATATTAACGGACTCTAATACCGTGTTACGGCTCCGGAAATTCCGCTTCAATTCAATCATTTTTGAATTGCCTTCTGCCTCCAAATCCGGCGAATAGGTCTGATACTTATTAAGAAACAACTTCGGTCTTGCCATACGAAATTTATAAATACTCTGCTTCATGTCACCTACCATGAACAGGTTACAATATCCATCCGCATCTTGACGGGCAACACTGGTCAAAATGGCTTCCTGCAAATCATTGGAATCCTGATATTCATCAATCAAAATCTCCACATAGGTACTTTGCAATTGTTCTGCCACCTCAGACGGTTTCCACTGGCCCCGCTCCTCAATCTGAAGCACCTGTAATGCATAATGCTCTACATCACTGAAATCCATACAGTTCTTTTTCTGCTTTTCTTGTTGGAATGCCTTCATAAATTGCTCTTCCAAATCCAAAATTGTAAGCAACACCGGTGCGACGGCTTTTTGCTGCTCCTGAATCTCAGAAAAAGGAATCCGAACCATTTCTGACGCCTTTTTCTTAAGCGCATGATACCCTTCCCATACCTCGGTTATATAATGGGATTCCGGAACACCGGAATTCTTCCATGAAAAACGTTTATAGACACGTCCACTATTATCAAATGCCGCTGCCAACTGAGAATAGGTTTCTGCCTGACAAACAGCCTCTATCAATCGGCACTCTTCGGCAAAATAGATACAATACTTGTCATAAGATTTCGGGCGAAACTCAGTTTCCAATTGCAAATATTCCTGGCAAATCTGTTCCGGAACCTGTCGCATAGGTTCCATAAGATTCTTTACATCTGCCACTAACATCTGCATCCATGGTTGCTGTTCCAAGGAATCCGTCTCCAACACTTGCACATCTTCTCTTGCTTGCTCCAACCACAACTTCGGATAAGGAAAACTCTCCGCCTGTTGCTGAATCCTTTGCAACAATCCACGAATATTCTCATTTGAACGAATATCGTTCATATATTGATGGAGTTCCAGCATAGCCTCCGGATTCTTTTCATAGGCTTCTTCCAAAACCCGACTTAACACATCTTCCTGCATTAATTTTCCTTCGGTTTCATCCATAATCCGCATGGATGGGTCAATTCCCAGCACCTGAAAATTCTCATCTACAATTTGCTTACAGAAGCTGTCTATCGTAGTAATATTGGCACGATGAATCAATGACATTTGCTTAATTACATGTTGATTATCCGGTTGCTCCTCCTGAATTCTTTCTAATGCAGTGCGGATTTTTTGCTTCATCTGACTGGCTGCTGCCCGGGTAAATGTAACCACAAGAAATTCATCTATATTCTTTCCATCGGTAATTACCCATTCCAGAATTCGCTGTACCAGTACAGCCGTTTTGCCGGAACCGGCCGCTGCAGAAACCAATACATTTCCTTGTCTATGGTCAATGATTGTCTGTTGTTCCTTTGTCCATTGCATGGTTTCCGCCTCCCTTCTGCTGAATCGCTAATTGTTCTACTGTATATATCTGATTGCCCCCGTCGATACAATCCAGTTTACAAACATCTTTGTAATCACAATAATCGCAAACTATTCCTCTACCTATTTTTACCGGACGAATCGGAATTTCTCCTTGCAGCATCTGATTACCAATGTTGGTTGCCATTCCTTTGGCTTCATTTAATAAGTCCTGATACTTTGCTCCATCTACTACTGTCTCGCTTTCAGTAATAACTTTTTCACCATCAATCTCTTTCATTTTTACCGGAAGCGATTCGATGTCCCCTAACAGAGAAATACATGGTTCCTCCTTATTCACAACACCGGTCATGGCCGTTTCCTTATGAATCTTCCGAGTAAGACCATCAGTAATCTTCTGTGCGGTTTTCTCAACCATTGGCAATCGAAAACCATAATATAGGGAGCCCGCCGGAATAATCTTCTTATTCGGGAATTGTCTTTGTAATACTTCCATTGCCACATTGGTATATACCAATAATTGTAGCTGTAATCCGGCAGCTACCTGTCCAGTCTCTATGTCTTTTCCGCTACTCTTATAATCCAATACCTTTACATATACGTGTTCTTCGTCCTGACAGATATCAATTCGATCAATTACTCCGGATAACTGCATCCTAGCATCTTGTTCCAGTTGTATATTCGTTGCTGTTAGATCCTTACATGCATCCTCTGAATTCCGACGATTGAAATCCATTTCAAACCGATAGGGAATCATTTTTCCTTGTAACAGTTGTTGCTTTAGATTCACTACTGCATATTCTGCCGTCTTTTGAATACGATGCAATAACTGCTTGTTGGCATTGGAATATAGGTAAACACTATCTGGTTCCTCTTCCACATGGGCACGAACAGCTTCCTCTACCATCTGAACCAAGGTTGCATCCTCCACAGTATCCCAGACACTGCTTCCCTCATCTGAAAGCATTAATTCCTCAGCTTTTCGATTCTCAACACGGCTGAATACCTGTTCTACAACATGGTGTAACAAACTACCCATGTCTGCCAAACTCACTTCATTAATCTCACGTTTTCTCAATCCAAGCCCATATTCTAAGAAGAAACGATATGGACAACGGCTGTAAGTCTCTAATCGGGATACACTGGCGTTCAGGATATTGCCATATAAACGCTTAGCAGTTTCCTGTGTAATCTGAGAATCCAGATTATGATAAAACCAGCCCTTTTGAATTCGTTCAATGACCTCTGGCTGATTTTCATAATAATAATCAAACAATGTCTTCCAGATGTCTGCTTTTTCTGTGCTCCATCCGTCTTCCTTTTGCAAACCGGCAGTTAATACTTCCATACTGTCAGAGGAAGTTTCCAAGCTATCCCAACCAATTTCATTCCCTGTCCAATCCTCTGTCTCCATGGTTGGAAAAAGCTTCTTTACACGCCCAATGACATAAGCCGGTATGGTCTCGTTCCCATCGCTATCCTGCACATGATAAGTCAAATACAATCCTTCTGATTCTTTAGTTAGATTCTGATACAGATAAAATTGCTCTGTAAATACCCGACTTCTGGAATCCGGAGCCAGTTCTAAGGATTCTTCCAGACATTTCCGATCCGCTTCCGAAAGAATTCCACCGCCCTTCGTAATACGCGGAATAATGCCGTCATTCACACCTATTACGAACAACACCTTAATATGATTCAAACGGGTTCGCTCAATGTCTCCAATGGTTATCTGATCCAAACTAGGCGGAATGACGCCTAAAGAAATCTCATCTAAGCCAGTCTCTAACAACGATTGAAACTCCTCCAGTTTCATCTCTTTTGAGCCTAAAATACTCTTCATTTTTTCCCAGATACTTTCTAATTTCTCCGGTATTTGCCTGTATGCCTTTGCCTGTACCAAATTGCCTACTACTTCAAAAGAATCTGCTGCCTCTTCCAGTTGTTGCACCATATCCAAGTGATTCAGAAAATCTTCCAGTGCAATCACATACTCCTGTACCTGTTCCGCTTTCTGCAATGCTTGTACAAACGGCTCTAAAAACTGTAGCACCTGCTGTCCGCAAAGCAATACTTGCACTTGTTCTTCTGTAAGTCCTCTTAACTTATTGGTTTCTTGTATTTCTTCGAGTTCAATATCAGAAGCAAATGCTTTCTTCCACCAACTAATACCACGAATTCCCTTCTGAAGCACGTAATTCTCTAACTGCTCCAATAATTCCCCATGAAATTCCGTTACTCCGGTTTTCAAAAAACGAAATACGCTTTCGTAGGAATAATCCTGAATTGCAATCTCCAGAATTGCCCGGATTGCTTCCAAACAAGGATTCATATAAATACTCTGATTGGTATCTATAAAATACGGAATATGGAGTTTTGGCAAAATCTCTTCTGCAAATGGTTCAATTGCCTCCAAATTTCCATGAATAATTGCAATGTCCCGATAGCGGTATCCATTACGCACCAAAGAACGCACTTGTCTTGCTACATGATGGAACTCCTGCCTTGGAGTCCGCATTGCCTGAATGTGAATCTGATTCACAGGTTCTTTCCATACTGCATAGGGATACCGGAATAAATTCTCTTCCAAATGCTTTAGCTCCGAGGCTTGAGAGAACCGATTTTTCTCTCCTTCAATAAATCGTTCTTCTACATAAAGATTCAGACGTTCCGCCAGCTTACGAATTCGCAGAATCGTATCCTTGCTTAAATAAAATAACGCATGTTCCTCACAAGTCTCTTTTTCAACACTTTGTTTATCAATGGTAACTGTAACCGTTAATGCTTCACTCACTTGTGCCAATGCCTCCAGCACTTCATACTGAATCGGCGTAAATCCGGTAAATCCATCCATGTATATTACACTATCCTGTAGTAATTGTGATTCCGGTATATGCATTGCCAGCATTTCCAACATATGCTCCGCAATGATATAGTTACCTTCCACTTCCTTCTCAAACGCATCGTATACATACAATACATCATGCAGTTTACGTTTCAGCATAGATGCTTCTGTCATAGATTCGTATACCTTTACAATATCCTCCCGACCAATCCGATACTGGAATAATTCCGTCAACAAGGACTTCAATTCATCAATAAATCCGACTTTATTCAAGTTGGTTCCGAATATCGGTAGTTCCTTCCTGTGTTCCATAAGAATTCGTTGCAACAGCATACTTTTACCAAAATCCTCTAATACATGCTCGCAATGAATATTCAATTCCTCAAAAATGCGGTATGCTAAACGATTAAAGCTAACAATATCAATGTTCATGGTTCCATGATGGGGATGCATGGTAACAATATCCCGCTGTGCCTGCATGGTAAACTGCTCAGGAACCAGAAAGAAAAATTGCTTTTCCGGCATTTTTAAAGATGCCTGTATTAGTTCCTGATAAATCGTATAACTTTTTCCGGAGCCACTGGCACCTTCTATAATCTGAATCATATCTCTACCTATATAATCCAACTATCCCCTGCCGGGTAATTCGATTACTTTCCCTTTCCTTGATATTTTGGTCATATTTTTTCTCATTTTGAATATATATAAATATAGAAAACGAGAGGTGACCGCTATGAGTTCAAATACAAAAATCTTAATATTCAAAGCAAAAGAGCTCATCTATACCATTATCTTCGTGGTACTTGGCATTCTTCTGCTCCTACTACTTCTGTTCATGTTCCTGCCGGATAAAGGAGAACAGCCCCTACCGGAGACAACCGAAGCTGCTACATACATACCCGGAGTATATTCCTCCACTGTTCAACTGGGAGAATCTACTTTGGACGTTCAGGTGACCGTAGACAGCAATCGTATCTGTGATGTTTCGATTGTAAACCTAAACGAGACAGTTACTACCATGTATCCGCTGTTAACACCTGCTTTAGATGAAATCAACAGCCAACTTCCGGATATTGAATCGGCTGATGAATTGGCGGGCTCTGCCGACAGTCAATACACCTCAGTTATACTGATTCAGGCAATTAAAAATGCTCTGGAATCTGCAACACCGGAAACGAAATAACAGAAAACTCCTCAATATGAGGAGTTTTTTCTTGTACATTTTACCTGTCATTTACACAGACTCATTCTGCTTCTGTGCTATCTCACCTTGCTTCTTGTAGATGCTGTTTGCCGGAATGTATCCCCGAACCATAGATACCGGATATACGTTACTATAACAGCCTACAACACTTCCCGGATTCAGAACCGTATTACACCCAATCTCTACATGATCGCCGAGCATTGCACCGAACTTCTTCAAACCGGTTGGAATCATGCCATCCAACCCTTTTACGTCTACCAATGTCTTCTCGGCCTTTACATTACTGGTAATACTGCCTGCACCCATATGGGACTTATAGCCCAAAATCGAATCGCCAACATAATTATAATGTGGTACTTGTACCGAATTAAAAATTATCACGTTCTTCAGCTCTGTCGAATTGCCAATGACACATCCGGCACCTACTAATGCATTCCCACGGACAAATGCTCCCGGACGCACCTCTGTATTCGGTCCGATAATAGTCGGTCCGGCAATATAGGTATTCGGATAAATCTTCGCTGTCTTAGCAATCCACACATGTTCATCCCGCTCTTCATATTCATCCTTAGACAAGGTCGGTCCCAGTTGAAGAATAAAATCATGAATCTTCGGTAATGCCTCCCACGGAAATTCCACTTGCTCCAACAATGACTTCGCTTGTGTTTCCTCTAAATCATGAAACAACTGATTCACGCTACATGCTTTTTTTAATTCTTCCTGACTCATCTCATTTTCCTTTCTTATAATACACCGCCACCTTGTCAAACAATGGCTTAAAGGCATATTGATTATTTAAACTTTTTACTAATTCTGTTTTCTTGACTACAAAATCCTCTAAAATCTTCATGTAATGCTCTTCGGTTATCTCACCACGCTCTACCTGACCCAATCCTTTTTCCCAACTGGCAGTCAGTTTCGGTTGTAATAATGCGTTAATGGAATAGTAGACGATGTCGTAAATCATTTCTCCCTTTAAGGTAGGCGTTACCACCTGGGTCTTCTTATTCAACGCCATATACTCAATGTTAATTAACTTCTTAATGATTTCCGCCCGCGTAGCACTGGTTCCGATACCGCTACCCTTCATATAATCCCGCAGTTCTTCATCTTCTATGTCAGAACCGGCCTTTTCCATAGCAATTACCAAAGTACCGGAAGTATATCGGCTCGGCGGTTTCGTTTCTCCTTCCCGAATATCGAAGCTTTGTGCTTCTACCTGGCTTCCTTTTTTCAAAGAAGCCACATATCGAATCAGTTCCGGACTGAACTTCTCTTCTTCCTCGTCTTCATTTTTCTTCTTGGTAAATGCATTTCCTGCCACTTCCAGGAACCCTTGCTTATACAGTACCTTAAAGCTGGCAAAAAAACGCTCTCCATTGCGCAACAGCACCAATGATGCCTTCTGATATTCTGCTGCCGGATAGAAAATTGATAAAAACCGTCTTGCAATAATATCATAAACGCCCTTTGCCGTAGGCGACATAGAATTCAGTGCACTTAATCCCTGACCGGTAGGAATAATCGCATAATGGTCCGTAATCTGCTTATCATTTACATACTTAGTCTTGGCAATGGACTTGTATGACCCATCTTCTAAAATATGCGCTGCAAATCCGGATAATGCTTCATATCCTTTTAAACCATTAATATTCTTATAAATTTCCTTACTAACGGCTGTTGATAACACTCTGGCATCTGTTCTCGGGTAGGTTACTAATTTCTTCTCGTATAATTCCTGTACAATCTTCAATGTTTCGTCCGGACTAATCTTGAATAGTCGAGAACAATCATTCTGCAAATCCGCCAAATTGTAAAGCATCGGCGGATTCTTCTTCTCTACCTTTTTCTCTACCTTCTCTACCTGCATGGTCCAAGGCTTTGGCTCCTGCATTTGTGCAATCAAAGCTTCTGCATCTTCCCGTTTTAAGAATCCATTTTCCTTATACAACTTCGGCGATTCAAAATACTGACTACCTTCTACCGCACGCCACTCTGCTTCAAAGCTGTCTTCCCCGGCACCAATGGTTGCCATAATCCGATAAAATGGCGTCTTAACAAATTCACGGATACTTCGTTCCCGCTGTACTACCATTCCTAATACGCAGGTCATAACACGACCAACAGAAATTGCACCGGAACGATTCTCATTCAAATAATTTCTCACTGCATAACCGTATTTTAACGTCAATACTCTGGAGAAATTAATACCCATCAAATAATCTTCTTTTGCCCTAGAATAAGCTGCCGCACACAAATTATCATATTCCGCTAACGGCTTTGCTTCCCGAACTCCTCGCAGAATCTCTTCTTCTGTCTGGGAATCAATCCACACGCGGCGCTTTTCTTTCTTCGGGTCCACCTGTGCCATCTGGTCAACCAAACGATAAATGTATTCCCCTTCTCGTCCGGAGTCCGTACAGACATAAATACAGCCTACATCCTCCCGACTCAGCAAGCCCTTCACAATCTGAAACTGCTTTGCGGCACTTCCAATTACTTCATAACGAAATGTATCCGGAACAAAGGGAACAGTTTCCATACTCCACTTCGCCAATGCTGCATCATATGCCTCCGGATAACTCATTGTCACCAAATGACCCACGCACCAGGTTACAATGCTATTTTCGTCCTCAATATATCCATCATGATTTCCATTTTTCACTTGTAGTGCTTTTGCAAATTCTCTAGCTACACTCGGTTTTTCTGCTATGTATAAGTTCTTCAACGTTTTTCCTACTTTCTAAATGCTCAACAGTAATATTATACACGAAATACAGGAACAAGGGAAGATTACCTTTTGCTTTTACGCAGAAAACCACCCTGCACCTGCCAAGTATACATGGGTGGTTTTTCTATGTATATTTACTTACAATATCAACTATTCTTTTTCTGTATTTTTCATTGCACGCCACAAACTCCTGAATAATCCGATAATCTTCCCACATATGCATCGGATACACCTGCTGGCAATCCGTATACTCCATGAAAATTTTCATTCCATCAAAGGCATGTAATTCCAACCGCGGATCCAGTGGTACGAATGCCACATCGATATGCTTGTTCCGTAGCTTCTCCATTTCCCGCAAATATCCTTTGGTCATATTGTCATTGTATTGCTTACTTTCTCCTTCCCAGTACCAGAGATTCAAATCACCGGCATGATAAATGGTCTGATTCTCATAATCTACCAAATATGCAACACCGGCATCTGTAGACTTTAAGGTTGTAATACAAATCCGCTTTCCATTGGACAATTCCAATGATTCCGTAGTATTCTTCCGTATACTTGTAATATGCGGTTCCAAATCTATCCCTTGTTCCTTCCACTCTGCAATTAATTTCTTCGTAGGAATATCCTTTGCCAATATATATCTGGTATCCGGATGTATTTCTAACAAATGATAGATTTCCCGATTATAGTGGTCCACATGACTGTGGCTGACAAAGACAACCAATGGCTTTTCTTCCACCATTTCCGGTATGGTTCCTTTATAATAATCAAACAGTAAATAAGCTGTTTCCGTTTCCACAAAATATCCACTGTGATATAAGTACGTTACTTGCATGATTTCACCGCTTTCCAAGTGTAATAAACCATACATTAGTGTATCATTATAACCCTTTCTTTGACAACAGGTACATGCCAACAAATCCAAGCACACCAAGGACACCATCCCAGACCGGTTGTGCAAATCCACCTGTAGGTATCAGCGTTACAATAGAACCTGCCACAAATCCTACTATGGCCATATACACTTGGGACGGGAAACGCTCCAACAAGCGTTCTAATGCATCAGCCGTCTGAAATGTTCCCAATATTCCTCCAATTGCCAAAGGAATCAATTCCCAGAATCGAAAGGCGTAAATTCGTTGTAACACCATCTCATAAAGTCCCAGAATATATAGCATGTGACTGACACTAATTCCCGGCAGCACCAACGCCACCGCAATCAAGAATCCTCCAACCAGCTGTAATAACAGGAATACAATTCCGGTTCCGGACGAAAAAAGCCCTTGTGGCATCTGACCTAAACCTAATACAATTCCTGCCCCCAAGAGTAAACATAACACATGGGAAACCGATACCTTAGAAAGTTCTGCTTTCTTTACCAGCAAAGGAATTCCTCCTAATACGATTCCGCAAAAGAAAAATCTTGTTATCTCTCCCATTTGGGGTTGTTCCAATAACCATGTTACCAAGCGTGCCAACAACAGAAATCCGCAACCGGCCCCTAAGAGGAACCGCAGCAAGAATCCTATATGCTTTTTCGCTTCCTTTCGAACTCCGTTTACGGCATGAATCAAATCTTCATAGATGCCTGTTACTACCGCCATCGTGCCACCGGAGACTCCCGGTATCGTCATGGTGGCACCAATCCATACTGCTTTCAATAACTGTTTCCAATTCTTCATGCTTCCAAATCCTTACGAATCTATTATTTCAATTTATTCGATGTTCTTCAAATACATTCTTTTAGTCTAGTAAGACCCGATTTATATATTCGTTCAATCCAATAAGACTTATACATTCTTCATACGAACAGTTTCCACAATATCTGCGGCATGCTCACAGGTATCCATGCAAACTTCAACGCATTCATAAATATTTCTCCAAATCATGATGGTACGGATATCTGATTCCTGATGTAATCGATGCATTGCTTCCATGTAAAGCTTATCTCCCTGTTCTTCTAAATCATTAACCTTAATGATATATTCTGCCAATTTCTTAGAATGCTTGAAATTCTTCAATTCTCCAATCACATCTCCTAATGCCTGAATACATTTCTTTAGAAGCTTAATCATCGGCAGTATATCTTCCCGCATTTCATCAATGTTACACATATAAATCTGCAACAACACATCTTCTACGGCATCTGTAATATCATCCAAATAATTACTGAGTGCAACCAAATCTTCCCGTTCAATCGGTGTAATAAATGCCTGACTAACCACCGACATCATTTTATGTTTCTTAAAATCTGCCTGTTGTTCTATCTCATGCATTTGTGCAATTCGCTCTTGCAAACTCTCTTTTGCATACTGCTTTACCGTATCCTGCAACAAACCGGCTGCCTCGTACGAATACTCTACACATGTGTTAAGATTCTTATAATAAAATTCATCCTTCTTCTTTTTCATATTTATGTTCCTTTCCGTTAATCTTTTATTCTACATTAATAACAAGAACAGCTTTGCCATTCCGAATCCAATCAGCCCACATCCCGGAAATGTCAGCACCCAAGCCAATATCATTTCCTTTACGACACTATAGTTAATAGCTGATTTCCGCTTCACTGCTCCAACGCCCATAATGGCCGTTGTCTTCACATGAGTGGTACTAACCGGAATTCCAAACAGTGTAGATGCCAAAATGCTAATTGACGCCGCAATATCTGCTGAAAATCCCTGATACTTTTCCAGTTTTACCATATCCATACCAACGGATTTGATAATTTTCTTTCCTCCAATAGATGTTCCCACACCCATTACTACAGAGCAAAGAATCATCATCCAAATTGGCACCACTGCACCATCGGTATTACCCTGTCCTGTAACAAGGAACAACCCAAGCAGTAATACACCCATAAACTTCTGTCCATCCTGTGCTCCATGTACAAATGCCATAGCAGCACCACCTACAATCTGTCCTCCTTGGAAAAATCGATTCAACTTCTCCCGATTGCTGTTGTAAAATAAAAGGGACAATAGCTTACAAATCAAAAATCCAAGTCCAAAGCCGCCAATAGTGGATAACACCAGTCCGTAGACAACTTTTATCCATTCAGCTCCATTTACACCATTCAAACCGCCTTGTAACGCAATAGCCGCACCGGTCAAACCGGCAATTAACGCATGACTTTCACTGGTTGGTATTCCGAAAAACCATGCCCCTATTGCCCAGATTACAATGGCCGCCATTGCTGCACATAAGGCAATTAACGCTTTTTGATTATCACCCTCGAAGTTCACCATGTTCTTAATTGTCATAGCAACCTTTGCATTAAAAAAGGTCATAACCAACACACCTAAAAAGTTACAGGCTGCTGCCATAATAATCGCCTGATTCACTCCGATACTTCGGGTAGATACACAGGTTGCGATTGCATTCGGTGCATCTGTCCAGCCATTTACAAAAATTACTCCTAAGGTTAACAGTACAGAAACCAACAACATTGGGTGTTCACCCATTTGTTGCAGGAAATATACAAACGAAACCTCATATTCCATTTTATGTTCTCCTTTGCACGCTTACTCTTTACTTTCTTTTGCCTCATATTGTCTTCGCTCTTCTACCAAATCTCGAATCCATTTATAAATCTGAATCAAAATGGTCGGTAACATTGCAAGTCCTACAATCTCCACAAAATCCTTACCACTCAGTGGTACTACACTAAACAAGTTCTGTAATGGCGGTACCAACAGTACCAATACCAACAAGCAAACGCCGGCACCAAATGCCAACAAACTATACGGATTTGAGCCCCATCCGGCCTTAAACATGGATAACTTACTACGACAGTTGAAACCATGGAATAACCGAGCCAAGGTTAAGGTTGCAAATGCAAAGGTGGATGCTGCCGCCGCACTGGTCTGCAATCCAAGATAATAGGCTACCATAACTACAACTGCAATTAATACACCCTGACCAAACATTTGCAGGAAGAAGCTCCGGTTCAAAATTCCTACCTTCGGGTCTCTCGGTTTCTCATCCAGTAAGGTCTTATCCGTTGGCTCCATACCGATTGCAATAGCAGGCAAGGAATCTGTTAATAGGTTAATAAATAGTAAGTGCACCGGAGCAAACGGAACCGGCAATGCCATAATGGACGTATAAAGCACCGATAAAATTCCTGCCATATTTCCGGATAGCAAAAAGAGAATGGCATTCTTAATATTCCGATATACATTTCTACCATTCAAAACTGCTTTGATTATAGTCGCAAAATTATCATCTGCCAGAATCATAGCGGAAGCATCCTTTGACACTTCTGTTCCGGTAATTCCCATGGCAACTCCGATATCTGCCCGCTTAAGAGCCGGTGCATCATTTACATCATCTCCTGTCATAGACACAATCTTACCTTTACGCTGCCATGCCTCTACGATACGAATCTTGTTTTCCGGCGATACTCTCGCATATACGGTAATCCGCTGTATTACTTCATCCAGTTCCTGATCCGACATAGCGTCTAATTCCATTCCGGTTACTGCCATATCACCTTCACTGAAAATACCGATTTCCTTTGCAATCGCAGTTGCCGTAATTTTGTGGTCACCGGTAATCATTACGGTACGAATACCTGCGTGTTTTGCATCCCGCACTGCAGCAACGGCTTCCGGACGAGGCGGATCAACCATGGCGATTAAACCAATAAATGTAAATCCGGTTTCTGTTTCCATAGTTAATGCTTCTTCTGTTTCCCGATAACCAAATGCAAGCACACGCAAGCCCTGCTCAGAAAACCGCTGATTCTGTTCCTGTATTGCTTCCCGTTCCTCCTGACTCATTGGTAGGATTCCATCGGAAGTACGAATCCGGTCACACCGATCCAACAGCACATCCACGGCACCCTTAGTTAAAATCGTTGAAACACCATGTAAGCAATATTTTGTACTCATCAGTTTTCTGGTCGAATCAAATGGTAACTCTTCCAATCGTTTCATAGAATGACGCAGCATATTCTCATGGAGACCACATTCCTTTAATAAACCATTTTCCAGAACCGGTATCTGACGGAGCATTTCTAACAAAGCGTATTCCGTTGGGTCACCGATTCCCTTACCGTCTACCAAACTGGAATCATTGGTTAAAATGGCATTGTATAACAAATACCGATGCGTCTGGTCGCTAATCTTCAATTCTGTCGGTTCCAATTCATTTCGATTAATATAGACTTTTTTTACTGTCATTTTATTCTGAGTCAAGGTTCCGGTCTTATCCGAACATATGACAGACACACATCCAAGGCTTTCTACTGCCTTTAATTCTTTGATAATTGCCTGTTCCTTTGCCATTTTCTGTGTTCCCATGGCCTGCACAATGGTAACAATGGAACTCAACGCTTCCGGAATAGCAGCAACTGCCAAGGCAACTGCAAACATCATAGAATCTAACAACGGCATCTTGCGATAGATACACAGACCAAATACAATCACACAAACAATCATAATTAATATGGCAAGTCGTTTACTAAACTGGTCCAGACTTACCTGTAACGGAGTCTTTCGCTCCTGAATGTCATTCATCATTCCTGCAATTTTACCTAATTCGGTATCCATACCGGTTGCCGTAATTACAACCTCTGCCCGGCCATAAGTTACCAAACTACCGGAATATACCATATTGGTTCGATCTCCTAAAGGAATATCACCTGTCAAGGTTTCATCTGTTTTATCTACATTGGTTGATTCGCCGGTCAAAGCACTTTCATTTACCTGCAGAGAATAATTGTGCAGAATTCTTCCGTCTGCTACAATCAAATCTCCCGCTTCCAGCATTACCACGTCTCCCGGTACAATATCCCTGGAAGGAACCTCCTGTACCATACCATCACGCAAAACCTTTGCCATAGGTGACGATAATTGCTTCAAACTCTCCAAAGAACGTTGTGCCTTCACATGCTGAACCGTTCCTAACACCGCATTCATAATTAATACCAACACAATTACAATGGTGCTTTCCAAATTGCCTGAGAACATAGAAATTCCTGCTGCAATCAGCAAAATGACAATCAACAAATCGCAAAATTGTCCGAAGAATACCGCAATTATGCTCTTCTGCTTTTTCTCTGACAGTACGTTTTCGCCGCATTTCTCCCGGATTTCAACTACCTGTTCCTGGCTCAATCCTTCTTTGGTAACATTAAATTTTTGTTCGATTTCCTGAACCGAACATTTCCAAAATGCTTCCATAAGATAGCCTCCTATTCAATTCAATTTTTTCTTGGAAATACGTTAAGAAGAATGGTATTATTTTTTACCATCCTGAAGTTGAATATACTGAATAATGCAATAACCGGATGTGTCCTGCTTTCCGATACTGCATACTCCACTTTGATAGTGCTCAAAATAGCAAGCAATTGCGCATGACAGAACTGCCATGCAAGAAATAGAATCTATCTGTCGACGAGTGTTTTTGATTTTGGTTGTAGTCGGAGCAACGAAGCTCATTTGGTTCTTAAATGCCATCCGTTCTTCCGCTTTTACAAGCCGTCGCACATCCAGTTTACTTGATGTAATCTGCATATAATTCGAGTCTTTACTTTCACCGATAGAACGACCGGTGGTTTCCGTTAAAGATTGTATTACATCCAATTGAGTAGATAAGGTAATTGAACCGAAAACCAGCAACGCCAGCATTATAAAAATGGTTATTCTTCGTATACTTGCTGTAATCATTTTCTTTTACCTCCTAATCTTATTCTCCTAACGGGGCATTGTCCCCTACCTTAGTTCAGTGTCATTTTTCAAATAAAAAAGAGACCTTTACCACACAAAAAGTGTGATAAAAGTCTCGTTCCTGTCTCAATGTGCTGTCCGGTTATAAATAACGTGATGACGAAAAGCACAACACTCCGTTCGGAATGCGAACTACTCCCTAATATCAATCTGCCTGAATTCTAACATGAACATTTCCTCCACGTCAAGAACTTATATTTTAATTTTCTTTATGTTCTTTGAATTCCTTCATTTTCATCTTTTCTTTTAATTTGTCTTTAATCTTTTCTGTCCGACTCTTATAGTAACCCTCTGCAAGATCGATTTCTTCCTGCTCTTCTTCCGCCGTTGCCTGAATAAACGGACTTGGGCACAGATAACAGAGCCAATAACCGAAACCAACTATTCCGGCACCTCCAACCACATTACCAAGGGTAACAGGAATCAGGCAATTCAAGAAGAGATTTCCCCATGTTAAGCCTTCCACAGCAATTTCATACTTATCTGCAGTTAACAACGCCGCTACTCCAAAATACATATCAGCAATACTATGTTCGAAACCACACAGAACAAATAGCATAATCGGCCAAAAACTAATAATCAGCTTTCCGGACATACGCTTTGCTGCAAAAGACATCCATACCGCCAGACATACCAACACGTTACACAGAATACCACGTATAAATGCATCCGGTATGGTTAAACTCGTTCTAGACGCACCGGAGTTTACAATTGCCTGTGCCAATTCTCCACCGAATAAATCCGGAGTGTGACCATACACCACTAATACAGAAACGAATGCTGCACCGATGAAGTTACCGATTGCAACGAATATCCAATTCTTAATCATACGAAATGCGGATATCTTCTGCTCCAAAACTGCAAGAATCATCAAATTGTTACCGGTAAACAGCTCACTACCGGCAATCAATACCATAGCCAATCCTGCCGGAAACACCACTGCACTTAGCAGTCTTGCAATCGAACCCACTTCAACCGTGGCAGATGCTACAGTAGCCGCAACTCCGGCAAATCCAATAAACATACCGGCAAAAAACCCCAATACCAGCATCTTAAAAATCGACATGTTCGCCTTATGGATTCCTATTTCCACAAAATTTCTAGCAATTTCCAATGGTGAATGCATGTATCTATGTACCTCCGTTTTTCTTCATTCTCAATGGTTATATTAATACTTTAATATCATATCATTTTCACTGTTCTTTTTAAAGACTTTGTATGCACGCACATGTACTTTCTTATGAATTCGGCAAGGAATCTGCTATGCACAATGCTCCCCAGCCCACCTGTGGATTTGGAAAGCGTGAAAATCCCGGCAAACTTCTGGCTCCTTTTGTTAAATATGCTTTTATTTTCTCACCGTATAGAAAAGGGTCATTTCCTTGAATGATTCCCCATTCCATCAATAATGCTGCTCCACCGGATACAAAGGGTGCAGCCATGGAAGTACCACTTCTGGTATCGTATCCTCCTCCCGGTGCCGGAGCCGTAATATCCACTCCGGGTGCCACAATATCCGGCTTCCCATAAATGAACCCTTCTTCTCCCCGTCCGGAAAAAGCCGCATAACTGTCCGTTCGTGAATCATAGGCACCAACCGTAATCACCCGTTCTGCTGTTGATGGAATGGTCAATGTCAGCAAAGCATCCGGTCTAAGGAATTCTGTTCGGACATTCGTAGCACCTGCTACCGGCAACCAGACATTATAGACCCCGGAGCGAATATTTCTCGGATACAGAAACAATGTCCATATTCCTTCTTCAATTGCATTTTCAACCGGAATCAGTGCAATATATATTTCCTGTCGAACAGTATAGGGGGTTGGAGAGCCATAATACAATGCCACATTTGTCTGCCCCACTGTTACCGTCTGCTTCTCCAACAATTCATCGAATGGTCCAACCAATTTTCCAGATGGAGTCCGAAGTCCTATAGCAAAGTCATCTCCATATTCTTTCCAAATCTGCAGATTTATCCCAGCTTCATAGGGAGCAACCGTAAATTCAATTTCCTGATTGCCGGTTTGTTGAATTCCCTGATTCCATTCTCCTAATTCTAACTGTCCCATCACATGTCTTCCGGTATTCCCTTCATTACCGGCACCGGTTACAATTACGGTTCTTCCCAAATTCGCCACATCATCCATGTACTGCTCCAGGAGACTATTTCCACCATGATCACCATAATTATTCCCAAAACTCAAATTCACCACCAAAGGAACTGCCGCCTCCAATGCATATCGTATTACCCAGTCTATTCCTTGCATCAATTCTGAGGTTCTTGGAAAAGACTCTCTGGAACCAGAAGCCAACTTTACCACTACAATCCCGGCTTCGGGGGCTGCACCTATGTACCGCCCTTGGGAAGCCCTTCCGTTTCCCACTGCAATTCCTGCCACGTGAGTACCATGCCCGGACAAATCCACTTCCGGTACAAGTTCCAATCGACGTGTTATTGACTCCGCCTTCAACGCTCGGTTAATGTCAGCCGCTGTATATATCGTACCCATGTTATAACCGGAGGGCGGATTACCCGCAGTTGACTGATCCCACATTTGCAAAATCCGTGTGCTTCCGTCCAGATTCCGAAAATCCGGATGTGCATAATCAATTCCCGAATCAATGATTGCCACTACTATCCCTGTACCCGTCAGTGATAACGGCGGGAACTTCACCGGATTCATACAGGAAGCTCGGATTCCCTCCATTTCTCCCAGAACCAGACTTTTAGGCTTTTCTATATATTCTATTTGTGGAAACTCGGATAATTTATCGATTTGATTTTCGTGAATCCTTAGGATTGCATATTCATTTAATAATGGAGTTATGGTAGCGGATAATTCCTGCATAATAGGTGTAATATCCCCTGAATATTTCACTATCAACTCCCATTCCTGAAACAGGTCATCAAACCCTACATTTAAGTCCAGACTTTTCTCCCGTTCTTCTTCCGTTAACGCCAGAGACAATTGCAGTTCTGTATCAATTTTAGGGTTGCTCATAACAAACGCTCTTACTATGTATTTCTATTATTCTATGCCCTTCTTCCAAAGGTTGCACACTATAATTGCCCCCAATACCAAACAAATTCCCAGAATCACATGGAATTTCAAGGCTTCATGAAAAACTAAGATTCCCAGAATCGTTGCTACTACAGGCTCAATAGATGCAATAATAGACGCCTTTCCATTCTCCACTTTTTCTAAACCAATGGTGTAGAGAATATACGGAAGCACCGTACTTACCAGTCCAAACACAATGGTAAAGCCTACCATATACCAGTTGTCAAAACATACTTGCACCATAACCGGAAGCTTCACAAACGGAAGCACTCCAATTGCTGCAATCAGAAATGTATAAAACGAAATCGTAAAACTATGATATCCTCGTTCTAATGCATAACGACTAAAAATGGAATATAGGGCATATCCCAATCCGGCACCTAAACCTACGAGAATTCCCTGAATACTTAGACATTCATCACTTCCCACCATGCCAGTCACGAAAACACAACCAATAAAAGTTGCTATTAAGGCACCTATTTTGACTCCTGTCAGTTTCTCCTGAAAGAGTATTCGGGACAAAACCATTACAATTGCAGGCGCTGTATAAAGTAATACAGCAGCTACAGACATAGAAGTCATACTGATAGCTTTAAAGTAGCAAAAGTTAAAGAACAGAATACTCAACAAACCGGTTCCCAGAAAACACCAAATATCTTTCCACCGAATACGTAACAACTTCGGATTGTATATCAACATAAAGCTCCCCATTAATATAGCGGTAACCACTGCCCGCACCGCAACAATTTCCATAGAATCCATTCCCTGTGCATTGTATTGACGGACAAATATCCCCATGGTTCCCCATAATATTCCTGCTAAAAATACAAATATCGGTGCCGCTTTCTTCATCTTCTTACTCCTTAAAGCGACACCGACATGCTATTTCATTCCTGTTGTCTTGTACCGCTTTCCTTTATCATACTTACGTTATAGTACCGAATTTGCGGTTCAAGCACAAGTTATTTTCAATTTTTCCCTATATGAGAGTTTTATTCTACATAGTTTCCTAAAGTTACTTCTATCTCTTGATTCTCATAATTTCCTCTGGCATCTGAACGGGAAATCGTTACCAAAATGGTTTCTTCCGGCTCCTTATGACTTAGAATTTCCTTAATCTCACCCATGGTTGAAAGATTCGTACCATCAATAGCGGTAATCACATCACCGGATCGAAGACCCGCCTGTTCTGCCGGACCTCCTTCCACAACGGCCAACAAATACACCCCTTGTGGCATATTAAAAGATGTCGCATCGTACATAGTCAAATCTCTTCCTTGAATGCCTATATACGCAGAACCAATTGCAAGACTGGATTGCGTTCCTTCAATAATACTCTGAACAATCGGCATTGCTTCTGAAATTGGGATTGCATATCCCATGCCTTCTACATTATTATTCAGATTATTTGCCTTTGCCGAATTAATTCCAATTAACTGTCCTTGCAAATTGAACAACGCTCCACCACTATTGCCTTCATTAATGGCAGCATCGGTTTGAATCATATTAATGGTTTTGTTATTAATTGTAATAGACTTATTCAAAGCACTAATATATCCAACTGTAACCGACTGACCATAGCCCAGTGCATTGCCAATAGCAATTGCCGGTTCACCAACTCTTGTTGTTTCAGAATCTCCTAATTCTGCAAGCACCAGCGCTTCCAAAGTTTCCGGTGTCAAATCTGCTTTTTCCACCGCTACCACTGCCAAATCATTACCGGTTTCCGTTCCAACGATTACAGCCTCTGCATCTGTTTCATCAAAGAATCCCACAGTCAGAGATTCGGTCCCTTCTACCACATGGTTATTGGTAACAATCAGCAACCGTGAGTCATCCTCACCAATAATCACACCGGAACCACAACCGGTAATTGCCTGTTCAGGGGAACCACCATAAAAATATGCATATGGATTTTGATAAATAGTAGTACTTGTAATAGAAACAATGGACGGCATAACCGCCTCAGCCAAATCTGCAACATGATACATTTGACTTTCTTCATTTACAGGCACATGGATGGTCTGTTCGCCGCCAAGCTGTACCTCAGCGTCCTTCTTATCTGTTTCAGTAACTTTTCCATCTTTCCCAGCAGTATTGCGTTGCTGCTCTATGGCTTCTGTCACATACTCCATTCCTGTTTTCATACCATAAAAGCTTCCTCCAGCCAAGCCGCCAAATAGCAAACCGCTGACAGCAATTATGCCAGCGGTCTGAATGAATTTTTTCATAATCTCATTCCTTCTTTCTAGCAAAATTCTCGTAGCTCTTCAAATTTCACCTCAGCCCTTCCTCAATCCGTTCCCGGACAGTACTTAGCTTAAAAAAGAAATGTGATAAATCTGTGTAAAAATTATTATCGTTTCGTGAAACTATTCAATAGAGATGCGTTTCTTCTCCTCAATTTCCGGTTTCTTATCCTTTGGAAATGCAATGGAAAGAATACCATTTTCATATTTTGCTTTTACATCCTCCTGCTTCAAATTCTCACCAATATAGAAGGTTCTGGAGCATTTACCCATATAGCGTTCTCTGCGAATATATTTTCCGCATTTTTCATCTTCGTCAATCTTGTTGGTATGGACACCGCTAATGGTTAAATAACCCTTTTCCAGCTCCGCATGAATTTCATCTTTATCAAAGCCAGGCATCTCAATCTCCAACAGATAATCCGTTCCAACTTCCTTAACATCCGTTCTCATCAATGGTTTTGTGCTTTCTTTCCCATTCAACGAATTAAACACCTCATCAAAATAACTGTCACTGAAAAAACTTGGTACTATCATAATCGTGTCCTCCTTATGTTTTCTAGAATTAGCAAGGCCAATTCCGTTGTTCTATATGCAATATAACACATATTGTTAGCACTGTCAAGAGGTGAGTGCTAATTTCTATTTTATGATATCCTTCACCACTTCCGAAGCAATTATTAAACCAACCACAGAAGGTACAAATGCCACCGAACCGGGAATTGCTTTACCATTCTCAAAGGTTCTTCCATTGTCGTGTGTAATCGGCTCTTCCTTAGAATAAACCACCTTTAACTGCTCCACCCCCCGTTTCTTCAACTCCCGTCGCATTACCTTTGCCAACGGGCATACAGAGGTCTGATAAATGTCTGCCACTTCAAAATCCGCAGGATTTAACTTATTGCCGGCTCCCATACTACTAATAATCGGAACTTGGTGTTCCTTCGCTTCCATTACCAGTTGTAGCTTCGCCGTTACAGTATCTACTGCATCCACTATATAAGTATATTGTGAAAAATCAAAATCGTCCTTAGTTTCCGGTAAATAAAAGCACTTGTACGCTCGTACCTGACAATTCGGATTAATATCCAAAATCCGTTCACGCATAACATCTACTTTATCTCGTCCTACAGAACTATGCAAAGCAATAATCTGACGGTTCAAATTAGTGAGAGATACCGTATCTTTATCGATTAAGTCAATAGCACCAACACCACTTCGTACTAATGCTTCTGCTGTATAGCCACCAACACCGCCTATGCCAAACACTGCTACTCTGGATCGGTTTAACTTTTGAATTGCTTCTTCACCCAACAGTAATTCGGTTCTTGAAAACTGATTTTCCATCTACTTCTGCCCTTTCCACATTCTCATTTTGTTACTCGTTTCCAGACTGCATTTACTACAAAACTGCGAAATTGGAACTAGTCAATTGAAACTACCGTATAGTCCTGATCCTCTACTGTCTTCTTTAACGCTTCATCAGTCAAATCACTTTTCAAGGTTACAATGGCAGTTCCATTCTCATGACTTACTTCTGCTACTTCAACCTCCGGAAGTGCTTCTAAGCATTTTTTAACTCTTGCCTCACAATGTCCACACATCATACCTTCAATCTTCATAGTTTTTTTCATATTCGTTTCCTCCATTTCTTGTATCTCTAACTGAGAAATTGCTTTTCGTTTATAATATTTGTCACGCTTCGTATCGTAGATTCGAATTCCATTTAAGCGCAGTGCATTGGTTACTACGCAGAAGCTGGATAAGCTCATTGCCGCTGCTCCAAACATCGGATTCAATTGCCACCCAAATAACGGAATCCATACACCTGCTGCCAAAGGAATGCCGATGATATTGTAAATAAATGCCCAAAACAAATTTTCATGTATATTTCGCAAGGTTCGCCGGCTTAACCGTATGGCTGCCGGCACATCATTTAGCTTACTCTTCATTAATACCACATCTGCCGCATCAATGGCAATATCTGTTCCGGCTCCAATAGCAATTCCAAGATCTGCTCTGGTTAACGCCGGGGCATCATTTATACCATCGCCAACCATTGCAACTTTTCCTTGCTTCTTCAGCTCCCGTATGACTGCTTCTTTACCATCCGGAAAAACTCCGGCGATTACTTCGTCTACACCTGCCTGCTTTCCGATTGCTTTCGCTGTTCCCGGATTGTCACCGGTTAACATAACTACTCGAATTCCCATGTTCTGCAATTCTTGAATTGCCTGCGGACTTTCCGGCTTTATTACATCTGCAACAGCTATCATTCCAAGAAACCGCTTAATTGCCGCATTATCATTTGCTTCCTTTCCGGTTTCTCCCATTACTTGTGCGAAGAACAATGGGGTCTTACCTTCTTCTGCCAAATGTATTGCCTCTTCCTTGATTGCCTTAGGAATTTCTACTTGTTTTTCGATAAACGTAGCATTGCCGCCATAGAACATACTGTCATTCCTGCAAGCAGACAACCCATTTCCCGGCATTGCTTTGAAATCCGTGACACTTTCTGCATTGAGATTCTGTTCCTGCGCTTCTTTTACAATGGCTTTTGCCAATGGATGTTCACTGTTGTATTCAAGCGAATAGGCAATGGCCAATAATTCCTGTTGAGTAATTCCTTCTGCGGGAAATATATTTGTTACCTTTGGTTCCCCGACTGTAATGGTTCCGGTCTTATCCAATGCCACAATCTGCACTTTCCCGGCCTCCTCTAAGGACACTGCCGTCTTGAACATAATTCCCTGCTTGGCACCTACCCCATTGCCTACCATAATCGCCACAGGCGTTGCTAAGCCTAATGCACAAGGGCAACTGATTACCAACACAGAGATACCTCTTGCCAAGGCGAATCCCACCTCTTCACCAACCAGTAACCACACAGCAACCGTAAGTACAGCAATTCCGAGTACTATCGGTACAAATACACCGGAAACCTTATCTGCCACCTTTGCAATCGGTGCTTTCGTTGCTGCCGCATCACTTACCATTTGGATAATCTGGGATAAGGTCGTATCCTCGCCCACTCGGGTCGCCTCACATTTTATGAACCCAGACTGATTTACTGTAGCAGCCGACACCCTATCACCTGCCACTTTATCAACCGGAATACTTTCTCCGGTTAATGCTGCTTCATTCACAGCACTATGCCCTTCCAAAACAATACCATCTACCGGTATATTTTCCCCCGGGCGAACCAGAAAAATATCCCCCTTCTTCACCTGTTCAATGGATACTTCTACTTCCTCTCCATTCCGAAGAATTCTGGCAGTCTTGGGTGCCAGTTTCATTAACCCCTTCAATGCATCTGTAGTTCTGCCCTTGGATATAGCTTCCAGCATCTTACCTACAGTAATCAGGGTCAAAATCATTGCCGCTGATTCAAAATAGAACTCATGCATGAATGCCATAACCTGTTCTGTATTTCCTTTTACCTGTGCATCTGTCATGGCAAATAGTGCATAGGTGCTATAAACAAATGCGGCACCGGAACCCATAGCTACTAAAGTATCCATATTGGGAGCCCCTCGCAGAAGGCTCCGAAATCCGCTAATAAAAAACTTCTGGTTAATTACCATAACAACTATGGTTAACAGCATTTGTATCAATCCCATGGCAATATGGTTATCCGATAACCAAGCGGGAACCCACCAGTTCCACATGGTATGCCCCATAGACACATACATTAATACAATTAAGAATCCTAAGGAGGCAATTAATCGCCGCTTCAAAACCGGACTTTCTTTATCCTGTAAGTCATCCAGCCGGGAAGTAGAATCTCCACCATTTTTCTTATTCTCAGATACCGTCTTCTGTGTTGCCCCGTATCCTGCCGCCTGAACCGCCTGTATAATTGCCTGCGCATCTGCGGTTCCCTCAACTCCCATAGAATTGGTTAATAAACTAACGGAACAGGACGTTACGCCCGGCACCTTTGAAACTGCCTTCTCGACTCTGGCACTACATGCTGCGCAACTCATTCCTGTCACTGTATATTGTTCCATATTTCACCTGCTTCCTATCATTTCATGAGTTTCTGTAATGTTGTAACTAATTCATCTACCGTTTCTTCTTTTCCATCTTTAATATCCTGTGTTACACATGTTTTAATATGGTTGGCCAGCAGCACTTTATTGAAACTGTTTAACGCCGCATTTACCGCCGAAACCTGTGTCAGAATATCCGTACAATAGGCATCATTTTCTACCATTCCTTTAATGCCGCGAATCTGTCCTTCGATGCGATTCAAACGATGAATTAGATCCTTATACTCCTCAGGGGAACGTTCCTTCGTCTTGTGACAGGAACAAATCTTCTCTTCTTCCATAAAGTTACTCCTTCCAGCATCATCTATATTGTTAACGAATTTGCCTTATTTATCATTCATATTTATTCTCTATTCATTATATACCCCCTAGGGGTATGTTTCAAGAAACAAATTCTTACAGAATATACCAAGAAAAGAATTGTTAACAAATAAATAATGTGGTATACTATTACAGTATTTTTAAATATCGAATATGACAAATAGACAGAGGTAATAACATGCAAATCGGCTTCGACAATGATAAATATCTAAAAATGCAATCGGAACACATTATGGAACGAATCGAGAAATTCGGCAACAAGCTATATCTGGAATTCGGTGGCAAATTATTTGACGACTTCCACGCTGCCCGCGTACTACCGGGTTTTGCTGCAGATAGTAAGCTTCAGATGCTCATGCAACTTGCAGACAAGGCCGAAATCGTTATGGTAGTAAGTGCCGACGATATTGAACGGAATAAAATCCGCGGGGATTTAGGCATCACATATGACAATGATGTTATCCGACTAATTGATGAATTCCAAAGTAAGGGACTCTATGTTGGAAGCGTAGTTCTCACCAAGTTTACCGGTCAGTGTCTGGCCGAAGCGTTCCAGAAGCGTTTAGAACATCTTGGTTTTAAGGTCTATCGTCACTATATGATTCCGGGCTATCCAACCAACATTTCCCAAATCGTAAGCGAAGATGGTTTTGGAAAAAATGACTATATTGAAACCACACGACCTTTGGTTGTTGTAACGGCTCCGGGACCGGGAAGCGGCAAAATGAGCACATGTTTATCTCAGCTCTATCATGAACACAAGCGCGGAATTTGTGCAGGCTATGCCAAGTACGAAACCTTCCCTGTATGGAATCTGCCATTGGATCATCCGGTGAATCTGGCATACGAGTCAGCAACCGCAGACTTAAATGACATTAATATGATTGATCCATTTCATTTGAAGGCTTATGGGGAAACAACGGTAAATTATAACCGGGATGTTGAGATTTTCCCTGTTTTGAATACAATTTTTATGAAGATTTTGGGTAAAAGCCCATATGCTTCCCCAACAGACATGGGTGTAAATATGGCCGGAAACTGTATCATTGATGACGAGGCTTGTCGGGAAGCATCCAGACAGGAAATCATTCGCAGATACTATCAGGCATTAGCAGGTGTAACCGACGGAACCCGTAGCGAAGAAGAAGTTGGCAAGATTGAACTGTTAATGAACCGGGAGAATCTTACGAAAGAATGTCGCCATACTGTAAAACCGGCTTTGGAACGTGCTGAAGCAACCGGCGCACCGGCTGTGGCAATTGAATTGCCGGACGGACGCATTATAACCGGTAAAACCGGTGATTTATTAGGTTCCAGCTCCGCTGCCCTTTTGAACACACTGAAGGTCTTAGCAGATATTCCTCATGAGAAAGCCATTCTTTCACCGGAAGCTATCGCACCGATTCAACGGTTAAAGACCCAGTATTTAGGAAGCAAGAATCCAAGATTGCATACGGACGAAGTTTTAATCGCTTTATCTGCAACAGCCGCATATAATGAGGATGCTGCTTTAGCGTTATCCCAGTTACAGAAAATGAAGGGCTGTCAGGTTCACTCTACGGTATTGCTATCATCCGTAGACCGCAACACCTTCCACCGATTGGAATGTGATGTAACCTGCGAACCACAGACGATGTAACTGATTTATTTGAATATTGAAATAGTATGTAAAATGCCGCTGATTTCTCTTAAATCAACGGCATTTTACATTACTTATTCTTATTCCTATTTTTCTGGTAACTCAACCTTAGAAAACCACTTTGGCACGTTATGAGAAAGTCTTATCAACTCACCATTTCTACAAATTGCAAATCGTCTAAAGTATTCTGTATTATCATAAAAAGCAATCAAATCACATTCTTTTACGATTTTATTTAATTGTTGAAATGTTTCAACATATCGTTTTTCAATATCCAATTCCGGTATCCCATGTCCACCTTGTTCAACTCGATGTCTTACCCTTCTTTTTGCAATTTCCACAGACTCCACTCCAACATAATGTAGTTCAATAACATATCCTAATTTTTTTGCCTTTAAAATATTTCTAATAATTGATTTGCCACATAATGTTGTTTCTTGATTAAAGGATACGCCTTCGTCCAAAAAATCAGAAATCCTGTTCACCGCAAGTCTTCCGGCCTTATATACATCACTAACATTTTGCCAATTACCATTTTCTCTTACTATTTCATCCACATTTACTCGTGGCATTTCTTTCAAATTATCAATCGTTTGATACAAAGTAGATTTACCGGCTCCATTAACACCGGCAATTATTACATACTTTTTCACTAAAACAAATTCCCCTCAACTACTTTTTTTTGTTTTGTTTGAAGTAGAAAATCGCCTACCATCTCATAGAAATTCTTTTCTTCTTCTGTCTCAGCTTCCAACACCAACTGCAATGTATCTTCTGGTTGAAGCTTTGCTATAACATTATATATTTCATTAAACTTCTTTACATCACACATACTATCACCTCAATTAATTAACATAACTCTATAAAAGCTTATACAAATATATTGTATGCAGAATCACAAAATAAATCAAGAGCCAAGAACGTTGTATCTTCAACCTTCTTGGCTCTTATTTTCATGCGGGCAACAGGACTTGAACCTGCACGTCGGGGACACTAGAACCTAAATCTAGCGCGTCTGCCAATTCCGCCATGCCCGCTTGCACAAGTCTGATTATAACAAGGAATCTTTATTCGGGCAAGTGATTTTTTTCATTTTCAAATTCCTCCAGAAACGGATGTTCCTGTCCCTTGGTCTTATACCCTACCAATGTATCCACATTTACATCATGAATCGAATTAAAAATGTTCATTTCCACCAATGGATTGGTTTTCTTCAAAACGCGAATTAACTCCTTCGTCTCCTGACGTTTGGAGGTTCCATCCTCGTTATTCGTTGTCTCATAGCTTTCCGTAAATCGGCAAGCACACTGTAGGAATTCTAAATGGTTGTAATTCCGCCAGGATATAATGGCATCCTCATGAACACAATACAGCGGACGAATCAGCTCCATTCCTTCGAAGTTTGTACTCTTTAAGCGCGGACGCATACCCTGAATCTGTGCGCCGTATAACATCCCCATTAAGGTGGTTTCAATCACATCACTAAAATGATGTCCTAACGCTATCTTGTTGCATCCAAGCTCCTTTGCTTTCGCGTATAGATTGCCCCGTCGCATTCTTGCACAGAGATAACAAGGATTCCGGTCGGTATTATTTGCCACATCGAAAATATCGGAATTAAATACCGTTATGGGAATTTCCAACAGTTCCGCATTATCTAAAATCTTCTGACGATTGGCAGGATTGTATCCCGGGTCCATTACCAGATACGTTAATTCAAAAGGTACATCGCTAACTCGCTGTAAAAGTTGCATACACTTTGCCAGAAGCATGGAATCCTTTCCACCGGAAATGCAAACTGCTATATGGTCATTTTCCTGAATTAAAGCATATCGCTTAATGGCAGTGGTAAAAGGACTCCAAATATCCTTTCGGTACTTCTTATGAATACTTTGTTCAATTTTTTGACAAGGTGTTAGTAATCGGCTCAAATACTCGTTTCTCCTGATTGGATTCTTTTTCTTTCTTCGCACGCTCTACCGCTTCTCGACAGAAGGTTTCCTGTGCACTTATCTTCTCTTTTCCGCGAAGATCCAGTTTCTCATAGGTGCCATCCGGCTGCAATATATATGCTTTCAGAGTATCGGCTAACTGTACATCCAGAATGTGTTTTGCCTGTGCCTTTGCATCCTTATCTTCTACCGGGAACATAATTTCCACACGCTTATCTAAGTTTCTTGGCATCCAGTCCGCACTACCCATATAGATTTCTTCAAAACCATCATTGTAGCAGTACAGAATTCTGGCATGTTCCAGAAAATCACCTACAATCGAACGCACTGTAATATTCTCACTTAATCCCGGCACTCCTGCTCGCAGACAGCAAATACCACGGATAATCAAATCAATCTTAACACCTGCATTCGATGCTTCGTATAATGCTTCCATAACCGCAGGATCACATAAAGAATTCATTTTAGCAATAATATGCGCCGGCTTTCCGACTTTCGCATTCTCTGCCTCCCGTCGAATCAGATCCAACACCGTATTCTTTAACCAAATTGGTGCGACAGCCAGCTTATTCCAGCTTGCAGGCTCTGAATAACCGGATAACATATTAAATACAGCAGTTGCATCTTCACCGATGGAATCAGATGCAGTCAGAATTCCCGTATCTGTATAAATACGTGCCGTTACATCATTGTAATTACCAGTTCCCAAATGTACATACCGCTTGATACCGTCTTCTTCCCGACGTACCACCAGTGAAATCTTGGAATGGGTCTTCAAACCAACCAAACCATAGATTACATGACAGCCTGTTTTCTCCAGCTTCTTTGCCCAGTTAATATTATTTTCTTCATCAAATCGTGCCTTCAATTCTACCAACACCGTTACCTGTTTGCCATTCTCTGCCGCCAGTGCTAACGCAGCAACAATCGGCGAATTGCTGGACACACGATACAGCGTTTGCTTAATTGCCAGAACATTCGGATCTACTGCTGCCTGACTAATGAACTGTACCACCGGATCAAAGGTCTGATACGGATGATGTAAGAAAATATCCTTCCGCTTAATCTGCTCAAAAATACTCTCATCATGATTTAATTCCGGTATCGGTTGTGGTGTATACTTCGGATTCTTTAAATGGTCATATCCGGAAAGTCCGCTTAATTTACTTAAGAAGGTCAGGTCAAGAGGTCCATTTATCGGGAATATATTTGTTTTATCCACATGCAACTGTTGACTTAATTCCTTCAAAAGCGCCTTATCAATGGATTCTTCTACTTCCAGACGAATAACCTCGCCCCATTGACGTTGCTTAATCTGCTTTTCAATTTCCTTCAGCAAATCTGCTGCTTCATCTTCATCAATCGTCAAATCTGCATTTCGCATAATCCGATACGGATGTGCACAGGTTACTTCATAATTCAGGAACAGCTTGGAAATGTTTTTCTCTATTACCTGCTCCAGCAAAATAACCTCTTCCATGCCCTCCTGATTGCTTGGCACATGCACAATTCTCGGCAATACAGACGGCACCTGTACCGTTGCAATTTCCACCTCATTGGAGTCTTTTTTACGAATTAATGCACCAATATTCAAAGACTTATTCCGAATTAACGGAAATGGTCTGGAGGCATCCACTGCCATTGGAGTTAATACCGGATAAACATCTTTATCAAAGAAATCATCCACATAATTCTGCTGTTCTTCTGTCAAATCCTCATGATGGGTAATCACGTGCAAACCATTTTTCTCTAAAAGCGGAAGCAGTGAACGATTATATGTGGTGTACTGACTATTCATAAAAGCCTTTGTCATCGGAATAATTTCTTCTAATTGTTGCGCCGGTGTCATATCCGCAATATCCGGCTTATTGTAGCCTGCGTGAACCATATCCATCAAGGATGCCACCCGCACCATAAAGAATTCATCCAAATTCGAAGCTGTAATTCCTAAGAACTTAATCCGCTCAAATGGGCGAATGGTTTTATCCTTTGCTTCACCCAGAATCCGATAATTAAATTCCAGCCAGGACAATTCCCGATTCACATAGTTGGAAGTTTTTTTCAATTCTTTGTTTCCTTTTTTATCTGCCATTATACATTCCTCCTCTGCTTCAATACTGGACGGATTCCATAAATCTGTTCAAAGAAATCTGCTTTTTCCTTAAATAATGCTGCTTCTAAGGTGATATTATGCACCGTATCTACACTAATCACCAGTTTCTTATCTTTAATTTGCATACTGAATTTTTCTACCTTCTGCTTATGCGAACGGTCCAAAGCATTGGCCACCCGCAGAATTGCTGCCAGCTTAGCTACAGTCGTATAGGAAGCATCTCCCAAGGAATCCTTTACCTGCTGATATGCCGGCAAATACAAGGTATTATACCGAACCGCATTGGCAATTTCCTCACGCTCCTTGTGAGAAAGTCCTACCATTTCCGTAGACATGATAATATTATAAGAATTATTTGCTACATTCTGCATGTTAATGAATTTACCACAATCATGAAGAATACATGCAATTTCCAATTGTAACCGCTGTCTCCGATTCATACCATGCTGCTTTTTCATAGCATCAAAGATTGCCAATGCCACCTCTGACACATATGAAACATGAGGACGATTACTCTTATACCGCTTTGCCATAGCCGTAGCTGAGGCAATAATATCCTGCTCGTATTTTCGTCCAACGGTGTATTTCCGTTCTGTATCCATATAATCTGCTACAATACCATCACAAAGGGTAATATCATGCAAGAAAATCTCATCTGCCTTTGTAGTCTCTACCAGAATCCGATAAACAATAATTGCCGGTCGGATTAATGTAGCACGTTCAAACGGAATGCCATACTTAGATGCCATATCCTGTGGTGACACATTCAAGATTTTGTTATACAAATAGTCAATCTGATCCTTTGTCATCAACTTTTGAATCTTCAATTCCGGTGCCAGTTTCTGTAATGCCTGAATCTCATCTCCTATGGCAATTACGTTTTTAATCTTCTTATCCCCCAGATACATGGTATTAAAGGTGCCTAATTCATTCTGCACATATTCTTCAATAACCTCTTCACCATTGGTAACTCTGGATTCGATACCGGACATCATATCACGAACACGAATGGAACCAATTTTAATATTCTGGGTAGCAGTCAATAACTGTTTCTCAAATAAAGAAATCTGGATACTTCCGGCACCCATATCCAATAAAGCTGTATTACGACCGGTAATCTCATCAAATTCCTCCATGGTAGATGCACAACCCTTTAGCATCATAAAACGATGTTCCGAATTACTCAGAATCTTTACCTGAATACCAGTGCGAAGCTCAATTAATTCAATAATCATTAAGCTGTTGCTGGCTTCTCGGATAGCACTGGTTGCATAAGCCCGATACTCCTTACAACCATATTCCTTCATCTTATCCTTAAATTTATTCAGGCAGTTACACAATTCATTAATTTTCTCATTGCTTACATAACCCAGACGATAGGTGTCACTTCCCAATTCCAGGATATGACTGACACAATCCACCTCTTTAGAACCCCACTTTGCTGTAACCTCAAAAATTTTCATGGAAATATCATTTGAACCTACATCAATCGCAGCAAACATCTGATATGCCATATACACTCCTCCGTTTCTTAACTACTATTTTTGATAATTCCCCAATAACTTAAAGTCCGTTGACTCACTTCGTATTGCTGTCAAAGCATTCTGTACGGATGCATCACTCAAATTACCATCAAAGGTAATAAAGAAGCGATACTCCCATTGATGTTCAGCCAGCGGTTCTGACTCAATACTTGTCATATTCAAATTATTGAATATAAAATGTCCCAAAATATTATAAAGACTTCCGCTTTCATGTGGCAACGTAAAGCTAATACTAATGCTATCTGCATCTTTCGTATAAACCTTCTCCTTAGCAATCACAACAAAACGGGTTGTATTATTCTTCAATGTATTAATACTTGGATGAAGCACTTCCAGATTATAAATCTCAGCCGCACGTACACTGGCAACAGCCGCCTGCGTCTTGTCCCCATCCTCCTGAATCTTTTGAGCACTCACTGCGGTATTCGCTAAACTAATCTGCTTCCAGCCATGCTCCTCCAAATATGGATTTGTCTGCATCAATGCCTGTGGATGGGAGTACACAGTCTGTATGTCGGCAATGGTAGCTCCCTTTACTCCCAACAGCGCTTGGGACACTTCTAATGCGACACTTCCCACAATCGTAACATCATGTGCCTGTAACAAATGATATATGCCACTAACGAAGCCTGCGGAAGAATTCTCGATTGGAAGAACTCCATAATCAGCCTTCCCCTGCTCAATCACTTCAACAATATCTTCAAACTTCTCAACATTCGTGCTTTGCACCTGAGAACCAAAGAATTGCAACATTGCCTGTTCACTAAAGGCTCCCGGCACTCCCTGATAAACCACCTTCGTATCCGGTGTAACATTTAACTTATCCAACTGCGTATATGCCTTTGTAATCAGCTGTTCCCGATCTCCCAAAATACTATATTGATACCGGCGACTAATTGACATAATCTGCAAGAACAATTCCTCAATGCTATGACGATTAAAATCACTATCCGCCAATGCACCCAGCTTTTCTAATTTTTCCAATTCTCTCTGGCGGTCATAAATGGCCTTTCCGGATTCTCGCTTACTTTCTGCTACAGCCCCTGCTAATTCCATTCTTCTTTGAAATAACGCAACCATCTGCTGATCTACTGAATCAATTTCTACACGTATTTGACTTAAGTCCACGTTCCGTTCCCTCTTTTCTCTTGTTTTCATCTGCTATTCTTCACATCCGCACCACTACTCAAGCTTATGGCTACGGCGTCTGAAATCCTTCTAACATTGTCAGCATTTGCCGAACCGTCTGACCGGTAATCGGATCCCGGAAATTCGGTGCCAACTCAGATAATGGCTTCAATACAAAGGTCCTTAATGGTAATTCCGGATGTGGAATACACAAATCCGAATCCTCTACAATTGCTTTATCATAATACAAAATATCAACATCCAAAGTTCTTGGTCCCCAATGAATCTCTCGGGTTCTTAGCCGTTCAGCTTCAATCTGATGAATATGCTCCAAAACCTCATGTGGTGTTAGCAACGTTTTACAACCAATACAAGCATTCAGGAAATTATCCTGCTCAACATTCCCATATGGTTCTGTTTCTATATAGGAAGACACCACCACATTCTTATATGCTTTATGCTGCTGCAACTGTTCTACCGCATAATCTAAATGTGCCTTCTTATCACCCATATTAGAGCCAATGCTAAAATACACTGTATGCCAACTGCGTTCAATTACAACAGAAACCGTATCAATGGGTAACATAATAGGTGCCCAAGGTTTCTTAATCTCCAAACGGATCCCCAACAAATTATCATATTGATGCAACAGTCGCTCCGCTATGGTTTCTGCTACTGTCTCTAATAATTTATAATTCCGTTCCTCCATAATCGCCTTAATAGCGTGGCACACTTCCCCATAATGAATGGAATCTTCTAAATGGTCTGTCCTTCCTGCCTGTCGTGTATCAGTGTACAAAACAGCAGAAACCAGAAATTTCTGTCCCAATGTGTTTTCTTCTGCAAAAACTCCATGGTGCCCAAACACCTCTAAGTTCGAAATACGAATTTCATCCATGTCGTTACTCCAATCTACATTCTAATCCAAGTAATTCTATTTACCATTTCTGTTCACATCCCACTGTCTATAGCCCTAGGCCTGCAGCATTGCCAATGTCATTTTGGCCGCCCTTAGGTTTCCTTGCACATCATGAACACGAATAATGGATGCTCCCTTCACGATTCCCAGAACTGTGGTCGCAATGGTTCCTTCCTCCCGTTCCTCTACCGGCAAGTCTAAGGTCAAACCAATCATAGACTTTCGGGAAGTTCCTAACAAAACCGGATATTCAAGCTCTTGTAATCGTTCTAAATGATTCATTAGCAGCAGGTTTTGCTCATAACTCTTTGCAAATCCAATTCCCGGATCCACGCAAATCCGTTCTTTATCAATTCCCGCCTTTATAGCTAGGTCCACGCTCTCTTGTAAATCATCAATTACATTTTGTATAAAATCTTCATAAACCGGTTCCTTGCGATTATGCATCAGACAAACAGAGGCACGGTTCTCTGCAATCACCTTTGCCATAGCGTCATCCCACTTCAAGCCCCAGATATCATTAATCATATCCGCACCGGCTTGAATACCTGCACCGGCCACCTGAGACTTATAAGTATCCAAAGAAATCGGAATATCCATTCTCGCCTTTACCGCCTCAATAACAGGACACACCCGTTCCATTTCTTCCTCTGCTGAAATCTTCACATGATTGGGTCTCGTGGATTCACCACCAATATCCAGAATACTTGCGCCTTCCTGAATCAATGCTTCTGCATGAAAAAGTGCCTGGTCTATACCGAAAAAATGCCCTCCGTCTGAGAGAGAATCCGGTGTTACATTCAGAATTCCCATCATAAATACATCCTGAGTTGTATCAAAGGTCCATTTTCCTATCTTCACGTTTTTCAAATCCTCCATTTGTCATGTCAATTCAAATCAACACCTGATGATTCCGAGCTTTTTCATCCCAATAACACGTTTTCGAAGCCGAACAATCGTAACAGTTTCGGGACAATTTATCTGCCCGATACAGCAGTTTTTTGCAATAATCCACTACTTTTTCCTGCTCTTCTACCTTCTTAACAAGTCCCTCATCACTCCATGATTTATGAGCAGCAACCGCCTGACAAATCATATGAACCTCCTCTGCCGAAAAGCCAGATGCTTCTAATAATTGCTTTGCAATCTCTGCCCCTGCTATATGATGATTCTTTCCATTTTGATATTCTTCACTTCTGCCCAAATCATGTACCAAGGCCATTGCATAAATCAATTCCTTATCCAATGCACCCTGCTCTTCCAGATTCAGTATATATGCAATTCTTGCCACATCCAACGAGTGCTCCAGATTGTGTTTGCAGTAGATTCGATTCACCTCTGCCCGGTCAATCAATTCCCTGCATTCCCGAAACAACGGATGCTTCATAAGCGTATCTACCCGTTCCATTTATCTGTCACCAATTCTTCCTATATAATATAAGGAACCAAATGCCAAAATAACATCTTCCGATGTAGCTTCGGCTTTTGCTCTCTCATAGGCCTGCTCCGGACTTGCTGCAATCTCAACCTGATTACAATAAGCGTTTACTTCCTCCGCCAGTTTCTTGGCAGGCAATGCCCGCGGATTATCCGGCACCGTTACCACATACACCTTCCAAGCCAAAGGAACCAATAAAGACAAAATAGCCTGATGATCCTTATCCCCTAATACTCCTATTATATAAATTATCCTGTGGTTTGTAAAATGCTTTGTCATCAGTTGGTAGAGCTGTTTAGCCGCATCCGGATTGTGTGCACCATCCCGAATTACATAAGGATTCCGCTCCAAAATCTCAAATCTGCCCTTCCATTTCGCATTATGTAAACCGTTTACAACATTCACTTTTTTCAAACCGTCTTTTCCGGTACTTTTTAAGAACTTATCAATCACCATCAACGCTTCAACCGCTGTAATTGCATTATACACTTGATGTTCACCTAATAACCCGATTGAATATTCCACATTTTTATAATCAAACAATTCTTGTGTTAAATCCTGTCTCTTTATGACCAATTCGTCCAAATCCGGCGCAATCAAGTCTGCATTATGTAAACTGCATTGTTCTTCTATCACAGGCATTGCTGCCTCATTTATCGGATAGACTACACAAGGTACATCCTCCCTTAATATCCCGGTCTTTTCATAAGCAATGGCCTCAATAGTGTCTCCTAATATCTTTGTATGGTCCAAACTAATAGATGCCAAAATTGTACATATAGGCTTTGCTACCACGTTAGTAGCATCCAATCTGCCTCCCATACCGGTTTCCAACAATACCACATCCACCTGCTCGTCTAAGAAATATAAGAAGGCTAACGCAGTCTCGATTTCAAATGCAGTTACACCTTGGATACCATCAGCCTCCATTTCCTCCACAACAGCCCGTATACGGCTCAAATAAGCCGCAAATGCCGTTTCAGCTATAAAATTACCATTTATCTGAAATCGCTCAAAATAAGAAAATACGGTAGGAGATATATATCTTCCTACCCGATAACCTGCATCCTGTAACACAGCGTCTATAAATGCGAGAATAGAACCCTTTCCGTTGGTTCCAGCAATATGAACCACCTTGCATTGATTCTGAGGGTTACCTAAACGAAACAGCAGTTCCTTAATGCTCTCCAGTCCCAGAACACTTCCTAATTGGTTCTTTTCCTCTATATAATTCATTGCTTCTGCTACGTTCATACCAATCTCCACTAATCTGCTGCTTCCTCAAATCCTGTATCATATGGCACATGCTGTATCAGCGGTGCTTTCTCATCAATCGGAAGAATTTCATATCCTTCTTCCTTCAAAGTATCAATTAACATTTGCAAGCTTTCTACGGTATTGTGTCTGGATTGCATATCATGCATTAACACAATGGATGTATCGTTCTGTCGCACACTGTTCATAACATTTTCAACCAACTTTTCCGGCGATAGTTCTTCCGTAACCGCATCTCCGTTCAGAGCATTCCAATCGTAATAGGCAATATGTTGTTCGTTCAAATAGGCAATACACTCTGTCATTGGCACATCACATACCGTATTACTGCTTCCACCCGGAAACCGATAAATAGTTGGATATTCTCCTGTCCGTTCATACAAAAACTGAGATAACTGTTCTACATCCGCTTCGAAATTATCCAAGGATGCATAAACCTGATTATAATTATGAGTATAGGAATGCATACCCAATGTATGTCCTTCTTCCAAAATCCGTGTGTAATACGGCCAATAGGATTCATTTTCTCTGGCAATTACAAAGAATGTAGCTTTTACATCATTAGCTTCCAAAATATCCAAAATCTGCCCTGTATAAATACTCGGTCCATCATCGAAAGTTAAATATACCCGTTTTGCATTGTGATTGGTGCCTGTAATCAACGATGGTTCCAACCCCTCCGGATCAATCCAATAATTCATATCTTCTCCGGTTAATGCCTCCATGTCAACATTCGGATTGGACATTAATGCCTCACCACTGGAAATCAATGTGTTCATATCTCCATCACCGGATTCTGCATATGCAAGCACTTGCTTTTCCAAGCTATGCACCTGAATCAACAGAATTATGCTAACCAAAGAAGGGATAATAGTTGCAGCCAAAAAAAGCCACACGATACACGCTTTATATCGATCAATCCGCTTTCTTCTGGCTTGGGCTTCACTTATTGAATTGTCGGCTTGTTTTGTAGCATACTCTTGCACGATTTTCACCAACCTGATTTTACTCATACTTATTTTTAGTATAACGCAAAAGCAGAAACCTATACAACCCTAATTTACATTTTTACATGATTTTTCGTGAAAAAACCGCCATTTACAGGCGGTTTTCTATATATTCAATGAATTTTTCACATTATGGCAACACTTGATTCTTTAATTCCAAACCTTCTTTTACTGCTTTGGCATTCTCAAGCGTCACTCGGGCGATAGCTTCCATTGCATCTTTGGTAAAAAATGCCTGATGAGATGTCAGTACTACATTCCGAAAACTGGTTAATCGAATTAAGTCTTCATCTGTAATAATGTCATTGGATTTGTCCTCGAAGAAATACGCATCTTCTTCCTCGTATACATCCAACCCCACTCCGGTGAATTTTCGTTCCATTAATGCATCGATCAAATCTGAAGTATTAATTAATCCTCCTCTGGAAGTATTCACCAGTATAACTCCATCTTTCATTTTGCTAATGCTTTTCTTGTTAATCAGATGCTTGGTATCCTTGGTAAGAGGACAGTGCAATGAAATAACATCTGATCGCTCAAACAACTGATCCAGATCCACATATTCCACATCCAATCCTTCCACCGGATACGGATCATAGGCTATAATGTGCATCTTAAAGCCCTTTAGAATATCTATCATCATTTGACCGATTTTACCGGTTCCGACAACGCCGGCCGTCTTACCTACCAGATCAATTCCCATCAAGCCGTTAATGTTATAATTAAAATCTCTGGTCCGTACATAAGCTCTGTGTATCTGACGATTTACAGTTAGCAGCAATCCCATGGCATACTCTGCTACTGCCTCCGGAGAATAGCTTGGCACACGTAAAACTTGAATTCCAGCCTCCTGTGCTGCCTTTAAGTCAACATTATTAAAGCCCGCACAGCGGAGAAGAATCGTATGCACTCCAATTTCCTTTAATACCTGAATGGTTTCTTTTCCTGCATCATCATTTACAAATATACAAACTGCGTTATAATTCTTTGCTAATACTGCAGTATCTTCGTTTAACTTTACTTCTTGAAATTTAATCTTATATCCAAGTTCCTCACTCATAGGTTGGAACCAAATTTTGTCATAAGGCTTTGTATCATAAAACATAATTCTCATTGCTGATACCTCATTTTCTCTTCATTTTTACAGTTAGTATGTCATTTCCCTTTATTTCTATACAAAAGAAAAAGAAGCAGACATGCTTCTTTTCTTACATACTATTCAACGATATATGGTGCAATTGCTTCTAAAATATCAGAAACATCTCCATCTTTATGAATAATCATATCCAATGGCTGAGATAAATCCAAGCTAAAAATACCCATAATAGACTTAGCGTCGATGGTATATCTGCTAGAGCTGATATCGAAATCACAATCAAACTTAATCAATGTGTTAACGAAGTTCTTAACCTTGTCAATGGAATCAAGTAAAACTTTTACCTTAGTCATAGCACAAACTCCTTTCCAGTAATTTACATTATGTTCTACACAGACTTATTATAACCCATTATTTTCATTTCGACAATACCTTTAATAAGGCTTCTACGGTAAGTTTTGCATCATTCATGTTTGCATTCTCACCCATATGTCCAATTCGAATCAACTTCCCTGCAAATACATCAAAGGAACCTGCCAGCATAATATTGGCCTCTTTTGCCACACCTTCCAAAATGCTTTTTTCATCCATTCCATTCGGAATTACCATAGCCGTAACAGTGTTTGCATATCCATTTTTGCCATAAATACAATAGCCTGCTTCCAGTATTGTGTCACGGACATAATCCGCCACCTGCTTATGCCGTTCATAAATTCCAGGCTCTGCCTTTACATTTTCCAACGCTCTGCGGAGACCATAGATATCACTGATTGGCATGGTATACGGAAACCATTTATTCTCATAATAGTTTTCAAATATCGTTAAGTTCGCATAGAAGGATGCAATTGGTGTCTTCCGTTGCTTCATAGCCTGCAATGCATCCGAACTTACCGTTACAAAGGTTAATCCGACCGGTGCCGACAATGCCTTTTGGGAACCGCCGCAAACAATATCCACCTGCCAGTCATCAACCTGTACAACATCTCCAAACATAGATGCTACTGCATCCACTACTGTTAGGATTCCGTACGATTTTAACAGTGGGCAAATATCCTGAATCGGATTCAATCTGCCACTTGGAGTATCACAGTGTACGATGGTCGCGTACTTAAAATCATGATCTTGTTCCAAATACTCTTTTAATGCAGCAGCATCTACCATGGTCTGATAATCAGTGGTATATAATACCGGCTCGCCGCCATAAATCCGAACGAAATCAGCAAACCCTCGTCCAAACACACCATTATCAATTACCAGCACGCGGTCGCCGGGCTCCGTAAGAGAAGCACAAGCAGCCTCTAATCCCAGAATACCCTCACCACTTAAAATATATGCAGGATTCTTTGTATTTAGAAGTTCACTGATTAACTCACAGGTTTCTTTATAATAGTTATAGAATTCCAAATCCAAATCCGGATTGGTTGTTTCCAAGCTTCTTGCCATTCTCACATTCTCACGAACTCTGGTTGGTCCCGGGGTCATTAATTTCAACATACACTACGCCTTCCTTTCCATAAACGTCTTACTTATCTGTCATTTTACATCCCTTTAGTTCTTCATTTCCACTGATGCTTTTTGGTGCAGTAATAATCCTGTTCGATTTAATATCTTTTCTAACGGAATCACCAGAATAAGTGATGGAATTGCCGCTAATACAATCTGTAATATATTCCCTGGCACTGAAGCAAATGGTTCTATCCAGCTATGATAGAAAACTGCCTCAAATATGTAATATCCAACCAATTTAATACATAAAGCAACTACTACTGCCAATACCTTCCAGCCAAATCCTTTTCTATTTTCGACAATCCAACCAACTACTAGCCCCATCAATCCACACGTAACAAAAGTACATGGTGCATAAATTACCCAACTAGACAACACATCAAATATCGCCATACCAAATGCTCCTGCCAGAAAACCGGTTCGTTTCCCATATAACATTGCTGCCAACAATAATGGAATATTTCCCAAATGAATTAAACCACCATATCCAAAAGGGAGTTTAATGTTTACACAAGCAGTAAAAACCAGTGTTAATGCAATAAATAATCCCGTAATCGTAATTTCTTTTATGTGCTTTTTCACATATATCCCCTCTTTCTATTTCAATCCTATGTATTCTATTCACACAACATATTCTACTACAATTATTTCAGTAATCAAACACTTTTTTAGGCATGCACAACAGATTTTTATATAAAAAACAAAAGCGTAGCAGTTCAACCGCTACGCTTAATTACACTATTTACATCTAAATTTAGAATACATAACACCGTAAAATAGCAAATGCCATATAGGCTGCATAAAGCACTACATATATGATTCCTTCCACTCGGCTTACCTTCTTACCGGTTGCTGCAAAAATCAACATTAGTACAGACACAACTGCTAATATTGCAGTATCTGTAATACTTTCAATTACACCGGAACCGGTTGGGGCAATCGGTGAAAGCACTGCAGATATACCTAAAATGAAAAGAATATTAAAAATGCTGGAACCAATTGCATTACCAAGTGCCAAACCACTTTCGCCCTTTCTTGATGCTACAATTGATGTTACCAGTTCCGGAAGAGAGGTTCCCATAGCTACAATTGTTAAGCCTACCAACATCGGGCTCATACCGAAGGACAAAGCAATTCGCTGTGCATTATCAACAACCAAATCGCCACCCCATACGATGGCTATCAAACCACCAATAATACATAAAATAATTATAGGTATGGTAAGTTTCTTCTTTTTCTCTTCCTTTTCGGATTCTTCTACTACTTCTATTTGTGTTTTTCGATTCTTTAATGCAGCACGTACAACAAAAACTAAATACACAATCAATGCCACAAGGAAAATGCCAGCTTCAACACGACTCAATTTGCCATCTAATATAAATAAGAGTAGCAGTAACGTTGCACCAATATTTACCGGCATATCCCTCTTTAGAATCTCCATATCCGTAGCAAATGCCTTAATCGCTGCACATACACCAATTACCATCAATAAATTGAATATATTGGAACCGATGACATTACTGATTGCAATTTCATTGCTACCGCTTAACCCTGCAGTAATACTAACTGCTGCTTCTGGAGCACTGGTTCCCATGGCTACAATGGTAAGTCCAATTACCACTGACGGAATCTTTAACAGTTTGGCCACTGCCGAAGCTCCATCTACAAACCAGTCCGCACCTTTAATTAATAATACAAATCCTACAATCAGGTATACATATACCAAAAACGGTACCCGTTCCGGCAATGTCATAAATGAATTCCATACATTCAAAATTGCTTCCATATTTCCGTCCTTTTATTCTAACCTTTCTATTTGCTTTATATTGTAATCCGGTCTTTACCGGTAATTACCATTGACGGTCTTCCTTCTTACGAAGTAACTCTTCCATGTCCAATCCTTGCTCTGCTTGCTGTGGCTGTTTCTTCTTTGCCGCTTTTTCAGCACGCGCTTTCTTTGCAGCCTCTCTCTTCTTCCGCTTTTCGTTGGCTGCTACCCAGTCATTTTCAATTACTGTGTTTGAATCGCTTTCACGCTTATCTGAACCGGATTCTGCGCCGACCTCATTCGTGCCCGTTTTTCCTGCCGTTGCTTTCTGCTTACGGCTGCCGGTTTCGCCTTGCATGGACTTTTTCCGAGTCTTTTCTTCAACTCGAGTATCTGTTTCTGACTGTACACTTGTTGCATTTGCAGCTTGTGTCGCTTTCTTCCGCTTCGTTCCTCGGAACAATCCGCCAATCCACTCCAGATAGTCAATATTCATACGTCTTGCTAATATATCTAACATGAATAACAACAATGCTGCAATCATTAACGGAATCGCAAGATTGGTTCTGGCCCGCACGGTTTCCAAATCCCCAACAAACACTTCATCCTCATAGGTAATATACTGACCATTGGTCTGTGCCACAAAGGAATCCAATCCATCAGCAACCAAATCAAACCGGTACTCCGGAGAATACTGCATAGCTGCTGCCGTTATCATGCTTTTCTGCACTTCATCACCTTTGGTATTTTGGAGACTAATTGTATAGATTCCCAAATCATCCATTGGCATATGGGTTTCATAACTTCCCGGTGCTATCGGATCCAAAACTAATTCCTGTGTATTGCCCTCTGCATCTGTACAGATGGCTTTTACAACTGTATTCTGGTCGTAAGTGTCTGTTGTGTAAGAAATCACAGCAGAACTGCCTTCCTGTACAATCTCTACGGAATCTCCGCCAATTTCTGTATTAGACACTACATAATTTACCATATTATCCCACAGCTGTACATAGTTTTCCCAATTTGCCCAATTTCCGGTCCATTCATTACTCGCATCCGTATTCCATGCAATGGTACGTCCCAATCCATACTGCCACGTGGTCAGTATCGGATCTCCTTCGTCAGACTGCAATACAACCGTTGCTTGCGGCTTTGCAGAAGAACCAATATAACCTAATAAGGTTGGAACTCCATCATCCATCAACCCGTCAATCAATTCAGAGTTACTGGTAATTACCGGTGTAAATTCCCGATTAATCAAATAACTCTTTCCGGACAAAATAATCTCCTGTGCGAAAATTTTTGGAATTCCGCTATTCACATCTGTATAGTAGAATCGTCCGCCACATTGTGTTGCCAAAGACTGCAGTAACGCCTGATCCGAATCTGCACCTACTGCTACCGAAGACAAGGTAATGCCGCTGTCATTAATCTTATTGATAACATCATTATACTCATCATAATAATCTTGTCCATCTGTCAAAAGAATAATATGCTTTACCTGTGCATCAGACTGTTGAAGCTTCGTTGCCGCTTCATCCAGCGCCGGATATATACTGGTACCGCCACCGAAGTCAATGGTAGCAATTCCGTTATTTACGCCTTCCCGATTGGAAGCCGGTTGCAATGGAACCGCCCAATCAAAGGTGTCATCAAATACTAATACACCAACTTCATCTTCATCCCGTAAGGTCTTTACACCTTCAATCGCCGCTTCCTTGGCCAAATCCAAACAAGTTGCATCGGAACTGCCATCTGCCGGCGTCGTCATACTACCGGAATGGTCAATTACCATTACAATTGCCATATTCGGCACCTGATTCTCACCTTCCAAGAACATATTAACAGGAAGTACGGTTTCCAAGGAAGTTTCCTGATAACCACCCATAGCATAACTATTATCACCACCGGTACAAATCAAACCACCGGCATAATCCCGTACATAGCTTTCCAGATTATTCAAGAATCCTTCCCGTAAATCCCGGGAATGAACATTTACCATTACCACTGCCTTATATTGTACCAAAGCAGACATTTCTTCCGGTACACCGGTTGGTGTAATACGGTCATATTTTACACCACAGGCATCAAAAATCGCTGCCAGCTGTGCCCCTTCCTCCGGAGTACCTTCCACTAACAACACCTTTGGTTCTGATTCTACCTGTGTAAATGCACAATATTCGTTATTCATACTCATGGTATCATTTACCGGTTCAACCATAACCCGATAATCCTGCGTACCATTACTTTCTCCAACATCCTGGAACACAAATTGGTTCTGTCCCGTAGTCAGATTTACCGTAGATTGCCCCTTTAAAGTTCTGCCGGAATACAGACTTACAACTGCCTGGGTTGCAACATTACTCTCTATGGTTACTTTAACATTAAATGCATCTCCTACATGGACGAAATCCGGCAGTTCCAAATTGCTGACATAGACCTCTTCTCCCATGTTTTGCTCCAGCTTAATTACCTTTACATCCACATCCTGAGAGCCAACGGTTCCTGCCATCTTTTCGATACTACCTGCATTTTCCAATCCATCAGTAATCAATACCAATCGCTTTGCTGTATCTTCCGGGAAAATAGTCAATGCTGACGATACTGCCTTCTCCAGATTCGTAGCAGTTGTTACCGGTGCAGACGTAACTTCAGCAAAAATCTTCTTATCCGTTACGAACTGATCCACTAATACATCATCACCAAAAACTACAACACCGACCTGATTTTTCTTCGGCATTCCATCTATGCTTTCCCGCACAAAGGCTTCCATATCTTCCAGGTTCTTTTCGTTACTATCCGATACATCCAACAGGAAAATAGTCGTTACCTTTTTGGTTGTAATCTTAAAGCTAAGCCCACATAACGTTAGAACCAAAAGTGCTGCTATCAGCCCTCGCATTACTAAGTATCTAATTTTCTTTCCCTTGTTCTGCATACGAAAGAAACGACCGGAAAACACCAATCCAGCCACAACTACCGGAATCAGTAGCAGCCACCAAGGATTACTCATCTCTATACTCATGATTTCCTCCACCAAACTAATGCTGACGTACATACACGAACCATTCAACAGCAAGTGCCAGTAAAATCAGCAGAATAATAATATTCCGCAAATCTCTTCCACCTGTCAGGTTCTTTTCATCTTCTCCTACGGTTTCTCCTGCCTCTACCGTCTCCCCATCCTGATGAGATTCCAGTTCTATCGGGAACCGTACAACAAAATACTCTTTTCGTTCTACTTCATCTACTGTCTGCGCAACGCTATACACACCAGCCTGATTCGTATCTGCATATGCACTGGTTGCAACTGCTGCTGCCAAGGTTGTAACGTCTCCATCCGGAGCTGTTACAGTAATATCTGAACCATTTAGATTACCGTTAAATACAATTTTATCACCGGCCGCATAATCATCTTCCGATACCATACCGCTTACCATCATATATTCCATTAGATTGGATATAAGAATCGGAAATTCTGCCTGCAATGCTAAATCAGAATAATGAATATCAAATCCAATTACTGCAATTCTGCGACCATCATTTTCGCCAAAATAACCGGCACAACCAGTACCACTGCTAATAAAGCTATCTGCCCAAATCGGACGTTCATATTCCTTTGCAACTGATACACCAAAGCTGAAATCTGTTACATATTTTGTAATTTCAGTTTCCACAAACTCCAGATTCACATTACTGATAGCTCCACTGGCTTTGATATCATTTCCGGTAGACGGATTCATATAAATAATATTGCCTTGTGCCGGCAAAGTCTCCGGCATCATGCCATCAAATATATACAAATCAAATGTTTCATCCTTACCAACAGCTGACAATTGATTGGTCTTATACAAATCCACCCAAGGAATGTTAATGATAGCCTTCTCCAAGAACATATTGTCATTGGTTACCAGTAATACACGCTTTTGTCCTTCCGCATTCATAGCAGCATATGCCTTATTATCTGCCACTAAGTCGTCTTCACTATTAATTTCAGCCATCAATACATCGCCACCAAAATTCACTTGATTGAAATATACAATTTGTGAACCACCGGCCGGTACTTGTACACTCTGTACCATCAACAAATTATTATCCCCATAAAGATTCACATCTGTGATGACATCCTCTGCCGCATCGCTGGTAATCTTGGCGATTACGGTCAACGATGGTGTACCATTTTCATCATACTCGGTTCCGTAACTGACATAATCCATGGAAAGATTCTCATAATCCGTATATAGGTTAATGACCTGCGCTTCCAGATTACCCAACTCTACCGGTGTATCCGTAAAGAATACCGCTTCGTACTGTTCCCACTGATTTGCCATGGATTGAACCACACTAACTGCAGGTCCTGTATCTCCGCTTAAATCAGTTACTAACAAAGCCTTCAATGCTTTTCGCAGTTCTGCTTTATCGGTTACGTTGGTTTTAATGATTCCGGTTTCCTGATTAGAAGTCAGAATCGTTACCTGTGCCGTTTCATTTAATGAATCTACATAATCACAAGCCCGCTGCACTGCCTCTTCCAGTCGTGTACGGTCATTGTTATACTGAATTCCCATACTGGCACTGGTATCAACTACAATTACAACATTATCAAATCGTCTGCCACCCTGCTTTAGATATGGTGCCATTAATGCAAAAATCAATAGTAATACCGTAAAAATCTGCAAGAACATTAATAGATTCTTCTTCAGCTTTTCCCAAGGTTTTGTTGCCTCTATGCTATTGTATATCTCTCTCCAAAGCATACTGGAGGAGAATGGATATTCCTGTGCCTTCTGCTTCAACATATAAAGCAGGATAATGATTGGTATCAATATCAATAAGGCTAGGGGCCACCAGTTACTAATTGTCATGTTTTATCTCCCATATCCTAACTTGTTTATTTGCGTACAATAATTCCCTGATTGCATACATGATCATAAAGGAATTTTTCTAACGGTTCATCTGCCACCATTTGAATATAAGACATCTCGTACTTTCTTGCCAGTGCCTGCATACGCTCTTGCATGCCCTTCAATGCCTGATTGTACTGTTCTATAGTTGCACGATTCAAGGTCAGACGCACTTCTTCTCCGGTTTCCATATCCAGAAGATTGACCGTTCCGTCGCCTTCAATTTCAACCTCCTGTCTTGCAAGTACCTGAATCAAAATAATCTGTTGCTTTTTATACCGAAGGTACTTTACTGCTTCCTCAATTCCTTTTTCATCCAAAAAATCACTAATAACAATGGATACTCCACTTCCCTGATACTGTCGGGACATAATGGATTTATTCAAATTCGTTTTACCATCAAAGGTAACACGCTCCAATTCCTGCATAATCTGCTGAAATGCCTGTTTTCCTGCCCGTCCTTTCCCATGGGTCAAAGAATCCTCCTGCATTTCACTAATATAGACACGGTCCAGATTGTTCAGAACCAGATATGCCAATGCACCTGCTAACTGCAATGCCGTTCTGGATTTCTTCGGTTCACCAAAATCCATGGAAGAAGAAGTATCAATGAAAATCTGGAAAATACCTTCCTTTTCTTCCATAAATCGTTTGATATACAACTTATCCAAACGACCATATGCACCCCAATCGATTCTTCGAATATCATCCCCGGGAATATATTCCCGATAATCCGAGAACTCAACGGAAGTACCCTTGGCATTGGATTTTCTTCCACCACCCATTCCGTGGGTCATTCGAGTATTCATTGCAATGGCAAGATTATTCAATTTTGAAAAGAAATCCTGGTCAAATAGCTTCTCGCCCATATTCTTCTCCTGTCTCTCTATTACTGATTGTGAATTTCACCCTCATTTTATTGCTGCTGAATCAACTGTGCAATAATCTTGTCCGGTGTCATATTATCTGAAAGTGCTTCAAAGTTACAGATAATACGATGTCTCAATACAGGGAACGCCACATACTGAATATCCTCAAAGGATACATTGAATCGATTCTCCATAAATGCTCTTGCTTTCGCTGTTTTAATAATCGCCTGAGCAGCACGTGGACTGGCTCCATTCGAGATATACTTCTTCGTAATCGCCGGTACATCCTTCAACTCCGGATGTGTATTGTAAACTAAATTCATTGCATAATCCATAACTGCATCTGCAATCGGCATATCATAAATCGCCTGACGAATCCGAATAATATCCTCTGCGGTCATAATCGGTGCAAGTGCCTGTTCCTTTTGATTTACAGTCAGGTTAACAATATCCTTCAATTCATCCTTTGCCGGGAACCGTACATTTAACTTAAATAAGAAACGGTCTAACTGCGCCTCCGGCAATGGATAGGTTCCTTCGTTCTCAATTGGGTTCTGGGTTGCCAATACCATGAACGGCTTTGGTAACAAATAGGTCTGCTTACCAACTGTAACGGTTTTTTCCTGCATGGCTTCCAATAAAGCAGACTGCGTCTTTGGTGTTGCACGGTTAATTTCATCTGCCAAAACAATATTAGAGAAAATCGGACCTGCTTCAAACTGGAACTTGTTCTGACCATCTTCTTTCACAATCAGGTTGGTACCTGTTACGTCTGCCGGCATCAAATCCGGTGTAAACTGAATTCTTGAAAACGCCAGGTTCATACTTCTGGAAACAGCCTTTACCATCTGTGTCTTACCAACTCCCGGTACACCTTCCAGCAACACATTACCATCGGTTAAAATAGCAATAATCATCTGCCGGATAATGGCTTTTTGTCCAATAATGGATTTTCCTATCTCTGCTTCACAGCGTAATACCTGATCTATCATCTGCTTCATTTCCTGTTCATTCTGAATCATAGCCCTTCTCCTTTACTTGTTTAATTCCTCAAAGTATGATTTTACAATATCTTGTACTCCACTTGGATAATTGGAGCTTTCCACCTTACTATATGCATTCTGAGAATAGTCACCTACTACCTGTTGGTAGTCCACAGAGGTTCCTGCCCATGCTTCTCCGCCCTTCTGGTAAGTAGCACTTCCACTCTCAGTATTTACTTTTCCATCTAAACTTTCATTTTCCTGAAATTCACGATTCGGGATTGTAATCATCTGCCCGGTCAATTCAACATCTTTCTGGGTTCCTACGTTACTTCCCGTATTATAGCCACCCCCGGTTCCGGTTCCTCCTTCACCACCGGCGCCCTGGTTACCTTCACCACTACCGCCGTTGCCATTTTCACCGTCCTGGTTTCCTTGACCATTTTCATTTCCCTGGGCATTCTGCATGGTCTGTCCATTCTGATTTTCCTGACCATTCTGATTGCCTTGACCGTTCTGGTTTTCTTGACCATTTTGGTTATTCTGGCCGTTTTGATTCTCCTGACCGTTTTGACCATTCTGATTATTCTGGCCATTTTGTCCATTCTGGGTGGTTTGTCCCATTTGACTGTTATTTGCCATCTGGTTATTATTGCTGTTGTTTTGAGCTGTTTGTTGCTCGTTGCTTACCTCTTGCTGCAGCTGCTGTAACTGATCCTGGGACATTGTATTATTTGCAACGTTCTGTGCCTGATTCTGCATGGTCTGGTTACCGGTCTGCTGTCCCAATCTCTGCATTTCATTCGCAATCGCCTGTCGGTCTGCCTGACTGGTATTTTCATTCAGATTCTGTAAATCTTTCTGTAAATCATTCAAATCTTCAGCCAATTGCTGTTCCTGAGACTTTGGCGTATCACTCATGCCATTGGAAAGTTTCTGTAATTCTTCCCGGACACTCCGATTCTCAGCCATAGCTGCTTCCTGCGTCATCTTGACTTCTATACGTTCTTTTGCCTTTGCAAGCTCTTCTGCATTCTCAACACCCTGTAGCTCTTTTTTTGCCTCTACCAGGGTGGAAATCATATTTTCCTTTTCCAACTCGGATAAATTCTCGATACTTTCTATCTTTTCAATTGCCTCATCTACCTTAGCCACTTCCTCTTGCACTTGTTGAGCAATCTCATGATACTCTTGTGCTGCTTCTTTGGAAGCGGTTGGGATAAAGCTTATAATTACAAATGCCAATGCAAGACCCAATACAGTGACCAGTTTCTGCCACTCTACCTTTAGAGGAAACGTCTTGCGAATCTGGAAGGCACCTAGTCGTCGTAAGGTGTCCTGCTTCTGAACCTGACTGTACACATCTTCTTTTCCAATCAATCCATAGGATGTAATCAATCGTTCATGAAATCCATGTGCATCCAGCCCTAAGGCTGCTTCTGTCATATTCGGTTTTCGGATAATACCCAGCACAATTCCCACCAGTATACCAAGCAAGGCTCCTGCAATGGCAAATACCGGTGCATAATACCACGGAACAAACAATGCTATGACTGAGAATATCACTGCCAGTCCAAATCCGCCCATTGCGCCCCAGATTCCAAAAAACAGAATCTTTTGCTCTGTCATACGACTTCGAACACGCTTTATGAACTTTACAATCTGAGAATCCATTTGATTCATCTATAAGCCCTCCTTCGCAGTTCCTACTACTGCTGACTTGTCAACTTTTCCGTAATTGCAGTCGGTGCCGGATTCTGCACCGGTTGTTGTTCTGCCGGTTGGGTCATTGACGGTTGTTGTTCCTCCGGTTGAGTCATCGCCGGTTGCTGTTCTGCATATCCATGGGGTTGATATAGCTGCGGATTGCCTTGCAAGGTTCCGGTTGTTCCACTCATACCTCCAACCATTGCATCCGCTTGTATAGGCTGTCCCGAAATTACCTGTCCAACTGCCTGTTTCTTCTTTTTCTTCTTTGATTTCCGAATCGGATCCAACTTACGTGCTGCCAAGAACAAGAAAAAGAAACTAATAGCTGCACAGACAATTAAGTTCATCGGAATCCATGCATGTGCAATGAATGGCATAATCACGCCAAAGGTATCAGCATCCTTCAAAATTCCCGCAAGAGAGGTTGCATCCATGGTTCGTAACATATAGTCAAAGAATCCGGTTAACGGATTACCAATCATAATCAATGGTAAAATTCCAAAGTTTATATCCGGCGCAGTCAGCATATCATAATAAATCGCTTCATGTATTAATGCCAGCACCATAATTGCCATAAAGAATAATACAACCGTCATTATCAACAAAGCAAATTCAATAACAAAGGTCAACACAATTGCTACAATTGTTTTCTTAAATGCACTGGAACAGAAAACACCAATACTACCAACATAAATTGCAACAACCACCATCATAAAGATGTATCCTAACAAAGCAAACCAATTCATGCCTCCAAGTACAAAGGAAATGGCCATAATCGGAATACTGGAAATTACATAAATCAAGTAATTTGATAATGCTGCCATCAATTTTCCCCATACAATACTCAACGGTTTCTTTGGGGTCGTTAACAAAATCTCCAAGGTCTGCTTTTCCCGTTCTCCGGAAATGGTTCCTGCCGTTAAAATCGGAACGATTAGCAAAGAAATGCCTAACTGTGTCCAGCCAATCACCTGAAAGATATATAAAAATCCGGAGAAATCAACTCCACCATCATAGCTACCTGCAAATCCTGCTACAAAAATAGAAATTACTGCAATAATCGCAAGTACGATATCATAAAACATTACGGTTAACGGTAATCGAATACTTCTGGAACCAAGCCGTAATTCTTTTTTCAAAATCGGGTCTAATCTTAATTTCTTCTTTCCGTCAGCCATTATTTCGCACCTCCTGTTATTTCAAGGAACAAGGTTTCAAGGTTACCTTCCTCACGATGATAATTGGAGATTTTAACTCCATTCATAATCAGGCTTGATAATAATTGCGCCATTTCTGTATCATCACCGGAGAATGCAATAATAATTGCATCATCACGAATAGAAATCTTCTCCACCAATGGAGTCTGCTTTAACAACTGAATTGCCAGTTCTTTATTCTCCAAGATATGAATGGTAAGAGGATTGGAATGTCTGGACTGTCTGGTGATTTCTTCCACCTTACCACTGGCTACCAGATTGCCCTTTTCCATAACACCAATACTGTTACACATTTCACCTAATTCCGGAAGGATATGAGAGCTGATAATGATTGTCTTTCCCATAGAACCAAGGTTCTTCATAACTTCCTTCAATTCAAAACGGGCTCTCGGGTCCAATCCGGATGCCGGCTCATCTAAGATTAGTAGCTGCGGATTATGAATCAACGCACGTGCCACACAGAGACGCTGTTTCATACCTCTGGATAGTCCATCTACATATGCATCCTGCTTTTCGGTCAGATTTACCAAGTCCAACAAGCCCAAGGAGGTCTTACGAACGGCTTCACCTTCTAATCCATAAAGACTTCCGTAGAATTCCATATACTCCATAACCTTAAAGTTATCATATACACCGAAGAAATCCGGCACATATCCAACTTTACGTTTAATCATGTCATTATTATTCAGTGCATCCACACCATCTACATAGACTTCTCCCCAGTCTGCCTGTAACAAACCACAGATGATACGCATAGTAGTCGTCTTACCCGCACCGTTTGGTCCTACAAAACCAAAGATATCTCCCTTTTCAATGTGCAGATTCAGGTTGTTTAATGCACGGTATCTTCCGTATGTTTTTGTTAAGTTACGAATTACAACCATATCTACTCACCTCCCATTAACGATATCTGCGGTGCATAATAGCCCCATGGATCCGAATCATCTGTATAATAGCGCACCTGCATCCAGCCTTCTTCGCTAATATACGGTGTCAAATCTAACACCTCATTGTTAACAAACGCATCCTCATATTGTCCGGTACTATAATTAAACAACTGCACTTCACTCCATTCTTCATAGGAGTAGTCATCTTCGTCTTCAAGTTCACTTGCCATTCCTGAAATATTTACAAGCTGTGCCCCGGTCAGATTTATCTGACTAAAATCATACAATACGAACATTTCAGGCTCACCGTAAAGGTTTGTATCCATAATGTCATAGAAATAATCAAAATCTGCCGGATACGAAGAGTCATAATAAATATTATCTCCGCCAACCATGTATTCATTGATATCAATAAATAGCGAATAATTCTGATATTCTTCCGGCACACAATAGAAGTAGGACACTGCCACCCCTGCAGAATACACCTTCACGTTGTTCTCCTGAACCAATTTTTCCTGGTAATTGTCAATCATACCGAATACCATACCCTGGTTCATTTCCAGGTCATAGGCTCTAGTTTCCATTGCTGTGTAAACATTACTGTTATCCTGTGCAGTTTTGAACTCTTCGCTGTTTCGGAACACAAAATCGTCCGGTATTACCTCCAGCCACTGGTCCAAATCATAATACAAATTATTAAGGTCATCAATTTGTGCCTGGGTAACAACTGCAGACTGTCCATTTTTCATATGACCCAAATACGCATATTGGTTATTATAACAAACGACTACATTGGATAAATCATATCCCGTATTATTCGTTACTTGTCCTTCAAATCCATATAAACTACATGTTAAGTCCAAGTCAAATCCGGCACCTGCCTGGAAATCTTCTTTCTGACCCATTAAACTCTGACGACTAAATGCCATACTTGGTTCCACATTCAGGGTAACAGAGCCACCTTCCTGTTGGATTGCATACTGATAATCAGTTAAGCCAACTTCATCATACGAAACGCCATCATCTGCCCATGCACCAAGATTATCATAGCCTTCTGCAATCTGTACGGAATATGCCTTACTTTTTGGACTTTGTACCGTCATAAATGTCTTCGTTGTAATAGAACCCTGGTTAAACTCTACTATCGAAATCGCATCAATAAATGGCTTGTGAATCCGGTAAATCATACTGGTTCCGTATACAATTACAGTAAATACAACTGCGATAATCGGCATTACAATCCACATTTTTTCCCGCTTATCTTTTGCCTTTAGGATTACATACATTACCGGCCCAATTGCAATAACATATACTAAGAAAACAGCTGCATACAACAGTGCATTTGGAACTTTATTCCGATCTACTTCACCAACTGCATTTTGCAAATCCCACTCATTGTATATCATGTTGCTATCATAAATCATAGCATCATAGATTCGTGTATTACCGGCACTTCCCAGAATATTAACTGCCAAATCATTATGTGCTTCATTCCAGCTTACAATCGGTTCCATTGCCAAGTCATAACTAAGAACGGTAACCATACCATTTCCGTAACCCTTTTGCAAAATCGGTGTTCCAAAGGATATATTGTTCCGAACATCCTGCCAGTTATCTCCTGCCAAGCTCACAAAATTCACTGATTTTGTATCTGCAACATAACTGTTAGCAATCTGCATATCTTGTTTGCTCAATTCGCCCACAATCAAATCACACAAGCTATCCTGAAAACCTTCTAATGTAATGGAAGCCTTTGAGCCGGTACCAAAAATCAACATACCTCCGTCTGCTACCCAGTTAGCAATTGCATTTCTCTGCTCTGCAGACAACTGCGAGGTATTGTAATTATCAATAATAATATAATGACAGATTGCTAATCCTTCACTGGTTTCCGGAATATTATTCTCTGTCAAATGAAGAATTTTCGTAGTAACTGCACCACTATAAGTAGAAACATTTACACCATCGAAATAATTCAATGCACTGTAATCATTACTAAGAATACCAACAACTGCATTCTGTCCCACTACTAACGATTGAAATGTATGTTGCTGGGAATAGAGAATCTTCTCCCGTTCATTCTCCATTTCTATCCGAAGAAACGAAACAGTGTCAATATCGGATAACATAAACGAAAAACTCTTCTCACCACCACTTGGGATAGTCACATTCTTCTCATATGCCAAACCATGCATATCGTAGGTCGCCGGCACCATAATTCTTAATACGCCATTGAAATCCTTTCCCGTGTTTCCAACGGTAACTGTCACCGGCATTGACTTTCCTTCCACTGCTATTCCATCCAGACCAGCTTCAATACTAACCGTGAATTCATCATTTTCCACATCCTTATCACTATCTTCTGCGAACGCCACCACCGGTATCATCATAACCACTAACAAGGCGGTCAGAAGACTAAGAAGCCATTTTCTTGTTTTCATTTCACCGTTTCCTTTCCATCATTCTAGTTTTATGATTCTAATTGAAATATAACTTCGAATACAGTTCCGTTTTCATCGGAACGAACCTGTATGGTTCCGTTATGAATTTCAAATATATTCTTCGCTATAGCAAGTCCTAAGCCGGTTCCCCCGGCAGTAGGACGTGAGGTATCTCCCCGATAAAACTTATCAAAGATTTTTTCCAAATCCCGTTTGGGAATAATTCTTCCATAATTGGTAATTGCAACTCGTGCTCGTTTTAGTTCCGGAAAATGATTGATTTCTACCCGAATCTGCTTTCCTTCCGAACCATACTTAATTGCATTGGACATTAAGTTACCAAATGCTCTTGCCAGTAATTCGCCATCACCGTCTAAGTAAACCTTTTCCGGTGTGAATATTGTATAACATTCTAACTGGTTTTGTTTCAAACTCGGATAGAACTCGTCCATAATCTGTTCCATGAACTGCTTTAATTCCAGCCGTTGCTTGGTAATTGCCATCTTATTCTTCTCGTATCGGGTAAAGTCAAATAAGTCTGTAACCAAGCCTTCCATGCGGGAAGATTTCTCATACGCAATATTAACGTATTTATCTCTGGTCTCATCACTTAAGCTTTTGGAATCCTTAAGCAGCGCCAGATAACCAATAACAGATGTTAACGGAGTCCGCAAATCATGTGCTACATTCGTTATCAATTCGTCCTTCACATGTTCGGCTTCCCGTTCTTTTGCAATACTTGTCTTTAGTACTGCCTGCATCTCATTGATTGCCATTGCCAATTCCATCAACTCTCCACTGGATCGTATTGAAATCGGTGTTTCCAAATCCCCATTCTTGATTCGTTCAACCCCATGCACGATTTCCCGTATGTACGAAATCATAGGTGATGTAAAAACAACATAGTACAGACAGAATAGGAAGATTGATAACACCCCTATCAAAATCCAGGTCAACGCATTATATTCCTTAAATGCCTCAAAGCTCATAGCCATAATGGCTGCAGCTTCCGATTTCGAACTGAGATTACTAATATTCCATTGTATAAACCGTAGCGCCGTTAAAAAACATGTATCCGTGACAAATGTAAGACCACAACTTAAGAACACGTACAAAGCAAGTTTCATACGGAAACTACCAAAGACATTACGCTTCAATTTTGTATCCCACTCCCCATACCGTCTTAATCAATGATGGATTCTTAGAATCAATTTCTACTTTTTCACGCAAGCGACGGATGTGAACCATAACCGTATTGTTTACCTCGTACACCTGCTCTTTCCAAACCTGTTCAAATATTTCGTCAGTGCTGTATACCTTACCCGGATGACTTGCCAACAACCAAAGAATCTCAAACTCAATCGGCGTCAAAGCAATCTCATCTTCACCACGGCGAACCCGATGGGCTGCTTTTTCAATTGTAAGGTCTCCTATGGTAACACTGTTTTTCTGTAAGGATACCGTATTAATATTCTGATACCGCTTTAACTGGGATTTTACCCTGGCGGTTAATTCCAACGGATTAAATGGTTTTGTTACATAATCATCTACACCCGTACCAAATCCCAGAATCTTATCCATATCCGCCGTCTTCGCACTTAACATAATAATTGGAATGTTACTGTTTCGGCGAATTCGACGACACGCCTCTAATCCATCCATCTTCGGCATCATCACATCTAAAATGATTACCATAATCTCCGGATGTTCCTCTAATTTCTGCAGACACTCTTCACCGTCTGCCGCCTTTATCACATCGAAACCGTCATTGGTTAGATATATTTCTACCAAATCCGCAATTTCTTGTTCATCATCTACTACCAGAATGGTTGCCATGTTCTCTACCCCCATAGTTTTATCCTAAGTCATCGTACCATAATTTGCCTTTGGTATCCTTACGAACTTCTTAAGATAACTGTACGCAAATCCGTCATTTCATCAAACTTTAAAGCAACTTCCACCAATAAATTCTCTCAAAATCGAATTATTCGGTACTGCTTCTCCGCTAATTCCTAAGAAATAATCCAGGAATTTCAGAAGTCGCTTTGCTTCCTGATATTCCGGTGCATCATGGGAAATTGCAAATAACAACGGTTCCGCATACTGCTTTATAACACTTAGTTCGTAGATTAATGCTGAATTGAACATTACATCCGCTTCTTCCTGATAAGGAAAAATGTTGCTCTCTTCCCCTCGACGAACGGAATTCCACATTGCAATCGTTGCCTGTGCTGAATTGCCACGAGTTCTTGCATCCCGCACAATTCTACGAATCAACCTTCCGTCTGTTGTTGCAATCCGATTATGCTGGTCAATATTTAAGCTGGTCAAAGCACTAATATAAATCTTAAACTTGCTGTCATCCGGCAACTGCTCTGTCATCTTCGGATTCAAACCATGAATACCTTCAATTACCAGTACATCCCCTGACTTTAACTGCTTGAAATTGCCTTTATACTCCCGCATTCCTGTATGGAAATTGAAATGTGGCAATTCCACTCTTTCCCCATCCAGCAACCGAGACATGTCTGAATTAAACTGCTTCAAATCAATTGCTTCCAAGCATTCAAAATTATACTTTCCATCGGCATCACGCGGTGTGTTCTCACGATTTACAAAATAGTCATCTAAGGCAATCGGATGCGGACACATACCATGTGCACGAAGCTGAATGCTTAACCGATGAGAAAACGTGGTTTTTCCGGATGAACTTGGACCTGCTATCAAAACAATCTTCTTGCCATCACGTTCAATACGCTCTGCAATCTCTGCAATCTTCTTCTCCTGCAACGCTTCCTGCACCAGCATTAAATCACCGACACCGCCGTCTGCGATTACATCATTTAAAGCACCAACCGTATCAACCCCAAGCATAGTGCTCCAATCCTCTGATTCTTTCAGCACCTTAAACAGCTTTTTCTGTGCCTCAAACGGAGCCAGTTCTTCCGGTGCTTCCTTGCTAGGCATCATTAACACAAAACCGGCACTATACAGAATCAAATCAAAGCATTTGATATAACCTGTACTTGGCACCATATATCCATAATGATAATCTTCATAATCTTCTATACTATATACATTTGCAGCAGAAACCCGACGATACTGGAACAAGCGCACCTTATCCTTCATACCCTCTGCAGCGAAACGTTTAATCGCCACATCTGTACTGATACTTTCTTTCTTAATCGGTACATTTGCCCAGATTAAGTCCTTCATCCTACGCTTAATGGAATATAACAAATCCTGACTAATGCCATCTCTTAATCCTTCAATCTCACAATAATATCCATGAGAAATGGAATACATTACCCGAACCTGAAAATCCTCTTTATGTCCCATAACATCATCGATTGCCTTTAGCATCAGTAAGGTTGCACTTCTCTTATAGGATTGATAACCAATCTCATCTGCCGTAGTTAAAAACCGAATTTCACTATCCATTACAATCGGCTTAAATAATTCGCAGAGTTTTCCATTCATGTAGGCCAGCACAATATCATGCGATTCTCTCTCCTGATACTGCTTTGCCAATTCCAAAAGGCTTGTTCCCTCTGCTACCTGAATTGTTTCATCATATACCTTTACTGTTACATTTCCCATATGCACTACCTCCTGTTCTATTCCGCAGCTTTTTAGTCTCTATTCTGCAATATTTCTGTTTCCGTTTTGCTTTTTAATCTCACGTTTTACAGTTCCTCTTATAAAACTGTAACAGGGCTTCCGGTATCTAAGCATGTAATCTGAAGTCCTGCGGATTCCCCTGCACATTCCTTCAGATACCCTTCCATAAATTCAATAAAAATATGTTCTAAACCATAATGAGTTGCATCGATGATTTCTAACCCCATATCCACTGCATCGATTCCCTCATGATGACCAATATCACCTGTTATTAAAACTTCTGCATTTGCTCGAAGTGCATTATCAATTTCACTTTTTCCCGACCCGGGACATATAGCAATCTTCTGTACACGTCGTTGCAAATCCCCATATACAGTCACATTTTTCAAACCAAACTTATCTTTTACTATTCCGGCCAGACTCTTAACCGTTATGGATTCTGCAATCGTTCCAATGCGTCCAATGCCCTCCGGATTAGCACCTTCCGGGCTGGTAATATCAAGTGGCACCGTTTCCTGCAAACCAATTCGCTCTGCAGCCAGCTCTGCCATGCCGCCCTTCACATCAAAGTTTGTATGCATAGCATAATAACTAATCTGATGAGATGCCAGCTTCCAAATGCGTCTACCTACCATGCTCTGATTATTAATTTGTTTAACTGCTCGAAAAATCATAGGATGATGCGTTAGCAACAAATCTACCTTTTGTTCTACTGCCTGTTCAATCACATAATCCGAAGCATCCAAAGCAATCATAATATGCCGAATCTCCTGATTTTCGTCTCCCAGTAGCAAACCTACATTATCCCATTCCTCTGCATATTGCAAGGGTGATAATTCTTCAAGCCAGTTCATGATGGTTCTCAGTTTCATATATCCTCTGCGCCTCCTGATTCCATTCTAGCTGCTGTGTAAGTTCCTCCAAACGTTCCCGGCTTTTTTCTGTCTGTTGGGTTCGAAGACTATCTCTTATTTGTCCCAGCACTTGTGATTCCTGTGCCAAGAATTCCATAAGAATCTTCGACTTGCTTTCTAACAAGTATTTACCATATTGGTATGCAACCGGGCTCCATTCCTCATGTACTTGTGGCACACCCTTTAGAACGGTATAATACTTTCCGTCCTCACGAAGCATGGCTTCTTCAATAATTTCATAACCGATTTTATGTAAATATCGACGAACTGCCGGAATATCAGATTGTGGTTGCAACACAAGCAACTCCGTTCCTTGTCGTTTAGCCGCCCCTTGCTCCAAAATTCGAATCATAAGAGGGCCACCCATTCCTGCAATCACAATCGCATCTGCTTCACCGTATGTCAGCTTCTCCAAGCCATCTGATAATCGACAGGTAATCTGTCCGGTCAACTGCTCCTGTTGAACATTCTGCTCTGCCCTGGACAATGGTCCTTTACGCACGTCCATGGCAATCACCTGCTCTGCAATGCCCTGTTTAATCAGATAAATGGATACATAACCATGGTCACAGCCTACATCTGCAACTGTCTTACAGGGCTCTACCATGTCCGCCACCTGCTTCATTCGCATTGATAATTCCATTGCTTATTCCTCTAAGAAATCTTTTAACTTACGGCTACGGCTTGGATGTCTTAACTTCCGCAGAGCCTTTGCCTCAATCTGACGAATACGCTCTCTGGTAACGCTAAACTCTTTACCTACTTCCTCTAAGGTACGAGCTCTACCGTCATCCAGACCAAAACGCAATCTTAATACTTTCTGTTCACGATCGGTTAATGTGTCCAACACCTCTACTAACTGCTCTTTTAGTAACGTAAATGCCGCTGCATCTGCCGGAACCGGAACATTCTCATCCTGAATAAAGTCACCTAAATGGCTGTCTTCTTCTTCACCAATCGGAGTCTCTAAAGATACCGGTTCCTGTGAAATCTTTAAGATTTCACGCACACGTTCTACCGGCATATTCATGTCCTTTGCAATTTCTTCCGGAGATGGTTCTCTTCCTAATTCCTGCAATAACTGACGCTGTACACGAACCAACTTATTAATGGTTTCAACCATATGAACCGGAATACGAATGGTTCTTGCCTGATCTGCAATTGCTCTGGTAATCGCCTGACGAATCCACCAGGTTGCATAAGTAGAGAACTTATATCCCTTTCTATAATCAAACTTTTCAACTGCCTTAATCAAACCTAAGTTACCTTCCTGAATCAAATCCAAGAACAACATACCACGTCCAACATAACGTTTTGCAATACTTACTACCAGACGCAAATTGGCTTCTGCCAGTTTCTTCTTAGCATTCTCACCTTCCGGACCGCCCTGTTCCATCATCTGCGCTAAAGCAATTTCTTCTTCTGCACTTAACAATGGCACCTTACCAATTTCCTTCAAGTACATACGAACCGGGTCTTCGATACCTACACCTTCCGGTACAGAAATATCAATCTGTTCAACTTCCTCTTCTTCAATCTCAAAAGTCATATCGTCCGGTTCTTCTTCTGTCATTGACAGAACATCAATGTTATGAGACTCTAAGAATTCATATACAACTTCCATTCTCTGCTCATTCAAGTCGATTCCTGTAAAATGACCAATCACCTCTTTGTCTTCTAAGACATTCTTCTTTTTCTTTGCAACTTCAATCAAGGACTTTAACAATTCTTCAAATTTTGCATCCATATCCTTTACTTCTTCTTTTACTTCCATGGTTTTCCATCCTTCCATATCATAATCATATTTTAACCACAGGTTAGAGAAATATTCCAATTAGGAATTTCGCTCTTCTGTTTAATAATATCTTGTAATTTGCTGTAATCCTGCAAATGAGCCAATTGGTATTGCAGACTTTCCTCTTTCACTTTCCTGACAATTTCCGTAATAACAATGGAATTATCCTCCGGCGATGGTGCCATTTTCAATTCCGTCTGTAGTATCGAAGCCACTCGCATCTGCTCCTCCACATCTTCAAACTGATTGATAATCTTCGCCGGTTGCACGCTACCATCCTGCTCATATTGCTGAAATAGCTGCCGGGCTAAGTCTTGACAGAACGTATCTGTGAAATCCTCCGGTCCGATTCTGCCTCGTAGTTGAGGAAACAGTTCCGTCGGACAATTCACCAGCCAGGTCAGCAATAACCGTTGTGGTTGTTGCTTCCGTTCTTCTGCCCGTTCCTGCCGTCGCATATCCTGTGGCTTCATTTCCTGTGCCGCCTCCTGATACTGCTTCTGCTCAATCATATATCTGCCGGAACGATTTACCAAATCCGTTAGTTTCTTTTTATCCATAAAGTATTGATTCGATACTGCCTCTATATAATTATCCCGTTCCAACGGTTCCGGTAACGCTGCTATAATTTTAGCAGCCTCTTGCTGGAACTCCGTACGACTTTCCGGATCTTGCTGATTGTACTTCTTCGATGCCACCCGCACCTGATACATAACACTACTTTCCGATTGTCGAATACGCTCTTCAAAGGCTTCTGCTCCCATAGCTTTTATAAATTCATCCGGGTCTTTATAAGGTTGCATATTAATAATACGTGCCGAAAGCCCTACCTCCCGAAGAATCGGAATTGCCTTCAGTGCTGCCGCTGTTCCTGCGCCATCACTATCATATGCCAAGTATACTTTATTGGCAAAACGCCTTAGTAATAATGCCTGTTGAATCGTAAATGCCGTTCCCAGAGATGCTGTCGCATTATCAAATCCGGCCTGATGCATAGCTATAACATCCATATATCCTTCGCAGAGAATAAATCCTTCTCTTCTGGAACGCCTTGCCAAGTGGAATCCATACAAATGCCTTCGTTTCTCATAAATTTTTGTTTCCTGAGAATTCACATACTTCGGCAAGCCATCGCCTAATACTCTGCCGCCAAAGCCAATCACCTTCCCATTCAAATCCATAATCGGGAACATCACCCGATTCCAAAATACGTCATTTACACCTTGTCGCTCATCATGTCGAACCAGTCCGGAATCGATTAGCAATTTATCATCATAACCCTTTTTCTTCAGATATTGATACAAATCATCCCGGTACATATTGGAATAGCCCAAACCGAATTTGTGAATGGTTTCCTGAGACAATCCCCGTTCCGTCAGATACGTCATGGCTGCTTCCCCATTCTTCTGGCGCAATGCGTAATAAAAATATCCGGCAGCCGCTTTATTAATCTCTTTCAGAGCACTGTTATAATCCGCTTCCTTTCGCTCCTGCAAGGTCATTTCCCGTTGCGGTAATTGTATACCTGCCCGCTTTGCCAAGTATTCTACAGATTCCGGAAAGGTGTAATTCTCATACTGTTGTAAGAACGTATATACCGTTCTTGCCGCACCACAACCAAAACAATGATATAACTGTTTTTCACGGCTTACGTGAAAGGAAGGTGTCTTTTCATTATGAAAAGGGCAACACGCCGTATAGGTATTTCCCTTTTTTTTCAAACTAACATAGGAATTAATCACATCCACTATATCGTTTCTGGAACGGATTTCTTCCACTAAATCTTCTGAATAGAACATTTTTCTCCTTTACCCTTGCCATGCCTTTGGCACAAATAAGTTTTCAAAGGTATGAACTGCATAAGAGTCCGTCATACCTGCTATATAGTCACAGACTACCGTTTCGGTTCTTTCTCCTTCTTGAATCATGAGTCGATATTCCTCCGGTAGTTCCTCCGAATTATCATAATAATGTGTAAACAATTGGCGAATCATGGACTCTGCACGAATCTCCTCACTCTTTGCTTTCGGATTAAAATACACATGTTGAAACATATATTGACGTAATGCTTTCATTGCCTGTTCTGTAGTTTCTGACATGCAAATGGTATCCTTACCTTCACTATTCATAATAATATCATGTATCATGGAATTAATACGATCTCTGGTGCTATGTCCCAGCACCCGGGTGCATACATCCGGCAAATCAGATTCATATATAATGCCTGCTCTAATTGCATCATCAATATCATGATTAATATATGCAATCTTATCCGCAAACCGAACCACCTTCCCTTCCATGGTCGCCGGTTCACAGACAGAGCGATGATTCAGTATACCATCCCGCACTTCCCATGTCAGGTTCAATCCCTTGCCCTTTTTCTCTAATTTCTCTACTACACGAATGCTCTGTTCATTGTGATGGAATAACACTCTTGGATTGCCATCTTCATCAAATAATCGTTCCCGATATTCCTCCGTACCTTGCTTGTCCGCATCGGTTAGTTGCATTTCCAACAAATCCCAAAGTGCTGCACTCAACGCTCTTTCTCCGGCATGCCCAAAAGGTGTATGTCCCAAATCGTGTCCCAAAGCAATGGCTTCTGTCAAATCTTCATTTAGTCCGAGTGCTCTGGCTATGGTTCTTGCATTCTGGGAAACTTCCAAGGTGTGGGTTAGTCTTGTTCGATAATGATCCCCTTCCGGCGATAAAAATACCTGTGTCTTATCCTTCAGACGACGAAATGATTTGGAATGAATAATCCGATCTCGATCACGTTGGTAAATCGGACGCAAATCACACTGCGGTTCCTCAACATCCCTTCCTCTGGACGCAATACTCAAGGACGCAAATTCACTCAAATACTTCTGTTCCCATGCTTCCTGTTTTTCCCGAATTGTCATATACCCACTCCTTAATACACGAAAAATCTCAACCTATAATAATTATTCTACACAATTCACGCTTTTCCTTTTTATTTTTTAAAAAAAGCAAGAGCAAGCTTTACGCTTGCTCTTGATAAAAAATTGTTTATATATAATATTAGCCCTTAACCGAACCAACTGCCACACCCTGAATGATGTATCTAGATAAGAACACATACACTACTACTACTGGCAAAATTGATAATACCATGGCCATATAAATCTTACCATTATCAAATGATGCGAAATCAGCCGCTCTCAATTTAGCAATAACGATTGGTAATGTATATAACCTCTGAGACTTGATAATCAAGTTCGGAGTGAAGTAATTATTCCAGTTTGTAACGAACGCGAAAATTGCTTGTACCGCAATCGCCGGTTTCATAATTGGCAAAACAATCGAATTAAAGGTTCTTAACTCATTCGAGCCATCAATACGAGCTGCTTCTACAATTTCCAAAGGTAATGCACCCTGCATATACTGTAACATGAAGAAGTAAACTACCGGAGCCGCAATTGTAGGTACAATCAACGGAATATAATTATCCAGCAAGCCAAATGTCTTCATCAAATCATAGAAACCAAGTGCTGTAACCTGACTAGGAATCATCATTACAGCCAAGATAAATGTCTGAATTGCTTTTCTTCCCTTAAAGTCATATGCATGTACAGCATACGCTGTCAATGTAGAGAAGTATGTTGTAAGAACCGCACAACATGCAGAAATAATCAAAGAATTCAACAAACCTCTTAAGATTGGAATACTACCATCATTTAAGGTATTGAATAAATTCTTAAAGAACCATGTTCCCGGCAGAACCAATAAGCCCTGCGCAATTTTATGTGATTCATGAGTTGAGTTAATGAACATTACATAAAGAGGGAACAAACACACAATTGTTAAGAACACTAACACTACATAACGAATAATTTTATTACGAATTATGTGTGCACGATAACTCTTTTCTGAATTAATATTAGCCATTTTGTTTCCTCCTTCCTAATACTCATCACCTCTAGTATTCAATCTGAATACTATAAAGCTTAATATTCCAGTAATAATAAACAGAATTACTGAAAGTGCACCGGAACGTCCATAATCCTTTGAATACAAGAAGTTGTTCAACCACATAATCATAGTCATAGAATTACGGTCTGGATTACCAATTCCATTAGTTAAAATCTGAGGAACGTCGAACATCTGCAAACCACCAATCATAGATGTAATAAATACATAGATAAAGATTGGCTTCAATAAAGGCATAGTAATCTTAGTAAATACCTGCATTGAAGAAGCGCCGTCTACATTAGCCGCTTCAAACAGGGATGTATCAATACCCATAATACCTGCCATCAACATAATGGTTGTATTACCAAACCACATCAGGAAGTTCATAAGACCAACCAGACCACGAACACCCCATACAGTCTCCAAGAATTTAATCGGCTCTCCACCGAAGGTTGTAATCAGACCATTTACCGGTCCGGAAGTAGAGAACAACGAGTAGAACAGCATTGAGAATGTAGCTGCCATAATTAAGTTTGGTAAGTAAATAACAGTCTTAAAGACTTGCTCGCCCTTTAAGCGAATCTGGGTATCTGCAAACCATACACCCAGCAATAAGGATACTAAAATCTGTGGAATAAAACCGATTACCCACATGATCATAGTATTCAAAAAGTATTTCGGCAAATCACCACTTAAAACAGTGATGTAATTCTGTAAGCCTACAAAGTTAGGACCAATCTGCATCAAACCATCCACGTACATTTCGAAGAAGCTTCGATACACAGTATTAAATAATGGTACTAAAGAGAATACTGTATACACGAGAAAGAATGGTAACAGAAAAATGTAGCCCCACTTAGTATAATTAACAACTTTACTCTTACGTTGTGCTGCCATACTATTTCTCACCTCACATTATATTTTTCCAATGTCAAACATCAATAATGTCAAAAAACGTGCCTGCCTTAACAAGACAGGCACGTTCAGAACTAGTTAAAAACTATTTAGAGTATAAATTACTCTGCAGCTGGTGCTTCTAATGCTGGCCACATTTCTGTAACTGTTGCATAGAAGTTTGCAAGAGCATCTTCCTTAGTAGCTACATTACCATTGAAGTAGTCACCCATTGCTTCCTGATACTTTTCAATCATCTGATCGTATGGAGTCATGTTCTGAACTTCAATCTGATCAGCTGCTTCCTTACAGAATCCGAAGTAGTTCTCGCACTCTAACCATGCTCTACCTACATCGAAGTTTTCAGATGCTACTGCTTCTGCTGCTGCCTTGTTAGCTGGGAAGTTCAACTCGCCCTTAGCGATTTCTGTAGCAACATCAACATCAGCTGTCATTGTGTACATAATTTCGTAAGCTAACTCAGGATTTGTACAGTTAGCACCTGCACATAACCAAGTACCACCCCAGTAATAAGCTGCTGGACCCTGGCAGATGTTCCACTTAACATCTTCGCCTGCAACCTGCTCATCCATAGACCAGATTAAGTACCATGTACAACCAAAGTAGCAGAATACGCCACCACGGTGACCATTCTTCCACTCATCACTTGACCACATAGCACCACCAGTCATGTAACCGTTGTCATACCAGCCCTTAGCCATATCTGTCCACTCATCAATTTCAGCTGGAACAGTGATTACACCATCCTGTACCCAAGGTGTTGAACGTGCTGCATTGAACACACGTGAGCCTTCCTGGTAGTCAGCTACCATGTCATATCCAGCAGCATCCATCTTACCAGCTGTCTCTTCGAACTTATCCCAGTCAGCTACTGCTGCCTGTACAGTCTCAGGATCTCTAGCGCCTAATACTTCTTCAGCGATGTCAGCGTTGTAAATCATGAAACCAGGAGCTGCCTGCCATGAAACACCTCTTACTACACCATTCTCATCAGTTACTACCTGATTTACATATGAGTAGTAGTTAGCAAGATCATCATCAGTGAAACCTAATTCCTTAACATCCATAGCTACGCCAGCTTCAGCTGAAGTATACTTTACAGCATAGTCAGCTTCTACTAAGAACATATCTACCTGAGAACCATCTGTTAATGCCTCATCCAACTTGTTCTGATAGTTCATGTTAGCATTCTCGTTTTCAACGAACTGAATACGAGTACCATCTTCCATGTAACCACCCATGTTGTCTTCATCAGCAGTGTAACCTGGCATATACTTTGCCATTAAGTCTCTGTACTCATTGTTCCATACATAGATGTAGAAGGTCTCACCTTCTCCTGAAGCTGCAGCAGTTGTGTCACCGCCATCATCTGGTGTGGTAGGTGCTGTTGTGTCACCACCACCGTTACAAGCTACTAACGATAATCCCATAGCTAAAGCTAAAGATAACACTAAAACTTTTTTGAATTTTTTCACGAAAAAACCCTCCTTTTTAAAAATGTGTGTGTATTCGCCGTCGTTGGTTCATCGTGACTTAAACTCGATTCCATATGTAATTATATGTAGTCTTGTCTAAGTCTTAATGTGCCTACTCCGACTACGTGAAAATTCCGTTGCTTTCGCAACTCTACATTTGTCATTATAGGACATAGTGAACAATTTAGCAAGTCTTTTTTTGCGTATTTTAGATTCATTGCACATTTTTCCTGGTTCTTTTTATCGTATTTTTGCATAATCCTACCATTTTTCGTTGTTTTTTATTCCTTTTTTCGAAAATACTTCTATCTATTATCCGTCTTTTTGTGTAGTTTTTCTATTTTTAGATACTTCTTTCATAATTTTCTTGTAATCGTGCAACTTTACTTTGTATTATCATATATTTTTATACTTTTCAGACAATTCATAATCTTTCTGACATGTTTTCATTTTCTTTGAAATTGGTTTTTTCGAAACTGTTTCAAAATTGTTACAAAATACTTTTTTGTTCATTTTTTATCAATTCTCTTTTGTTTACCCCTTTTTCATCATAACTTTTGCACAACAGCACCGAATCAAAAAAAGAGTCGAAGGGCTTTCGACTCTTTCTTTTGTTCAATTTTACCATACGGCATATAAGACTAGAACTTCTACTCTTCAATTTCTTCCGACTGCTGCACCATATTCATTACCTGACGCTTTCTTGCCAGTTCGTCATTCGCTAAATACTCATCGTAAGTGGTCTGCTTATCAATCAAACCGGTATTCGTTAATTCCATGATTCGATTTGCTGTAGTCTGTAATAACTGATGATCCTGAGAAGAAAACAGAATCACACCCGGAAACTTCATCATGCCATTATTCAATGCAGTAATGGATTCCATATCCAAATGGTTGGTTGGCTCATCCATAATCAACACATTGGAACCCATAATCATCAACTTGGATAACAGGCAGCGTACTTTTTCACCACCGGACAACACTTTTACTTTCTTCACGCCATCTTCTCCGGCAAATAACATTCTGCCCAAGAACCCACGTACATAAGTAGCATCCTTCTCTTCCGAGAATTGTGTCAACCAATCAACAATAATATAATCATTGTTGAATTCATTCGTGAAATCTTTTGGGAAATAACCCTGAGAAGTCGTTACACCCCATTTATAATTACCCTCATCCGGCTCCATCTCTCCGGCCAGAATCTGGAACAAGGTAGTAGTCGCAATAGTATTTGGTCCTACAAATGCCACCTTATCGCCCTTATTAATTGTAAAAGAGATATTGTCCAACACTTTTACACCATCGATGGTCTTAGACATTTTCTCAACTGTCAGCACTTCATTTCCAATTTCCCGATTTGGTCTGAAATCGATATACGGATACTTACGGCTGGACGGACGAATATCATCCAATTCAATTTTCTCCAAGGCACGTTTTCTGGAGGTCGCCTGCTTTGACTTGGAAGCATTTGCCGAGAACCGCTGAATGAATTCCTGCAATTCTTTAATCTTTTCTTCCTTCTTCTTATTGGCTTCCTTCTGTTGCTTAATCATCAACTGGCTGGACTCATACCAGAAATCATAGTTACCGGCATATAATTGAATCTTACCATAATCCACATCCGCTGTATGAGTACATACCTTATTTAAGAAATAACGGTCATGGGAAACTACAATTACTGTATTATCAAAATTAATCAAAAATTCTTCTAGCCATGCAATTGCATCCAAATCCAAATGGTTCGTTGGCTCGTCCAATAACAAGACATCCGGATTACCAAACAACGCCTGAGCCAACAAGACTTTTACCTTCTGTGCTGCCGGCAATTCACTCATCATCTTATAATGAAGGTCTGTCTCGATTCCAAGACCATTCAATAACGTAGCTGCATCGGACTCTGCTTCCCAACCATTCATAGTTGCGAATTCTCCTTCTAATTCTGCCGCACGCACACCATCTTCATCAGTAAAATCTTCCTTTGCATAGATGGCATCTTTTTCCTTCATAATCTCATACAGGCGCTGATTACCCATGATGACTGTATCCAGTACCGGATAAGCATCATATTGGAAATGATCCTGCTTTAATATAGAAAGTCTTTCACCCGGATCCATAACAATCTCGCCCTTGCTCGGTTCAATCTCTCCGGATAAAATCTTCAAAAACGTAGATTTACCTGCACCATTCGCACCAATCAAGCCGTAACAGTTGCCCGGTGTGAACTTGATATTTACTTCTTCAAATAATGCCTTTTTTCCTAATCTCAGAGTTACATTTACTGCACTAATCATTTCTCTGCCCTTTCCTTCTTTTCATTCTGTTACACAATACCCTATTCGTCGGTATCATCCTCCGGTTCTTCTTTATCTAATAACGTAATGCGAATCCGTTCCACTCTCTTTTTATCTGCTTTCAAAACTTCAAAAGTTGCATTTTCATCCTGTACCACCTCACCACTCTTTGGTAAGTGATCCAACAATTCGATAACATACCCGCCAATGGAATCATAATCCTCAGATTCCAGGTCTAACTTAAGTGCAACATTAATATCATCTATTTTGGCACCGCCATCTACTTCATATTGCTTCTCATCAACCTGTTTAATAATTTCCTCTTCATACTCATCATATTCATCCCGGATTTCTCCTACGATTTCTTCCAACAAATCTTCCAAGGTAATCATACCGGCAGCCGTTCCGTACTCGTCTAAAACAATGGTTATTGACAAGGAATTCTTCCGCAATTCTTCCAGAATCCCGGAAGTCTTTTGGAACTCATATGTGTAGTGCGCTTCCCGCATAATCTTACGTACATCAAAATCCTGCTGTTCTTGAGCCTGATAAAAGAACAAATCCTTCATATGAAGAATGCCGACTATGTTTTCCTTATTTTCTTCGTAAATCGGCAACCGGCTATATTGTTCATCCATAAAGAATCCCATAATTTCTTCATAATCCGCATCTACAGGTGCCATTGTAATATCCGCTCTCGGAATCATGATATCTTTTGCAATGGAATCTCCAAAATCCACCACATTGGTAATCATTTCCTTTTCTTCGCCTTCAATGACGCCATCTTCATGGCTTACATTAACAATCGTACGAAGTTCCGATTCCGTCATCTGCTTATTCAGATTATCTTTATCAATTCGAAGTATTTTATAAATCAAATTACACATTTGATCCAAAATCCAAATTACCGGCGTCAATATTACAGATAACACCTTAATCGGCATCGCATAAAACAGTGCAAATTGTTCACTATATATAGTAGCCAGATTCTTTGGCGTAATTTCGCCAAAAAGCAATACCAAAACAGTCATCACACCTGTAGCAATACCTACAGCAGCACTACCAAACAATTTTGTAACAAATACAGTCATTAATGATGATGCCGCAATATTCACAATATTATTACCAATCAAAATGGTACTTAATACCTTACACGGATTTTCCATTAACTTCAATGTCATTTTAGCACGACGATTGCCTTCTTCCGCCAAGGATTTCATTTTATATTTACTAACTGTGGTTAAAGAAGTTTCTGCCGACGAAAACAGTGCTGACATTACTAACAATATACCAATCACTATCATTTGCACAATCATGCCCGGATCCAAACCACCTGTTTGCATAGTATTCATACCATCTACCACAGCTTCTGTTGTCGCTTCAGCTGTTAATACTAATTGTAATATGGAACTACTGTCCAAGAATCACCAACCCCTTTTTCTAAATCAAATACAATCATTTTACCTATACCTACCATAATTGTCAATCTTTCCATTATATTTCCCTGAAAAAACGAGCATACTATCCTTGAAACACCTGCATGGGTGTTTGATTCAAATAATTATCTGAATGTACCCGAAAGGAGAAAAACCATGCGTAGTTCACAAGAAACTTATATGAATGTAGCTGAGCGTTGCAGTGCTTATGAGCACACAAACAAATCAGACAGCTTCCGCAATCAGGCACCAAGCACTCCAAGTTGCTTGAATTGCAAGCACTTTGCAGAGGACGAGCATTGTACTTTGGACTTGTACGATGCAATCGTAAAGAAGCTTTAATTAACAAACGCTCTTTTTGCAACAAGCAAAGAAACCCGCTACCATTCGGCAACGGGTTTCTCTGTTTACATATATCGAATTAGTTGTTAATCAACTTATCCTCTTCATTGTTCCAGCTATACAGCTTACGAATCTCAGCACCAACCTTCTCTGATGGATGCTCAGTAGCTAACTTACGCATAGCCTTGAAGTGAACCTGACGACCAGCAGGTGACATATCTAACAAGAATTCTTTTGCGAAAGAACCATCCTGAATATCAGAAAGAACCTTCTTCATAGCCTTCTTAGTATCTTCAGTAATAATCTTAGGTCCGGTAATATAATCACCATACTCAGCTGTGTTAGAGATAGAATATCTCATTCCTTCAAAACCACTCTGGTAAATCAAATCTACGATTAACTTCATCTCATGGATACACTCGAAGTATGCATTTCTTGGATCGTAACCAGCTTCTGTTAATGTTTCGAAACCAGCCTGCATCAATGCACAAACACCACCACAAAGTACTGCCTGCTCACCGAAAAGGTCTGTCTCTGTCTCTGTTCTGAAGTCAGTCTCAAGAACACCTGCTCTTGCTCCACCGATTGCTGCAGCATATGCCAATGCCATATCCTGTGCCTTACCGGTAGCATCCTGATGTACAGCTACCAAACAAGGAACACCCTTACCTGCCTGATACTCAGAACGTACAGTATGTCCAGGTCCCTTTGGTGCAATCATAGTTACATCAACATCACTTGGAGGAGTGATGCAACCAAAGTGTACATTAAATCCATGCGCGAACATTAACATGTTGCCAGCCTCTAAGTTCGGCTCAATATCCTTCTTATATAAATCAGCCTGTAATTCATCATTAATTAAGATCATGATGATATCTGCTTTCTTAGCAGCCTCTGCAGCAGTAAACACTTCAAAGCCCTGCTTCTCAGCCTTTGCCCATGACTTACTTCCCTCGTACAGACCAATGATAACGTTGCAGCCTGACTCCTTTGCATTTAATGCATGTGCATGACCCTGGCTACCGTAACCGATAACTGCAATGGTCTTGCCATCCAATAATGATAAGTTACAATCTTCCTGGTAAAAAATATTTGCCATTTTATTTTTTCCTCCTGTTATAGATAAATGTTGCCTGCACTGGGTGCAGATATATAGTGATTACTTTATATGTATTGAAGTAATTACTTGTCTGTATAATGTCCGCGAATTAAACCTGTTAATCCGGTACGAACAATGGATGAAATCTCAAATCCATCCAGCAATCCTAAGAATGCTTCCACCTTGTTGATGTTACCGGTCAATTCAATCATCAACGAATCAACTGCCACATCGACAATCTTTGCACGGAACACATCAGCAACTGCAATAATCTGCTGCTTCTCATCCTTATCAGCTTTTACCTTAACCAGTACAAGCTCACGGCATACAGATTCGCCATCCTTTAATTCCGTAACATTGATAACATCTTCTAATTTATAAAGTTGCTTCTCAATCTGATCCAAGGTCCGATCATCACCGCTTACAACTACTGTCATGCGAGAATACTTCGGATCCTCTGTCACACCTACAGTCAAACTGTCGATGTTGTATCCTCTACGACTAAACATACCGGATACACGACTCAATACACCAGATGAATTCACAACCAAAAGCGATAAAATACGTTTTTTCATGTTATGTACCACCCTTCCACTTTCTATTCAACGCAATTTCTATGCGTAAAACTCAACTGTCATTGTAACAACTATTCGGTTCCTTGTCAAACACCGTTCACAAGAAACTGTAGTTTTTTCTTATTTTTTCCGTTTTAAAAGAGCTTCCGCTACTTTTACAGCTTCTGCTGCATCCTTGGAATAACCATCAGCACCAATCTCCTTGGCAAAACTCTCTGTAATTACCGCTCCGCCAATCATGACTTTTGCTTTAGATTTTTGTTCCTTAGCATATTCCACTACATCTTTCATCCGCATCATGGTTGTTGTCATCAAAGCAGACAATGCAATGATGCTTGCATGTTCTTTCTCTGCTGTCGCCACAATCTCTTCCTTCGGCACATCCTTACCCAAATCCAGAACCCGGTAACCATAATTGCGTAACATTAATGCCACCAGATTCTTACCTATATCATGGATATCGCCTTCAACGGTTGCAATAACAATGGTCGGCATATCTCCGCTGTTTTTCTTCTGCTCCAGCTTCGGTTCTAAGTATTGAATAGCTTTTTCCATAGTTTCCGCACTGGAAATCAATTGTGGAAGAAAATACTTTTTCTCATTGAACAATTCTCCCACTTCATTTATTGCAGGAATCAAAAAATCGTCAATGATTTTCTCCGGCTTTTTCCCTTGCATCAATTCTGCTTCCACGCGTTCTACAATCCGTTCTTTATTTCCCTTTAGTACCGCTTCCTGTACCGGATTAATTGGTTGTCCGCTATTTCCATCCTTATCGACTGATTTTGCTTGTCCATTGGCAGGTGCATTTACCACTACACTAGTGGCATGGGTGCTCATACGTTCAATGTAACGCACGTCAGCCTCCGCTTTATTCAAAAGCAAATCCGATGCGTATGCCGCATTCAACAGCATTGCTTGGGACGGATTCGCAATTGCCATGGTTAATCCATTAGCAATCGCCATAGTCAAAAATGCAGCATTTACATTGATACGCTCCGGCAAACCAAAGGAAATATTCGAAAGTCCACAAATCGTAGGCAGTTCTAACTGATTCTTACAATAAGAAATGGTCTGTAAGGTTTCTATGGCAGCATTCTTATTTGCACCTACCGTAGCAACCAAACCATCTACCACAATATCCTCCTTGGTAAATCCAAGTGCATACGCCCGTTCTAACACCGCATGAATCATACCATGCTTTTCTTCAATGGTTTCCGGCAAGCCTTTTTCGGATAACGGAAGTAAAATGAACATTGCTCCGTATTTCTTGGCTATCGGCAACAATTGATCAATCTTCGGTTGTTCAAAAGAAATGGAATTAATCAATGCTCTGCCCGGATAGTTCCGCAATGCCGCTTCGATTACATCTACATGACTGGAATCTATACAAAGAGGAAGATTCACTGCATTCCCAACAGCCTGAATCGCACGAAGCATCATTTCCTTCTCATCAATACCATTCATACCCATATTGATATCCAGAATTGCTGCCCCTTGTTCTTCCTGTTCTTCTGCCATTTCCAATACAAGTTCCAAACTGCCGTTACGCAATTCTTCCTGTAACTTCTTCTTTCCGGTTGGGTTAATTCGTTCTCCTACTACTTGGAACGGTCCGTCCAAAGCAAGTTCTACTGTCTTACGTTCAGAAGATAACAGTCTGCATTTTTGCTTTGAAACCATTGGCGGTTCCATCGACTTTACACAACGTGCCAACGCCATAATATGTTCCGGTGTTGTGCCGCAGCATCCACCAATAATTCCGGCACCTGCTTCGATTAGCAACTGCCCTGCTTCTGCAAATTCATCCGGAGTCATAGCATAAACTGTTTTGCCATCCACCAATTCCGGCATGCCGGCATTCGGCTTCGCAATAATCGGAACATTGGCATACGCTTTCATTTCTGCTATGATTTTGCACATTTCCTCCGGTCCGGTAGAGCAATTAGCTCCAATAGCATCCACACCCAGATTCTGAAGAACATTTACTGCTGTTATGGCATCTGTACCAAATAACGTTCTTCCGTCTTCATTAAATGTCAGTGTTACCAATATTGGAAGTTCGCAAGTTTCTTTCGCTGCAATCACTGCCGCTCTCGTTTCTGCCAGACTCATCATAGTTTCAATTACCAACAAGTCCACTCCGGCTTCTACCAGATAGCCTACCTGTTCTTTATATACATCTATCAATTCTTCCAGTTGCAAATCCCCCATAGGTGCAAGCTGTTTACCTGTCATGGTAATATCACCTGCTACATAACCGCGACAGCCGGCTTTTACAACTGCCTTTTTGGAAATTGCTACCAATTCCTTATTCATTTCCTCTATGCGATCTTCCAAACCATATTCTGCCAATTTTATGCGATTAGCTGTAAAGGTTGGCGCATATACAATATGACTTCCGGCTTCAATATAAGACGCCTGCAAATCAATCATTACCTGGGGATGCTCCAAAATCCATAATTCCGGACATACACCTACCGGCATACCCGCTTTTAACAGGTTCGTTCCCGTCGCACCATCCAACACTACAATTCGGCTATTCATTAAATTTTGTAATTGATCTCTCGTCATTTCTGTTCCCCTCCACTTTATCCAAATATCTCTCGACTATCCAACAGAATCGTAAATGGTCCGTCATTCAACAACTCCACTTTCATATCCGCTCCGAATGAGCCATGGGCAACCGGCACTCCATACGCCTTCGCCGTCTCAATCATATACTCATACAATGCCTCAGCCATATCCGGTGCACCTGCCCGCACAAAGGAAGGGCGATTCCCCTTCTTGCAATCTGCATACAACGTAAATTGTGATACCAGCAACAATTCGCCGTTTACATCCTGAATACTTAAATTAGTTTTTCCGTTTTCATCTGCAAAAATCCGAAGATTCAACAATTTTTTCAACATTTTATCTGCAATTTCCCGTGTGTCCTCCTGCTCAATTCCAATCAGCACTAAGAACCCTTGTTGAATTGCACCAATCACCTGCTCCTCTACTGTCACAGAAGCATGTGTTACTCTCTGCACTACTAATCGCATTGTTTTCTCACCATTTCCTGTTTATCGCTTTCTTGTGAATTATCATTTAGAAACATATAGTCTTCACTATCGTTTTAACCAGTAGATTATATCATGAATCCTTTTTATTGAAAACAGAAAAAATAGTGCATTCCAATGGTTTCCTATGGTATAATGTTTTTATATTGAATTCCAGAACTTAAGGAGGGTGATTCACGTGAGTAGTCAAAACATTTACTCCAACGGAGCCATGCTGAATTGGACCGGATACTTTGCAGAAATGATGGATATCAGTCCGGAGAAAATCAAACTATTAAATATTTGTCAAAAGAAGAAAAATGTCATTCCTTCTATTGAATCCCATAAGCGGGTGATGGTATTTGCAGATGCAAGCCACAAAAACCTATGCTATGAAATCTGGGAAGCCGGTTTAGGCGAATGCGATGTTTGGTACGGAACCGGAGTTGAACCGGGAACCGATATTAAAACCGCTAAGATTAAGGATATGATTAACACCGAAATCAAAGAACCAACGGTTTTCTTTATCTTAAATGAAAACACCAGGGAATCTTATAAAATCGGTATTAAGAATGAGAACTTCAGTCGCGGACCAATCCACTATGTAGGAAGCGAAATCCGTGCCGTGATTATGAGTCTTTTACACGTTGATGCGCAGGATGTTATCTGTATCGTCAGCGGCGAAAGTATTGCCATCGAGGCAGCCATCGTTGCCAGCGAAGGTACCATTATTGCAGTAGAAGGTGATAAGGGTTCCCAAACTGCTATGGAAGCAAATGTAGAGAAATTCGGTGTACATAACGTTGAAATCATTCCGGATTTATCCCGCTCTTCTCTTTCTTCCTTGCCAACACCAAGATTGGCATTCATCGTGGCAACGAAGAATTTGGAGCAGGATATTCAGAATTTATTAGCAGTTAATCCAAAGATGCAATTTGTTATTTACACCTTAGAACTAGATATTCTATCCGGTATCAAGGATATTTTTACGAAATATAACATTCAGAATATGGAAGTATTACAGATTAGTGTTTCCAAGTTAGACAGCAAGAGCGTATTTATTACACAACCGGCGCCTTGGTTAATTACCGGTGAAGCTTAATAATTAATTTCAAAACACCTAAATTAGTTTTTCAAACCATTAAGAAAGGCACATTCATTGCGAATGTGCCTTTCCCGTTTGGGTTTTATGTGAATTAGACTATTTCAAACATTACTTTAACGGAAGCAAATCATAGCTTAACTTCTTAATTACCTGTAATGTCTTATTCCGAACCTCTTCTGCTTCATAAACCTCTAACATTAAATCCTTATCGAACTTGTTGTCCATTAAGAAATCTACCCAATCTGCCAGATATGTCTTAACATACTGAACATTCTCTTCGCTGGTGTTCTTCAAAGAATTCTCAACATTATTGATAAAATCAACAATGGTAGGTCCCTGTGGTTGTGCTGCAACCGGTGTTGGGTTCTCAGATTCATCTGACAGTTCAATTACCTTACCGGTCTTTGTAATAATTACACGCTTATTTGGCTTCTCAGCCGGCTTTGGTGCTCCTGCTGAATTACGACTCAAATATACCTCTACCACTTTAACCAAGCATGCAACACTATATGTTACTTCTTCCGGAGACTGTGCATCATTGCCTTTCTCCTCGTACTGATTCCATAACCATTCACTCTTATACAGCATATCCTGAATAACAGAATTACTTAACAATGCCTTCAATTCTTCGTCCTGCTGTGGTGCAGCCTTACCGAAGATAGAAGTCTTCTGTGCAGGTGCATTCTTACGATAACGTACCGGCAATGTAACCTCAGAGAAGGTCTTTGTCAGCATCTTATCCGCCTTAGCTGCATCGTAATTATTGCTAATAATATACTTAGAACTATCATTCAATCCATTGGTAATCATGTCGTCTGCAGTTAAGAAGGTCAAGTGCTTCTGACGATCCTCTAACATTCTCTTAATCTCATGATTTACCTTGCTCTTCTCGATAATAGAGTTCTTACGAATCTTAAATGCCTTAATCTTTTCCTTAATACTAAACAATGATTTCAGCATGCCCGGATTACCATTTACATAGTTACCAATCCAATTCAACTCTACATACTGATGTTCAATGCGGTTTGACAATTCATATACGCTGTAACCATCAAACACAACATTCAAGGTTGTATATAACATTTCAAGAATCTCGTACTTCTCTTCCCATGAGCGACCTGCATTATCCTGATTAACCAATGCCTTGATTCCACATTCATGGAATACCAAATTGTATTCAAACAAGCCTTCAAATACATTACTCTTGTCACTCAATCCGGCACCAACACCTAAAATCTGAAGATTACGCTTCATCTCAGGTTCATCTTCAATATAGCGATATACCTTACGAATAAAGTTCGCAACCTCAGCAATCAAAGAATCAATTCTTCGATTGTAAATATCCTGTTTTGAAATCGCTGTTACAACTGCACGACTTAATACGTTTGCATACTGTGTACTCTGACAGTTACGGATTAATTCCTTGAAACTTTCATATACATTCAGATTATCAACCGGAATATGTTCTGCATTTAATCCATAGAATTCAAAGGCCTTATCGTATGCCTGATTCTTGATAAATGCATTAAACAATCCAATACTTAACTGAATCTTATAATCATTGCCTACATTGTCATCTTCTACAAAATAATCATATAATACTTCCAGATTGTTCAAGAACGCATCACACTTTGCAACGCTTGCAGGAATGTTCATCTCTAAAGCTACATTAATCAAGTCCATGTAACCCATGGTTGCCTTATCAAAGTTCTTCGGACGCTCATCGGTCTCCATAATCTGATAGTATGTATTAATCAACAGCGGGGCAATTCTCTCGCCAATCAAACGCATTGCAGTTGTAAAACGCTCGGTCTGATATAAATATAACAACCAAATACTGTAACGATACAAGCCGGTAGTGCTAATCATCGCATCTACATTATCCGGATCAATATCACCATATACAAATTTGAACAATGGCTCAATCCACTCTTCAATCTCGTACCTTGCCGGTGTCTTAATCTGTTCATCTACAAACGCCGCCAACTCATACAGCTTTGTACACTGTGTCTTCACTTCTTCATCAACCATCATCGTTGACAAATCAAAATTGCTATCCTTCAGATAGTCAATAACCAGAGTATAGAATCCATCTTCTACCTGTTCATTCAAAAATCGAATCAACAGACCCTTATTGCTGGATGCAGCAATCGATAAAACACTATTCTCTTGCGATGAGGTGATATTTGCTGGTAACATCATATTTTTTTACCCCCTTATCATCTTTCCGTGTAAAGAGCACACGTTTATTTTTCCATCTTTTTATGTGTAATATGTATAAATAAACTGCTACTAATGGCTAGTTTAGCACAATAAAGCAAATTGTTCAATACGCAATCAAGGTAAATTCGTAGTTTTTTCCCAATATTTTTTGTGCATATTGCCGATACTTTTTCTTATTTTTCCAATCCAGCCATTTTTAAGAGGAATAATGCGTTGGTTGTTGTACATTTTCCCGATTTTAAGCAATAATCAAAATGAATTTCATCCTTCTCATAAAACTCTTCAAAATGATAATTATCTGCCAAACGACACAATTCAAAATCATGGGTAGATATTACTGCTATTGTGTGAGGATTCGTTAAATTCCGGATAACCGTTTCAGCACCTATTATACGATCTGCCGAATTCGTCCCCTTGAATATTTCGTCAATCAGACACAGCATCGGCTGTTTATTTTTTCCGTATTCTACCATTTCTTTTACCCGAAGAATCTCTGCATAGAACGTAGAAATTCCGGCTTGCACATCATCTGTTACACGCATAGAAGTAAATATACGCATTTTGCTTACCGATAATCCGGTTCCGCATACCGGGGCTCCGGCATAAGCCAAAATCAAATTCAAACCGATTGTCCGTAGAAACGTCGTCTTTCCGGACATGTTCGAGCCGGTAATTACCACCGGTTGTTGCTTTAAATCGATATCATTGGCAACTGCACCTTCCACAGGCAAAAGTGGATGATAAATCTGTTGTGCCTGCACTTCCGGCACATCCGAATCCAACAACGTCGGATAGGATACATCTCGAATTCGTTGCAACACTGCCAAACTGGAGAGCATTTCAACTTCACCAATCCCTTGAATACCTGCTTGAAGTTGAGGGCCAAATTTTCGCTCCCAGGAAGCTGCTGTTGCCGCCAAATGCAAATCATACATACAAATACCGCTTAATAACCAGTGAACAATTGGATTATAACGAAGATTGTACATGGCAATCAGACGCTCTAATTGGCGCAAGCCTCGGATTAATGCCTTAGATTGTTCCGCATTTCCAACAATCTCTTCCTGCAACCGTTGCAGATAAACCGATTGAAATTCCCCTGTCGCCAAGGCATCCAGCATAAACAAATGCGCCTGTATCCTTCGGGACTGTCCTAAAAGCCCATGGATATAAGGTCTGCAATACCCACTCATTAAAAACGAAGCTAATAATGCTACAAAAAACAGTACTAATACGATTACCAAATCCCACCATTGCAACACACTTCCAAGGATTGCAAATACAAACAATACCGGATAGGCGGTTGCTATAATTTTTAATACTACAGGAAATGCAGTATTCTCCGCTCCGACCTTCGCATCTTTCGATTCCCTATCGTCTGTTTCCGATTTTCTTACTCCCTTTCGTTGTTCCTCGCATTGCATTGCTAGGGCTTCAAAATTCAGTGCATACTGACTTTTTTCCGCCAATTCCGCAACAGCCTGTTGTCGCTCTGCCAATTGTTGAATTCTTTTTTCTTCCTTGTTCTCTCCGGTTAACACCTCTGCCAGACGACGTTTTCCAATAGGGGTATGCGCCACGCAAATCATCTGGTACAAAGAATTCTTACCCAAAACATCCAAGTCGGATGATACATAATCCGTATCTTCTAGATATATTACTCCTGTCTCTTCAAAATCATGCCACTGATTCTCCAAACGCAATTCATAACGCTCATATACCCGGATCAATCGTTCCATATAGTTTTGCTGTTCACCGATATTGGAATGATAAAACATTAAGCCCAGAAATCCGCCAACACCAACGGCTATCAGCAACCACCCCCACCAAAGCTGTGCAACCATGGCAATCAACACTCCCAAGACAATCCCCAGAAACACAATCAGACGAATCAAACTGATTCGTCCGTATGTCTGTTTTAATTTGCGACTATGCTCTCGGAACATTTCTAATTCCTGTTTTATTGTGTCCAAATTCATAGTTTCTTTCGTCTTTTCTTTATTTATTTCTTTACTTGTCTCCTGACTCATATGCGCCTCTTTCTGATTTAGCATCATCTGTTACCGTGATACTACAACTGCCTGTTTTCCCAACTGGGTATACCGTTGTTCTACCAATCCCCGTTCATAGCCGATTACTTCACCTGCATGATCCGGATCGTTAAAATAATAATAGGACTCATCTGCTCCGACCAAAACCAAACAATGTTCTCCTGCAATCCATTGAAACTCTGTCCCATCTTCCAAGGTCCACGACTTGCCCGCTCCCGGTTCCATCATATGAATGGTTGCCCAGATAATTACCGGTGTCCCTTGACTCAAATACAGCTCTTCTACAGTTAACAAATCCATACCTGTTACATTTACTGCATGCCATCCATCTGTCAAAAGCTGATTCATGCTTTCCTTTATTGGCTCCGCATAACAACCATATCCACTATTCGTTACCGGATTCCCAATGAAACATTGATTTGGACTGACACCAATTCCGTCTTTTCCGATTGGCGACGGTGCCTTTGCAATCACTTCATACAAATCTTGAGCTGCCACCTCTGATTGATAGTAATTCATCACCATAGTTGCACTTACCAGTTCGCAACCGGTCCGATAGCCACAATCTTGTTGACTCAGCAGCGGTACCTCTATAAGAGGAACTCCATCTGCCTTTTTGGTTATTACCGGCATGTCATGGGACATTCTTACGACTTCAAATGTAACCGTTAATGGCTCCGGTTCCGGAAAAACTGTTTCCTTTACTGTCTGTATCTTAGTAATCGTCTGATTCCATTTGCCCTTCCAGTCAACTTGTGCAATCCGTTCCCAGTTATACGCATACAGAACAATTCCCACAAAGCATACCACTGACACCAGCAATGCAATAAGCAAGCCCTTTATTCTATTGTCGGTTCCCTTTGGTTCCATTTATTCTTCCTACGTTTTCTCTAACAATTTTATATAACAGCAATTTGATTCTCAAATTAGTATACCATGTTTTTTTAATTCTGTGCAACGAAGTGTCAGTTTATATAAAGTTAAGAATCCTTTCCATATTCTAATTGATTTTTTCCGTATTTCGTATTAAAATACATTATATGTGAAATAATATTAAAAATTAAAGGAGAGATTACAGTGAGTAAAAAGAGCGGAAGAATCATTAAATTAGTAGCGTTCGTTGCCGGTGTTGCAGCCATCGGTGTAGCATGCTATATATACAAAGACAAGATTAAGGAATTCTTCGAGAAGATTCAATTAAAAGAAAAGATTGAATCCGCTAAGAAATTCGTTTCTGAAAAGATTATGGGCAATAAGGATGAAGATTTCTTTGATGATGCTGATTTCTTTGATGACGAAGAATTCGAAGAGGAAGATGCCACTAATCGTGGATACACCTCTATCACAATTACTACTGAGGAAGAGGAAGCAGATGCTCCTGCTGAAGAGCCGGTTGCACCATCTGTTGAACCAGTTTCTTTCACAGCTCCTGCAGTTGAAGAAACAACCGAAGATATCCCTTATGAATACGAAGGTTTATCTGATGTTTCCGAAGACGAAGAAGTTTTAGAAGAAGAAGCGTCTTTAGACGGTAGTTTATAGTTAGCAAGCAACAAAAAGCGTTGGAATAAATCATTCCAACGCTTCTTTTTTGTCTTCTTCCGTTATTTCCGGTTCCTCTGCCACTTCCACAACGTTCTCACTATCTATCACTTGTTGCTCTGCATTCTCCGTAGTTTCCTGCTCCATCATCTCCGGTTCTGACAAATGGAATACATTCATTGTTCGATTATCAATATGCGGATTCAATTCAATCAACTTGGTCATGATTTCATCTGCACAGCTTTCCACTGAAAAATCTTTCTCGTAAAACATCTTTTCCGGATTCGACATAGTTAACCGATATACCTGTTTTCCATTCGCTTTCTTAATCACATGGCGGGATATATATCGGATAAAATCAATTCGAATCACATCCGTAGTAAACCAGTTACTAATCACCAGATATTCTTCCGTAATATAATAGTTATAGTTATGTTGCAACAACCGATTTTTCATCTGGGAACGAAGTTCCTCAAATACAAGTCTACGTTCTCCAAACTCAATTAACTGCTTTGCACTTGGATGCCGAAAGGGCTGTATTGTCCATAGCACAGACAACACAATCAGCAGCGCTGCCGCCACATATGGAATAATTACTAATAATACAACCAAGAAAATTTCCAATCTCGGATACTCCACTTCACTTACCATGATTGGATTTACAAACGAATAAAATGCATCCGGAGGCAATCTTAAGTCCTTGGCAAATCCATTTAGCATTGCTTCCAAGCTTGCCGAATTATCAAGCATTATCCCCCGCAACACCCGGTCTTCTATTACCGGTTTCGGATTCTTTGTCTGCATCAAGAAAAACACGCATTTATTCTCAATAAAAGAATAATAATACGCACCTGTTCGTTTGCCATCTTCATAATAGTCATAACCGGTATACTTCATCTCCGGCACTGTCATTTGCACATTGTAACACCCTTGATCAAAACGCTGTTCCATTTCTTCCAACGTAGTGACACCGTGTGGCATCATATAGTAAATAATCGGATAAGCATTTGTAAATAATAAAATGATTACAAACACAATAATAGATGGTACGAATATCGCTATTGTATTTTTTAAGAACAGCAGATTCAGCCGTTCATTTTTAATATTTTGAATTTTCATAAACATTCGCTCCTCATTTGATTACTATACAACAATTTTTCTTTTCTCACAACTATTTGACATAAGTTCCTTTGTCGGTCTATAATTCAGTGGAAGTGTTGAAAGGAGAGCCTAAATGAACGCATATACCAGCTTTGCTCAAGTGTATGATGCCTTTATGGATAATGTTCCGTACGAAGAAGGTTGTCAGTATATTTGTAAGCTATTAAAACAATACGGAATCTGCGATGGATTAATTGCGGAATTAGGGTGCGGAACCGGTACTTTGACTGAGTTACTTGCAGCTTCCGGTTATGATATGATTGGTATTGACAATGCTCCGGATATGTTGGAAATCGCACAGGAAAAGAAGCTTCATTCCGGTCATGATATCCTATACTTATTACAGGACATGCGGGAATTTGAGTTGTTCGGTACAGTCCGAAGTATCATTAGTTTTTGCGATAGCATTAATTATATAACCGAGGCAGAGGATTTATTACAGGTATTCCGGCTGGTGAATAACTATCTAGACCCGGGCGGATATTTCATCTTTGACTTTCACACACAGTATTATTATTCCCAAGTTCTGGGAGATACAACCATTGCTGAAGACCGGGACGACATGAGCTTTATTTGGGATAATTATTATGATGAAGAAACCGGTATTAACGAGTATTCCCTCAGTATCTTTGTACAGGAAGAGCAGGATTTATACCGCAAGTTTCAAGAAGAACATTTTCAACGTTCCTATACGCTGAAAGAAATCAAATGTCTGCTGGAAAAGGCAGGATTGGAATATATTACAGCTTATGATGAGTTATCAACGGACAAACCTACCGCTGAAAGCACTCGCATTCATGTAATAGCAAGAGAAAAGGAGAAATAACTATGTCTGATTATATTATTCGCGGAACTGCTGCCAATGACCAGGTACGGTTCTTCGCCGCAACCACCAGAGAAATGGTAGAAACTGCCCGCAGCATCCACAACACCAGTCCGGTTGCAACTGCTGCACTGGGTCGATTACTGACCGCTGGTGCCATGATGGGTAGCATGAGCAAAAGTGAAACGGATTTAACCACATTACAGATTAAATGTTCCGGTCCAATCGGGGGACTGATTATCACTGCTGACGGAGCCGCTAATGTGAAGGGTTACGTTACCAATCCTAACGTTATTCTTCCGGTTAACAACAAGGGCAAATTGGACGTTGCAAAAGCATTAGACTTAGGCGTATTAAGTGTCATCAAGGATATCGGATTAAAAGAGCCTTATATCGGACAAACCCACCTGGTTTCCGGTGAAATCGCAGAAGATTTAACGTATTACTTTGCAACCAGCGAACAAGTACCAAGTTCTGTTGCCTTAGGCGTATTAATGGAGAAAAACAACACCGTAAAACAGGCCGGCGGATTCATTATCCAGCTAATGCCGTTTGCAGACGAGGAATTAATCACAGCCTTGGAAGAACGCTTGAAGGAATTTACTTCCATTACCAGCCTTTTAGATCAGGGTATGACTCCGGAAGAAATGATTCAGCATTTATTTGAAGGCTATGATGTTAACATCATGAGTACCATTCCAACGGCTTATCGTTGCGATTGTTCTAAAGACCGGGTATATGAAGCCGTGATGAGTATCGGTAAGAAAGACATCGAGGAAATGATTGCCGAAAACAAACCAATTGAAGTCAATTGCCATTTCTGTGGCAAGAATTACACCTTTGATGTTGAAGACTTAAAATCCATGTTAAAGTAAAAAAATTCACAGGCTATTTCGCCTGTGAATTTCTTTTTGCACGCATACGCAAGGTTGGATCTAATATCTTCTTGCGAATTCGTAAGCTCTTTGGAGTGATTTCCAAAAGTTCATCTGTATCAATGAATTCCAATGCCTGTTCCAAACTCAAAATTCTTGGCGGCACTAATTTCAACGCATCGTCAGAACCGGAAGAACGGGTATTAGTTAAATGTTTCGTCTTACATACATTTACTTCAATATCATCGGTCTTACCATTTTGTCCTACAACCATACCACCATATACCTGCTCGCCTGGTCCGATGAACAAGGTTCCACGTTCCTGTGCATTAAACAAACCATAGGTGATACTGGTTCCGCTTTCGTAAGCAATCAGAGAACCTTGAGAACGATACTGAATATCTCCCTTATAAGGTCCATATCCATCAAATACGGTGTTAATAACACCGGTACCCTTAGTTGAAGTCAGAAAATCATTACGGAATCCAATTAAACCGCGGGACGGAATGTTAAACTCCAAACGGACATTGCCATCTGACATTGGTGCCATACCCTGAAGTTCACCCTTCCGCTGCGTCAGCATGTTAATTACCGTCCCTGAGAAATCCTCCGGAACATCAACCACAGCAATTTCCATAGGCTCTAACTTCTTGCCACGTTCATCTTCTTTATAAATAACCTCTGCCTTACTAACTGCGAATTCAAAACCTTCCCGACGCATGTTCTCAATCAGAACAGATAAATGCAATTCGCCTCGGCCGGACACCTTATAAGCCTCTGTGGTTTCGGTTTCTTCTACCCGCAAGCTAACATCTGTATTTAACTCACGGAATAATCGCTCCCGAATATGACGGGAGGTTACGTATTTTCCTTCTTTTCCTGCCAACGGAGAATCATTTACCAGGAAATGCATAGAAATTGTAGGTTCTGAAATCTTCTGAAACGGAATTGCTTCCGGCGCTTCCGGAGAACACAGGGTATCACCAATGTGAATATCTGCAATACCGGAAATAGCTACAATTGCACCAATCTTCGCTTCCGTTACTTCCACTTTATTCAAACCATCAAATTCATATAATTTACCAATCTTTACCTTCTGGTGCTTATCCGGGTTATGGTGATTTACCAGCATCACTTCCTGATTCAGCTTTAAGGCACCATTGTCTACCTTACCAACACCAATTCGGCCTACATATTCATTATAATCAATGGTACTGATTAACACCTGTGTCGGTGCTTCCGGGTCTCCCTGAGGTGCCGGAATATGATTAATAATCGCCTCAAATAACGGCTTCATATCTGTGCCCTTTTCATCTATATCCGCACTGGCAAATCCAGACTTTGCAGATGCATAGATAAACGGACAATCCAATTGTTCGTCATTAGCATCCAAATCCATCAACAGTTCCAATACCTCATCCACTACTTCCGCAGGTCTTGCTTCCGGACGATCAATTTTATTAATACATACGATGACACTTAATTCTAATTCCAATGCTTTCTTCAAAACGAATTTGGTCTGCGGCATTGCGCCTTCAAAAGCATCTACTACCAAAATAACACCATTTACCATTTTCAAAACACGTTCTACTTCTCCACCGAAATCCGCATGTCCCGGTGTGTCGATGATATTAATCTTGGTGTCGCCATACATAACGGCTGTATTCTTAGAAAGAATGGTAATTCCACGCTCCCGCTCAATATCGTTGGAATCCATTACACGTTCTGCTACTTCCTGATTCTCACGAAATACACCACTTTGCTTTAACAATTCATCTACCAAGGTTGTTTTTCCATGATCAACATGGGCAATAATGGCAACATTCCGAATATCCTCTCTTGCGATTTTCATACATAGCCTTCTTTCTTACTCAATATATTATCTCTATTATTTACAACGCGTAACATTTTATCACAGAGAATATGGATTGGCAAGGAAGAGTTAATCAAAGACTTCTCCCGTCTTTTCAACTACCACCTTGGCTCCGGTTGCCTCCGTTACTTCTTTTACAAATCGCTCATACACCGGCGCATACACCCGCACCTTCAGCACTACCTTATCTGTATAAACAGTATCTGTTATTTCCGCATCTGTATTAGCAATCAAATATTGCATTTTACCTAAATCCGTATATTCCATAGGAAGCTCACAGAGAATTAATTGTCGCTTCAAACGCACAACGCTTGCTTCAATCCCTGCCTTTGCCGCATCCGTATAAGCACGCACCAACCCACCGGTACCAAGCAATGTTCCACCGAAATATCGGGTCACAACAATACAAATGTTCCGAATGTCACTTCCCTGTATTACTTCTAAGATTGGTTTTCCTGCTGTGCCTTGTGGCTCTCCATCATCCGAAAACCGAAGTAATGGCTGATTATCGGTTCCTATAGAATACGCATAGCAATTATGTCTGGCATCATAATGCTTCTTCTTAATCCGTTCCACAAATGCTACCGCTTCTTCCTCCGTACTTACCGGTGCCGTATATCCAATAAAGCGAGACTTCTTTTCTACAATTTCATCCTGTCCGCCTTCTATTAACGCAAGATATTCTTCCATTCGTTTTCCTGCCTTTCTCAATCCATTCGAATTAAACTAAGTATATCTGCTATTCCAAAGAAACGCAATTCACTTCTGTATAAAGAACTGAAAAAACGGTTATATTCCATCTAGAAATTAAAGAAAATATGAAGAAACTCTGACAGATATATTTTTTTCTTTATTTAAATATGTAGATTTGTTATAATGATTAGAAGTTTGGGTACATATAAGGAGGCGCTTTCATGAATTATAATAAAAATGAAGCAATCAAGAAACAAAAGCATCTGGTTTCCAAAGCCAGCAAGAATGCCCAGAAAGTAAAGGTATCCCTTTTCAAAGCATTCTTAGTCTGCATCGTTGCTTGCTTTGCAATCGGTGCCGGAGCCGGTTTCGGTATGATAAACGGTATTCTGGATAATGCACCAAGTATCGATGATATCAACGTGGTTCCGGAAGGATTCCAGACAAGTATTTATAATCAGGACGGTGAATTAGTTACGACCTTGTCCCGAATCAATTCCAACCGTGAATATGCTCATTACGATGATATTCCGGAGGACTTGGTTAATGCCTATATTGCTATCGAGGACGAACGTTTCCGTAAACACAATGGTATTGACGTTCAGGGTATTCTTCGTGCAGCAGTGGAAGGTGTACGAAATGGATTCCATTTCAATCAGGGTGCCAGTACCATTACACAGCAGCTGATTAAAAACGAAGTCTTCAATGTAGGTTTGGATGAAGATACCTTCATGGAATCTTTGGAACGTAAGATTCAGGAACAATACCTTGCAATCGAATTAGAAAAACGATTAAGCAAGGACGAAATACTGGAATACTATTTGAATAGTATTTACCTTGGACAAGGTTGTCATGGTGTACAAACAGCATCTCAGACCTATTTCGGAAAAGAAATGTCTGAGTTAACCATTTCCGAATGTGCAGTTATTGCTGCTATTACCCAGAACCCGTCTAAATACGATCCGATTATTTATCCGGAAAATAACGCCCAGAGACGCCAGCGTGTTCTGGAAAATATGCTGGATCAGGAATTAATTACTGAAGCTGAATTCCAGACTGCTTGTGCAGATGATGTATATGCCCGTGTAGAATTACACAACGACGCAGTTGTAGAAGCAAGAGAATATAATTCTTACTTTATTGATGCAACCATCGTTGCTTTAACAGACCAGTTAATGAACGAATATGGTTATACACAGACTGAAGCTGCTAACGCAATTTATGCAGGTGGTTTATCGATTTATATTACACTGGATCAGGATATTCAAGACATCTGTGATACAGTATTAAATGACCCGGAAAACTATCCGGCAACTACTCAGGTATCTTTATCTTATCAATTAACCTTGGTAGACGATGAAGGTAACACTACTAACTTCAGTACCAATCATTTATTGAGTCACTTTAAAGAAAAAACAGGAAATGATAAATATTCACTCATTTACTCAAGCGAGGAAGCAGCAAGAGCTGCTGCTGATGAATTCAAAGCAGATATGCTGGCAGAGACTCCGGATTTGACCTTCTTGTTAGAAACCTATGATACTACAATCCAACCGCAGGTATCCTTCTCGGTTATGGATCAATACACCGGACAAATCAAAGCAATTGTTGGTGGTCGCGGTGATAAAAAAGGTAACTTAACTCTGAATCGTGCAACAGACTCTGCGCGTCAGCCGGGTTCCTGCTTCAAGGTATTGGCAGCGTTCGTTCCTGCCTTGGATGCATCCGGTATGTCTCTTGCAACCACTTACGAAGACGCACCATTTAACTATTACAACGGTCGTCCGGTTGCAAACTGGTGGGGTGGTTCTTATCGTGGATTTAACTCTATCCGTGATGCAATTCGTGATTCCATGAACGTCCTTGCCGTTAAAACGGTTACGGATGTAGGTCCGGAGGTTGCTTACGATTATTTGATTGATATGGGCTTCACCACTTTGGTTGAATCTGAAACTGCTGCCGATGGTACGGTTTATTCCGATATCCAGCAGTCTTTGGCCTTAGGTGGTATTACTAACGGTGTAACAAACGTAGAAATCAATGCTGCATATGCGGCAATTGCAAATACCGGAATCTATACGGAACCGATTTATTATACAAAGGTTCTGGATCATGACGGAAATATATTAATTGACAATCAACCGGAAACCAAACAGGTTATGCAACCAACCACAGCCTGGTTATTGAATAACGCTATGAAGGATGTTGTTACCTCCGGTACTGGTGGTTCAGCACGATTATCCAGTGGTATGCCGGTTTCCGGAAAAACCGGAACCAGTTCCAAGGACTATGACCTGTGGTTCTGCGGTTCTACCCCATACTATACAGCTTCTATTTGGCTTGGTTATGATATTAATACCTCTCTTCCGGGAGGAAGCGGTTCCTTACACACACGTATGTGGGCTAAGATTATGCAACAGATTGTAGAACTGGAAGCACAGGAGGTCAAAGACTTCCCGAGGGTTGATGGCATCACCAGTGCAACCGTATGTAAAACGACCGGTCTTCTTCCAAAAGAAGGATGTGAGACAAGAACAGAGTATTTTGCAGTAGGAACAGTTCCGACAAGAACCTGTAATGCAGAAACTATTGAATTGTGTGAAGAAAGCAAGTTACCGGCAACAGATACCTGTCCGGCGAAGTTCAGCTTCACATTCCTGCGAAATGAAGATGGTTCCATCTACATTCCGTATGCTTATGAGGAAAAAGCAATTCCGGCAGACTTCGAAGGTCAGACTTGTCCAAATCATCCGGCATCCGATTCACCGGAAGCCATGAATCCGGACGGCACCTATAATATTATTGCTACTGTAAACGGTACCGGCGGTACAATTACAGAAAGTGCACAGGTTCCGGCAGGTGCTTCTAAGACATTCTACATTACACCTGCAGACGGATATCAGATTGCAGAAGTAGTTGTAGACGGTGTTAGTTTTGGCACACCAAGCACTTATACCTTTAAGGATGTTGCAAGAAATCATACGATTACAGTACGGTTTACTGCCAGCACCGGCGGAGGTTCCGGCAGTGGCGGTTCAAACAGTTCAGCAACGACAGCTGCAACGACAACTGCCACAACAACTGCCACAACAACGGAAGCAACAACTGCTGCTTCCACAGAAGCTTCAACCGATACGACTGCAACGCCAACTCCGTAGTCGTTATATAACATTCAAACACAACGGGTGTGAGCACTTGCTCACACCCGCTTTTTATCTATATAAAAGAATAAATCCTAGGAATCTATTCCATTACTTTTTCATCTTTGGTTGGAAGATTAATGCTGCAATATAAGAATAAATCAATGCCGCAGATGTCCCCACAGCAGCCATGGCAAACCCACCGCGGAACAAACCGATAAAACCATCTGTATCAACGGCTTCCCGAATTCCCTTCCATAGATTATAACCAACTCCCGTTAAGGGAACCGAGGCACCACCACCGGCAAATTCCAAAAGCGGCTCATACCATCCAAGCGCTCCCAGCACAGCTCCGGTACACACCAATGTTACCATTACCCGGCCCGGCAACATCTTCGTAGTATCCATCAAAATTTGTGCCAGTACACAAATAATCCCACCAATTACAAATGCCCATACATAATTCATACCTATACACCCCGATTCTCAATAATAATCCCATGTGCAATTCCGGGTACCGATTGCCCCTCATTAAAACTTACTGTGGATAACAACGCTCCGGTTGGCACAAAAAGCACCCGGTTCCATTCTCTGGTGCGAAGTTTTTCCATAACATATCCTGCCATTGTAACTGCAGAGCAACCGCAACCGGAACCTCCGCTATGAGTATCCTGTACGTCATTGTCATAGATTTCAATTCCGCAGTCCATATGCTGGTCCATGATGTCGTAACCATTATCATTGAGTAATTTAATCAGAATCCCTTTTCCCACCTTTCCCAAGTCACCGGTTATGATACGATCATAGTCACTGGGCTTCCATTGAAAATCCTGAAGATTCTGATATATTAGTGCTGCTGCGGCCGGAGCCATAGCCGCCCCCATATTCATGGAATCCCGTACACCATAATCCACAATTGTACCTGTGGTAATACCACGAATTACAATATCTCCCGGTTTGTCAGACAGAATAAATGCACCACTTCCGGTCACCGTCCAAGTAGCACTAAGAGGACGTTGATTGCCATATTCCAAAGGAAATCGAAATTGCTTCTCTGCACTTCCAAAATGGCTGGATGCCACTGTCAACACCTGCTCTGCATATCCGGCTGCAATGGTCATAGCTCCCAAAGCCAATCCTTCCCCTGCCGTAGAACAGGCACCGTACAAGCCGAACAATGGTATATCCATATCCTTTAATCCAAAAGTAGATGCAATTAACTGCCCCAATAAATCACCTGCAAACACATAGCGAATTTCTTCTTTTTTCAAGCCGGATTTTTCAATTGCTTTTATACAAGCCTGATGCACTAACTCACTTTCTCCTTCCTCCCAGGATTCTTTACCCAAGGTAGGATCTTCAAAAATGACATCAAAATAATCCCGTAGGGGTCCTTCTCCTTCTTTTTTTCCCACCACCGATGCCGTACTTAAAATGGATGGTGGATTTTCGAATTCCAAGCTTTGTTTTCCCTTTTTTTGATTCATTATGTTACCTCCACATATACAATCACTGTTAATTACTATTATTTCTTATTTTTTCAACATTATGTGGTGCTTTTATTAATCTACATTGTATATTTGTGGAAATAAAAAAACAGGATTTGTTTCCAAAACCTGTTTATAATTCTTTATGCCTGAATTCCCGGTATGAATTTTGCTGCCAGCGTAACAACACCCAAAACCGCCAATACAATTCCTACAGTTCGATTTAACTTCTTCTCCTCACAGCGATTTGCAAAATGAGCTGCCCAAAACGCACCAAACACAGTCGATATTACACAGATACACAACGCTTTCATATCCAACTGGCACCCCATCATATAATGACTTGCCGCACCGGTAAGGGCAATAATGGTCATAATCATAGTACTGGTTCCGACTGCCGTTTTCAAATCATATCCCAACAGAATGGTTAATGCAAACAGCAGCATGGCACCACCGCCAACACCTACAAATCCACAAATCAAGCCTATAACGATACCTGACAAAACTGATAATATAAGTCGAACCCATTTTTTCTGCGTGTTTGCCGCACCCTCTTTGCTTTTCGTAATTGGGCTTACAATAAACTTAATTCCCAAAAACATGGTTGCAACAATGGAATAAAATCCGATTCCGTCCGGCGACGCCAAGGAAAAATGGTATCCAATATAGCTACCTGCCACTGAACAAATAAATGCCGGTCCCAGGATGATAAATCCCCGCTTAATATCAATATTCTTATTTCGATAATACGTAAACGCAGACAGCGCAGAAGCTAATACATCTGATGCCAACGCAATTGCAACAACATCATAAGAGTTCATTCCACCGAGGGAAACCAACATTGGTGTTATTACCACCGCTGCAGACAAACCGGCCAAACCGGTTACAATTCCTGCTCCCAAACCTGCGATTATGCATATAATAATAAAATACATGAATCGTTCCTCTTTTTAACAACAACTTCATGTATTTTATCACTTAATATATGTTTTTTCCAGTATTTTATCAAGCTTTTACGCTATTTTTAACGATTTAATTTTTTTTTAAGATTTTAGCTTCCGTTATTAAGGCTTAGTCGAACTGCGATTGAACTATTTTAAGCAATTCTTCTGAAGTAACGTTCTTCTTTAAGTATGCACCAACCGGATTTGCCTTTCGTTCATTTTCAACCAATTCCCCATCGCCTTCATACAACACAATTACCGGAATATCTTTGGTTTCTTCTTTTTTTGCCAGCACATTTACAAAGCTTTCTCCTTCATATATCTGCATATCACAATCCAATAGAATCACATCTGCTTTATGGGAATTCAAGTAATCCAAAGCAGTTTTTACAGAATTAACTGCAATTACTTTATAGTGTTCACTTAAGGAAATTTTCCATTGCTTGAGCAATTCTATATCATCATCCACAATCAATATTGTACGTTCTTCCTGCGCGGTTACCATGTGAGAAAACACTTCTTCCACTCTACTCAACAGCGCACTTTTTACTACAGGCTTCGTAATATAGCCCTCAGCACCGATTGCAGCACATCTCTTCACAGTATCTCTATCTTTTCTTCCGGTAAAGAAAATAACCGGCAACTGCCTTCCGTTGTTCAATTCACGAATCTGCTCAAAGGTAGCAAACCCACTCAATCCGGGCATCTCTATATCCAGTAATAACAAATCAATCTTCGTTTCTTCTACAATGTGAACCGCTTGCATACCGGACAATGCCCCGATAACATCAAATCCTTCATCGGTCAAATAGCGCTGCACCGACTTCAAGCACATCATATCATCATCTACTACCAAAATCCGTTTTGCCATACAATCGCCCCTTTCCAACTATTCTACATCTTTGAATAATAGTATTGTAACATAGAATAATTTTCGGTGCAAAATTTTTCAGAAATCCACAGTTTTCAAAACATTTCATACCCATTCAATCTGCGATATGATATAATAAAATGATATCACCATTATCATTCCGCAAATGATAATGGGACAACTCGTATTATGAATAACAGGAGGACAAGCATGAAGCAAGTCATCTATCATGTTGCAGATTATATTGAAGAACCCGTATACGAAGCCGTAGGGAAGGCGTTAGAACAATTAGATGTACTTTCTGACTTAACCCCTGATATGAAGGTTCTATTAAAGCCGAACCTGATTATGGCAAGGAAGGCAACCATGCCCATTACCACACATCCCTTGATTGTCAAATCCGTCGCCCGCTGGCTACAGGAGCACGGGATTACAAATATTATCATTGGGGAAAGCTCCGGCGGTCCATTTACAGCTGAGCATATGAAAACCATCTATCAGACTTGCGGAATGCATGATGCAGAGCCATATGCAACCTTAAACATGGATTTCGGTTTTCAATCCGTCAATGCGCCGGAAGGTTTTACCAATCATACCTTTAATATTATCAATGCCATTGCAGAGGCAGATTATGTCATCAATCTTCCTAAGTTAAAAACCCATGCAATGACCGGTTATTCCGGAGGAATTAAGAATTTATTCGGTGCAATTCCCGGCTTACAGAAGCCACAGTTGCATTATCGGTTTCCGGATATTGAAGACTTTTCCAACATGCTGTTGGAATTATCCTTGGTGGTAAAGCCACAGATTACTTTGATTGATGCCATTGATGCTATGGAAGGCAACGGTCCAACCGGTGGCGATTCCCACCCATTGCACATGATACTGGCTTCTCGCGACATGTATACGCAGGATTATTTTGCAGTAGGTCTAATGGGCTTGGAGCCGAATGAAATTGTAATGCTTCGTCAGGCAAACGAACGGGGATTGGTGCATATGGATTCTCTGGAACTGATTGGTGACGCAATCCCGGAAAATCTGACCCCATTCAAAAAACCGGATACTAAAGAACTGGATTTCTCTTCCCACGTTCCGAAATTCTTACGGAAACCATTTGGTGTAATCATGAAGAAGGTATTAAAATCCTATCCAAAGCTGGAGCCGGAAAAATGCGTAGGATGCGGAAAATGTGCCGAAAGTTGTCCGGTACAGATTATTGATATCAAAGATAAAAAAGCGGTTTTCAAGAAAAAGGGTTGCATCTCCTGCTTCTGTTGTCAGGAAATGTGTCCAATGAAAGCAATTAGCGTTAAGAAAGCAATTTAGTGTTTATAATAATTAATAGAAAGAGAGGTATATCTCATGAGTAACATTTGTTCAGTTTGTGGATTCCATTGTGATGAGACCGCAACCTTCTGTCCTACTTGCGGTTCACCGGTAACTGTAGCACCACAACCAACCATACAAGAGACGGTGCAACCGACACCGCAACCACAGGTACAACAGCCGATTCAGCCGACACCACAACCATATATGCAACAGCAAGTTCAGCCGACACCGCAGCCATATATGCAACAGCAAGTTCAGCCGACACCACAACCATATATGCAACAGCAAGTTCAGCCGACACCACAACCATATATGCAACAGCCGGTTCAGCCGACACCACAACCATATATGCAACAGCAAGTTCAGCCGATACCGCAGCCATATATGCAACAACAAGATTATCAACCAACAGAACCACCAAAAAAGAAAAAATTGACTTGGCTTTGGATTCTTCTAGGCGTATTTGGTGGATTATTCCTTTTAGGTATCATTGCTGCAGTTGCAACTGTGATACTATATCCATTGTTATACACAAATTCTAATGTAGGCGGCAATTCACTTCCGCAATACATCGGTTCCGGTTCTAACGGCAACTATCAGGAATACTATTATCCGGAATTTGAAAATGCAAGTTTCAATTCGGAAGCATTTGTTGACGTCACCACAGAAGCACCGACAGAAGCTTCTACGGAAGCATCAACAGAAGCACCAAGCACCTCTTTGAATAAAGGAGCAGAATATCGTCCGGAAGATTCGACATATTTAACTTTCACATCAGATACTCCAACGCCAACATCAAATAATGTAAATGACAATTCTGTTATCATTTATGATTCCGGCGTAAGCTGTACGATGCCTGGTAAAATTCCTGTTTTCGAATCCACTACTGATACACTTGATTACAGTTATCAAACAGGACGAGGAATTACTTATGGAGCTTCTCTTGACACTTATATAGAAACCTATGGCATTGATGATACCAACGCCATTTGGGAAACCTATAGCAATGGTCAAACTGAATACTTCTATTATTCACCAACCGCTCGTCCTGAAAATATGAATGATGCTATGTTAGTATTCGGTTGGTATCAAAAAGGAACGTCTTGGATACGAATGACACCTGAAGAACTCCATGCATTCCGAAAAGATGTAACAACACCGGGACGCTATGTATTATTAATTTATATGGCATATTTAGATGAAAACGGCAATATTGAGGCTATCCATATGATACAGGATTCTCATTCCGCTTTCAGAGTCTATAACAATGAATTAATGCAAGTTACCGACTTACTGAATAATTATCTTGCTGAATAGTATTTAGATTTAGGAGGGTGATGCCATGAAAATACATGTTAAACATAATAAGTATTATACGACTTTTATAGTGCTTATGCTAAGCATCAGTCTACTTTCCGGATTCCGATTCGCACCATCCGACTGGATGACCAGTCCGACAGGCAGTGCCAAATACTTGGCCGGTTCTACTGTATTAGTGAGTTTGTTTATTGAAGATCCAACTTCCTCTTGGACTACAGAAAAGCAGGATATTGTCATGTCGAAAATGGATTTAGCAAATGATTTTCTTGTAGCCGAGGGCAGTTCTTACGGAAAAACAGTAAATCTGATTTACGATATTCACGAGCATCCGGATTTGGCATATACCATTTCTTATGATGAGCGAATTGATGATTCGGATGATTGTTCTTATAATTTGCTGGACTATATGACACAATACATTGATGCAAATATTCCAAGCGAAGACATTATGGAACGCTATGGCGTAGACAGCATTGCGTATATGTGTTTCTTAGACAAAAGCGGAGTTTCCTATGCATTTCCGTATTATGAAGAAGATGCAGATCAGTATTACTACGAAACCTGCTTCCTGTTCCTGCGTTGTGACGGAGATTATGAACCGCCTTCCGTATATGCGCACGAATTGTTACATTTGTTCGGTGCAAGAGACTTATATGCTACCAATGAATATGACGGTATTACCAAAGATTTCGTACAACATATTGAGACGAATTATCCAAATGAAATCATGCTGACTACTTATGACGAGCACGGAAATAATGTACACGAGCATGTCTCCAATGATTTGACAGATATTACAGCATATTTTATTGGTTGGAAAGATACGATACCAGAGTTAGATGCTCATCCAAGCATCCGGACAGAACATCCTGCCAGCTTCGCAGAGGCACCATATAATTCCGGTGATTACAGTGATTATACTGCCGGTGATTCGGATAATGCATCTGATGATAGCTCCCACTGGGGCGACGATGCAGATAATGGTTCTCATTGGGGCGACGATGCAGATAACGGCTCTCATTGGGGCGACGATGCAGATAACGACTCTCATTGGGGCGACGATGCAGGCACTTCTTCCAATTGGGGTGACAAAACAGATGCAGACAATACCAATGGAATTACGGATGGCGATTGGGGCAGCGACTCAACGGTCTCCGGTAATAATCCCAACGGATTCTGGTATTATGTTTGGAGAATCTTGGAATTCATTTTAGAATAACAAAAATACACCATACCTGATTGTTTGAGTTTTCTCATTCCAATCACAGTATGGTGTATTTTATTCCTGGCTAATTCGATACTCTCTCTTCATAGACATACAGTTAATTTCTATCTCTGTATAGAATTGTTTTTCACCCCTTTCTCGTTATACATGTATTCCACTCCGCAACTCTAATAATTCTAAACTTCCTTAATATTCCCCATTTTCTTTATTTCATTCAGATTAAGATTCGCCTTCTTTATCTCCTTAAAATATAAAATATAATAAACACCTGCCAATACAATATACGGTATGGTAATCTGCAAAAACATATCCCGATATGCGTTAGAGGATATCTCAACAAACTTGCTTGTCACAAAGATGCCCAGCAAAACCATACCCATCACTACAACATACTGCCCAATTATAACGAAAAGCAAAGGTGTCTTTTTAAAAATGCGATGCATAAACAGCACAAAAGTTGCAAAGCACGTAATTATAAACAACACCCCAAAATTCATTATATAATGGGGATCTGATTTCCCCCCGATTCCTTCCATTAATACCTTAGTCAAGGCCAAAACGGTAAATACTACACACACAGAATAAGCATAGTCTTTTACAATTTTCATGATTCCGCCACCCTCTTTTCCAAATATTTATAAAACTCATTCTTATAACTTCGATTCAATACTATCAATTCCCCGTTATCCATCAGAATGTTCACTCGCATATTCACTTGTGCTTTCAGTTCCTGAATGTGATAAACATTTACCAGCATGGACTTATTATTTCTTGCAAAACCCGCACAACCGAACTCATCCATAAACTGCTGTAATCCATATGAAATCCGCCAAACACTATCCTTCAAATACGCATAAGTTTTCCGTTCTACAACTTCAATGTAGAGAATTTCTCCGGGGATCAGCATCCGCTCCCGTTCCGTCTCTTCATCCCTACCGGCAATCACTCCACCGAATGTTGACAAGTATTGCTTAATTGCCGTAGTTTCCTCATCCAGAACATTATAATGTAAATCCACATGGTTTTCTTCCAAGCCAGGCTCATGGTAGACATTTATTTTCACTGTCCACACCTCACTTTTCTTTATCTTTTTCTGACATTATATAATAAATGCCAATGCCAGTACAATATAGGTTTTCTTCAAATCTCTCTCCAAAAACAGATAGGTCGCTCCAAACAGAAATCCTATTACGAGTCCCTCCAAGCCAATCCATATACTCCCCTTGGTAAACCAGTGAGCTAATCCCCATGTTAATCCTACGATAATACCACCAAAAGGCACATTCTTTTTCCTAAAAAGTTTCTCTAATGCATTCTGACCAAAAACAATAATTAGGGTGAATAAAACTACTTCTGCCAAATAGTAAAGATGCTGGAAAGTGAATTTCAGAACACCAAGTCTTTGAAACTCGTAAATAATTTTTATTCCGCCAACATCAACATAGTTTATAACTGCCATAAGACCAACTAACGCAATACTCGTAGCAATTCCTAACACAGTCCACTTCCTATCGGTTCCGTTTATTTGAAATCCCAATTTTTTACCGGAGTTTCTTAATAAGAAGTACGCAACTACCAACCAAGTAATAATGGTTACAGACCAATGAATAATACACTCTGTGGTCGTAAATTCCTTCATAGAATGTCCATAAATAAGGGGCTCTAACAAAAATGCATACAGCACTTCCAATCCAAGTCCGCCAAATGCAAGCATTGCATATTCAAAATACTGATAACTTTCACTCTTAAAAATTGATTTGATTTTCTCTTTCATAGATATTACCGTCCTTTCTTTTATAAGTGAACTTTATTAAATTTTTTTCAAAAAGAAAAGCGATTTTGTCTATGTTGCATTTACTAGGTGTATGTTGCAATTATTACGGTTCGGTTAATAAAAAAGAGCCAATCAGGTCATGTACTGACCTAATTGGCTCTTATAAAACATGTTTAATTCAATGCTTAGAACTTACCTGCATCTGCAGCTTCCTGGATTGATACTGCAACTGCTACTGTCATACCAACCATTGGGTTGTTACCAGCACCGATAAGACCCATCATTTCTACGTGTGCAGGAACAGATGATGAACCAGCGAACTGTGCATCTGAATGCATACGTCCTAATGTATCTGTCATACCGTATGAAGCAGGACCTGCTGCCATGTTATCCGGATGAAGAGTACGTCCTGTACCACCACCAGATGCTACTGAGAAGTACTTCTTACCCTGCTCGATACATTCCTTCTTGTAAGTACCAGCTACTGGATGCTGGAAACGAGTTGGGTTGGTTGAGTTACCTGTAATAGAAACGTCAACACCTTCCTTGTGCATGATTGCTACACCTTCACAAACATCGTTTGCACCGTAGCAGTTAACCTTTGCACGAAGACCATCAGAATATGACTTGCGGAATACTTCCTTTACTTCATTTGTATATGGATCATACTCAGTCTCTACGAATGTGAAACCATTGATACGAGAAATAATCTGAGCTGCATCCTTACCAAGACCATTTAAGATAACTCTTAATGGCTCTTTACGAACCTTGTTTGCCTTCTCTGCAATACCGATAGCACCTTCTGCTGCTGCAAAAGACTCATGACCTGCTAAGAATGCGAAACACTTGGTCTCTTCTTCTAATAACATCTTACCTAAGTTACCATGGCCTAAACCTACCTTACGGGTATCAGCAACAGAACCCGGAATACAGAAAGCCTGAAGACCTTCACCAATTGCTGCTGCAGCATCTGCTGCTCTTCTACAGTTCTTCTTAATTGCAATAGCAGCACCTACTGTGTAAGCCCACTTTGCATTCTCGAAACAGATTGGCTGAATCTTCTCTACCTGATGATATACATCAAGACCTGCATCCTTAGTAATCTTTTCTGCCTCTTCGATAGAGGAGATACCATACTCATTTAACTTTGCGTTAATCTGCGCAATTCTTCTTTCATATGACTCGAATAATGCCATCTTAATATACCTCCTTCTATTATGCTTCAATCTCTTTGTCTGTACGTGGGTCGATTAACTTAACCATACCATCTTCCGGTGTTACTCTACCATACTGGCCGCAAGCTTCCTTGTATGCCTCGTTTGGCTCCATACCCTTCTTGATGAAATCTGTCATTCTACCAAGATTTACAAACTTATATCCGATAATCATGTTTTCTGCGTCTAAAGCGATAGCATTTACATAACCTTCTGCCATCTCTAAGTAACGAGGTCCCTTTGCTAAAGTACCGTACATAGTACCAACCTGTGAACGAAGACCCTTACCTAAATCCTCAAGACCTGCTCCGATTGGAAGACCGTCTTCTGAGAATGCAGACTGTGTACGACCGTAAACAATCTGAAGGAATAACTCTCTCATAGCTGTATTGATAGCATCACAAACTAAGTCAGTGTTCAATGCTTCCATAACAGTTCTGCCCGGAAGAATCTCAGATGCCATAGCTGCTGAGTGTGTCATACCTGAACAACCGATAGTCTCAACTAATGCTTCCTGAATAATACCTTCCTTAACATTCAGTGTCAGCTTACAAGCACCCTGCTGTGGTGCACACCAGCCAATACCATGTGTTAAACCGGAAATGTCTTTTACGTCTTTTGCTTTTACCCACTTTGCTTCCTCAGGAATTGGTGCACATCCGTGATTCACACCCTGAGCAACTGGGCACATGTTTTCTACTTCATGCGAATAAATCATGTTGAAACTCCTTTCAATATTAAAAGTAATAATGTAAATCGGGAAGTAATAACCGATTTACAGGGATGTCAAAAGACACCCCATTTGGATATATTTTCTCATAAATCAACAAAATAGTCTAGGGGTATTTTTAGTTTATTTCACAATTCTCGACAGGTTTTTCCCGGGATGTTATAATGCTTGTGAACGAAATTTGAAAATGTGTTTTGAAGTTATTCTATTTTGAAATACTATTTTTATAATGATGAAGTGAGGGTTTCCTATGCGATATGTGGATTTACATGTTCATTCCAATGCCTCTGACGGCACATTTACACCGACAGAAGTAGTAGAACTGGCAATCAATAAGAACTTAGCAGCCATTGCCCTGTCCGACCACGATACAGTCAAAGGGGTGGCAGAAGCAATCTCAGCGGCTAGGGGTTCCGATTTGGAAGTCATTCCTGCTACAGAGCTTTCTTGTTATTACAAAAATGTCGAAATTCATATCCTTGGTTTATATGTGGATTATCAGAATCCGGAGTTTCTGGCGGAATTAGACCGATTGGAGCAGGCTCGTTTTCAGAGAAATCTGGATATGCTTGCACTCTTTCAACGGGACGGCATCCATATTACCTTAGAGGACTTGCTGGCAGGCAATCCGGACAGTGTTATTACCCGGGCTCATTTTGCACGGGCATTAGTGGAAAAGGGTGTTTGTAAAGATAAAAAGGCTGCCTTCGACCGCTATGTAGGTGTTGGTTGTCCGTACTATCTTCCAAAACCACAGGTAACACCTGAGATTTCCATTCCATTGATTGTAAAGGCCGGTGGCATTCCGATTCTGGCGCACCCGATGCTTTATAAATTCGGCTATGCTGAGGTAGAGGCATTAATTCAATATCTGATTCCCCTTGGTTTAAAAGGCATTGAAGCCTATCACTCTTCGAATAACATTTCTCAGAGCGATAAGCTTCGTTCTCTTGCGCTAAAATATAATCTTGTTGTTTCCGGTGGCTCCGATTTCCACGGTGCCAACAAACCCGATATCGACCTGGGTACCGGACGCGGCGGTTTACGGGTAACGGAAGCGGTATTGGATACTATCAAATCCTGTCTTCCTACCCGGGAATAAGCAGTTAATTAATGCTTATTGACCACCCCGTAATGCATTGATACTCGCATCTGTACTATCTGTCAAATCATATAAGACCGGTGTATAGTATGCGAGCGTTTGCTCATATTCTTCTTCTGTAAAATCATAGGTACTTGCTGCAAAGCCACTGCGATATATATAATGCACTTCATCCGGATTCTCTGTGTCTGCCATAATTGTAAATCCTTCCTCCAAAGAAAGCTCCGTTGCATTCGGTTCTAAGTACCAGAATCGCACTCCACCTTCAAATGCACTGCTGGAATAAGAATCCTTAATGTATCCCTCGTTGCATAGAATACAGGTTCCGCTACGATAACCAAGGTTAGCCATTAATTGATATGCTTGTCCGTTCTGATAGGTATACAAATCATAAATCACCGGATCCGATCCCCGTCTGTCGCGTAAACCAACGAACAATTCCGGTGTTCCGTCTCCGTTAATATCCTGTACATGGAATCCCGGTGTCAAATCAGCATTAGTAGAATCTATCAAATACTGTTCATTTACAATTTCCAGATTCAAACCTTCCGGTCCACTTTGCTGAACCAAATCATAGGCATATGCATATGACTCAACAATCGTTGCATAAGCATTCCACACACTATTGTCCGCAGGCTTCTCAGTCTCTGCCTGTGTATTGGATTCCGTAGTTGCCTCTGTGGTTGTTTCTGTATCTTCCTTGGTTGAAGCATCTGCTTCGGTTGTAGCATCTGTTTCCGGCATTTCATAAGAAATGTTATCCCGCAAATTGGTTTTATCCTCTACCAGGAAGTTAAATGGATAATTCTGGTTTTCGAAATCGATTTCACCAACCTGAATATGGAATTCCATGATTTCATCCTGCAAACCGGTTCCTGCGAAAATACTCTTCTCAAAATTGCTGTAAATAACCGTTAATCCCTGTAACTCGAAAAAGTCTTTCACTGCTTCATCATAGGCTTCATAGCTGTCAGCTTCTTCCATATCAAAGAAGATTTCTGAAGTTTTCAACTCACCATCTTCATATGTATTAGCAGTATATGTCATTCCTGCGGAACCAACGCCATCCTGAACGAACTGATATGCATAATCAAGTCTGCCATCCGCATAAGTCAGCGCCCAGAAGTTCTTGGTATAACCGTCAGCAAATGCATTTGCTACACATTGTTCTTCAAATACTATGTAGGTAACTCCATCCTGTTCCACTGCTGATACATAAATATCTTCATCCATGGTATAGGTAGATGGAAAATAAATAATATCGCCTTCTGTCCGTTGAATCATTGTCTCAGATTGTAAGACCGGTGCGTCTTCTTCGATAGAATATACACTGGCTACCATCTGATATACAGAATCCGCATTTTCATATCCTGCCTGATTCCCTACTTCTACCATACGAAGCACTAATAAATCTTCTACTCCGTCCTGATCCAAATCATTCATGTAAGCGGATAAGATACCGGTGCACTCAAACCAATTATCATTTTCACTATGAATGGTAACGGTCTGTTCGGAAATGTTCGCAATTCCCAGTGCATCTGCTAATTCATTTTCGATAAAATCATAGTAGATTTGGGATGCATTCAAATTCTGCTCATCATCTAAAGGTGCATTCTTCTTGCAGCCGCCTAACAGCATCAGAGACCCCATTGCCGTCAGCATAACTGCAACTTTCCATTTTTTCATATTCTCTCCTCCTTGTATTTAAAAGAAAAGCAGGCACATAGGCCTGCTTCTTAAATTAGTCTTCTTTCTTCTTGCCTAAAGACAATTTCTTCTTTTCTTTCTTCTCTTCTACTTCTTCCTCAGCAACCTCTGCTTCCGGTCTGTCAACCTGTGCAATTGCTGCCTTGTTCATTGGAATACGACAGTTCTTGTTGTTACCAAACTCTACAATCACTGTATCATCAACAATATCCAATACAACACCATAGAATCCACCGGTGGTCATAATACTATCACCCGGTTTCAATGCAGAAAGCATAGATTCCTGTTCCTTCTGTTGCTTTCTCTGTGGACGAATCATCAGAAAATAAAATACTGCAAACATAAGAACCAAAGAAATAATCATGGTCCAGTTGCCCATTCCTGCACCTGCGCCACCGCCTTCTCCGTTCATAGCCTCTGTCGATGCTGCTAATAATGTGTAAAACATATCAAGTCCTCCATTTATTCATGATTTTCAAACCCGGCAAGCTTTGCCTGTTTGTATTCTTTGTAACAGCCTTTTTCTATAGCTTCTCGAATCTCCTCCATCATCTTATTATAAAAATACAAATTATGCAAGACACAAAGTCGATAACCCAGCATTTCTTTTGCTTTTAACAGATGACGAATATACGCCCGGCTATAGGTTCGACAAGCCGGACACTGACAGCCTTCTTCTATCGGACGGCTATCTAATTCAAACTTGGCATTTAACAAATTAATCTTGCCATGATTGGTATACAAATGCCCATGGCGACCATTTCTGGTTGGATACACACAGTCAAAGAAATCCACGCCCCGGTCTACAGCTTCCAAGATATTCGCCGGTGTACCAACTCCCATTAAGTAGGTCGGTTTATTTTCCGGCAAATGTGGTACAGTCACATCCAGAATGTGATACATATCCTCATGGCTTTCACCCACTGCCAGTCCACCAATTGCATACCCGTCCAAATCCATCTGTGAAATGGTATCCGCATGAGCAATTCGAATATCGTCAAAGATTGCTCCCTGATTAATTCCGAATAACATCTGATGAGGATTAATGGTGTCCGGCAGACTGTTTAATCGTGCCATTTCATTCTTACAGCGCTCCAACCAACGAGTGGTTCTTGCTACTGATTGTTCTACGTATTTCCGCTCTGCCACACTGGATGGACACTCATCAAATGCCATAGCAATGGTAGATGCCAAATTGGACTGAATCTGCATACTCTCTTCCGGTCCCATGAAAATCTTTCTGCCATCTACATGAGAGCTGAAGTATACGCCTTCTTCTTTGATTTTTCGAAGTCCGGCTAAGGAGAACACCTGAAATCCGCCGGAGTCTGTCAGAATTGGTTTATCCCATACCATGAACTTGTGCAGACCACCTAATTTGCGAATTACTTCGTCGCCCGGTCTTACATGAAGATGATAGGTATTGGATAACTCTACCTGAGTTCCTATTTGCTGTAAATCCTCTGTTGCAACCGCTCCCTTAATAGCTGCCACCGTACCTACATTCATAAACACAGGAGTTTGAATGGTGCCATGTACGGTTTCAAAGGATGCCCGCTTTGCTTTTCCGTCTTTTGCTATAATCTTATACATAATTACCTCTTTGATCTACGAAGGCCCGGATAAAAATCCCATCCTCCCGGTACTCTTCTTCTATGATTTGTCCATTTTTACGAACCAGCGCAATCTTCGCCGCATCGCTATATGGATATAAATGTTCCAGATATACCCGGCTTTCCCGAATCCGTCTGCCAATACCATCCATAAGAGCATCCAAACCGGCTCCGGTTCTTGCAGATATCCGATAGGTTTCATCGGCTTTGAAATCCTTCAAAACCTCCGGTACATCTTCCTTATCCACTTTATTAAAAGCCGTTATAATCGGTCTTCCTTCAACGCCAAGATCCCGCAAGGTCTCGTATACGGTATGCATCTGAATATCCATCTGTGGATTGGATGCATCCACCACATGGAGAATATAATCCGAATACTTGGCTTCCTCTAAGGTAGAACGGAATGCCTGTATCAAATGATGTGGCAATTTCCGAATAAACCCTACTGTATCTGTCAACAATACCTGCTGCCCATCCGGCAGTTCCAAATTCCGTGTCGTTGGGTCCAAAGTCGCAAACAACTTGTCCTCGGACAACACTTCGGAATCTGTTAATGTATTCAGCAGCGTAGACTTACCGGCATTGGTGTATCCGACAATGCAGACCACCGGCACGCCGTTATCCATGCGTCGTTTTCGTTGCGTGCTGCGGTTGGTTTTTACCTGCTCCAGCTCTGCTTTCAACTTAGAAATCCGCTCCCGAATTACACGGCGGTCCATTTCCAACTGCTTCTCACCGGGACCTCTGGTGCCGATTCCGCCTCCCTGTCTGGACATGACACTTCCCAGACCAATTAAATGGGTGGAACGATACCGTAATTGTGCCAGTTCCACCTGTATTTTACCTTCTCTGGTGGACGCTCTGGCTGCAAAAATATCTAAAATCACCATAGTCCGATCCATGATTTTCGTATTCAATTCCCGTTCCAGATTATTCATCTGGGAAGGCGTTAATTCGTCATCACATACAATACCGGTCGCTCCTGTGGCTAACAGTAATTCCCGCAGTTCCAGCACTTTACCGCTTCCGATATAAGTGGCTGTGTCAATCATATGCCGGTTCTGCACAAATCTTCCAACCGTTACCGCTCCTGCAGTTTTCACCAATTCTTCTAATTCGTCTAAGGAGTCTTGAAGTGCTACCTCATCACTGACGGATGCCGCCACTAAGATAACCTGCTCCTGTGCCTCCTGCAACTCAAATAATTCTGCCATTCCAGCTCCTTATATCTGTACTCACAATTATATCTACTCAATTGTCTGTCTCGTATACAGAAAATCATACTCTTTCTGTATTGTTTCCGTCACCGGATATTTTTCCATATATGCTTTCGTCAATTCATATGCTTTATTAAAATCCCGCTGATATTCATAATACACAATTTCTAAATATTGCAGTTCTTTATCACAACTGCGGTCGGTTCCCTGTAATCCCTGCTGTAAATACTGATAACAGGTATCATACAAGCCCTGTTGGAGATAATAATCTGCCAGTTGTACACATGCATACGCATTATCCGGATTATAAGAAAGATAAGTGGTTAAATACGCCACAATTTCATCCTGTCTGCCCAATTCTACTGCACACACGCCGGCATATAATGTACATTCCACATGACCGGCATCAATGGCTGCCTGGAAAGCCGGAAGTGCCGCTTCGAAATTCTGATTTTGAAAATCAATCAGTCCCTGCGCCATCTGCCGTTGTAAATTCAAATAAGCAACCTGCTCCTCCTCTGTTTGAAGAAGAATGTCATACTGCTGAATTGCCGAATCATACTGTCCCAGCATAAAATAAGTATCTGCCAAATATAGGCGGGTATCCCGATCTAAAGGCTCCGAAAAGAATGCCTTCTCATTCAAAGAAGCCTGAAAATTCACAGCTGCCTGGGTATAATTACCATTGCTGTAATCTGCAATTCCCTGATTACGATATTCACTTTTCTCTTGCATATTATTATAAATGCTTACAGCAAAGATGCCAATTCCGCTAATCACTGCCATAATAAAAATCGTCACAATGATACGGACGATTTTTATACTTTTCGTGACTTCCTTATGTTTAATAAGAAACCTCCTATTACTTCTTCCGATTCATAACTGCATCAATGGAATCTATACAGGTTGCCCGTAAGCCGCCATGCTCTAAGGCATCCACACCACAAATAGTAGTACCATTTGGCGAACATACAGCGTCTTTTAAAACACCCGGATGTGTTCCCGTTACCTGTTGCAGCTTTGCACTTCCAAGCATAGTCTGAGAAATCATGCGATATGCAGTATCACGCTGAATACCATACTTCACAGCTGCGTCTGCATAAGCTTCCATAATCAAATCCATGAATGCCGGTCCGCAACCGGAAACCGCACCACCGATTCCCATTAAGTTCGTAGGTAATTCTTCTACTAAGCCCAAGGATGCAAACAAGTCTAATACAAATTCTCGTTCTTCCTGACTAAGAGAGTGTGTTGCCTCGAATAACAAAACGCCTTCTCCTACCATTGCCGGTGTATTCGGCATAATACACTGAATGCGAACTCTGTCGCCTAACAGTTTACAGAAATCATCGTATACCCAGCCGGCAGCAACGGAAAGAAGTGCTTTTCCCTGTAAGTCTTCTTTTACCTCTGCCAGTACATCTGCAATCTGATATGGCTTACATGCCATAATCACAATATCTGAGTTTGCAATCAACTCTTGTAAAGAAGCAACCGGAACAAATCCGATTCTTTCACTATTCTTATGTAATTTATCTGCATTTGGCGCATAAGCAAATACATCCTGCTTCGCTACCTTTCCGGAACGAAAGAAGCCTTCTGCAATTGCCTGTGCCATATTTCCCATTCCAACAAAACCGATTCTGCTCATTTTCTACTCCTTATCCGAATCATTTTCTGTATATTTCGCTATATACATTATATTCTTCCTTGTTGGAAAGTCAAGAATTTACACACTGTTAAAATCATGGCAACATAGAAATGTATCTAAAATGTATCTACCATTGCAGCATAAAAAAAGACGAGGAATAACCTCGTCTATCGCACCTATTTTAAAATAATACTTCTAAATAATTTCTTTTGGAATATAGAATTCTATCAACTAGAATTTCATCTTTGTTTACTCTATAAAACGCCATGTAATTCTTATACTGTACGTATCTGTATCTTGACGAAAGAATATCGGCAATGTAGAGTTTGGACCCCATTTCAGGAAACTCAGCAAGTTCATCTACTGCTTTTAATATACCATTAATCGTATCCTGTGCCGCCTTCTTATTGCATAAATCATTCGCAATGTAATCCCATATCTTATCTAAATCTTTTCGTGCATACGCTGAATATCGAATTTCTTTAGCCATTCAACCGCTCCTCAAAATGTGCTTTTATCTCTTCAGAAGTTAGCCATCCCTCTTCTTCGCCTGCTTTTCTTCCATTTTCCAATTCACACATTAACCTAAGTGCTGCTTTGGTTCTTTCATACTCTTCCTGCTCTCGTATATCTACAATCGCATAACAGCCTCTTCCATTCTTAGTAAGATATACAGGAGCACCAATCGCTACATCTTCAAGTACAGTTGAATAATTTCTTAAATCTGATATTGGTTTAATATTCGGCATACTATCGACCTCCTTTATTTTAGTATAGCAAATACCACATCAAATTCAACATCAAATTTTAAGTAAAATTTATCTTAAAATAACTTCGTTGTCCACTTCGAGCAATCCCAGACTTCTGTTACGATGTCTTCATAAAACTCCGGTTCGTGACAAATCAGAAGTATGGTTCCCTTGTATTCCTTCAAAGCCCGCTTCAATTCATCCTTTGCATCCACGTCCAAATGATTGGTAGGCTCATCCAATAGTAGAATATTGCTTGGGCGATTCATCAGCTTACAAAGTCGTACCTTTGCCTGCTCACCACCACTTAATACTCTCACCTGGCTTTCGATATGCTTGGTTGTAAGGCCGCATTTTGCCAAAGCGGAACGCACCTGATACTGAGAAAATGAAGGAAATTCTTCCCAGATTTCCTGAATACAGGTGTTTGTATTCTCTTTCTTAATCTCTTGTTCGAAGTATCCAATTTCCAGATTCTCACCTAATTCTACGCTTCCTTGAAGAGATGGAATCAATCCTAAAATACTACGTAGCAAGGTGGTCTTTCCGATTCCGTTAGCACCTACCAACGCTACTCGGTGTCCTCGTTCCAAAGTAAGATTCAACGGCTTGGATAACGGCTCATCATAACCAATAACCAAGTCTTTCGTTTCAAATATCAGCTTACCCGGTGTTCTTCCCTGTAAGAAGTTAAATTCCGGCTTCGGTCTCTCTGCTGCCAATTCAATAATATCCATTTTGTCCAACTTCTTCTGGCGGGACATTGCCATATTACGAGTAGCAACCCGCGCCTTGTTCCGCGCCACAAAATCTTTTAATTCACTAATTTCCTGCTGTTGCTTCCGATAAGCCGCCTCCAGCTGTGACTTCTTGACTTCATAAACTTCCTGAAACTTATCATAATCTCCCACATAGCGGTCCAGCTTCTGATTCTCCATATGATAAATAATATTAATAACTTCATTTAAGAATGGAATGTCATGAGAAATCAAAATAAATGCATTTTCATATTCCTGTAAATACCGCTTCAGCCAGTTAATGTGTTCTTCATCCAAATAGTTAGTCGGCTCATCCAAAAGTAAAATGTCCGGCTTCTCTAATAATAACTTTGCAAGCAATACCTTCATACGTTGACCACCGCTCAAGTCAGTAACATCCTGCTCCAGACCTAAGTCCAGAAGGCCTAAGGCTCTCGCCACTTCTTCCACCTTCATATCTATGACATAGAAATCATGAGAATCCAAAGTATCCTGAATGGTTCCCAATTCCTCCATCATGGTATCCATTTCTTCCGGCGACGCGTCACCTAAATTATCACATATGTGGTTCATTTTCTCTTCCAATTCAAATAACCATGAAAACGCGGATTTTAAAACATCTTCTATGGTCATGCCTTTGGTTAATGAAGAATGCTGATCCAGATAACCAACCCGAACATTCTTCGACCACTCCACCTTACCTTCGTCCGGCATTAGTTTTCCGGTTACAATATTCATAAATGTGGATTTACCTTCGCCGTTGGCTCCCACCAGTCCGATATGTTCTCCTTTTAATAACCGAAAGGACACATCATCGAAAATCGCTCTATCTCCAAATCCGTGGGTTAAATGCTCTACGTTCAAAATACTCATATGTTCTAATCCTCTAATTCTAAAAAATCCACCATACCAATGGCTGACATTAGTATAGCGGATTTTGTGGTAAGAATCTATGGTTTTTTGTTATTGACTATCGGGAATACTTTTCTCTTAAACATTTTTTCACCTTCTAAATATTTATCCAATACATACAACGGAAAGATTCTACTTTGTAATAGCTTAGAAAACTGAAAGTCTCTTGAATTTTTGCAGAACTTTGTGTGTCAGGGATTATACTTCCACTTGTCCCATTAACCATTTCGTAATTTACAAATGATGTTCGTTATGCAACATGTTACTTAGGCTTCCGTTACAACCATACCGAGCAAACACGTTGATTTTCTTGTTTTGCTCCGCCGCCTATTTGTAAGCTGCTTCCGCAACTCGCCCGCTTTGCGGGCTCAAACAAGGCTCACGCAGCTTACGCTATGCTCGCAAAACTGCGAAAATCTGCCTATCGTTTGTTCGATATAATTGTAACTGGAAGCCTTATTAATTCCAAAAAATCATCTCATAGTTTCTTCAATATGCTTTGCTAATAAAGGAATATCTTCAATTGCATCTTCACAATGTTTTCTAAATTCTTCTATTCCCAAATATTCTTTTTCATTATAAATCAGCCTATATATTCCTCAAATTTAATATAATCAATAGGGCACTCTTTTTCCCAAATACGTTGTATTATATTAACAAAATACCAGCCAAAATCCGTTATATATTCAGTATCATTTTCAATTGTTTTTCTGTTAATGCTTAAGCTCATTACTATCTCTTTTGTATTTTTAGCTAGAAGAGTCACACCTACTAACGAATTCTCAAAAAACAAGTTTAGTCCTATGCATTCAAATTTATCTTGCTTATTATTAATTAATTCCTGCAATTCTTTTGTTGACAAAAATTCCCTTTTCCAATTAAAACCATTATCATCTCCTAATGGTAAATATTCAACATTTTGTTTAGCATCATAATATTTCCATCCTAATTCCTCAAACATGTTTATTACATCTATAATTCTTTCAGAATATCTGCTACAATCAATTTCTAATACTGCTTCTCTTGCCATATATGCCTCGTATAATCCAATTATCAAATATAAGATGATTGGACATACATTTCCTTTCCTTTTATTTTTGATATATCAAGGAACTCATTCGTTCCTGTATAATACTTAAAGCACTGTGGATTTGTTCCTATATTTTTACAGCTATG
>JAFTZJ010000006.1 GCA_017461045.1 Lachnospiraceae bacterium | reverse complement strand
TCATAAAGATGTGCTGGAACGTTTGCGGAATATAGGCAGTCATGTGGCAATTACCCCTGAATGCGGTGCAATAACTGTGGAAGTTGGTAAAACGGTACGGGTATATGGTTTTAAATGGGAAAATGAAATAGGAAGCAACGAATAGAAAAAGAATCAATAATTAATGCGAATGCAGAATAAATGTGGTATACTCAATGTGGTTGTAAGTAGTGGATATATATAAATTTACAAAGCAAGGAATCAGGTAGCGGAATGAAAACAATCGCTGAGCATATTAAAAAGAATGAATTTAAGAATGTATATTTGTTATACGGAGAAGAAGCGTATTTGCGACATCAGTATCGGGATAAATTGAAGGGAGCTCTGTGTCCGGAAGGGGATGATATGAATATCAGTCGTTTTGAAGGCAAGGGTATCTCTGGTGTGGAGGTTACTGATTTGGCGGAAACGCTTCCTTTTTTTGCAGATAGACGTGTGATTGTAATTGAAGAAAGCAGTTGGTTTAAGAATGGTGCAGATGGCTTTGAGGAGAAACTAAAGCAATTTCCGGATACCACGTTTATAATATTCGTGGAAAGTGAAGTGGATAAGAGGGGACGGCTTTATAAAACAGTAAAGGATATAGGCTATGTAGCTGAAATGCAGACTCCAAAGGACAAAGATCTGTTGGCTTGGATAGTGATTCAGTGTAAAAATGAAGGAAAGCAGATTGCGGAAGGGGCAGCAAAGTATCTGGTTGAGCAGGCAGGTACTAACATGAATATGTTACAAATGGAGCTTGAAAAGGTTTTTTCCTATGTAGCAGATTCCGATATGATTCGACTGGAAGATGTGCAGGAAATATGTAGTAATCAGGCAGAAAATCAGATTTTTGACATGTTAGATGCCATTGGTAATCAGAATCGGGAAAAAGCATTGATGTTATATCATGATTTATTGGCGCTTCGGGAACCGGCAATGCGAATTCTGTATTTATTGACAAGACAGATTCATATTTTGTTGCAAGTAAGTGAAATGACCCGTTTGAATATGGACAATAGCAGTATTGCAAGCAAAGCAGGAATTCCACCCTTTACGGTAGGGAAGTATAAGAGCCAGATTGGACATTTTTCTTATACAGAATTGATTCAGATGCTGGAGCAATGCCAGGAGGTAGACGCAGGCATCAAACGGGGACGATATCAGGATATAATTGGGGTTGAATTACTGATTGTTGGATTTTCTACGAAAAAAGATTAGAATAATATAGGATTTTCTATTTCTTTTTGTCAACAAAGTTGTTATACTAACTAATGTGTTTAAAACTAGCACAGAAGAGAATATTTTTGGAGGTTTCAAATGGGCGGTTTTTTTGGCGTGGCATCAAAAGAGGATTGTGTATTTGATTTGTTTTTTGGAACAGATTTTCATTCACACTTAGGAACCAGACGTGCAGGAATGGCAGTATATGGAGAGGATGGTTTTGAGAAATCCATTCATAAGATTGAAAATGCACCATTTCGTACGAAATTTGACAAAGATTCCAATACCATGAAAGGATATTATGGAATCGGCTGTATTTCAGACTATGAAGCTCAGCCGATTTTGGTGCGTTCTCATCATGGTTCGTTTGCGATTACTACTGTAGGAAAGATTAATAACGCAGATGAAATTATCGATATGATTTTGAAGAATAATACTCATTTCTTTGAAATGAGCAATGGAGAGATTAATGCAACGGAGTTAGTGGCGGCGATAATCAATCAAAAGGATAATTTTATTGAGGGTATTCAATATGCATTAGAAATTATTGAAGGTTCTATGTCAATGTTGATTTTGACACCGAAGGGTATTTATTGTGCAAGAGATAAATATGGAAGAACTCCGATTATTATTGGCAAAAAGGAAGATGCCTATTGTGCAGCATTTGAAAGCTTTTCGTTTTTAAATCTTGGATATACAACAGAGCGGGAATTGGGACCGGGAGAAGTGGTAGTATTGACTGCTGATAGTGCCAAAACTTTGGTTGCACCGGGAAAAGATATGAAAATTTGTGCATTCTTATGGGTGTACTATGGATATCCATCTTCTGTATACGAAGGCGTTAGTGTAGAAGAAATGCGATATCGTTGTGGTGAATTATTGGCAAAGCGTGACCATGTAAAACCGGATATTGTAGCGGGCGTACCGGACTCCGGTACTGCACATGCCATTGGTTATGCTAATGCCTCTGAAGTTCCGTTTTCACGGCCGTTTATTAAGTATTCGCCAACTTGGGCCCGTTCATTTATGCCAACCATGCAGAAACAACGGGATTTGATTGCGAAGATGAAGCTGTTGCCGGTAAAGCATTTGATTGAAGGCAAGAAACTGTTATTAATAGATGATTCTATTGTACGAGGAACCCAATTAAGGGAAACTACCGAGTTCTTATATGAAAGCGGTGCTGAAGAGGTTCACATTCGTCCGGCCTGTCCACCGTTGATTTTTGGCTGTAAGTATTTGAATTTCTCACGTTCGAAATCAGAAATGGAATTGATTACCCGCGTGGTTATCAATGAATTAGAAGGTGGAGAAGTAACAGATGAAGTGTTACGGGAATATGCAGATTATAATTCTGAAAAGTATGAGAAGATGGTTGAAAAGATTTGTGAAAAATTGAAATTCACCTCACTGCGATTCCATCGTTTGGATGATATGATTGAATCCATAGGTATTGATCCGGATAAACTTTGTACTTATTGTTGGAGTGGTAAAGAATAATGCATATATGAAATGAGCGGAGAGATGACTTCGCTCATTTTTTTCATGTCGTGAAAGTTTTTGCAAAAGAAAAGAGCATCGCAGATATGCAATGCTCTTTATCTTTGGGTTAATATAATTCAAATAACAAATTGCTTAAGCCATCTTGTTAACAGCAGCAGCCATACGTGATACCTTTCTTGAAACAGTGTTCTTATGGTATACACCCTTAGAGCAAGCCTTGCTTAACTCTGAAGTAGCTGTTACTAATAAGCTCTGTGCTAATTCCTTATCACCAGCAGCTACGGCAGCCTCGAGCTTCTTGATGATAGTCTTAACCTTAGACTTAATCATTTTGTTTCTTAAAGTCTTGGTCTCAATAACTTTGATTCTCTTCTTTGCAGATTTGATATTAGCCAAATCGTACACCTCCATACGTAATTATTATTTATCGATTGATTGTTATTAATCCTTTGCTGTCTGCACCAAAACCGGACACGGACAATCTGACGCAAACATACTATTCCATAATATACAGGTCAAATGTATTTGTCAATGACTTTTTTGAAAAATTAGCATATTTTTCAAGAATATTTTGCCGCAAATGAAATTGTAAATCAAGAATAATTTAATTGGAATTACAGATAATGATTAAGAGGTGATTGAATATGATTTCTATGCAAAGAACAGATTTGGCAGTGGAACTTCGGGAGGATTTGGATGATACAGAAATGATTCCCGGGGTACATGTTGCTACCAAAATAAATCGGGATAATGATATGAAGGAAACCAAAATTGTTATCGAATCGAAAGAGGGAGCAGACAGAATCGGAAAGCCTATAGGCACATATATTACCATTGAAAGTGAAGAATTGCGCTGTAGCGATGAGGATTATCATGAACCTATGAGTGCGTCTTTATACCGGCATTTGAAGGAGATGCTTGGGGATTCGCGAAAGATTTTGATTGCAGGATTAGGGAATCGGGGGGTTACACCGGACGCACTGGGACCCTTGGTGGTAGATAACTTATATGTAACCAGACATTTGATTATGGAAGAGATTCTGCATTGTTCTTATGAAATTAGTGCAATTTCTCCGGGAGTTATGGCACAGACAGGAATGGAATCTCAGGAAATACTACAAGCAGTGATTCAAGAGGTCAAGCCGGATGTATTGGTGGTAATCGATGCATTAGCGGCAGGAAACTCGAATCGGTTAAATAAGACAATTCAATTGGCTGATACCGGAATTGCACCCGGTTCCGGTGTAGGAAATCATCGAAAAGCGATTACAGAGGAAACCATGGGAATTAAGGTAATTGCCATTGGCGTTCCTACAGTTATTTCTGTGCCTGCAATTGTAGATGACGCTATGGATGTTATGCTAGAAGCCTTTGGTCGAAACGGAACGAAGCAGGCAATGGAAGCATTTACGGAAGCAGAACGATATCAATTGGCTTGTGAAATGGTAGAGCCGTATTTGGCAAATATGTTTGTGACGCCAAAGAATATTGATGAGGCCATTAAACGTATTAGTTTTACAATTTCCGAAGCCATAAATCGCCTGCAGCATTCATATAATTAAAGCATGAAGGCTTGGATACAGAATGTTGGACAATTGAATAACCAAGAAGGAAAGAACAATAAGTGGCGAAGTGTTATAGTGACCGGTTGTTTGTTGGGATGTATTTTGTATTGCGGGATATTTCAGCGTGAAGCAATTGTACGAGATATGATTCCAACCATGCACTATTCGGAAAATGAGACAATTTCTTGGGAACAGATACAGAAGAATATTATGGAATGGGTGGCACCGGTGGTTGTGTATCAGGATTATTATTGCGGAACCTATGAAGATATATATGTCGGAAATGAAATTCCGGATTATTTTTATCAAAATGAAGATGCTTCCAGTACCCAGACGCAGTTGGCGCTGGAAACGTCTCCACCAATGAATCAAAGTCCGGAAGAAGTGATGAGTGTGGAAACAGTTATGCCAATCACGACACCGAGAATACGGTATTCCAGAGAACAGCTTGGAGATTTTCAATTCATGATTGATAATTGCTATGTGGTGGATTCGACTACTTATGTAGATCGAGAAGAAATGAATGTGGATACCTTGTTATCCATGGATATGACAATGCAGCAGGATAATAGTGACTATCAAATTCTGATTTATCATACGCATAGTACATCGGAAACCTTTGCAGATAGCAGACCGGGGGTGTTAGAGGACACCCCGGTTGGTCTTGGAGATACTTTGACAGAGCTATTAGAAGGCTATGGTTATAAGGTTTATCATGATCGGACCGTATATGATCAGGTAGACGGACAAACCGACCGGAATTACGCATATACACTATCGGGACAAGGAATTGACCGGATTCTGGCAGAACATCCGTCAATTGAGGTGGTCATTGATTTGCATCGGGATGGTGTGAATGAAAATACTCATTTGGTAACAACTATCAATGGAAAACCAACTGCGAAAATTATGTTTTTTAATGGTGTTAGTCGCACAACCCGAAATGGTGAATTGGAATATTTGGCGAATCCGAACAGACAGGCGAATCTGGCATTTAGTTTGCAAATGTACCTGACAGGAACCGCTAATTATGAGGATTTCATGCGAAGAACTTACATAAAAGGATACCAATACAATTTGAACCGAAGACCCAAAGCTACTCTTATTGAAGTAGGAGGTCAGACCAATACGCTGGAAGAAGCGCATAATGCTATGATACCATTAGCGGAAATCTTGCATCAGGTATTATCCGGTGAATCAAAAAACTTGTACGAATAATGGTTTTGAAGAAAGTATACGGAATGGTACTGAAGAAAATCGGAAATTGCCGGGAAGATTGACAATTTATGGCTGGAGTGTTACATTTGAGAGTGGTTTAGTAGATATTTGATTTGGATTAAATGGAGGATAAAAGGATGCTTTTAAAAGATACAGGAATGACAAGACAAGAATTAAAAGACACCATTGATAAATATATGTTGGGAGTCGGAGAACGATTTGACTTGGTAGCAGAAACTGCCAAGGATTTGTATGTATATGATGCAGATGGAACGGAGTACTTGGATTTTTATGCAGGAATTGCGGTTAGTTCAGCCGGTAACTGTAATGAAAAAGTAGTACAGGCTGTACAGGAGCAGGTAGCGCAATTAATACATGCATCCAACTATCCGTATTCAATACCGCAGGTAAAACTGGCAAAACTGATTTGTGACAGCATAGGAATGGATCGGATTTTCTTCCAGAACTCTGGAACAGAAGCCAATGAAGCCATGATTAAGATGGCAAGAAAGTATGGTGTAGAAAAATATGGTCCGGATCGGTATCATATTGTAACTGCTAAGAACAGTTTTCACGGAAGAACCTATGGTGCCTTAAGTGCAACCGGACAGCCGGATAATGGTTGTCAGATTGGATATCATCCAATTCTTCCGGGATTTACATATGCAGAATTTAATAATTTGGATTCCTTCCGGGAAGCCTGTACAGAGAATACCATTGCAATTATGGTAGAACCGGTACAGGGTGAGGGCGGTGTTTATCCGGCAACACAGGAATTCTTGCAGGGATTGCGGGATTTATGTGATGAGAAGGGTATGTTATTGCTCTTTGATGAAGTGCAGACCGGCTGGGGACGTTGCGGTGAGTTAATGGGATTTATGGCCTATGACGTAAAGCCGGATATTGTAACCATGGCAAAAGCTATGGGTGGCGGAATGCCGATTGGTGCAATCAGCACAACAGAAGAGATTGCAAAGACCTTTAATCCGGGAGCCCATGGTTCTACTTACGGCGGTAATCCGGTATGCTGTGCAGCTGCTTATGCAGAGATTACAGAAATTATGGAACGGAAGTTACCGGAACAGGCTAAAAAAATGGGTGAATACTTCATGAATCGTTTGCACGAACTTCCGGGTGTAAAAGAAGTTCGTGGACTGGGCTTGTTGGTAGGTGTTGAATTCGAACAGCCAATTGCCTTTGAAGTGAAACATAAATGCTTTGATCATCATATGTTAATAACAGCTGTACGGAATAACATTATTCGTATGGTTCCGCCGTTAATTATAACGGAAGCAGACTGTGACAAAGCCATTGATATATTGAAGCAGTCTGTACAGGAAAGTATGTAAGTAGAAAGAAAAGGATAGGTATCGGAATGAATATAGTAACAGATAATGTGTTAGACTTAATTGGAAACACACCAATGATTAGCTTAAAGAAAACAACCGGCTTAAATATTTTTGCAAAAGCAGAATTTTTGAATCCGGGCGGTAGTATCAAGGATCGAATTGCAAAGAATATGCTGGAGGTAGCAGAAGCAGAGGGACGTTTACGAAAAGGAATGACAATTATAGAACCAACCTCCGGAAATACCGGTATTGGTTTAGCACTGTGTGGTATTCGTATGGGTTATCCGGTTATTATCGTAATGCCGGAGAATATGAGTGAGGAGCGTAAAAAAATCATTCGGGCATTAGGAGCTGAATTGGTATTAACTCCGCCGGAGTTAAGTATCGGCGGTGCTGTAGACAAAGCGATTGAAATTGCTTCTTCTTCAGATCAGTATTTTGTGCCCCAACAGTTTGTAAATCCGGCGAATCCAAACATGCATTACCGAACAACTGCAACGGAGATTTATGAACAATTAGATGGCAAGGTTGATATTTTTGTCAGTGGTATCGGAAGTGGCGGAACCTTGCAGGGAATCAGTAAATTCCTAAAGGAAAAGAATCCGGATTTGAAAATTGTGGCAGTAGAGCCGAAGAATGTGTCAGCATTGTTAGGAGATGAACCGGGATTACATCAGATCCAGGGAATTGGTGATGGATTCATTCCGGATATTTTAGATGTGGATATGATTACAGACATTGTAACTGTTACCGATGATGATGCCATTGAAACAGCAAGAGAGTTGGCAAAGGTACAGGGGTTACTGGTTGGAACTTCATCAGGCGCGAATGTATGGGCGGCCAAAAAGATGGCGAAGAAATACGGTAGTGATAAAGTAATTGCGACTGTATTAGCAGACCGTGTAGAACGTTATTTCAGTACATCTTTGATTTAATCAGATAGTAAAGATAATCAGAAGTAAGAGACAAATGGAGGCATAAAAATGACGAAGGTAGATATTGTATCAGGTTTTCTTGGAGCAGGTAAAACAACATTGATTAAAAAGCTGATTTCAGAAGCATTTTCCGGAGAAAAATTGGTTTTGATCGAAAATGAGTTTGGTGAAATCGGTATTGACGGTGGATTTTTAAAGGATGCCGGAATTGAGATTACAGAGATGAATTCAGGATGTATTTGCTGCTCTTTAGTCGGTGATTTTGGTACGGCTTTGAAGCAGGTGTTGACGGAGTATACGCCGGACCGTATTATCATTGAACCGTCCGGAGTCGGTAAATTATCGGATGTTATTAAAGCTGTACAGGGTGTTGCAGAGGATACAGAATTAGAATTGGATAGCTTTGTAACAGTAGCAGATGCAACAAAGGCAAAGATGTATATGAAGAATTTTGGTGAATTTTTCAATAATCAGATTGAAAATGCAAGCACGATTATTTTGAGTCGTACGCAAAAAATGTCTCAGGACAAGTTGGAGAAAACAGTTGCTTTATTAAAAGAACATAATGAAAAGGCAACAATTATTACAACCTCTTGGGATGAAATTGATGGGGCTGTTATTCGAAAGGCAATGACAGAGGGAAACTCATTATTACAGGAGATGATGGCAGAGGTAGAGGTGTGTCCGGAATGTGGGCACCATCACCATGAGGGCGAATGTCACCATGGACATCATCATGATCACGAGCACCATCATGAGCATGAACACCATCATGAGCATGGAGAGGAATATACCTGCGGTTGTCACGACCATGAGCACCATCACGATCATGAGCATGAACATCATCATGATCACGAGCATCATCATGATCACGAGCATCATCATGATCACGAGCATCATCATGATCACGAGCACCATCATGATCACGAGCACCATCATGAACATGGGGAGGAATGTACCTGCGGTTGCCATGGACATGATCACCACCATCACCATGCAGATGAAGTGTTTACAAGCTGGGGTAAAGAAACACCGCATAAATACACCGACGCTGATATGGAATCCATTTTGAAGCAGTTAGCAGACTCAGAGGAATATGGTGTGATTCTGCGAGCAAAAGGCATGGTTCCAAACGTAAATGGCGAATGGATTTATTTTGATTTGGTACCGGGTGAATATGAAATGAGAAAAGGAACTCCGGATTATACAGGAAAACTTTGTGTAATCGGAAGCAATTTGAAGGAAGAGAAGCTGGCAGAGTTGTTTCAGTTAGCATAACTGACCCGAAGGAGGAAGAATTATGGCAAAGGAAATACCGGTATATCTGTTTACAGGGTTCTTAGAAAGCGGAAAAACCACTTTTATTCAAAATACATTAATCGGTCAGGATTTTAATGAAGGTGACCGTGCATTATTGATTGTATGCGAAGAAGGTGTTGAAGAATATGATGCGGCAGAATTAGCAGCACATAATATTATGCTGGAAGTAATTGAAGAGCCGGAAGATATGACAACAGAACGGTTTATGAAGATGCAGACTCAGTATAAGCCGAAGCTGGTTTTGATTGAATACAACGGCACATGGAAATTAGAACAGTTATTCAACTTGAGTGTACCAAAGGGATGGACTGTAGTGCAAATTGTAGCCAATGTAGATGCTACTACCTTTGAGAGTTATTTGAATAACATGCGTTCCATGATGATGGAGCAGGTTTCAATGGCAAATTTGGTTATTTTTAACCGGTGTACAGAAGAAACCAAGCGGGGAGAATATCGTCGTATTATTAAAGCAAATAATCGAATGGCAACCATAGTATTCGAGAAAGAGGACGGAAGTACGGATTTTCAGAATGCAGATGACGATTTGCCATACAAATTACAGGCAGATGTGATCGAAATTGAAGATGATGATTTTGGTATCTTCTATATTGATGCATCGGACAACCCGGATAAATACGTTGGTAAGACCGTAAAGTTCAAAGGTATGGTATATAAGCCAAGAAATTATGGTAAAACCGGATTTGTGCCGGGTAGACACGCCATGACTTGTTGTGTTGATGATATTGCGTTTATTGGTTTTAAGTGCGTGAGCGATATGGCAGCTATGTTGCAGGATCGGCAATGGGTGGAAATCACAGGAACGATTCAAAAAGAATATTATCGTGAATTCAAGGGTGATGGTCCGGTTATTTATGCTACGAAAGTTGTTCCGGCTGAAAAACCAAAGGAAGAAGTTGTATTGTTTAACTAATAGGAGTGTTATGAAATACAGACAGATTGTTGAAGGAATCTTTAGAGAACGTCCCAATCGGTTCATTGCGCATGTTGAAATTGCGGGCAAGATGGAAATTGTTCATGTAAAGAATACCGGAAGATGCAAGGAATTGTTGCAACCGGGTGTTCGCGTGTTCTTAGAGGTTTCAGATAATCCGAATCGAAAAACAAAATATGATTTGGTAGCGGTGGAGAAGAAACGGCAAGGCTTGCCTTGTCTTTTGGTAAATATGGATTCCCAGGCGCCGAATCCGGCAGTGGAAGAATGGTTGCAAAAGGCAACCATTTTTTCGAAAGACGCCCGTATCCGCAGAGAGGTTCGTTACGGTGCTTCCAGATTTGATTTTTATATTGAGGATGGAACACGAAGAATCTTCCTGGAAGTCAAGGGTGTGACCTTAGAACAGGCAGGTCATGTGAGCTTTCCGGATGCACCAACCGAACGTGGAGTGAAGCATGTGGAAGAGTTGATTCGATGTATGGAAGACGGATACGAAGCCTATGTGTTATTTGTAATTCAAATGAAGGGCGTAGATGATTTTGCACCTAATGATGACAATCACCCTCAATTTGGCGATGCATTGCGAAAAGCGGAGAAAGCCGGTGTGAAAATCATTGCTATGGATTGTATTGTAACAGAAGATGGTATGGTAATTGATGAACCGGTACCGGTTAGACTATAGTTTGTCTAAAAAAAGAAGAAAAGAATAAGTTTTTGCTTGCATTCTATTGCAATATATGATACATTATTGAAGTTGTGAGAAATGGATGGTCCTCTGCGACAATTGAATTGCAAGAACATCTAAATAATAAGGAGGTCACACAAATGAACGAAATTATTAAGAACATTGAAGCTGCTCAGTGCAAGGCAGAAGTACCGGAATTCCACGTTGGTGACACTGTACGTGTTCACGCAAAGGTTAAGGAAGGAAACCGTGAAAGAATTCAGGTTTTTGAAGGTACCGTATTAAAGAGACAGGGCGGTAGCAACAGAGAGACTTTTACTGTAAGAAAGACTTCAAATGGTACAGGTGTTGAAAGAACATGGCCATTACATTCACCAAATGTAGCAAACATTGAAGTTGTTAGACGTGGTAAGGTTCGTAGAGCAAAATTGAACTACTTACGTGATAGAGTTGGTAAGAGTGCTAAGGTTAAGGAATTAGTAAAATAATCGTTCTTTATCAGCGGAAGAAGCAGGGTGCGTAAGTTCCCTGCTTTTTACGTTTTTTTGTGTATTTTATTTGGAAATTGTAATATAATGAACCCATGGACATGTATCTTGGAACAAGATACAAAAAACGGGTATCAGATGGCAGTAAGGTGAATTTATGCGAAGAAGAAGTGGAAGACGGGCATACTTGCGGGCGAATCGAAATCGATTGCGTCATAACCGTGAAAAGAAGGAATTTAATAAGCGAGAGTTTCTACGTACATTAGGAAGCTATGCAATCTCTATATTAATTGTGGTCATCATCGCATATAGTATTGTTGCTTTTGGGGCACAAACCCTTCGAATTGTTGGTCAGTCCATGGAACCAACCCTGCAAAATGGTGATGTAGTGTTGGTAAACAAGATTGGTTACGTGTTTGGTTCTCCGAAACGGTTTGATTTGATTGCATTCAAGCAACGGGAAGGGGACAATGGCTATTATAATGTAAAACGTGTAATCGGACTTCCGGGAGAGACCATAACCATTCAAGATGGATATATCTTCATTGATGGCGTGGTGTTAACTGATTTGCCATTTGATGAAAAGATTGCAACAGAAGGTCTTGCATTGGAAGGGGTCACCTTAGAAAAAGGTGAATATTTCGTTTTGGGCGACAATGTGAACAACAGTGAGGATTCCCGTTTTGCAAATATGGGAAATATCTTAGAAAATGAAATTCTTGGCAAGGTCGTGTATCGATGGTTGCCAAAGACAACGAGAGGTAAACTATGAACATTCAATGGTATCCGGGTCATATGACAAAAGCTGTTCGTATGATGCAGGAAGATATAAAATTAATTGATATTGTAATTGAATTGGTTGATGCCAGAGTGCCGTATAGCAGTAAAAACCCGGATATTGATGAATTGGCAAAGAACAAGTTTCGGTTGATTTTGTTGAACAAAGTGGATTTGGCAGATGATAGCGTTACGAATCTTTGGGAACAGTTTTATAAGGATAAGGGTTATGCAGTAGTAAAAATCAATGCACGGTCCGGCGCCGGTATGAAATCCATTACCAGCGTTATTCAGGAAACCTGTAAAGAGAAGATTGAACGGGATCGGAAACGTGGAATTTTGAATCGTCCGATTCGTGCTATGATAGTAGGAATACCAAATGTAGGAAAATCCACATTTATTAATTCCTTTGCCGGAAAAGCATGTACCAAAACCGGCAATAAACCGGGTGTAACCAAAGGAAAACAGTGGATTCGGATTAACAAGAATGTAGAACTTCTGGACACACCGGGAATTCTATGGCCAAAATTCGAAGATCAGCAAGTGGGTGTCCGATTAGCTACCATAGGTTCTATTAAGGATGACATCTTGAATATTCGGGAACTTGCATTGGAGTTTATTACATTTATGGTTGAGACCTATCCGGGTGTATTACAGGAAAAGTATGATGTAGATGAAACACAAGAAAACTTCGCAATTTTGGAGCAGATTGCAGCGAATCGTCAGTGCAAACTAAAGGGTGACCAGCCGGATTATGATAAAGCAGCAGCCATATTGTTAGAGAATTACAGAAATGGAAAACTAGGAGCAATTACACTAGAACGTCCATAATATAGGTGATATAATGGGGATTTTTCAAAAAGACCAGGTAGAATATGATGATGAATTGAATATCCGGCACGAACTGATAAAAACAGTCTTGTATATAGCAACGATTGTTTTGCTTGTGTTTTTAGTGTTGACCTTTGTAGGAAGCCGTTCGGAAGTAATTGGTCATTCTATGGAAGGGACGCTTCATGACGGAGAAAGTGTTTGGCTGGATAAATTGTCCTATCGCTTTCAGGAGCCGAAGCGATATGATATTGTAATTTTCCCGTATAAGGATAGTGATACCTTTTTTATCAAGCGTATTGTTGGCTTGCCGGGGGAAACAATTTACATTGATCCGGAAGGAACCATATATGTAGGTACTGAAGATACATTGTATACAGATGCAGATGGGGATATACATAATCAGGGAGAAGCGTTGCAGGAAAACTATGGCAATGCTGTTATCAAGGAAGAATTAAGAGGCATTGCGGCAGAACCTATTACATTAGGAGAAAATGAGTACTTTGTGTTGGGGGATAATCGCAATAATAGTCAAGACAGTCGCTATGAGGAAGTAGGCCCCATACCAAGAGAAATTATTCAGGGAAAAACCGTATTTCGTATGTGGCCATTAAATAAAATTGGACGTATTGATCCGAAGTAATGGAAACGTCATTGGGGAAGGATACAGAATTGGAGAAGGATTATGAGTAGTATACAAGAGATAAAACAGGTTTTGCAACATGCAACCTATGAAGAATTGCCGGCATTTATCACACAATATCAGGAGGATGAGCGGGCAGGTGTAATAAAAGAGGTTACAAGAGCACAAAAGCGACTGGATCAATGGAAAGCAGAAATACAACGTATTGAGAATATGAAAACTTATGAATATCAGTACTGGAAGGATTATGATTACGTATGTGGTATTGATGAGGTTGGACGGGGACCTTTGGCTGGACCGGTTATGGCAGCGGCAGTTGTATTTCCAAAGGATGTGAATCTGCTATACTTGAATGATTCTAAGCAGTTAAGCGAGAAAAAGCGAGAGGAATTATATGAGGAAATCAAAGCAACCGCCATTACCTATGCGGTTGGTATTGCAGATGTAGCAACAATTGATGAAATCAATATTTTACAGGCAAATTATATTGCTATGCGACAGGCAATCAGTAAGCTTTCTGTGGAACCTCAGATTTTATTGAATGATGCAGTGACAATTCCTTCAGTAAATCAGCCACAAGTGCCGATAATAAAAGGAGACACAAAAAGTATTTCGATTGCTGCAGCCAGTATTTTGGCAAAGGTGGAACGAGACCATTTGATGTGTGTTTATGATGAGATTTACCCACAGTATGGCTTTGCCAGAAATAAGGGCTATGGTTCCGCGGAGCATATTGAAGCACTTCGCAAATACGGACCATGTGAGATTCATCGTCGGACATTTATTAAGAATCTAATATAAGGAGCTTCTATGAATATTTTTGGACAGGGTTGGAACACATTGAGTAACCGGGATAATCAAAGTAATCGTGCCAGTGCGGAAGCACTGCGTGCTTTGAATGTGAACGGTTCTACTTCCGCTGGAAAAGCGGAGGGTGGTTCGACTCTGTCTTCTTTGCGTCCGGGGAATGTGTTTCAAGGACAGATTCTCAATATTACAGCGCAGGATGTTACCATTTTATTGGATAATTTGCAGACTGTTCATGCAAGACTTGGAGAATCGGTAGAACTGAATATCGGACAGAAACTGTCATTTCAGGTGAAAGAAAATCAAGGGGAACAACTGGTAATACGTCCGATGGAAAATCCGAATGTCAGCGGTGGAAATCCGGCCGCAGAGAAGGCGTTGGTTTCCAATGGATTTGCTTTGTCTGACCGGAATGTAACAATTGCCAATGCCTTAATGGAAGCAAGTATGCCCTTGGACAAAGATACCATGCGGAGCATCATGCAACAATCTGTTCGGTTCCCGGAGGCAGATATTAAACAATTGGTTAATATGAACCGGCTACAGATTCCGGTAAATGAAGGGAATATCCGTCAGTTTGCTCAGTATACGGCTCATGAACATCAATTAACCCAGTCCATGAATCAGGTGATGAATAGCTTGGAACAGGCAGTAAGTACAGTTGCACAAAACGGTGATTTACAACAGATACAGAATTTGAATCAGGAATTAATACAAATCTTTGGCTGGAAAGCGGACGGAAATACCGGAGTACAGAATACAACTGCGCAAGTGCAGGAAATGGTTCCGCAGTCGATGATTAATCCTAACGGAGAAGCTGGTAATATAGCAGAAACGACTGCCTTGAACACATCGATTGCAGAAAATGCAGGAGTGGAAGTAGCACAAACTGCAAATGAATTGCAGACAACAACGGGATTGTCTGAGATTTCAGTACCGGTTGCATTCCAAGATGATACTGCATTTTTTACCTCTTTACGAAGTCAATTAACGGAACTTGGTATGCCACAGGAAGTATTCCAAAAGTTGACTGAGAATGCAAAGGATTATGGAGAGGTATTTTCGAATCTGCATGAATATATGGAAGCAGAAGGACAATTGCCGGCAGAAGCAGTTCAGAGCTTTTTCCAAAGTGAGAATTTTGGAAAGCTGCTAAAGAAGGGCATTCAGGAAAAATGGTTAATGAAGCCGGAGGATATGAAACATCCAAAGGAAATTGTCCAGTTATATGAGAAGATATATGAACAGGCAGGAAAGTTGGAAGAATACTTAGGACAGTCCGGTCAATCCGGCCAGGACTTTTCGCAACACTCTCAGAACATGCGGGAAAATATGCAATTTATGCAGCAGTTAAACGAACAGTTTATTTTTGCACAGTTACCAATGAAAATGAATGGTCAGGATGCCAATTCAGAATTGTTTGTATATGCAAATAAGAAAAAGGTGCAACAGGGAGCAGACGGCGTTAAAGTATTGCTTCATTTGGATATGCCGAATCTGGGCGGAACGGACATTTTAGTCCGCCTAAAGGATAAAAAGTTGCATGCCCGTTTTACTATGGAGGATGCAACCTCTGTTACTGTAGTAGCAGAGAACATGGAACAATTGTCTCAGAAACTGGAAGAGAAAGGGTTTTATTTTACCAATGAAGTGTCAAAGGTAGAACCAAAACCGGAGGTACAGGAACCGATACAACCGGATGCTGTAATAGAAGAAATGTTTGATCAGGATTTGGTAACCGGACAGAAACGGTTTACCTTTGATATGCGGACGTAGGAAGTTGTATGCCGACAAGTTGCCGCCAGGCAATGGAAGCGGCAATGTAACAGAAAGGAGGAGCCATGGCAAATCAGTTATCAGGTTATGAACAACCATATGAATATTATGGAGACCGCTCGCCAAGTGAACGGGCAAGCAAAAAAGTAACGACACCAGAAGCAGAACCGAAGAAAGCAGTGGCATTGGCTTATGATCCGAAGGATCATGCTCCTCAGGTAGTTGCGACAGGTAAGGGTGCTATTGCAGACCGTATTATAGAAAAGGCAAAAGAACATGATGTGCCAACCTATGTAGATAAGGGATTGGCAGATACATTGATGAATTTGGATGTAGGGGATTATATACCCCCGGAATTGTATGGCGTGGTAGCGGAAATACTGGTTTATGTAGACCGTATGGATAAATTACGGAGTAAACTAGATAAGTAATTATTTTCGGGATGAAATGACCGGAAAGGAAGCGGAATGAATAAACGGGCAGTGGGAAGTGAATACGAAGCCTTAGCAGTTGCCTATATGGAACAACAAGGCATGAGGATTCTGGAACGCAATTATCGTTGTAAGCAAGGAGAAATTGATATTGTTGCAAAGGAATCACAATATTTACTGTTTGTGGAAGTGAAATATCGTAAGAATCTAAGTTCCGGTCACCCGGCAGAGGCAGTGACACCGGCTAAACAACAGCGGATTTATCAAACCGCCCGTTATTATTTGTATGAGCATCATTTGTCAGAGAATACACCGGTACGCTTTGATGTGGCGGCAATCCTTGGACAGGAAATTCAATATATTCGAAATGCATTTTAAGGGGACAGATTATGTTACAGATTCAATATGCAAATCAGAATCAATCGACCAATATACATGAATCAGAAGGAGTTACTTATATAACCTTTCGTAATTTGGAAGAAGCAGGGGTTATACATGGCTTCAGCACCCGACTGGGTGGAGTGAGTAAAGACCATCTTGGTACTATGAATCTTAGTTTTCATCGAGGAGATGAGCAGGAAGCGGTTTTTGAGAATCACCACAGATTCGCGAAGGCAATCGGCTATGATGAACGGAAATTGGTGTTTTCCGATCAGGTTCATACTACGAGGATTCATAAGGTAACAGAGGCAGACTGCGGAAAAGGAATTATACGGGAGTCAGATATTATCGGGATTGACGGATTGGTAACTAACGTGCCCGAAATACCGTTAATAACATTCTGTGCAGACTGTGTGCCCTTATTTTTTTATGACCCGGTAAAGCAAGTAGTTGCACTGGCCCATTCCGGATGGCGTGGTACCGTAGCCCGAATGGGAAAGGTTATGGTAGATTACATGCAACAGGAATATGGTTCTCAGCCGGAAGATATCCTGTGTGCCATCGGACCGTCAATTTGTCAAAGCTGCTATGAAATCAGTGAAGACGTAGCAGAAGAATTTCGGAAAGAATTTACGGCGGAGCAAGCGGAAGCAATGTTACGGGCTACCGGACCGGGAAAATATCATCTGGATTTATGGAAAGCCAATCAGGTTATTTTGACGGAAGCCGGTATTCGGGAAGAACATTTAGAAATAACGGATATTTGCACCTGTTGTAACCCTGATTTCTTGTTTTCTCATCGTGCCAGCCACGGAATGCGCGGAAATCTTGGAGCGGTTATTATGTTGAAATGAAATGTAAATTGAATATTGACAAATAATACACTTGTTTGTATACTAAATACAAGCAAGTGTATTTCTTTTGGTATAACCAATCTTATTTCTACAAGAATCTATATGAATCCTTGCTGAATTTCAACGAATTAAAATTAGCAAGGAGGTAGTATGGGCGAGAAAGATATTGCATTTAATAAATGTATGAGT
>JAFTZJ010000047.1 GCA_017461045.1 Lachnospiraceae bacterium | reverse complement strand
TCTGGCTAATAATTCCCTTACTTACTGTTTTTAAGGTGTCCTACTTTCGTAGAACTGTCCGTTTTCTGAAATTCTTTAGAATTTTCAGGGTTGTCTTATTGTTTAATTATCAAGGTTCATTTGGTTGTTGTCTCATCGCGACAACGTTAATAACTTATCACAATCAAATATCCTTGTCAACACATTTTTAATTATTTTTGTCGATTTTTGATGTTCTAAAAAAGAGCAAAAAATAATACGGAGAAGGAGGGATTTGAACCCTCGCGCCGCGCGAACGACCTACACCCTTAGCAGGGGCGCCTCTTCAGCCACTTGAGTACTTCTCCATGTCTGAACTATAATTCAAAATATTTAATTGTGACGCCTAACTAGAATAACAAAAAAGCGGTTTGTTGTCAACCGCTTTTTCCATTTTATTTTTCGATATTTTATTCTGTTTTGTGAGCTTTTCGATACTCATTTACTGCCGTTTCATACATATTGTTGCCTGCCGTATCTGCAACCACAATAACTGGTAGATTCTCCACTTTTAGTTGTTCTTCTAAGAAAATATCTAACCATTAGTACTCTTATGGTTCATAATCATGATAATGAACACTTGCTCTACTATAAAGATAATATGTATATTCATTCACCTTACTACCAACTCCTGATGCTTCTACCGTAAACCCCGTGCTAACAGTCCATTCATCTGACACACAAAAATTACTAAATTCCTCTTCTGTTAACTGGTAATCATAAAGTAACGGTATCTTCGCAATGCCTCCCCAGCCATAATACCCTGTGTCCATTGTTTCATAATAACGCCAATTTGAACAGGTATATACTTCATCTGTATTAGAAAGACCAAACATTTCTATAGCATCAGTCAACTTATAAGCCCCATGCTCTTTAGGATGTGTACATAATTTTATATGTGTGTATTCTATGAGTACATAGTATATATGTAACTCATATGGAACCTCTATATAGTTTCCTTCATAAGAAATTGTTGCATTATATATTCCGGGAGTATATGGCGTTAGTGTAATAGTCTTTGTTTCATCTGACAAATCTGCTTTTTCAATTTGAAGTTCCGGATAATTCATATCAATGGTATAATCTACAATCTCTTCTTCTTCACCGCTTGCTCTTTCAATATATACTTGAAAATCTGAAATTCTTGGAGTTTCTCCCCATATATATGCCCCCAACTCACCTTCTATTCTCATGTCAACAATTGCATTAACATCTGTTTCTTCCGTAGTCGGCTCCTCTGTATCCGTTTTTTCGGACTCAGATGCGCCCCCCCCCGTATTCTCTGAAGTAGATGCATTGGAGTCCTCTCCACTTGTTGTGTCTTCATTTGAATCGGTTTCTGTGTTGTCTGCAGATTCCGTTGTATCATCTGTACTTGTGTCAATATTCTCTCCATCCGAACTTTCTTCTGAATTATCTGTCGACTCAGTTGTAGTTTCTTCTGTATTTGCTTCGGTATTCTCCTCACTTGTTATTGGTTCTGTTGATTCTGTGTTTTCTGTTTCTGTTGTTGGTTCGACTACGTTTGGTTGTGTGTCGTCTACTTCACTTTCCGCCTGTTCATCTTCGATTATTTCTTCTGATTCTTGAGAAATAATACTCTTTTCGGGCATATCGGCAATATGAATATCCGGCAGCTCGGTTTCTAAAAATTCCATCATTTCATCTTCCGTCATAACCCAATTGTCATTAACAGAGCCTGCTCCATTCATATCGCTTAACACATTGATTGTTCCGTTAGAATTATTTCCTTCATCATCACCATCTGTATTCTCACTAATTGAAATGCCCATTCTATCTTCGTCTTGATCATCCGATAATTCTGTAGGATCAACGATCCCTTCCTGCGAAGCATCATACGTATAAGCATGACTCGGGACAAATGGTGACACTTCTTTCTGACAACCATTTAATACCAATGAACACATTGAAAATAGTACAAATACTATAGTATTCTTATTCTTTTTTCCTACTCTCTTTTGTTTCATATATTACTCCATATTTCTATCAACATAGTACTTTAAGATATCTTAAAACTAAACGTCTAAAGAAATTTGCATTATCATAAAGGCTATGACTCATCATCTCCATATAAGAGTGAATAACAAAAAATTCTTCACTCTATATATTTAAATTAGAGTACTTTGCTTTCATCAATATGTCACATATTCTTGAGAAGTCCATTCTTGCTGTAGTAAGGTATTTTTGATTCATTTCATTACAACTTAAACTAGGGATACATGTATTGACCAATACGTTATCATTTTTTGCAATTTTCCACATAATGCCTGCCATAAACAATACCGCATCTGCAGCAACATCATTTTGAATACGTTCCTTTCGTTTCTTTTGAATTAAAAATCTCCTCAACAATATTACTGCTAACAACAGTAACAGTAAAAATACAACTATAATTATCCATTCATTCCAACTTAATTTCTTTGCCACTTGTTCTTCTGATGTTGTTGAATCTTCTTCTGATATAATATTAGGCATACTTGTAATCGGCACTTCACTAACACTACTCGCCCCACTATTTACACCTGAGTATTCTTTTTCTTCATAATAACCGGGCGTTACTTCAATTGGCACCCATCCCATTCCATACCTATATATTTCTACCCAAGCATGTGCATCATTAACAGTAACAGTCTTGCTACTATTCGGTGTTACACGATAGCCTTCTACATATCTTGCCGGTATTCCATAATATCGAAACATTAGGGTTGCTATGGTTGCATAATGAACACTATATCCCTCTTGAGTCTCGTTCAATGTCGCCAACACAAAATCACCACCTCGACGTTGGATTGGTGAATCCGCATAGCGTATCTCTGAAGCCAAATACTCTCGAATTTCCTTTGTAACATCCGCAGCAACCGGTTGGTCAATTCTGTTCAATTTTTTATCAAAATACATTTCGATATCTGTTGGTAAATCCATGTAATTTTCTTGTACAAAATCTCTATACGACTGTTCAGAATTAAAATATGCTTCCCAATTTGTTATTATTTCTGAATCCGTCAAGCAACCATTGTTATATAAATCTACAAATTCTTCACTGTGAACATCTTCAAATGTTACCGTATATTTATCATTTAATTGAACGATACCATTTTTAACATTTATATCTCTGTCAAAATTCGCATTATATTCAAAACGCAAATTTGCTATTGTATAAGGCATGTACATATATTTTGAAGATGCAGAAACATTTTCAATGGTTATAGTTGTTTCTTCGACTTGAATTGTATTCGGGTTATAACCCTGCTCCATCACAAGAAATGAGCCTAAAAAAGTAGCACTCGCCATATTATTATCTAAAAGCCATTGTAACATATCCTTATTCTCTATGTATACTTCGTCCTCTAGATTTTTCCATTGATTATCATCATAATTACTTCCAACAAACCCTTTTAAGTAGATAACATTATTACTGCTCGTATTTATTATTAAACGTTGTTGCGTTCCTGTTTTTCGACTATCTACATACTGAAGATCTCCATCTGTCAAATCTGGCTTACCGTAAAATACGGATTCTATTTGCTGTATGAATTTGTTCTGTATTCTTTCCATCCCCTGATTGGATATCATACTGCAAAATAACAACATACCAATACTGACCATTGCCAATTCGCTACCAAAAAACAACCAGAATACTAGCGAATGACGATATACTTCTCTACCACAATTATCTAAAACCATATAAATTAACATAATTATTGTAGCTAGAATTATAAATATAACATTTACTTTTCCTAAAATTATATATGCTAATAAAGCAACATATGTAATCCCAAGAACGCTTTCCAAGCTCTCTAGTCTTATAGCTAAATTCAATAATGCTACAATTATTGACATAGTCAACACTGAAAATATCAAGAAATCAAAAGTTATGTTTTGATCTGATGTAATAAATAAGTAATATATTGTTCCGTTCTTTTCATTCCATGTTGCAATGACACTATTAATAAACACCACAAATCCATTTGCAAAAAAACGATGCAATATTCCACCAATTATTATAATGGAACCAACAACTATACCAATATTTCTGATATTCTTCTTTATTTCTTTTTTATATATTAGAATCTGCAGTAACACACTTTCAGTTAGAAACAGCACTCCAAAAATCAAAAATCCAAGTTTTTGATCTATTACTTTAGCAGACATTCCTGAAAAAATCCATGCAAGAATGATACTAAATAACCCAGAAAAAGCCATATTCATATATATATTATTTATGTGCTGTTCACTACATGGTATGATTGTTGTTTCTTTCTTCATTGCATAATCCTTTCACTTATATGTTTAAGGCGCAAATTGTTGCTTCTACATTCTCTAGTGCAAATTCCCCTTCTGCCACATGAATTATCTTTATATTTCCCATAGTTGCAAGTCTCTTTTTTTCAATATCTGATATATAATTACTAATATATATCACTTTCGAATATTTTTGAATACTTCCGTTTTTAATTAGTACTTGCATTAATGATTCGTTGTCTGCGTTTGGGGAATTCATGATATCTTTCATGGATTCAATCACTTGCTCGTAACGAATAAGTTCTTTTGGTATCATATTATTGCGACCATGTTCAATATAAACTATTTGATGCGATATCCCCTTTTCAATAAAAGACATGCATACTGACATTAATACACTATACGCTATGTTCTTGGTCCGTTTATTAATTGGGTAAGCATCACTTACAACTAAAATTTGATTATCAATAGGTGTATCAAATTCTCTTATAATATATTCATCATATCTATTCGACAATTTCCAATTAATATGCTTTATAGAATCCCCTTTTTGGTACTCTCTATATTGTAGCAAATCACTTAAATTGGAATTGCGTTCATGACTAAATTGATGTTCTTTTTCGTAGTTCACTCTCATGACTTGAGAAACTGAATTAACATAATAATAATCAGGAAACAAATATGCCTGATATTTAAGATTTTTATTTCCAACCCAAGAAAAAATACCTAAAGAATCATATAATTTAATGCTGTTTATATTGATTTCAAACTTTCCGCAATACTCACTCTCTATTTCATATTCCAATATCTGCGTTCTTTTATTGGGAATTGAAAAACGTATATCATGTTTATTTGTAATATCAAAGCTGAGATTTCGAATTTCTACTTTCCCACGACCTTGAAAAACCGGAAAAAAAGTAGGATTATCCACTTCAATACGTATCTTCATCACATTTGATTCAATTGTACTGCTCTTCACCTCAACCTTACACTTTACTAATTTCCTTTGAATAAGCATAAGCAAAAGATTTACAAGCAATATGCATATTAATATTCCGACTATTCCAAAAAAGTATAGTTCTCCAGTCCATAATGCAAGAACACATAGTCCTAATATTCCTAAGCTAAAAAAGATGATTCTATTAATCATATTTTCCCCTACTTTTTACTAACCACTCCTGGTTTTATCTTATTTAATATTTCTTCTAAAATCGCTTTCTCTGATATATCCTCCATACGGGCACGAGGCTTTAATATTATTCTGTGGGCACACACATCGATAAATACTTCTCGTACATCTTCTGGAATAATATATCCTCTTCCTTGAAATAGCGCATGAGCGGCAGCCATTCGTTCAAGAGCTATTGCACCACGCGTACTCACTCCTACATCAATATAATCATGATGTCTAGTAGCATCACACAATTCACAAATATATTTAATTAACTCGTCATTTCCCTTTAATCTGTCAACATAACCTCGAATTTGTTGAAGTAATTCCGCTGTCATTACAGAATCTATTCTTGTTGTAATATCGTTAACAGATGTTTCTCGTAAAATCTGCATTTCGGAATCTAATGATGGATATCCCATAGAAAGTTTTACCATAAAACGATCACACTGCGAATCCGGAAGCGGTTGTGTTCCTAAACTAGTAGCTGGATTTTGTGTTGCAATAACGATAAAAGGTTGCGGTAGAAATGTCGTTTTTCCATCCAAAGTAACTGATCCTTCCTCCATCGCCTCTAGAAGTGCTGACTGGGTTTTAGCAGATGTACGATTAATTTCGTCGCCCAATAACAAATTACATTGTACTGCACCTGGCATATACTCCATTTGATCACTACCCTTCTTAAAATAGGAATAGCCTGTTATGTCACTTGGCATTGTATCCGGTGTGAATTGAATTCTTTTATAATCCAAAGCAATTGCCCTAGAAAAAGATTTTGCCAGAGTAGTTTTTCCTGAACCGGGATTATCTTCTAGTAATACATGACCCGATGCGCATATTGCCATAAATACCTTAGCTGTAATCTCCTCTTTACCGCGTACTACTTTATTTACTTCTTCTAATACTTTATTAATGCTCCTTACCATGTACATCCTCTTTTCTATTTATAGACTATATCTTTTAAATATTTTTCAACTGCCGTTTCATACATATTGTTGCCTGCCGTATCTGCAACCACAATAACTGGTAGATTCTCCACTTTTAATTTACGAATTGCTTCTGTTCCTAAATCTTCATATGCAATTACTTCTGCTGCCTTAATACACTTTGAAAGCAGTGCACCTGCTCCGCCTACTGCTGCAAAATACACACAAGTTTCCTTTTGCATGGTCTGCAGAACTTCCGCTGATCGTTTGCCTTTTCCAATCATTCCGGCTAAACCATGTTCCATAAGAAGCGGTGCATATTTGTCCATTCTGGAACTGGTTGTAGGTCCTGCTGAACCGATTACCTGCCCTTCTCGTGCAGGGGTTGGCCCCAGATAATAAATAATATTATTCGTCAATTCAAATGGTGGCTCCTGTCCTTCCAGCATTGCTTCATACATCCGCTTGTGTGCAGCGTCTCTCGCCGTATAAATGGTTCCGGTTATATAGACATAATCACCAGCCTGTAATTTTTCCACTTCTTCTTTTGTAATTGGTGCTTGTATATGTTTTTCCATCGGTTTCTTCCTTATTTATAGAATACGTTTTGCATGTCGGTTTACATGACAGCAGATATTTACTGCTAATGGCATCCCTGCTATATGAGTTGGATAGGTCTCAATATTCACAGCCAATGCAGTTGTTTTTCCGCCTAATCCACCAGGACCGATACCCAGTTGGTTGATTTCTTTTAACAACTCTTCTTCTATTGCCCGTATATGTGGCAAGGTTGAACCTTCATTAATATTTCTGGTTAATGCGGTCTTTGCCAAGATTGCTGATTTTTCAAAATCTCCACCCAGACCGACGCCAACCACCATTGGAGGACAAGCATTTGGGCCTGCATCCTTTACTGCCTGAAGTACAGATGCTTTCACGCCTTCCACACCATCTGCCGGCTTCAGCATGAATACCCGACTCATATTCTCACTTCCGAATCCCTTTGGTGCAACCATCAATTCCAACTGTTCTCCCGGAACAATATCATAATGGATAATTGCCGGTGTATTGTCTTTGGTATTCTCGCGAATTAACGGATCCCTTACGACAGATTTGCGCAAGTATCCTTCCTCATATCCTTGACGAACTCCTTCATTAATTGCTTCCGTTATAGGCATACCTTCTATATGAACATCCTGTCCGATTTTTACGAATACAATTGCCATTCCCGTATCCTGACAAATAGGAATGGAGTCCTCTTTTGCAATTTGCATGTTCTCACACAACTGGCCAAGAATCTGTTTTCCAAGTGTACTATCTTCTTCCCGGCTTGCATTATGAATCACCGATTCCATGTCCGGTGACAACTGCAAATTTGCCTCTATGCACATTTCTTTTATATTCTGAATAATTGTATCGGTATGTATCGTTCTCATAAATGTACAAAGCTCCCTTATTAATCTCCGAATAATTGTTCTTCATCTGTTGGCACATCTTTTAATATTGTATCGCCCTTTTTTCCTTTAATAAATGCGGATAGTTTGAATAGTAACCATACTATTAGGAGAATTGCTAATAACGCACCGACTCCGGCTAATATGTATAGCATAATACTGCTAAATGCATCAGCCTTATTTGATAAATCCATAATTTCATCAAAGTTCATACAATCCCGCCCCCTTCTGTGTTTTAAGGCTGCCATACCTACGAGTATTCGCAGGCGGGCAGCCCCTTAAAATCCTTCTATTCTTCTGTTGGGATTTCGTCCATACCTTCGTCCTCAGAAATCTCTTCTATAGTTCCTACTTCTTGTTCTTCTTCTAACTGTGATTCCAGTTTCTTAAGATCTTCTTCCGGATCACTGTCACGAACCTTTGCAACACTTGCAACTGTAATGTGTTTCTCTGTATCCATGTTGATTAACTTCACACCGGAGGTTACGCGGCTAAGCTGAGAAATATCCTTACACTGCAGACGAATTACAATTCCTTCTGTAGAAATCAGCATAATTTCATTGCTCTCACTAACTGCCTTAACACCAACAACATTACCGGTCTTTTCATTAATCTTATAACACTTCACACCCTTACCGCCACGGTTCTGTGGTGTAAATTCATCCATGGAAGTACGTTTACCCATTCCATTTTCAGATACGATTAATAAGTCATCACCCTGAGTATCCATCTGCATTCCGACTACTTCATCTCCGGCACCGAGATTCATACCCTTTACACCCATAGATGTACGTCCGGTACTTCTTGCATCGGTTTCTAAGAATCGGATACACATACCTAACTTCGATACTAAGAGGATTTCCTTCTTATTATTGGTTGATTTTACTTCAATCAACTCATCTTCATCACGAAGAGTAATTGCTGCCAAACCATTCTTACGAATGTTCTGGAAGTCTGTAATAGGAGTCTTCTTAACCATACCCTTCTTTGTTGCCATGAACAAATAACGTCCCGGCTTGAATTCCCGAATTGGAATTACCGCTGTAATCTTTTCTTCCGGAAGCATCTGCAATAAGTTTACAATTGCTGTTCCTCTTGCGGTTCTGCCGGATTCCGGAATCTCATATGCCTTTAAGCGGTATACTCGACCAAGGTTCGTAAAGAACATGATGAAATGATGTGTCGTTGTCATAATCAACTCTTCAATGAAATCATCTTCAATGGTCTGCATTCCCTTGATACCCTTACCGCCACGGTTCTGTGAGCGGAAGTTATCTACAGTCATACGCTTGATATAACCTAATTTAGTCATAGCAATAACTGTATTTTCACGCTTGATAAGTTCCTCATCGGTAATCTCATCTTCATCCGGTCCGATTGAAGTTCTTCTTTCATCACCGAACTTTGTTGCAGTGATTAATAACTCTTCTTTAATAACACCTAATAATTTCTTATTATCTGCTAAGATTGCTTTCAACTCTGCAATACGTTCAATTAATTCACGATATTCTGCTTCAATCTTATCCCGTTCCAAACCGGTCAATGCACGCAAACGCATGTCTACGATTGCCTGAGCCTGTACTTCGGATAAGCCGAATTCTTCCATTAATTTTTCTTTTGCTTCTGCTACATTTTTTGAACCACGAATAATCTGAATAACACGTTCAATGTTATCCAAAGCAATTAACAAACCCTGTAAAATGTGTGCACGTTCTTCTGCTTTGTTTAATTCGTATTTGGTTCTTCTGGTAACCACATCTTCCTGATGCTTCAGGTAGTAGGTTAACATTTCTAATAAGTTCAGAATTTTTGGTTCGTTATTTACCAATGCCAGCATAATTACACCAAAGGTATCCTGTAACTGAGTATGCTTATATAATTTCTTTAATACGATATTGGCATTGGCATCCTTACGAAGTTCAATAACCACACGCATACCTTCACGAGAGGATTCATCACGAAGGTCTGTAATTCCTTCGATTTTCTTATCCTTTACTAATTCAGCTATTTTCTGAATCAAACGTGCTTTATTTACCATGTATGGTAATTCGGTAATTACAATTCTCTGCTTTCCATTGGACATTGGCTCAATATTGGAAATAGCACGTACCTTAATCTTACCTCGTCCGGTACGGTAAGCTTCCTCAATCTGTCCGGTACCCAGAATCTGTGCTCCGGTTGGGAAGTCCGGTCCCTTTACAATCTGTAAGATTTCTTCCATATCGGTTTCCCGATCTTCCTGAACCCGGTTGTCGATAATCTTTACTACCGCATCGATGGTCTCACGAAGATTGTGAGGAGGAATATTGGTTGCCATACCAACTGCAATACCGGAAGTACCATTTACCAAAAGATTTGGATAACGGCTTGGAAGTACCATTGGTTCCTTCTCTGTCTCGTCAAAGTTTGGTACAAAATCAACGGTATCTTTATTAATATCTGCAAGCATTTCCATAGAAATCTTAGAAAGTCTTGCTTCTGTATAACGCATTGCCGCAGCACTGTCACCGTCCACAGAACCGAAGTTACCATGTCCGTCTACCAGCATATAACGGGTATTCCATTCCTGTGCTAATTTTACCAATGCTTCATAGATTGAGCTGTCACCATGTGGGTGATATTTACCCATGGTATCACCGACGATACGGGCACACTTACGATGTGGCTTATCCGGACCATTGTTCAACTCAATCATAGAAAATAAAATTCTTCTCTGTACCGGCTTCAATCCGTCTCGTACATCCGGTAAGGCTCTGGCTGCAATTACACTCATTGCGTAATCAATGTAATTACGTTCCATGGTTTTTTTCAAGTCTATTTCTTGAACTTTATCAAAAATTGTACTGTCGTCCATGTTTGTTCCTCCATTCCTTAAATATCCAGATTCTTAACGAATTTCGCATTTGCTTCAATGAATTCACGACGTGGTTCTACCTTATCACCCATTAAGGTATTAAAGGTCAAATCAATCTCGGATTCATTTTCTTCATCAATGGCTACTCGTAACAGAATTCTGCGTTCCGGATCCATGGTGGTTTCCCATAACTGTTCAGGGTCCATTTCTCCAAGACCTTTGTAACGCTGAATCTTGTTGTTGGTATCTCTACCAACTTCTTTCAAAATCTTATCTAACTCGTCATCACTGTATGCATACCATACCTTGCGATTCTTCTCTAACTTATAAAGTGGTGGCTGTGCCAAATATACATGTCCCTGACGGATTAACTCCGGCATAAACCGATAGAAGAACGTTAACAACAGGGTTGCAATATGCGCACCATCTACGTCCGCATCGGTCATGATAATGATTTTTCCGTAACGTAATTTAGAAATATCAAAATTGTCATGAATACCGGTACCAAATGCGGTAATCATTGCCTTAATTTCTTCATTTACCAGAATCTTATCAATTCTTGCTTTTTCAACATTCAGAATCTTACCACGAAGTGGAAGAATTGCCTGGGTTGCTCTGCTTCGTGCTGTCTTTGCGGAACCACCAGCGGAATCTCCCTCTACGATGTAGATTTCGCATTTTTCCGGATTCTTATCGGAACAATCTGCTAATTTACCCGGAAGTGCCATACTATCGGATAAATTGCTCTTTCTGGCTACATCTCTTGCTTTACGGGCGGCAATTCTTGCACGCTGTGCCAATACTGCCTCGTTAATGATAATTTTTGCAATAGAAGGATTCTGTTCTAAGAAATAAGTCATTTGCTCTGTAACAATACCTTCCACTGCACTTCTGGCTTCTGAATTACCCAGCTTCTGCTTGGTCTGACCTTCGAACTGTGGGTCTTCAATCTTAATACTGATAATTGCAGTTAAACCTTCACGCGAATCATCACCGGATAAATTATCTTCTTTTTCTTTTAATAACTTGTTTGTTCTTGCATAGTCATTAAACACCTTGGTAATTGCACTACGGAAACCGGTTAAATGCATACCACCCTCCGGTGTATTAATGTTATTTACGAAACTATATGTAGACTCATTAAAGGAATCGTTATGCTGCAATGCAACTTCAACCAAAATATTGTCTTTTTCACCTTCACAATAAATAACCTTGCTATACAAAGGATCTTTATGACGGTTAATATATTCTACGAATTCCTTAATACCACCCTCATAATGGAAGGTACGTTCTACTACCGGATCCTGTCTCTTATCATTCAAATTAATCTTTAATGCCTTGGTTAAGAATGCAGTTTCCCGCAAACGAACCTTTAATGTGTCAAAGTTATACACAGTGGTATCAAAGATTTCTGCATCCGGCTTAAATGTTACCTTTGTTCCGGTCTGATCAGTCTTACCAACCTCTTTTAATTTATAAACTACTTGTCCTCTTTCATAGCGCTGTCTGTACACCTTGCCATCTCGACTGATTTCAACTTCCAACCACTCAGATAACGCATTTACTACAGATGCACCTACACCATGAAGACCACCGGATACCTTGTATCCTCCACCGCCGAATTTACCACCTGCATGAAGAATGGTAAATACAACTTCTACTGCCGGGATACCGGCTTTTTCATGAATACCTACCGGAATACCACGTCCATTATCAACTACTGTTATGGAATTATCTTCATTAATTGACACATCAATGACGGAACAGAATCCTGCTAAGGCCTCATCCACCGCATTGTCTACAATTTCATATACCAAATGATGTAAACCACGCTCTGATGTACTACCAATGTACATACCAGGTCGCTTCCGAACGGCTTCTAAACCTTCCAGAATCTGTATCTGTTCAGCTCCATACTCGTTTGCCATTTTTAATCCTCCTAATTCTATGTAATCAGAATTATGAATTCTGATGTTTCACTAATTTAACCTAAATCCTTTACTTCACCTTCGGGATAAACATGGCCTTTTACCACTTTATATACCCGATTAATTTTCATTCTCTCTTTTATAAAATCATCATATCCGGTACAAGTAATAATTGTCTGAATATCATGAATGGAATGCAATAAATAATCTCTGCGACTTTCGTCTAACTCTGACATAACATCATCCAATAATAAAATCGGTGTATCATGAATGAGTTGTTTTACAATTTCTATCTCTGCCAGCTTTAATGACAGTGCAGCTGTCCGCTGTTGTCCCAGAGAACCAAATCTTCGAACCTCTATGTCATTAATATAAAAACTCATATCATCCCGATGAGGTCCGACTTGTGTAGACTGGTACTTCATATCCATGTCCTGCTTTTGTATTAATAAAGCTTCGTAATTTGATTCATCTACACTGGCTTCATATTGAATCTTCAATAATTCTTTTCCACCGGTTAATTTTCCGTGAATATCTTTTAGTATATCATTCAACTGTTTTATAAATGCTTTTCTGGAACGAATAATTTCTGTTCCGTATTGCACCAGCTGTTGATTCCAGACATCTAATGTCTCTGCTAATTTCGGTTGAAAATAAATCTGCTTTAATAAATTATTTCTTTGATTCAAAACCTTATTGTAATTGGTATAATGATACAAATACATTCTGTCCAATTGACACAATTCCAAGTCTAAAAACCGTCTCCGTTCTGCCGGTCCATCCTTGATAATACTCAAATCTTCCGGAGAAAAAAATATTACATTGGCTACACCAAATAATTCTCCGCTTTTACGAATCGGTAATCCGTCAATCGCAATTCCCTTGGTCTTATTCTTGCGCAAATGCATATCTATCCGACGGGTAATATCTGACTTTACAACCTGTGTGCGAATATGGGATTCATCCTGTTCAAATTGGATAATATCCTTATCCTTACTTCCCCTGTGGGATTTTGTTGTTGCCGATACATAAATTGCTTCTAAAATATTGGTTTTACCCTGTGCATTATCCCCATACAAAATTGTGGTTCCGGAATCAAAATTCATATTCAAATATTCATAATTACGATAATTTTTTAATTCTAATGAATGAATATGCATATATGTATCCTAATTTTTAATCTGGAAAGTCTGATCCATAAAGGTTACTATATCGCCGTCATATAATTTACGGCCTCTTCTGGTATCAATTTCACCATTTACCTCTACTTCACCATTCTGAATAACTTTCTTTGCTGTAACTCCGGAATCAACCATTCCGGCTAATTTCAAAGCCTGTCCTAATTTAATAAATTCATCTCTAATCTGAACAATTTGCATATGGTATCTCCTTATACACTAACATTGCTAATATTAACAGGAAGAATAACATAGCGATAGCTTTCCTTATCATCCTTGATATAACATGGAGCCTTCTGATTAATGAAATAAATACTTACTTCTTCATCATCAATTACACGAAGAGCATCCATTAACAGCTTTGGATTGAATCCTATAATTAAATCCTTACCTTCTTTGCGAATTTCAAGTTCTTCATTCATAGAACCCATAGTAGAATCTATTTTTATATAAAGATTGCTGTTATTAATATTAATAATTATTGGTTTTTTATCTGATTCTTTAATCAGCAGGGATGCACGATCAATACAATCTAATAATTCCTTTTTATGAATGTTAACCTTAGTTTCATAGTCGTTGGTTAACATCTGATTAATCTTATAATATTCTCCTTCTAATAAACGGGAAACGACCTTGGTTTCATCGAATTCGAATAAAATATGTTTATCTGTGAAATAGATATCTACAAAATCATCTACTCCACCACTTAATATCTTACTAACATCATTTAATGTTTTTCCCGGAACTACAACCTTAACAAAATCATGCTGTTCCTTTAATTCTACATTACGAATAGAAATGCGATGTCCATCTAAAGAAACAACTTTTAAGTTATTTCCTTCAATTTCAAATAATTCACCACTCATTAATTTTGTACTTTCGTTTTCCACAGTTGAGAAAATCGTTTGTCTTATCATTTCCTTTACTGTAAATTGTGATAAACAGATTCCTTTACTGCGTTCTACTTCCGGCAATAATGAAAAATCATCTCCTGATTTACCGGAAATGGTAAACTTTGATTTTTCGCAACGAATAGTAGCCTGGTAATTCTCATTTGTTTCAATCGTAATTTCACTATCCGGATACTTACGAATAATTTCAAAGAATAGTTTTGCATCTAATGCAATCTTACCAGGTTCTATAATGGTACCGTCTACATAGGTTTCAATTCCTAATTCCATGTCGGTAGCAGTTAATTTAATTTTATCCTCGGATTCAATAAGAATACATTCCAGAATTGGAAGTGTTGTTTTGTTGGATACTGCTTTCATAACTGTGTTAACTGCAGCAAGCAATGTTGATTTCGAACATGCGATTTTCATAATGTGAAAAACTCCTTTCCCCCGGTCGGGTCTTAATTAATATATTAATATTTAAATTGATTTTAGTATTATTCTTAGTAGGGGCTGTGGAAATGTTGAAAACCATTCCAAACCTATGAAAATACTGAAAATGTGAAATGAAAAAGTATGTTAAAACCGGAATCATAACTTGTGAAAAAAGATGAAGTTATTAACACATTCTTTTTCAGTTTCTTTCACAAAAATAGTTAATGAAAAAGTTATAAACATATAATCACAATCCATTCACAATTCTTGCACATTTTATTGTGAATAAGTGGATATCTTAAGAAGGTATAATTTTCTTCTTAATGGTTTCAATGGTAGAAACTAAGTTTTGATTTGTTTGCATGTTTAACTTAATTTTTTCTATGGCATGCATAACAGTAGAATGATCTTTTCCACCAAAGTAATCACCGATTGCTTCTAATGATTTTTCAGTCATGATACGGCAAAGATACATAGCAATTTGTCTTGCCTGAGCAATATCTGCACTTCTTCTGGAAGACAAAATATCTTCTTTTGAAATACCAAGATGTTCACTTACCATATCAGTAATTAAGGAAGGCGTAATTTCCCGAATGGTGTTCTTGGAAATTAAATCCTTTAATGTTTCTTCTGCAAATTCAACAGTAATAGGTTTGTTGTCTAATTTAGAGAAAACATTAATCTTATTCAAAGCACCTTCTAATTCACGGATATTGGATACAATATGTGTGGCAATGTATTGAATAACATCATCCGGCATATTGATTTTATCCTGCTCCGCACGTTTTCTAAGAATCGCCATACGGGTTTCATAATCCGGAGATTGAATATCAACCGGTAAACCCCATTCCAGACGGGATTTAATTCTGTCCTCCAAATTATCAATTTCCTTTGGAGCTTTATCAGAAGAAATCACAATCTGTTTACCTGCTTCATGTAATACATTGAAGGTGTGGAAGAATTCCTGCTGAGTGGATTCTTTTCCTATAATAAACTGAATATCATCCAAAAGTAACAAATCGATATTACGATATTTCGTACGGAATTCTTCTGTTTTATTTTTCTTTAATGCCTCAATTAATTCATTGGTAAAGGTTTCACTGGTAACATAAAGAACCTTAGCATTCTTATTGTGTTGCAGAACGTAATGTCCTACGGAATGCATAAGATGAGTTTTACCAAGTCCAACACCACCATATAAAAATAATGGATTAAATGCCTGAGCCGGAGCTTCTGCAACCGCTACACAGGCTGCATGGGCATGACGATTATTATCACCAACTACGAATGTATCAAAGGTATAACGAGGATTCAAATTGCTTTCTTCCATATTATATTCTCTGTGTAAATCAGAGGAAGCAGAAGCAGAAGATGTAGAGGTAATATCATCCGGTGATGAAATTAACTGAATATCATAGTCTTCATTCATAACAATTTGAATAGAAGCTTTGATAAACATATCGTACATTTTCGTTTTAAGAAATTCGATTCCACGTTGACCCAGGGTATCATCTGCTAACAGATAAATGGTACGATCTACTACATCATATATCTTCAGAGGACGAATCCAGGTATTAATCGTAATTGGAGCAACCCCATGTTCTAATTGAATGGAATATAAAATTTTTTCCCAGTTTTCTTCTATTCTTTCTTTCATAAGCTGAAAAATAACCTTTCAAAATAAATAACAGTTAATATACTCGTTTAAGTATAAATAGGCACAAAAAGACCCATATATAATATATAACAAATTGGAACTTTTCGCAAGAAAAAGGGGTAAGTTTTCCATATATGAATTCTATCATTTTAATGAATTATTGTTTTACATAATCTGTTACCGAAAATTATGTAAAATTATGTAATTCACAATGAGAATGGTTGAAAAATCAATGAAATTTTAAAAATCGAGGGAAAAATCCACATGTAATAATCGAGTTTTCCACAGGTTTTACACAAATTGTGTATAACATTATGTTAATTACAAATAAAACTTTACGAAAAAGTTTCTTCTATATTTAAATTAATTCTTGACTGTTGGAGGGGTTTTCCATATAATAAACTAGGTGTTTTTTCAAAAAGCCATATTGAAAAAAGAAAAATATAGTTAAATATAGATTTAACTAATGTCCGAAGGAGGTGTATGGGTAATGAAGATGACATTTCAGCCAAAGAAGAGATCACATGCAAAGGTTCATGGTTTCAGAAAGAGAATGAGTACAGCAAACGGCAGAAAAGTATTATCTGCCAGAAGAGCTAAAGGTAGAAAACGTTTATCAGCGTAATTCGCAATTAATAGCGAGTATAGCATAATCTCACAGTTTTCGCTGTGAGATTATTTGTATAGGTAAGAAAAATGAAACACTACAATTCTTTGAAAAACAGAAAAGAATTTGGAAACGTATATCAGTGCGGCAAATCATTTGCCAATAAGTATTTGGTGATGTACGTCTTGGAGAATCAGGAAAACGAAAACAGACTTGGTATTTCTGTCAGTAAGAAGGTAGGTAATAGTGTAATCAGACACCGGATAACAAGATTAATTCGGGAAAGCTATCGCTTACATCAGACAGAATTGAAATCCGGTTATGACATAGTAGTAGTAGCCAGAGTAAATGTAAAAGATTGTAATTATTGGGAGGTTGAGAGTGCGTTTTTGCACTTAGCAAAGCTCCATCATTTGTTACAGAGTTACCAGTAAATATTTGAATAATAATCAAAGAGATGATGTGTATGAAAAAAATATGTTTGAAGTTGATTCGTTTTTATCAGATTTTTTTGTCACCCTTAAAGGGTCATGGAACTTGTAAATTTTATCCGACGTGTTCCCAGTATGCAATAGAAGCAATTCAAAAATATGGCGTATGGAAAGGCATCTTGCTTGCAGCTTGGCGAATTCTTCGGTGTAACCCGTTCTCCAGGGGTGGATATGATCCGGTTCCATAAAGGAGGTTAATATGATATTTTTGACTGCACAAGGTGGTTTTTTGGGCCCCTTTTGTTGGTTGTTAGGTAAGATTCTGAATTTAATTTATGAAGGTTTAGCTTCAGTCGGAATCGAGAACCTGGCATTATGTATTATTGTATTTACGGTTGTTGTTAAGTTGATTTTGTTACCATTTACTTTAAGACAGCAAAGAGGTTCAAAAATCAATCAGTATATTCAGCCGGAAATCCAAAAGATACAGAAAAAGTATAAGAACAGAACAGATCAGGATTCCATGTTGAAACAGCAACAGGAAACTCAGGAAGTGTATCGGAAGTATGGTACCAGTATGACCAATGGTTGTTTACTTTCTTTTATTCAGCTTCCAATTATCTATGCGTTGTATCGGGTAATTTATAATATTCCTGCATATGTTCCTGCAATTAAGGAATTATATACTCCTATTGCTACGGAAATTATGAAGGTTAAGGATTATGTAACAACGCTGACCACATTCGTAGACGAGAATAAGATTAATACAGCAGCCACTGCGATTAAGAAATTATCAAAGCTAGACCCAAGTGCGGTAACAGATAATAACATTATTGATGTTGTTTCACAGTTTAGCACAACACAGTGGGAAGCTTTTAGTCAAACGTTAGCCGGAAATGAAGGCTTAGTTAATGCAATTAACAGTTATGTACCGCAGATTGATGAGTTAAATAACTTCATTTTAGGTATTAACATTTCAGAGGCACCGGGCTGGAAAATCAGTTGGGCATTGCTTATTCCGATTGCAGCAGCTTTATTCCAGTTCTTAAGTACATTTATTATGAAGCAGCCGGAAGTGGATACCAGTGATCCGACTGCAGCTCAGTCTGCATCTATGATGAAGTCAATGACATACACAATGCCGATTATGTCGTTCTTCTTCTGTATTACATTACCGGCCGGTATTGGTTTGTACTGGACCATGAGTGCATTAATTAGTTTCTTAATCCAATTAGGAATTAATATCTATTATGATAAGATTGCTAATATGGACAAGATTCTGGAAAAGCAGATGGAAAAGGCAAAGAAGAAAAATAAAAAGAAGAAAAAATCATTTATGGAAAAAATGCTGGAAGCAGCCGGTGGAGCAGAGCAGACAAGCAGTTCTTCCAATAGTGTAGCAGGAACGAATTTAAAAAATTATAATAGTACATCTTCAGATAACAGTGGTGCTGCTTATAAGAAGGGTAGTATTGCTTCAAAAGCAAATATTATGCAGCAGTACAATACAAATCAGAAGAAGCGGGAGGATTAAAGATGGAGTTTATCGAGTTTAAGGGTAAAACAGTTGATGATGCCATTACAGAAGCAAGTATTCAGTTTGGTATTACCAGTGATGAATTGATTTATGAAGTCGTTGATAAAGGAAGCACCGGTATCTTAGGTTTTATCAATACTAAGCCTGCAATTATCCGTGCAAAGAAGAAAGACACCTTTGAAGATATTATTTTAGAATTCTTAGAAAACCTCTTTAAGGTTATGGGCGTTGAGACCGTTGTTGATATTAACTATGATGCAGAAGAGAAAACCATGGACGTTAATTTAACTGGTCCTGAAATGGGCGTGTTAATCGGTAAGCGTGGACAGACTTTAGATGCATTACAGAAAATTGTTCAGTCTGTAGTTAACAAGCACAGCGAGGAATTCATTCGCGTGAAGTTGGATACAGAGAATTATCGTGCAAGAAGAAAAGATACATTAGAGAATCTTGCTAAGAACATTGCTTATAAAGTAAAGCGTTCCAGAAAGTCAGTTGTGTTGGAACCAATGAATCCATATGAAAGACGGATTATTCATTCTGCACTTCAGAATGATAAGTATGTAAGTACCAGAAGTGAAGGTGAAGAACCATTCAGACGGGTTGTTATTTTCTATAATCGTGCAAAATAAGCAAAGGCATACTTGAACAAGAAGGCGAATGCAAAATAAGGACATTGCTTATTTTGCATTCGCTATTTTTTATAAATGGTGGATACGAAAATGAGTGATTTGATAAGAAAGAAAGGAGGAGTCAAATGTTTCAAAAAGACACAATTGCGGCAATCGCAACCGGAATGACCAATGCAGGTATTGGTATTATCAGAGTAAGCGGAACTGAGGCTATTGAAGTAGTGGACCGTATGTTTCGTGCAAAAAATCCCAGCAAAACCATTCAGGATACCCCAAGCTATTCAGCATTATTTGGCAATATCTGTGATGGTGATTCTGTGTTAGATGAGGCAATTTGTCTGGTGATGCGTGGACCGAATTCTTATACTACGGAAGATGTGGTTGAGATACAGTGTCACGGCGGAATTGTAATGCTTCAGAAGATTTTGGAACTGGTAATCCGTTCCGGAGCAAGAGCAGCAGAGCCGGGTGAATTTACAAAGCGGGCATTTCTTGGAGGGCGCATTGATATTACCCAGGCAGAATCCGTTATGGATATGATACATGCTAAAAATGAGTTGGCAGCCCGTTCTTCTGCAACCCAGTTACAAGGTAAGCTTTCTGTAAAAATCAAAGAACTTCGTAGAATGATTTTAGAGCATATTGCTTATATTGAATCTGCTTTGGACGACCCGGAAAATTATAGCTTGGATGGATATAGTGAAGGTTTGAGCGTGCAGGTAACGGATACCATTCAATCCGTAAATGCACTGCTTGCAACAGCAGATGAAGGAAAAATGATTAAGGAAGGAATCCGGACGGTAATTCTGGGAAAGCCAAATGCCGGAAAATCATCGTTACTAAATCAGCTGTTAGGTGAGGAGCGTGCTATTGTTACGGAAGTGGCCGGAACTACACGAGATACCTTAGAAGAGGACGCAGTTATTCAGGGAATTCCTCTTCGAATCATTGATACTGCCGGTATTCATGAGACAGTTGATATTGTGGAAAAGATTGGTGTGGATAAAGCGAAAAACAGTGTGAAGGATGCAGATTTGATACTGTATGTGGTAGATGCTGCAAGACCTTTAGATGCAGATGATAAGCAGATTATGAGCCTTCTGAAGGATGAAAAAGTAATCACTATTTTGAATAAAATTGATATGGAACAGGTTGTGGATAAAGAGTGCATAACTTGTGAAATTCAGACACCGGTTGTGGAAATATCCGCCAAAACCGGAGATGGTTTACAGGATTTATGTGAGTGCTTGAAGAATCTGTTTTTCCATGGTAAGCTGACCATGAATGATGAAGTGTATATTACGAATTTGCGACATAAGCAGGCGCTGATGGAAACCAGAGAAAGTTTGGAGCGTGTGCTGGATAGTATTGAGCAACAGATGCCGGAGGATTTCTTAACCATAGATTTGATGGCTGCCTATGAGCAGTTGGGATATATTCTGGGTGAAGCTCTGGGTGATGATTTAGCAAATGAGATTTTCAGTAAATTCTGTATGGGTAAATAGGAAGGAAGCGTAGTAGTATGCCACAAATAGAAGAAACCTATGACGTTGTAGTAGTAGGAGCTGGACATGCCGGCTGCGAAGCGGCTTTGGCGGCTGCACGTATGGGACTTGAAACAATTATATTTACAGTAAGTATGGATAGCGTTGCTATGATGCCATGTAATCCGAACATTGGCGGAAGCTCTAAGGGACATCTGGTTCGGGAAATTGATGCCTTAGGCGGTGAGATGGGTAAGAACATTGATAAAACATATATTCAGTCTAAGATGTTAAATGAATCCAAGGGACCGGCAGTTCATTCTTTGCGCGCTCAGGCAGACAAGGCTGAATACTCCAGAGCTATGCGAATGGTTATGGAGGAGACGGAACTTCTGACTTTGCGTCAGGCTGAGGTTTCTGAGATTTTGTCAGAGGGAAATCAAATTACCGGTATTCGTACATTTTCAGGCGGCACCTATTATGCCAAGGCTGTAATTTTGTGTACCGGTGTATATTTGAAAGCTCGATGTATTCACGGGGATGTTAGTTATCCAACCGGACCGAACGGTTTGCAAGCAGCCAATTATTTGACAGAGTCTTTATTGAAATTAGGGATACCGGTAAGACGGTTTAAGACAGGAACCCCTGCCAGAATTGATAAACGAAGTATTGATTTTTCGAAAATGGCAGAGCAAAAAGGTGATGAACGAATCGTACCATTTTCCTTTACTAATACAGAAGAGGATATTAAGCGTGAACAGATTTCTTGTTGGTTGACGTATACCAATGAAACAACCCATGAGATTATTAAGAGTAACATTGATCGTTCGCCGCTGTTCTCCGGAGCCATTGAGGGAACCGGACCGAGATACTGTCCTTCCATTGAAGATAAGGTTATGAAGTTTCCGGATAAAGATCGACATCAGGTATTTATTGAGCCGGAGGGTGAGTATACCAACGAAATGTATGTAGGTGGTATGTCCAGCTCCTTGCCGGAGGATGTGCAGTTTGCCATGTACCGAAGCGTTCCCGGCTTGGAGAATGCCAGAATTGTACGGAATGCTTACGCTATTGAATATGATTGTATTGACGCAACCCAATTGAAGCCTACTTTGGAATTCCAAGGGTTTGATGGATTATTTGCTGCAGGTCAGTTTAACGGAAGCTCCGGTTATGAGGAAGCAGCCGCCCAAGGATTTATGGCAGGTGTAAATGCATCCAGAAAAATTCTGGGAAAGGATCCAATTATTCTGGATCGTTCACAAGCATATATTGGTGTGTTGATTGATGACTTGGTAACGAAGGAAACCGCAGAACCATATCGTATGATGACCTCCAGAGCGGAATATCGGTTATTGCTTCGTCAGGATAATGCAGATTTGCGATTAACAGATATCGGTTATGAAATTGGTTTAATTGATGAAGCGCGATATGAGAAATTCTGTCAGAAGCGGGAAGCGATTGATAAAGAAATTGAGCGATTGGAATCTGTAACAGTGGGTGCCAATAAGAAGATGCAGGAATTCTTAGAAACGGCAGGAAGTACGCCGTTGAAAACAGCAGCAACACTGGCTGACTTAGTTCGCAGACCGGAACTTAGTTATGATAAAATTGCACCTGTGGATCCGGATCGTCAGCCGTTACCTGCAGATGTAGTGGAACAGATTAATATTAATTTAAAATATGATGGATATATTAAGCGACAGAAGCAACAGGTTGAACATTTTAAGAAATTAGAGAAGAAGTTGATTCCGGCAGATTTGAATTATGATGATGTTCAGAATCTTCGAAAGGAGGCCCGCCAGAAGCTGAATGCCATTCGTCCGACATCGGTGGGACAGGCTTCACGAATTTCCGGTGTTTCTCCTGCAGATATATCTGTATTACTAATTTACCTTGGAGCGTAATATGAAAGAGCTACAAATAAAAGCAGAACAATTGCAAATTGTATTAACTGAGCAACAATGTCAGCAGTTTCAAACTTATTATGAAATGTTGATTGAGAAGAATAAGGTAATGAACCTAACTGCAATTACGGAATATGAGGAAGTCATTGATAAACATTTTCTAGATAGTATTCTGCTGGGAACGGTTATGGATTTATCCGGTGATTTGTCTGTGATTGACGTGGGAACCGGAGCCGGTTTTCCGGGTATTCCGTTGAAGATTGCATATCCGAACTTGAAGATTACCTTATTGGATTCTTTGAATAAGCGTGTAAAGTTCTTAAATGAAGTAATTGAAGAACTGGGACTTACGGATATTGAAGCAGTTCATGCAAGAGCGGAAGAAGGTGCCAGAAAGCAGGAGTATCGGGAACAATTTGATTTGTGTGTTTCCCGAGCGGTCGCAAATCTTTCTACCTTAAGTGAATATTGTTTGCCTTTTGTTAAGAAGAATGGGTGTTTCGTTTCCTATAAATCATCTCAGATTGAGGAAGAGTTACAACAGTCAAAGAAAGCAGTTAAAATCCTTGGAGGAAAAATCCGGAATGTAGAAGAAAAGCAGTTGCCGGATACGGATATTGTAAGACAGTTTGTAATGATTGAAAAGATTGGACTAACACCGAAGGCTTATCCAAGAAAAGCAGGAACTGCGTCGAAGACGCCATTACAATAAAGGTTATAGAAACGAAAAAACACTGATTTTGCATCAGTGTTTTTTTCGTTTTTCTATTCGTTTTTCCCGTAACTCGTTTTGACGGTTTCGAATATCTTCTACTTCTTTTTTTGTAATGGGCTTGATTTTTTTAATAGCAAATATCTTTCCGGAATTCGATGTCTTAATTTTGATTATGCCCTTTTGGTTTCCATGATACCAACAATGTCCTACACTTACGAAGGAATTCTGGTTATAGGCAAACCATTTGATTTTCTTTGCTATCTTGCGTTTGCATTTGTAGCAACGGAATGTGGTAATTTCTTTATCTTCCATAATATCCGTTCTTTGGTCAAAACCTCTGGTAATGTGTTCAGAATAAGAACGATGGAAGGCAAATACTTCACTGGCTTTATCCTTGGGTTCATGATAGTAATCGTAGGTATACTGATCATGAAGATGTTTCTTGGATAGATTTTGGAATACAAGTGCAGTGTAACGAGCATCGTTAATAGCTGTGTGGAATTCTTCCTCTGTGGGAAGATTCATGGCTACAACTGCTTTTTCCAGTTTACAGGCTCCCAAGTCTTCGTAATTTTCTGCGAATATGGATTGAATATTGTAGTACTTAAATGGTTCTGCAAATTTATTCATGTAATAGTAGTCCATATTCTTTTGGAGCTGTATCAAATCCCCGGTACCCCAGGTTCCAAAGATATAATCGTTGCCACACCACTTCATAAATTCCCGGCACACCATATCGAAGGGCCGGCCGGTTCGAAGTAATGTCTCATCATAATTCAACATCTGTCGAACGTGATTATGAAGAAATTTATAAATGCGTGGTTTTACAATACTACTGTATTCGTCAACGATTTCGAAAGATTCATTTAATTTTACTGCCCCGATTTCGATTATCTCGAATGGGATTCTTGGATTTTCGTATTCAGGTCCTCGTGGACACTGATTCCACTCCAAGTCAAAGATAATATAATTCATGTCTGTTTATTGTGTACGTGAAATGCTTACGAAGGCATTCTGGTAATTTTCGAAGCACGACTATCGCCTTCTAATGATTCGTGAATCTTGTGTAATGTAGCGTTTGCTTCAATAGAGGCAAGCTTGTTGTCACCGGACATCTGAACAACCTGTTTGGTAATGCGGTCATTACTATTCACAACACGTACCATATTCTCCTGATTCTTTTTCATGATGAGCTTTGTGCAAAGCTTCTGCTGTTCTACTAATTCGTTATTCAATCGAATGTTATCTTCTTTTAATTCTGCAACGGTTGCAATTAATTCTTCCATTCTCTGATTCATGGAAAGTTCTTCTCGTTTAGCAACGGAGTAGATTCCCTTTTCCACCTTAGTCAATTCGTTCTGCTTATCCAGGGAACGATTGGCAATCTCATCTACCTTGCGGATAATGCTGTCCACCAGGAAGTATGTGTCTGCAACAACAATTAATCCGAATGCAATGATTAACTCTAATCGATCCGGCATGGTTGCCACAAGATAAATCATTGTCATCAATGCTGCCATCATTGCCACAGAGCTTATTAACAAATTGGTTTTAATTTTCTGTTTCATAGGTTTTCATCTCCAATTTACAATCTATTATTATTATGATTTCCGTACAAAATTACTATTTATTATCATAGCACATTTGGGTGGTAAATACAAGGAATGAGAACGGAATCATTCATAAAAAATAACCAGCGGAAACCTACTGATTTTCGCTGGTTTTACGTCCCCGAGAGGAGTCGAACCTCCGGCCTACTGCTTAGGAGGCAGTCGCTCTATCCTACTGAGCTACGAGGACACAACACAGTTATTTTATGAAAAATTATTTGCCCCGTCAAGACTTCCTTAAGGAATATATACATATCCCTGCATCCAAACACTACCCTTAAAACGACGGCCAACAGCCGGCTCTCCAAGCAAATCAATTGCATTGATTATGATATCAATTTGAATATCATTTACCTCGATAAGCAATTGATATAACTGTTCACCGGTACAAGGATTTTTCAACTTTTGTATGTCAAGAATGGTACCCATAATGGAGTACTGATCACTGTTTATTCCGTATGGAATGAAACTGGAATCTACAATGGTGTACAGGTCTTCGCTTTTGGCGCGCTTGGAAATGGAAGAGTACAAATCAATGTCTTCCAAAGTAAGACTTTCGATGGCTTCTGCATCTCCTTCTTTGGCGGCTGCAAGCAATCGGTTTCGATTGCGTTGACCTCGTTCTTCCAGTCGGATTTGCTCTTCGTCCTTGTCGATACCGAGAAGAATTTTTCCGTCAATGGAAAGTGCGCCATAGGTAACCTGAGTAAGCGGTCTGGTATATTCGTTAGACCATTTGGTACGGACATAATCGACCACATTATGAAGGAAGAAAATTAGCGGAATTCCAATGTTGGTATTCTCGCTGACACCGGCATAAGCTTCCTTATCGGTGTGAGGTTCAATAACGATGCTGTCTTCCCATTTTACAGTGGTTCCCAATACATACGGAAAGAAATGTTCGATAGTCAGTCGGTTCTTTTCATCATACTCACCAATGATACTGATGCCATAGGTGTCGCCGTATTCCTTGGTAATCTGCACTAAGGAAGAATCGGCGCCGGTGGTAGTAATCGAACGGTTGGTAGGGGTGGCGATTACGTCATCTAAGATTGGTTTTAGTTGGTTCAAGTTGCGGACTTTACTGAATCCGATTGCTCGTAAGTACTGATGCATACGAATCGCCTCCTTTCTACATTATGTAAACTAACCTAATCTGCAAGTGGGTCCTTCATATTGACTGCATTTTTCAGAGCTTCTTTTTCTTCCTCTGATAAAGCAATATAGGATTCCCCATGAATAATTTCTTTAATATATGTGTAGCAACCTTCCCGGCTATGCATACAGTTAATGATGAAGCCACTGTTTCGGTCTGTTAGTAGTGCAAGGGCAAAGCTTAAGGTTCCGCCCATTTCCTTGAACGCGTCATATTTGACCATTCCCACCTTACTGAATGAAGAACGGAATTGTCGTTTCAGGTTCTTGATTTCTAATGCGTGCTGGGTTGCAATTTTTTGCATGATGTCCAACTCGCCGAATCGTTCATAAATCACTTGTTCCAGTTCGGCTCCGTTTTTTCCCTTCATGAATTTACGGAAGCCGGTGTTTAACTGTTGTACTTTTACCAGTAAAACGATTACAACTACAAGGAGTGCAATCACCAGTACAAGAAGCGCAATTACGATGTAGGAAATATCAATTCCCATATTTGCTAATAGTTCGCTCATGTGGATTCCTCCTTGTTATTTTTGGATTTCATTTAACTTGTCAACCAGTGCATCCAGTTCTTCGCTGGAATAGTATTCGATTTCAATCTTGCCCTTTTCATTGTTCTTGGCTTTGATTGTTACTTTACTTCCGAGGATTTCTTTCAGCCGTTCTTCGGTATCTGTGTAGAGATACTTGTATGCCAGTTCTTCCTGCTCTTTCTTCTGCTTTGGTTCACTGTTTACTTTCTTTACTAAGGCTTCTGTTTGGCGAACACTTAGGCTTTCATCAAAAACCATGCATGCAGTTTCATACTGCTGTTCCGGATCTTCAATCGAAATTAATGCTCTGGCATGACCGCTGCTAAGCTTGTCTTCAATAACCATCTGCTGTACCTGTTCGGTAAGTTTCAAAAGTCGCATGGAATTGGTAATGGCAGTTCGGCTCTTGGATACACGTTCTGCTACTTCATCTTGTTTAAGTGAGAACTCCTGAATAAGTCTTTGATATGCAAGTGCTTCTTCAATCGGATTCAAATTCTCACGTTGAATATTTTCGATTAAGGAAATTTCTACGATTTCCTGATCTGTATAATTGCGAATGATAACCGGTACTTCTTTTAATCCGGCCATGCGTGCAGCACGCCAACGACGTTCGCCGGCAATGATTTCATAGTATCCCTTTTTCGGTGTAACTACGATTGGTTGAATAATACCGAACTCTTTGATAGAGTCTGATAATTCCTGAAGTGGGTCTTCTTCAAAGTGACGTCTTGGCTGATTTGGATTTGGTTCCAATTCAGTAATCTTTAATGTCTTTTCAATTTCTTTAACAACTTCTTTTACGACCTCTTTAACAGTTTCCTTTTCCGGTTTAGCTGTTGACTTCTTGGTTGCCTTTTCTGTGGCTGTCTCTTTATAATTTGCATTTGTATCTTTTGCCTCGGTTGGAATCAGTGATGCCAAACCGCGACCGAGTCCTCTTTTTTGTGCCATTTTATGTAAACCTCCTATCCAATGTTGATGATTACTTCATCTGCTAACAAACGATAGCTATCTGCTCCGGCTGAACGAGCGTCATATAAATTAATCGGTAGACCATGACTTGGGGCTTCTGCCAGACGTACATTTCTTGGAATAATTGTCTTGTAAATATTCTGCTTCAGTGTATCTTTTACATTCTCCACTACCTGCAAGGACAGATTTGTTCGCGAATCATACATAGTGAATACGACACCTTCAATTGTTAGGTTCTTATTCAGTTTCTGCTGGATTAATTCGATGGTGTAAATCAACTGTGACAAACCATCCAGCGCAAAGAACTCACATTGAATTGGAACCAATACAGTGTCCGCTGCGGTCATGGAGTTTACTGTAAGTAATCCTAGAGCAGGTGGACAGTCGATAATGATAAAGTCGAACTTGTCTCTTATCTTATCCAAATTCTGCTTTAATATGTACTGCATATCCGGAACACCAACGAATTCTACTTCGGCACCTGCCAACATTCGATTGGCCGGTATTAGATTCAAATCCGGAATTACATTTATTAACATACACTCACCAATATTACATTCGTCACACATTACGTCGTAAATGGTGTATTGTAAATCATTTTTATCTACGCCCAGACCGGTGGTCATGTTTCCTTGCGGGTCCATGTCAACAGCCAGAACTTTTAATCCTTTTTCAGCAATACAAGCAGCAAGATTAATAGCAGTTGTTGTTTTGCCAACGCCACCTTTCTGATTTGCGATTGCAATTATTCTTCCCATGTTAGCCTCCTATGTTTTCTCTATTGTCATTTCTTATGATAGTATACCATTATTTTGTGTGGCAATCTACTATAAAATGTTTCACGTGAAACATTTTTTGTGATGCGGATTTTGTATTGATATTTGTGTGATGATTTTTTAAGGTAAATGTAAGTTGTATTGTGAGTTTTTTGGATGAAAGTGCTTGGAGTCTTGTTTCTGTTTTTAGTCTTTGGAAAGTTGCGGATTCATCATTAGTTGTTTTGCCGACATGCTTATGATTGCGAGAAATACCTAATTAATAGATAGTAATCGTATTGTGAAAATGTTTCACGTGAAACACTGGTGGCTAGAATGGGAGAGAATGTTTCACGTGAAACATCGATAGTTGGTATGGAAGCAATTGTTTCACGTGAAACATTACCAGAGTAAGAAAATTGAAATAGTATGGCAAGGGTAAATGTGATAGAATATACATATTATAATATAGAAGAAACTAGTATTAATAATCGAGGTGAAATTATGGAACTGGTGAAAGGAAGACCGGAGAATGTTGATGGTAGATTGGATAAAGAAGTACGAGTATATGATCTACTGGATTCCCTTAAAATAGAATATGAACGTGTGGATCATGAAGAAGCAAATACCATGGAGGCTTGCAATGAAATAGATCGAGTTTTGAATACTATAATTTGTAAGAACTTGTTTTTGTGTAATCGTCAGGAAACGCAATTTTATTTGTTGATGATGCCCGGGGACAAGCCATTTAAGACGAAGGATATTTCCGCACAGATAAATAGTGCAAGATTATCATTTGGTAAGGCAGAGTTCATGGAAGAGTATTTGGAAATCAAACCGGGTGCAGTATCGGTTATGGGATTGATGAATGATACGGAAAAGAAGGTGCAACTGTTGATTGATCGTCCGGTAATCGAGAGTGAATATATCGGCTGCCATCCATGTGTTAGTACCTCTAGTTTGAAACTTAGAACAAAAGATGTGTTAGAGAAATTCTTGCCGGCAGTAAAACACGAAGCGGTGATAGTGGATTTGCCATATCCGGAGGAAGAAATGTAGCAGCTTGAGAAAATGATGAGTCGAAATGTAAATATGACATATAGGTTAGTAAATACGAAAAAGAAGGATGGTGTATTTGTATGCAGCTATTAATAAAGCAAAGAATATTTTCTTGGGGTGATTCTTATAACATTTACGATGAGCAGGGGAATGTTCGCTATACGGTAAAATCAGAAATCTTTGCTTTGGGCCATCAACTGCATGTGTTCGATGCAATGGGGAATGAAATCGGAAAGATTAGCCAGCGAGTGTTTACCTTGATGCCGATATTTGATATTGAAGCGACAAACGGAATTCGAGGAAGTATCCAAAGGAAGTTTACGTTCCTGCAACCGAAATACGAAGTGGACTATAATGGATATCGGGTAGAGGGTGATTTTCTTGGTTGGGAATATGATGTGTATCAGGCCTGCAGTGTTGTTATGCATATTTCAAAACAGATATTGAATTGGGGCGATACATATGTAGTAGATATACTTGATCCAAATGATGAAATGTTAGGTCTGATGCTGGTAATTGCAATAGATGCAGCGAACTGCTCAAACGATAGAAAGTAGTTGTTCTATAACAACTATATCAATGAATGGTGTAGATATATATCATCAAGCTTGACTATATGAAGCAGTGCAAACATAAGGAGTCGATTATGAAATTGAAAAACATTCTTTTGGTAGTAAAAGATATAGAAGTATCCAAACGGTTCTATAAAACACTTTTTGGTTTAGATGTGATTACAGATTTTGATGGCAATGTCATTTTAACAGAAGGACTGGTCTTGCAAGACAAGGCCATTTGGGAACGGTTTATTAAAAGGGAAGTGACTACAGGAGGTAATCAGGCAGAATTGTACTTCGAAGAAGCTGACATGGATGCCTTTCTGGAAAAACTGAAGAGCTGTGATTTCCCAATCGAATATGTAAATGAAGATATGAAACATGACTGGGGACAACGGGTGGTACGAATCTATGACCCAGACAAGCATATGATTGAGATTGGCGAACCGATGGAGGTTTGGAAGAAGGAAACAGAGGATAAATAGATGATATTCATAGAAGCAACAGAAGCGGATAAAAAAGAAATTCTGGAACTGTACAGAAGTGTTATTGGTTCTCAGGGATGTACTTGGTCAATGGAGTATCCCAACGAAGAAATACTTGAAGGTGATTTGAAACGGAATGATTTGTTCTGTCTGAAGGATGAAAGCGGAACAATTGTAGGTGCAATCTCAGTGGATGATGACAAGGTGGTTGACAAGTTGGTATGCTGGTCAAAGGAGTTGCAACCGGGAGCAGAACTGGCACGACTAGTGGTAAAAGAAGAATTTCAGAATCAAGGAATTGCACGTCTATTGTTACAGAATGGGATGACAGAATTAAAAAAACGGGGATGCAGAAGTGTGCATTTTCTTGTAAGCAAAACCAATGAGAGAGCGATTCGATCCTATGCAAAGTTGGAGTTTCGGGTAAAAGGTGAATGTGATTTGTTCGGGGAGCATTGGTGGTGCTATGAGAAGGAACTAGAGTAAAAGGGTTATAATATGTTGTACGATAAAGATATTCGGGAAACGCTGTTTGACTTTCTCGATGAAACTTATGGTAAAAATCGAATCATTGAAGAAAAGCGAATGGGGAAATCCAGAGCGGATGTGGTTATGGTAACGCCAAATGCAATCTATGGTATAGAGATAAAAAGTGATGCAGACACCTATGCCAGGTTAAAAAGGCAGGTACGGGACTATAATCAATACTATGATTATAATTACGTAGTGGTGGGAACCCGACATGCCATGCATATTGAGGAGCATGTGCCCAAGGAATGGGGGATCATAACCGTTGAGGAAGAACATGAAAAAACGGATTTCTACATATTGCGAAAGCCTGCTCAAAATCCGAAGGTAAAATGGAATAAGAAGCTGGGAATGCTATGGAGACCGGAACTGGCACACATTCAGGAACTGAATCAACTGCCAAAGTACAAACAAAAAAGTAAGGACTTTGTAGTTGAGAAGATTCTTGAGAAGGTACCGGCAGATATATTGCAGAAGCAGATGTGTGAAGAATTATTTCAACGGGATTACAACACTATTGCAGAACAAATTGCGGAATATAAGAGAGAGAATACAGTGGTGAAAATAACTGCATCGAAGAATACAAAAAAGAGAAGACGAAGTTGTAGGAAGCGTTTATAATAAGAGAAAAGAAATGAAGTAAAGTAAAGGAGAAGGAAGTATGGAGAATTTTAATTTTTGTAGCCCAACGGAGTTTGTATTTGGAAAAGAGAGGGAAAATGACTGTGGAGCATATGTAAAGAAGTATGGGGGAAGTAAGGTTTTGATTCATTATGGTTCCGGCTCGGTCGTACGTTCCGGATTGTTGGATCGTGTTAAAAAGTCTTTGGAAGCAGAACAGATTCCGTATGTAGAATTGGGAGGCGTACAGCCGAACCCAAGAGATGGAAAAGTATACGAAGGAATTGAGATATGTAGAAAGGAACAGATTGATTTTATTCTGTCCGTAGGTGGAGGTTCTTGTATTGATAGTGCCAAAGCGATTGCAGTAGGTGTTCCTTATGAAGGAGATTTTTGGGATTTTTATTCCGGAAAAGCGGAGTTCCAAACTGCAGTGCCGGTAGGTGTTGTGCTGACAATTGCAGCAGCAGGTAGTGAAGGCTCCGGTGACTCGGTAATTACGAAGGAAGAAGGAATGGTAAAACGTGGTGCCGGCGGTGATGCTATGCGTCCGCGGTTCTCAATTTTAAATCCGGAATTAACATGCACTCTGCCACCATACCAGACTGCCTGTGGAGCAACTGATATTATGGCGCATGTGTTTGAACGCTATTTTACAAATACAAAAGAGGTTGAAATTACTGACCGTCTTTGCGAAGCTGTTTTGCTTACAATGGTAAAAGAAACACCGCGAGTTATTGAAAATCCGAATAACTACGAAGCCAGAGCCAATATTATGTGGGCAGGTATGGTAGCTCATAATGGTGTTGTTGGTGTGGGTAGAAGTCAAGACTGGAACAGTCACGGAATTGAGCATGAATTGTCCGGCTTATATGATTGTGCACACGGTGCAGGTCTGGCTGTTATCATGCCATCTTGGATGGAGTATGTGGTTGATCATGATGTGATGCGATTTGCGCAGGTAGCAACCCGGGTTTGGGGATGTGAAATGAATTTCCAGAATCCGAAGGAAACTGCATTGCAAGGAATCCGCAAGTTCCGGGAATTTTTAGTATCTATTGGAATGCCAATTAATTTCGAACAGTTGGGAGCAAAGGAGGAAGATATCCCGACATTGGTTAAGAATTTTGGCGTTGGTGATGGAATGACAGGGGGATTCCAGCCATTGTCCGCAGACGATGTGGCAGCCATTTACAAGATTGCGGTAAATGCGACTGTGTAGAAAAATTATGTGAAAGTAACTAATAATTATGAAAACGTACAGAGAGCTTTATAAAAAACTATATATTATTGTAGCACCTATTGCATTTCAGTATTTAATGTCATCACTTGTGAGTGCATCGGATGCATTTATGTTAGGATTCTTAGATCAGGATTCCTTGTCAGCTGTATCTCTGGCAACCCAGGTGGCATTTGTGTACCAGCTATTCTATGGTGCATTTGTAAGTGGCTGTAATGTGCTGGCGGCACAATACTGGGGCAAGAAAGAAATGCATTCGGTGGAAGCGGTACTGGCAATCACCATGCGATATGCTTTGCTGGTGGGTGGTATCTTCACGTTAGCAACCTTATTTGTGCCGAAAGCAATTATGCATATTTTTACATCGGACCCGTTACTGATTGAAACAGGTGCCGAATATTTGCGTGTGGTATCGTTGTCCTTTGTGCTGACCGGAATTTCTCAAGTGTACTATGGAATTATGAAGGTGTGTGACAGGGCAAGACTCAGTTCGGTTATTGGTTCTTTGGCAGTCGTTATAAATATCATTTTAAATGCTTGTTTTATCTTTGGTGTTGCCGGAATTCCGGGAATGGGAATTAAGGGTGCAGCACTGGCAACTGTATGTGCGAGAGTATTTGAAGCGGTTGCGGTTTTATTCGTCATGCTGCAAGGTCGTTGTGTTACCCTGCGAGTGAAAATGATGCTGGGAACTGCTAATAAGATTCTGCATAAGGATTACTGGAAATTTACCATACCATTATTGATAAATCAGATTGGCTGGGGTGGAGGTATCACCATGTATTCGGTCATCATGGGACATCTGGGAAGCGATGCTACGGCAGCGAATTCCATAGCCGGAATCGTACGGTGTATGATTGCCAGCCTGTGTTGGGGAATTGCTGCGGGTGTAGGAATTATCATTGGTGGTATGCTTGGCAGAAATGAAATCGAAGAAGCGAAAAAAGCCGGGGGAAGTTTTGTGCGTTTCTCTATATGGATTGGTATTGGTTCCGGCTTGGTGATTCTGGCACTTACTCCTTTGGTAATGCAGGTTATTGAGTTGAGTTCACAGGCGGAATATTATTTGAAGGGCATGATGCTTATGGCGGCATATTACATTATAGGAAATTCTCTGAATTCCACAGTTATTGCCGGTATATTCCCGGCAGGAGGAGATACACGATTTGGTATGATTTGCGATGTGATTACCTTGTGGGCGGTAGTGGTTCCGTTAGGTGTGGTTGCGGCATTTGTTCTGCATGCTCCGGTGCTTGTGGTGGCAGCGATTCTTACATTGGATGAGTTCGTAAAAATTCCAGCGGTGTATATACACTATAAGAAATACAGATGGGCAAGGAATATTACACGGGAGAATGTGGAAGGGTTACGATGATAATAGAGCAAATAGAAGATCTTCATTCGTGAATACTTAGAGGGGATTCCGAACACGCAAACCGTCGATATATTAAGGGAGTGAAAAAAGATAAATGGGAGATTTGAGAAATAAACAATTATATGAACGATATTATTTTGTTCCAACGCTAATATCGCTGATACCTACGATAGTGGTTATTGTATTACAAGTTCTATTGTTTATTAAGGGTATTGGCTATGCCGGGTACTTCTTGATTGTAACAGGTTTGTGCATTGCAATGTTTGGGGACTCTTTGTTTCTGTTGATACGTGAAGTATCATTAGAGAAATATTTAGTGGAACATGGAACTATTGTGAATGGAAGTGCTGTTTCAGCTGGTATGAAGCTAACAGGAATTATAATGGTTACAAAATATGAAGACGCTGAGACTAAGAAAACATATAAATACAAGACAACTACTACATATGTGATGGATCCTGTTCGACTGCAACAATTTATTGAAAACTCTCCGGATATTCGCATAATAGTAGATTTGAAAAATCCGCGAAAAGGAATGGCATTAATCGAAGAGTACTGCATCATGAATGAAATAAAGTACAAAGATGAAATATTACCGGAATTGGATTTTTTCAAAAGAAGGAGAAAGTGATAGAATGGAAAAAATATATGAAGTACTAATTACTATCATAATTGTATGTGTAGGTTGTTTAGCGATATTGTTGGTTCAGGAGTGTTTAGGAGATGTTTTGGTTTGGTTGCTAAAACGCATTCTTAAAATAGATTTTAAAACATATTTAGGCGAAATAATAGAACTGAAAGAGTGTCCTTGGGGAGAAGTAAGCATTATGCAGTTTCAGGATGAAGATGCACAGCAGAATAGGGTTTGCATACGAAGGAAGCATAATGACAGGATAGGAGACAAATGTACGATTGGCGTTAGTGTTAGTAAACCATGGATAGCTGTCAGGCAAAGTGCGTATATTCCAACGAATTTATGGGGAAAGAAAATGATGGTACTTGTTTGTGGCGGAGTAGTGGGTGTAATACTCGCTGTTATTGTCAAACAGATAGAGCCGATAGAGACTGATTTTGGTGTGTATTCGGGTGGAATTGCTCTGTTTGTAGTAATGCTTGTTCTCTATCCGTTTATGTATTGGAATCACATAAATAGCCAAAAGGAACGAAAAGAAATTTGGGAAAATGAAGAGATTTAACTAAAATTTTAATAATTACATCGTGTATATGAAGGAAATGACGCTGAGGGGGTAATTTACTAATGAAAGCATTTATCAAAGATGGGCTGGTAATAAGTTTATCAATTTGTGCGGCAATTGTATTGATTCTAGGTATTGTATTATATGAAATCCCATATGTGTTACTGCTATGTATACTTGTTTCATTATCTTTATTAGTGGTCTTGGCTATATATATAAGAAAAAAGATAAAAATAGAAGCACAACTGAAAAATGGAACATACGTTGTCGGTAAATTGGTTCCTGAATTAGTTAAAACAAAATTAGTTGGCAGAAATAGTATCGAAGTTGAAGCGCAGGTTAGTTGCTTTGATGAAGAGAGAGGGACAATCGAATTATTTACCGGTAAGACAATTATTTCTGGATTTATGCCATTAGAAATAGTTGAAAAGACAAAAGAGATTGAAGAAGTGAAAGTTGTGTACTTAAAGGAAAATCACAGCATATACCATGTGTTTTTGGAAGAGGAAGTCGAAAAAATCAATGGATAAGAGGTTAAATACGTTGATAATAGAGCAAATAGAAGATCATCATTCGTGAATACTTAGAGGGGATTCCGAACACGCAAACCGTCGATAAATTAAGGGAGTGGGAACAGCGATATGGAGAATATCAAGATTAAGAATAAACGAATCTGGAACATGTGGGAGAATGTCCTAATATTTGCATGCATTGTAGTCATAATTATTTCATGGCTCAGTGACTGCAAGAAAGTGGCTTTTGTTTTTCTTATTGTGGCATTAATTATATTAATAGAAGAAATAGTAAGAATGAGAAAATACAACAATATGATATCTCGCGGGGAAGTTTTGGTTGGAAAGGTCTGCGAATATATGATTTATCGTCCGTGGACATATATTAAAGTAGCTTATATTGATCCGGAAACAGAACAGAGGTACACCTATTCTACGATTTCTGTAATTGTTGAGACATATGAAGTGAGTAAAATATTGGATAAGAATCCGGATATGTATATTGTTGTAGATAAATACATGAAAAAACATGGAGCCATTTTGCTACAAGAATATCTAGCAGAAAAGGAAGAGGAGATACAGATAATTCGATATGATGAAGTATGTAGGATGAAGAATATGCGAGGGAGATAGTACAACAATATTATCAACAAAGGGGGAGAGAAAATGAAATCTATATGGCTTTATGTATCATTTCAATTTGCGTTTATAAGTACAGGTTCAGCAATTGTTCTTTGGATTTCGAACAAGGGAAGTACCACTGTACAGATGATCCTTTCTATACTGCACATGGTTGTAGCCGTTATATGCTGGTACAAATTTATTTCAGAGTATTCAAAAGATAGAAAAATCGATAAAGAAGGAAAGTTTGTTCAAGGAACATTGATAAAAGAGTCAGTAAAGTCAAGATTGTTTTTTAGAGAGATGTATATTGTCCGAGCTTCCGTTTCCTATCATGATGAAAAGACGGGAAAGACATTGACTTTTTCCGGAAGAGATTTCATACATTATAGAACATTAGAAAAAGCATTGAAACATGAAGACATCGTGGTATTAGTAGGATACTTAGAACAGGACGAAAGCAAATCAATTGTGTATTTGGGAGAAGCGTTAGAGCGAGTTGTATAGGGAACAAAGAGTATGAATAAGAGAAATATTATAAAATCAGTATTGTTAGTGTCGGTGGTAGTATCATTGATAGCGTTTATATGTGTATGTTTGGTTGAAGGACTAAATGTAATTACAATTGCACTAGCAATTATAGTGGTTGTTTTGAGTGTTCTTATTTTTCTTGCAATAGGAGAAGAAAAGAAGTTAAAGCAAACCGGTAAAAAAGTGTATGCTAAGTTAATAAAAGAAACAATGGAATTACAGCCGAATTTTGTAAGAGGTTTTTCACTGAAAGCAGATTTTACCTGTTACGACAGTGATAAAACATACATATTTAAGGGAATATGTAAAACAACATTAATGAATTTTGAGGAAATTCAAAAATCTACTCAAACCTACTTTGTACCGGTTGTTTTTGATGAGAAAAAGCCGAACAATTACATCGTGTATATGAAGGAAATGACGGTGAAATAATGCATTAATAGATATTAAAAAGCGTAACGGATGAAAACATCTGTTACGCTCTTTTTGTCTGATTTTACATTTGTTCCGGACAGTTAATTCCAAGCAACGCCAACGCATCCCGTAGAGTCTTGCGTGTAACGGCAACTAATTTCAGGCGTGCATTTCGCACATCCTCTTCCGGTACGTTAATACGGTTACTGTTATAAAAACGGTTAAATGCCTGTGCTACTTCAATTGCAAAACGGGAAACCAAGAATGGTTCGTATTTCTCAGCCGCATCTGCAACTACCTTCGGGAATTTGTTGATTGCCTTCAACAATTCCATGGAATCTAAATCTGTAAGGATTGAGTAGTCAATATCTGCGGTTTCGTCGAAGTCCGGTACTGCACGAAGCAAGCTGCTGCAACGAGCATAAGTGTACTGTACATATGGGCCGGTTTCGCCTTCGAAGTTCAGAATCTTCTCCCATTTGAAGGAAACGTCTTTGATTCTCTGGTTGTATAAGTCGTTGAAAATAATTGCGCCTACACCAACCATTTTTGCAACTTCATCTTTATTCTCAAGGTCCGGATTCTTCTCTTGGATAACCTCTTTTACCTTGGAAATGGCTTCTAATAAAATATCTTCTGCGTAAATAATATTACCGCTACGGGTAGAAAGCTTAGCACCTTCCAAGCTGACCAAACCGTATGGGATATGAACTAACTGACTGGAAGCCCAATCATTTCCTAATAATTCCACTACTTTGAATACCTGAGCAAAGTGCAATTTCTGCTCCTGTCCGGTAACATACAGGCACTTCACGAAATCGTAGGTTTCCTTGCGGTAGAAAATCGCAGCTAAGTCACGAGTAGCATAGATGGAACCGCCATCGGCCTTCTTAATAATACATGGAGCCATATCGTATTCGGATAAGTCTACGATATAAGCACCCTCACTTTCCTTTAGCAACTGTGCGTTTTCGATTTTATCAACCACTGCCTGAGTCTTGTCCCGATAGAAGCTTTCGCCATTATAGGAGTCGAACTCTACTCCAAGCAGATTGTACGCGCGACGGTATTCAATCATACTAATATCCTTGAACCACTGCCAAATGGATAAGGCTTCTTCGTCACCTTGTTCCATTTTCACGAACCAGGCGCGGGCTTGTTCGATTAAGGTTTCGTCCTTGTCTGCTTCCTCGTGGAACTTCACATATAATTGCATTAATTCTGCAATTCCGCGTTCTTCGACGGCTTCTTTAGAACCCCAAGTCTTGTATGCAACAATTAATTTACCAAACTGTGTTCCCCAGTCCCCTAAGTGATTAATGCGGTGAACGGTATAGCCTAATTTGCTATAAATCTTATATAAAGAATTACCAATAATGGTGGTACGAAGGTGTCCAACGTGGAAATTCTTTGCTACGTTTGGGGAAGAGTAGTCAATACAGATTGCCTTTCCTTCACCAACGGTTGAGCTGCCGAAATTCTCAACACTTGCGGTTTCTAACATGGTCTTTACAAATAAGTCCTTCTTAATATAGAAGTTACAGTAAGCACCCTGAACTTTAATTTCATCAATGAAATCAAGGGCACCGGTAATTGCGTTCTTCAAATCTTCTGCAATCAGATTTGGTGCCTTATGCATGGTCTTGGCAAGACGGAAGCAAGGAAATGCATAATCGCCCAACTCCGGCTTTGGCGGTACTTCTAATAATCCTAAGATATCTGCAGAAGAAAGTCCTTCTACATTTTGGGAAATAATTTCAGCTAATTGTTCTTTCATGGGTCAAAATCCTTTCGTCATTGTTATGATTAAACTTTGGTTGGTTCTGCATCCGCCAAGGCAATTGGGAATGAGAAGCGGACATTGGTTCCGCTGATGATGTCGCCATCGATTTGCACCTTGCCACCCAGCAGGTATATAATTTCATGTAACCGATGCAGACCGCTGTGCCATGGGCTTCCGGTTAAGTAATTGGAACCGATACCTACACCGTTGTCATTTACATAGACGTCAATCATGCGACTGTTAATATATACTTTTACCAGAACCTTGTTGGCGTTGGAGTAATAGAAAATGTTGTTCATTACTTCCTTCATTAACTGCAATAAGGTAATGGTAATAATTGGCAATACTTTGATGTCGTAATCTGTGCAATCCACAGCAGCATCGATGGTACATTCCGGATGCTGTGTCCGATACTTTTGTATGCAGTCATCAATTGCTAACCAGATTGGACATTGATAATGTAAGTCATTGTCCAGTTCCTGTAAAACGGAATCGGTAGCACTTAGTAAACGCTGATTCGTATCCTGCAATTCCTGTAAGGTTAATCGGGCTCTGGTTGGATCAGACTGGATTAACCATTTTAATACATCCAGTTTGTTCTGGTTATTCTCAATATTCTGTCGGATGGTAGTGCGTATCCGGTCAGCTGCCCGGGACTTATCATACTGGTGCAGCATTAATATCTGACTTGCATGAGTTACCGGTGATTCTTCCGTTGAGACAGATGTTAGTGTAATCTCGGAGGTCTCATTTTCCGGTTCCTCTGACTCTGGTTGCGGAAGATTCTGATAAAGGGATGATAAGCACTGGTTTGCGGCTTCAAGTGCCTGAATGTGATTGCGGATTGTGCTTAATTCAATATCCAAACTATTGATTTTCTCTGCTAAGGAAATGCGAACTCCCTGCAATTCGTCTAACTGTGCTTGGATTACCTGCCCCTTCCCCTGTGTAGTAGTGGAAGATGGTAGTGGTGAAAAAATATTTCGTCTGGTATCTGACTGGAAGGAATAGATATCCTTGGTCTTCTGCAGTTCTTCAATCTTCACATCCAATTCAAATAATTCGGATTTTAAACTCTGAATCTGTTCTGATTGGGTAACATAGGCAGACCGGAAATAGTTTAATATGTCCCAGTTGGTGGTCCGCAAGGTGTTCAGATTGTCATCAATGGAAGATGGGGATTCTTCTGCTGTTACAGCCGAGGCATCTTCTTTGGCAATGGCATCTAATTCTTCAATTATATTGAATGCTTTCTCGCTCATGCGTATGTTCCCTTTCTAAATTATTTTACCAATGTAATCGACTACTGCGACTACGACGTTTCAAATATCGATATCGACGGGTCTTAAATCGGAAGACAATAAACAAACCAACAGCCACTACAACGACCACAGAAATTGCAACAATCAAGGTTATGTTTGTTCGTTTCTTCTTCTCCTCCGGAGTAAATCCCCATCGCAGAACTTCTCCGTTAATGGTCATATCACTGTATTGAATGTCGGATTCTCCAAGAACTGTACCGTTGTAGAGTACGGAGACCTTGCCCACAATGTTATCCTCTAAGGTTGTGTAATAACTGGTCTGGGTGGTCAGTGCAGCTGCATCCATATTACGAGGAACTACGACAGCCAAATCATTATCCACAGTAAGGTTCAAGGTGTTATGATCCAAGCCCCGATAGAAATTATTTACAATATAATCGGTGTGATTTTGCGTATTCGGATTAAAGGTTTGAAGCGGATACGCATAGGTATAATTATTAAAATAGTAATCATAAAGTGCAATGGAATCGTTATAGCCGTTGGCAGCGCCTTCGCAATCCAGAATAACACAAATCAATTCCATTCCGTTCTTTTCAGCGTAGGTAACCAAGGTATTATGTGCCTGGTCCGTGAAGCCGGTTTTTCCGCTGACAACCGGTTCGTAATAATAAGAACTAGTAGGATAGAGCATTTTTAATTGATGCCACAAATCCCGTTGTTCTTCGCAGAGGTTCGTAGGCGGAATCTGATAATACTTAGTTTCTGTAATGGTCAGAAACATTGGGTTCTGAATCGCTGCCTTCATAATGAGTGCCATATCATAGGCGGTGGTGTAATGATTTTCATCGTGCAAACCATTGGCGTTTACGAAGTTGGTATCCTTACATCCAAGTGCCAGTGCTTTTGCATTCATCAAATTCGTGAAATCTTCCAAAGACCCGGAAACGTGCTCAGCAATTCCCCAAGATGCTTCGTTGGCAGATTGTAACATAACCGCATAAAGACATTGTTCGGCTGTAATCTGCTCGCCCACGTCCAAGGCAATATGGTTACTGTCACGCTCGATGCCCCAAATGGCATTCTCAGAAAAGGTGACAGTATCATTGAGATTCACATGCTCCAAAGCAACCATGCAGGTCATAACTTTTGTAATACTTGCCGGATAGCAACGGGCATGCTCGTTCTTTCCATATAATATATGCCCGGTTTTTGCATCTATAACAATTGCTGAATTGGCCACGATGGCCGGTGCATTTGGGTCGGTAATTGCTGCCGGTTCGGAAGGTGTCTCGGTTGATTCCGCATCTGTTCCTTCCGGTACGGTTTCTGTCACTTCAGTAGCCAGAACTTCTGCAAGATGGCCTTGTGGCAGAACACTATATGAAAAAAGAATCAAACTACTCAATAAAACCGTAGTGATTTTCCAAACTAATTTATTCAAAATCTGCCTCCAAAATACATAGTCATACTTATTTAACATTTTAGTATAGATGGATAAATTAGTCAATGAAAAGGCGGTTTGGTTTTGCGGCGGATTTTCTTGAAATTCCTTAATTCAGATACTTGCGGAATTGACAGAAAATTGATATAATTTTACTTAATTACAACCAAAATTAAAAAGTAAAAGAAACAATGGGGAGGAAGACGCATGAAAGCTAGAATTATGAGGCTGTCAATTATGCCGATTTTAGTAATGGGTATTGCGATTTTGTTACTAACCGTGACAGTAATTAAAAGTCGTTTGACAGATGATATCGAGATGAATTTGAAAGGTATTGCGGCGGCCTATATCGCAGCATATGACCAGAACGTAGGAGAGTACTCTCAAAACATGACCGGCGCTATTTACAAGGGCGCTTATAAGATTAATGAGTCGGAAGCACTGGTAGACGGAATTAAGGCAAATTCCGGTGTAGACGTAACATTTTACTTTGGTTCCCGTGAAATCATGACATCCATTGTGGATGCAGAGGGAAGAAGAGTGTTAGGTTTGGAGATTGATAAAGAAATTGCCGAAAAGGTACTAGGCGGAGAAACACTTTTCTTAAAGAATATTGAAATTAACGAAGAGAAATATTATGGATACTATGCTCCAGTTTACCAGTATAACAGTGATGAAATAATCGGTATTGTATTTGCTGCTTCACCGGTAGCACAGGAAAATCTTTTGTATAATACCATTTTGGTAATTATTGTAACAGCAGTAATCTTGAGCTTTATCATTTTCATTATTGTAGCAAGTGTATCAGCAGGTAATATCAGTCGGGCAATTGAAGCCGGAACACAAGCAGTAAAAGCAGTTGCAGCCGGTCAGTTAGCAGTAGAAATTGATTCAAAGTATATGGACAGAAATGATGTAATCGGAGAACTTTGCCGTGCAGTAAATGGCATGAAGGATGAGTTACGTTACATCATTGGTGACTTGAACAGTCATGCACAATCCCTCTTAAGTTCTGCAGATACATTGGATAATAATGCACAGGAAACATTGAATACTGTAGACCATGTTGAGCGTGCAGTAAATGAAATTGCAGATGGTGCAAATGCACAGGCAAAAGATGCAGTTCGTACCACAGAGAATGTAACCATGATGGGTGAAATGTTAGCAGCAACCAATTCGGAAATCGAGCACTTGTTGAACAATGCACAGATGATGAAGGATGCAAGTAGTCAGGCAACCCAGTCTTTACATGAATTAAAGCAGGTAAATGATGAGGTTATGGCAGCGATTGATCAGATTTATCAGCAGACCAATCGTACCAATGAGTCTTCCCTTAAGATTAAAGAAGTAACAAACATTATTAGTAGCATTTCAGACGAAACGAACTTGTTATCATTGAACGCTTCTATTGAAGCTGCACGTGCAGGCGAGCAGGGTCGTGGTTTCGCAGTAGTAGCAAATCAGATTCAGCGTTTGGCAGAGCAGTCCGGTACATCTACAAGTGCCATTGCAGATATGATTAGTGAATTGATTTATGATTCGAATATGGCAGTAGAAACCATGCAGCGTGTACAGGGAATCGTATTAGAGCAGAGTAAGAACGTAGAAGAAACCGAGCGAATTGTAGATGAAGTAATTCAGAGTATTGAAGAATCTATTATGGCTATTTCTTCAATTGAACAACAGAGTAATCAGTTGAATATTGCGAAAGAAGAAATTATCGAATTAGTTGAAAACCTAAGTGCTATTGCAGAAGAAAATGCTGCAAGTACAGAAGAAACGTCAGCAGCAACCACAGAAGTTGCAAACAGCTTCAATGATGTAACAGAGGCAGCAGAAGCATTAAAGGGCATTGCAGATGGTATTGTAGAAACTGTAGGAGCCTTCCAATTAGACTAATCTGAATGACAATAAATTATGACAAGGAAACGATATGCGGCTAAGAAATGTAAGAGGCTCGCGAGAAACCATCGCAGCCAATGATTATGTAATTAAAAACGAAACTGAGTACAAAGGCACTTGGAATCAGGTGTTTGGTAACGATAATCCTATCCATATAGAAATCGGAATGGGAAAAGGGCAATTCATCACCACACTGGCACAACAGAATCCTCATATTAATTATGTAGGAATTGAGAAATACTCCAGCGTGTTAATTCGTGCCATCGCCAAGCAGGAAGAATTACAGTTGCCAAACTTGTATTTTATCCGCATGGAAGCAGAATACATCGCAGATGTTTTTGCGAAGGATGAGGTGGCTCAGATATATTTGAACTTTTCTGATCCGTGGCCAAAGGACCGGCACGCAAAACGTCGGTTAACCTCTAAGGAGTTTCTGGCTCGTTATAATCAGATTTTAATACCGGATGGAGTGGTAATCTTCAAGACGGATAATCGGGACTTGTTTGATTTTTCCGTAGAGCAGGTGCCGGAAGCTGGATGGAACATGGTGAATTGTACCTATGATTTGCACAACAGCGAATTCGTAGAAGGAAATATCATGACGGAATACGAAACAAAATTCGTAGCCGAAGGAAAACCAATCCATCGTTTAGTAGCTAATCGTGAAATGAAATAGTAAAAGATAAGTATTCCGCCTAAAAGGGCGGAATATTTTTAGATTATTTGGAAATACTGTTTATTAGCAAGTTGTTAAACAGCAGAAAAACCTAGAAAAATCAAAGGAATTTGCAGAATTTGGCAAAAAATTAAAAAAATTGAAAAAAGTGCTTGCAATTTGTTTTTTGCTGGGTTATAATCAATCTTGCGTTGTGAGTGAAGAACAAGCAACAAACTGAATACGCGCCTCTAGCTCATTTGGTAGAGCACCTGACTCTTAATCAGGGTGTGCGGGGTTCGAGCCCCCGGAGGCGCACTGAAAAGGTCCTAGTTTGACAGACGTAAGAGCTGTTGGGTTGGGGCTTTTATTTTGCATAAAAATGAGCCGTGCGGACACGTAAGCGACAAGAAGTTCGCCACAGGGCGAAAACAGGCACTTTCATGCTGGCATGAAAAAGTGCTTGTTTCGTCCTGTGGGAAAGCATGGAAGCGCTTGCGGTTCCATGTGGCGAACTTCGCATCACCGAGCGACGAAGTCGCGAGGGGCAAATTATATAATGATGAGCCGAGCGACGAAGTCGCGAGGGGGCAAATTATATAATGATGAGCCGTGCGTTTCTATATACAAAAAGTTGAGGGAACTTCCGAACTATGCTATGATAACTAATAAGTACTTTATGATAAAAGGAACAAACGCGGGGGATAAATTATGAAGCTACTAATGTTACATGCATGGAACGAAAATGAGAATTCTTATAGAGGTAAATTTTCAAGTCTACTTTCTTATCCTTCTTTAACTCTTGCTACATTGTATTCCTTAATTCCGGAGGGTGTATTTGAACAAATCGATGTGGTTGATGAAAATTCCCAGATTGTACAATATGATAAAGAGCATTATGACCTGGTGATGATTTCTTTTGAGACATCATCCAGCTTTACGGCATATAAGCATTGTAAGGAATTCAAAGCTCGTGGTGCATATGTAGTATGTGGCGGCTATCATGCAACAGCCCTGCCGGATGAGGTTGCAGAGCATTGTGATACGGTAATTATCGGACCGGCAGAGATATCCATTCCGCAATTTATTAAGGATTTCAAGGAAGGCAAGCCTGAGAAGCGATATAAAAATTATGATGTCTGTGCGGCGGAATTTCCGATTCCGGCAAGAGACAAGATTACGAAGCGAAAGAAGCTGAAGATTCCGGCAATTGTTGCAAACCGAGGTTGTGATAATTGTTGTAAATACTGTTCCATGCGAACTATGTGGAACAGCAATCCTCGCCCGGTAGAAAATGTAATTGCGGAATTGAAAGAATTAAAGTCCAAGATGGTAATATTCTACGATCCGAATTTCTTTGGAAATCGAGAGTATGCACTGGAACTGATGGAGGCTATGAAGCCTCTGAAGATTCTATGGGCGTCCAATGCTACGGCGGATTTTGGATATGACCATGAACTGATGCAGGCGGCATATGAGAGTGGTTGCCGAGGTGTACTAATTGGATTAGAGTCCGTAAACAGTCAGTCCCTAACCAAAGCAGCAAAGCGGTTTCATGATGCAGATAAGTATGTAGAGATTATTGATAATCTTCATCAGCATGGAATTGCGGTAAATGGTTGTTTTGTATTAGGCTTTGACCAAGATATAGAAGAAGAACTGTTGTCGCTTCCGGATCGGGTAACGAATCTGGGATTGGACTTGTGCCGGTTTGCAATTCTGACACCATATCCGGGAACCAGATTCTATCAGGAATATGAGGCAGCAGGACGCATTATTACTCACGATTGGAGCCGGTATAATCAGCACCATACAGTATTTCAGCCGGTGAATATGTCTCCGGAGCGGTTAGATGAAATCTACCGTAAAGTATGGAAGGAAGCCTTTAGCTGGAAGCGGGTTTTGAAACGGACATTTTCCTCTCCTTGGCGGAAGAATTTCTATGTGTTCATTCTGTTGGGAGCAAATATTGGATTTAAGTTTTTAGGAATTGATAAGGGATATAAGCATTGAAAATTACATTTATTCGATTAAATATGTTCGAACACATCAGCTCAGACGCTATGAAGCCGTTGTTGTTCGGCATTATAAAGAGTTTAACGCCGAAGGAATTCGAGATTGAATTTATCGACGAGCGGGCGGAGAAATTACCGGAGAAAATTGACTCCGATGTTATTGCGTTTTCGGTGGAGACTTATACGGCAAAACGGGCTTACATTCTGGCGAAGAAGTATAAGACGGAACATAACATTATTGTTATGGGTGGATTTCACCCAACGGTTATGCCGGAGGAGTGCTTGCAGTATGCTGACTCTGTTATTGTGGGAGATGCGGAAGATACCTGGGAACCATTTTTAAGAGATTGTGAAAAGGGAAATCCAAAGCCACAATATATCTCCGGGGAATCCGGTGAGTTAAAAGCCTTAGTAGAGGATAAGAGTGTTTATAAGCATAAATATTATGGCATTGGTGTTTATCAGATTTCCAGAGGGTGTAAGTTCAATTGTGACTTTTGTTCCATTAAGACCATGTACAAGCAGGTTCGTAGAAAGTCGGCAGAGGATGTGGTGCAGGAATTAAGTCAGGCTAAGGAAAAAATCATTTTCTTTGTAGATGATAATTTATTCTATGACCGTCAGTCTGCTATTGAACTGTTCCGTAAGATGGCGCCTCTTAAGAAAAAATGGGCTTGCCAGATTAGTATGGATGTGGCACAGGATGATGAGCTGTTAGCAGAAATGAAGAAATCCGGTTGTTTTCTGGTATTGTTGGGCTTCGAGAGCCTGAATCCGGAGAGCCTTACAACTATGAAAAAATCGGCGAATAAGGCGGCGGGGAATTATGATGAAGTGATTCAGAGAATTTACCGTCATAAGATGTTGATTTACGGAACCTTTGTATTTGGTTATGACCATGATGATAAAGAAGTATTTGATAAAACCTTTGAATTCGCTGTGCGGAATCATTTGGCAGTGACGAATTTTAATCCGCTGATTCCTATGCCGGGGACACCGGTATATGACCGCATGGAGCAGGAAGGTCGGTTGTTATATAAGAAGTGGTGGTTGTCCGACCGGTATCGTTATGGAGAGACGGCGTATCAGCCGAGGAACATGACACCGGAGGAATTACGGGATGGATGCTTGCGGATTCGAACACAATTCTATTCGCCGAAATGTGTATTGAAGCGGTTCTTTGCGAATCCGATTCATTTTCTGCCTTGGAACTTTGTGGTGTTCTTGTTGGTAAATGTGATTTCCCGAAAGGAAATCCATGCGAAACAGGGACAGATGCTTGGAGGAATATTGAATGAAACTGACGTTGATTAAACCGAATATCGGAAGACGGGAACACAGCCTTTATGTTGATGAGGCAAGAATGGAGCCGTTACAGCTTGGAATCCTTGCAGCGTTGACACCGGAGGATGTGGAAGTGGTTCTCTATGATGACCGTATGGAGGAAATTCCCTATGATGAACCTACAGATTTGGTAGCGATTACAGTGGAGACCTTTACGGCAAGACGGGCCTATGAAATTAGTGCCGAGTTTCGTCGCCGGGGAGTGAAAACGGTTATGGGTGGCATGCATGCCATGCTGATACCGGAGGAAGTTGCAGAGCATTGCGATTGTGTTATCGTAGGTGACGCAGAACCGGTTTGGAAGGAAATGGTAGAGGATTGTAGAGCGGGAACGCTTCAGAAACGGTATGATGCGGTTCAGCCGGAATGCCCCCAGATAAATGTAATTACCCGCCGGGATATTTTCGAGGGAAAGGGATATTTACCAATTACTTTACTACAGTTTTCCAGAGGCTGTAACCATAGCTGCAGTTTCTGTGCCTCATCGGTATATTTTAAGGCACATCATTACTGCCGTCCGGTAGAAGATGTAGTGGCAGAAATCAAGGCTCAGAAACGGAAACTGTTATTTTTCGTGGACGACAATATTGTCTGTAACCGGGAAAAAGCGAAGGAGTTATTCCGTGCCTTGATACCATTGAAAATTCACTGGGTTAGTCAGGGAAGTATGGATATGTTAAATGATCCGGAATTGATGAAGCTGATGGTGAAAAGCGGTTGTCTGGGACTGGTAATCGGATTTGAGTCCATTTCTCCGGAATGTATTTCGGAAATGAATAAGCACACCAATAAAAAGGGTTCCGGTGAAATGTATGCCGAAGAGATTGAACAGTTAAGAAAGTGGGGCTTGCAGACCTGGGCGGCTTTTACCGTTGGACACGACGGAGACACCATGGAGTCTATTAAGGCAACCTGCGATTTTGCAATCCGGAATAAGTTTACTTTTGCGGCATTTAACATTTTGATGCCCTATCCGAATACGCCGTTATATCGTAAGATGGAGCAGGAAGGACGACTGTTATACGATGGAAAATGGTGGTTGCATGAGGACTATCGTTTTAACTACTGCAGTATTCTGCCAAAGAATATGTCACCGGATGAATTGACGGAGATATCTTTTGATTGCAGACGCAGATTTAATAGTCCCATGTCCATTGTAAAACGGGCATTGGAGCCGCGAACCAATATGCGGACCCCGTATCGATTTGGAACATATTTAGTATATAACCCATTATTTCGAAAGGAAGTATTTAAGAAGCAGGGTATGAAGTTTGGATTAAAATAAGTAGAACCAGCAAGGTCGGAAAAGTTATTGGAGCAGGTTGGATTCGGAGGTGGAAACATGCTAAAAGGTCAGATAAAACCAATTGGAGAATATACAGAAACAGAGATTGCAGAAATGTATACGCTGATGAATACCTTCTATGACAATGTCAAAGAAGAGGTGTTCCGAAGAGATTTTTTCGAAAAAGATTATTGTCTGGTCTTGCACCATGACACCGGAGGTCTGGTTGGATTTACTACACAGAAGTTAGTAGACTTGAATATAGACGGGAAGACCGTTCATGGAATGTTCTCCGGTGACACGATTATTCATAAGGATTACTGGGGAGATATTGAGCTTTTTAAAGTCTGGGCAAGATTCTGGTTTGAATATGCCCGGCAGTATGAGGAGTTCTATTGGTTCCTGATTTGCAAGGGATATAAGACCTATCGGATTCTTCCTTTGTTCTGGACGGAGTTTTATCCGAACCGGAAAACAGCAACGCCGGAATACGAGCAGAAGATTATAGATGCCTATGCCACCTTATTGTATCCGGAGGAATACAATCCGGCAACCGGTGTAATCGAATACCGGTCTGTGAAAGACAAATTAAAGGATGGCGTAGCAGATATTGGTGAGCGGGAGTTGAAAAATAAGGACGTAGCTTATTTTGTGGAACGCAATCCGGAATATATGAATGGAAATGATTTGGCCTGCGTGGCAAAGATTGATAAAGAACTGTTGAAGAAGGCAGTATTGGGGATGTTATTTGGATGAGTGTAGGAAGCCGGATTTGTAATCAGATTTGCAAAGGATTCTATGGAAATGAATATCGGCATTTTATGGCAGACTGTAATCCGAAATCGGTACAGGAGGATTATTTGTTGGCACTTCTCCGGCGGAATGCAGATACGGATTATGGAAAGAAATATGGATTCGGAGAGATACGAAGCTATGAGGACTTTGCAAAGCAGGTGCCCTTAACGGTATATGAGGATTATGAACCATATATTGAGGACATCTGTGGAGGAAAACAGAAGGTTCTGACGAAGGAGCCGGTAATGCTGTTAGAGTTAACCAGCGGTTCCTCCAGCGGGAAGAAACTGATTCCTTATACCAAGTCCTTGAAGCAGGAATTTCAAAAAGGAATTAAGCCTTGGCTATATGATATTTATAATAAAGTTGAGGGTGTATGTCAGGGAAAAAGCTACTGGTCCATTACACCGGTAACAGCCGGTAAAAGCTATACGGAATCCGGAATTCCCATTGGTTTTGAAGAAGATGCAGAGTACTTTGGAGTACTTGAACAGGGAATTATGAAACGGATATTTGCCGTTTCTTCTAAGGTAAAATTCTCGTCTGACATGGATGATTTTTATATGCGGACAGCAACGGAATTACTGGGATGTAAGGAGCTTACATTGATTTCCGTGTGGAATCCTACATTTTTAACTATATTATGTGATTTTATAAGAGAACATGTGGAGGAGCTTGTTTCACAAGTGCCGGAATTGGAGCAATCGGCAGGAGAATCCGGAAAAAGTATTGCCGATGCTATTCGTCATAACCGGTGGGAACAGGTATTTCCTCATCTTAAGATTATTAGCTGCTGGGCAGACGGAAGTGCAGCGGATTCTGTCAAGCAGGTACGGGAATATTTTCCTAATACATACATTCAGCCTAAGGGCTTACTTGCAACAGAGTGTTTTGTATCCTTCCCGCTTGTGGGGGAGGAAGGCAGCAGGCTTAGCTTATATTCTCATTTCTTTGAATTTCGAAGTGTGGAGGATGAGCAGATTTATTTGACCCATCAGTTACAGAAGGGTGTTTATGAGGTAATTGTTACAACCGGAGGAGGATTCTACCGGTATTGTCTGGGAGACATGATAGAGGTACTGGAGGTATATGAAAATACACCACCGAGAGTACGATTCTTAAGGCGAAAAGGTATTACCTGCGACTTATTTGGAGAAAAACTGACGGAGGAATTCCTGCGAAAAATCGGTGAAGAGTTGGGCTTACAGGATACCTTCTATTTGCTTGCACCGGAAGGAAACCGGTATTGTCTGTACACTTTGGCACAGACGGTTACGGACGAGGCTTTGGACCGGGCATTGCGTACAAGCTATCATTATGATTATTGCAGAAGCTTGGGGCAGCTACAGTCGGCAGAGGTTCGGTTGGTTTCCGGAAATCCACAGCAGGATTATTTGAAACGGATGACCGCAGACGGAATGCGGCTGGGGGACATTAAGCCGGCACATTTAAGCAGGAAAAGTAACTGGGATGACTGGTTTCAGCAAGAGGATAAATGAATCAGAAAGGAATGAAAACAAATGATTAAAATTGCGTTATTGGCACCGGCAGGCGCTATGCACAGATATTCGGGAAGCTTTGGCAAATCCCTTCATTATGCACCGTTGACTTTGACTACATTGGCGGCTTTGATACCGGAGGATGTGGAAGCTGATGTGGTGATTTATGATGAAACCGCAGGAAAAATCCCATTGGATATTGATGCGGAATTAATCGGAATTACCTGTATTACCGGAACCGCACCGAGATGCTATGCCTATGCAGATTATTTTCGGAAGAAGGGCAAGACGGTATTTATGGGTGGCGTTCACCCAAGCTTTATGCCGGAGGAAGCCGGTCAGCATGCAGATGTGGTATTTACCGGATTTTCAGAGCAGACCTTCCCGCAATTTATTCATGATTATGTGAATGGAAATTACCAGAAACTGTATCGCCAGAACTGTGATTTTGATATTGCAGGAAAGCCGATTCCAAGGCGGGAATTGCTGACTAAGAAACGATATATTACCACTAAGACGGTTGAAGCAATTCGGGGATGTTCCCTGCCATGTACCTTCTGTGCGTATCCGGCGGCATTTGGCCGTACCGTATACAAGCGTCCGGTAAAGGAGGTTGTAGCGGAAATCGAGGCGTTGAATACAAAGCACGTACTCTTCCCGGATGTAAATCTGATTACTGACCGTAAGTATGCCATTGAATTATTTACGGCACTGATTCCATTGAAAATAATTTGGCTGGGGTTGGCAACCTCTTCGGTAGGAATCGATGATGAATTAATGACGGTATTCCGCAAGAGCGGTTGCCGTGGTTTGTTAATTGGCTTCGAATCCATTACCCAGGAATCCCAAAAGTACATTAACAAGGGTGTAAACCGTGTGGACGGTTATATAGAACTGATGAAGAAATTGCATGACAACGGAATTTTGGTACAGGGTTGTTTTGCATTTGGCGGAGATGAAGAAGATACCAGCGTATTTGACCGGACTGTGGAAACGGTTATTAAGGCGAAAATTGATTTGCCTCGGTATTCCATTTTAACGCCGTTCCCGAAGACACAGTATTATAATCAGTTGGAGCAGGAAGGCAGAATTATTGAACGGAACTGGGCGATGTATGATGTAGAGCATTGCGTATTCCAACCACGACAGATGACGAAGGAGCAATTGGAAGAGGGAACCGAGCGCGCATGGCGGGAGACCTATTCCACATCAAGCATTATGAAGCGGTTGGCACCATTTAACCATAGTCCGTGGCTGGCGTTCCCTTTGAATATGGGTTACAAGGGGTATGCGGATAAATGGCATAAGTTTACCAAAGAGGTAATGTGTGACAACTCGGATATTCCGGTGTTGTAGGCTTAGATGTAGCAGATATTGTGTGATTGCTCAGCAATGAGAAATGATGAGGAAGAAGAATGAAGATAACATATATACTTCCGGCAATCGGAAAGAAACCAGGTAAAAAGTATATTGGAACATGGAAAATGGAGCCTCTTACCATGGCGGTTTTGAAGGCGTTGACGCCGAAGGAAATCGAAACGGAATTCTTTGATGACCGTATCGAATTGATTCAATACGATACACAGACAGACTTGGTGTGTATTACGGTGGAAACCTATACGGCTAAGCGGAGCTATCGGATTGCACAGCGATTCCGGGAACGGGGAATTCCGGTGGTGCTGGGGGGCTATCATGTCACCCTTTGTCCGGAGGAAGCACAGGAGTACTGTGACAGTATTGTGGTAGGCAATGGAGAAACGGTTTGGAAGGAAATGCTTGCTGATGCACAGCAGGGCAGATTGAAGCCGATGTATCAGGGTGGTGTCGGAGAGTATGATGTGGCACCGGATAAAAGCATATTCGAGGGGAAGAAATATCTTCCGGTATCCTTGGTGGAGACAGGAAGAGGTTGTTGTCATTCCTGCGAATTTTGTTCCATTTCAAAGTTTTATTGCAGCCGGTATTATTGTCGGGAGCATAGCTTGATTGCAGAGGACATTCGGCGTTCACAGCATAAATATACATTTTTGGTAGATGATAACTTAGTAGCCAATCGGGAAAATGCCATGGGAATCTTCCGGGAGATCGAGCCTTTGAAGATTAAGTGGGCAGGACAGGGAACCTTGTCTATGGCAAAAGACGAGGAGCTGTTAAAGGCCATGAAGCGGAGCGGCTGTGAAATTATTCTCATTGGATTTGAAAGCTTGAATAAAGAGAATTTGAAGCAGATGAATAAGTCCTTTAATTATGCACTTGGTGAACGGGATGAGCTGGTAAAACGAATTCACGATGCGGGTATTGGTATTTATGCAACCTTTGTGTTTGGTTATGACCATGATGATGAAGGCACTATAGAGGATGCATTGAATTTTGCTAAGAAGCATAATTTTTATACGGCGGCATTTAATCATTTGCTTCCGTTCCCGAATACTCCGTTATATCAGCGGTTGAAAGCGGATGACCGGTTGCTTTATGATAAATGGTGGATGCAGGAAGGCTATAATTATGGAGAGCTGGCATTCCGTCCGAAGCTGCTGACACCGGAAAAATTAAGTGAGCTGTGTCACGGAGCAAGAAAGGAATTTGCATCTACGAAGACGGTGTTAAGTCGAGGATTTGCTTCTCTGGGACGGACCAGTCCGTTGCTTTGGGGATTGTTCTGGGGAATGAATTTGCGACTGGGTGAAGAAGTGGATCAGAAAATGAATGTACCGATTGGAGAGAATTTGGATGAACTTCCAAAATAATAAATATACCTTGGAATTTGCAACAAGTGAAGATAATGAAGGTATCCGGGAGATATTCGAAGCCGGTGGGTTCGATGGCGGAATCAGTGTGAAGTATCTTCGAAATCCCTTGCCCCTTGCCTCATTTTCGGCAGACGGAGAATCCAGAATTATGGTGATTCGGGATAATGAATGTCAGAAGGTGATTGCAGTGGGAGGTGCGGTGCTTCGAAAGGAATACGTAAATGGTAAGGCGGAGACCTGTGGTTATCTGACCGGATTAAAGATTCATCCGGATTATCAGAAGAAGACAACCTTTATTGCTAAGTCGTATCAGTTCTTGTATGAACATATTCAAGGCTGTTATTGTTATTACACCACAATTCTGGATGACAATGAAGTTGCAATCCGTCTTCTGGAAAAGAAGCATAAGAATATGCCGGAGTATCAATATCTGGGACACTATACGACCTATTGTTTTCATAACGGAAAACGGATCTTAGAGCTGGAAAGGGATAATACGGATGGATTGGAAGGGTTGATGCAGAATTATTTTTCAAAGCAGAGCCTGACTCCGGTGGATTATACTTGTGGCGGATTTGGAGAAACGCGGTTTTATTGTGTTCGCAGGGATGGAGAAATTCTTGCCTGCTGCTTTGTTGGAAATCAGCAACAGCACAAGCAGTATCATATGTGTTCGTATAGTGGAATCTATAAGCTATTATCACATTTGCCGACTCAGTGGCTAGGATATCCGGCATTTCCAAAGGCGGACAGTGATATTGATTTTGGTGTGATTTCGTATCTGTATGTGAAGGATTGCGATAAAAAGTTATGTAAGGATTTTCTGCGTTCCGTAGCTGCTGAGGCAGGAGTGGCGTTGTTGCTCTGGGGAGGTTTTGAGAATAATCCATTGTGTGAGGCATTGGATTCAATGAAAACCATTCATTACGGCAGCAGGTTGTATTCGGTAGTTTGGGATCAAAAAGTGACAATAGACGGTGTTATCGGAACAGAAGTAGCATTGCTTTAGATAATTTGTAAATGATGGAAAGGAGATCATTGACATGGGATTTAGTAAGGATTTTATGTGGGGAGCAGCGTCTGCCGCTTTTCAGGTAGAAGGCGCATGGAATGAAGATGGCAAAGGCCCAAGCGTTTGGGATGTTTGCGGTAGAAACAGAGGCATCATTAAGTATAATGAAACCGGTGATGTGGCCTGTGATCATTACCACAGATATAAGGAAGATGTAGCTTTGATGAAGGAAATGGGTTTGAAGTATTACCGTTTTTCTATTAGTTGGCCTCGGGTCATCGCAAAGGGAACCGGTGAAGTGAATCCAAAGGGCTTACAGTTCTATTCGGATTTAGTAGATGAATTAAAGGCGAATGGAATTGAACCAATGATTTCACTATTTCATTGGGATTATCCATATGCATTATATCAGAAAGGTGGTTGGATGAATCCGGACTCTTCCGATTGGTTTTTAGAATATACCAAGGTGGTTGTGGATGCGTTGTCTGACCGGGTATCTTGTTGGATTACTTTTAATGAGCCACAGTGCTTTATCGGGTGCGGATATGAAGCCGGTACCCATGCACCATTTTTACAGTTGAACCGAAAAGATTTGATTACCATGACTCATAATGTGCTTCTTGCACACGGTAAAGCCGTAAAGTATATTCGGGAACATGCGAAGACCAAGGCAGAGATTTCCTTTGCCCCGATTGCACCGGTCTATATTCCGGAAAATGATTCTAAGGAAGCTATTGAAGAGGCAAGAAGAAAGACCTTCAGTATGCGGGAGCGGGGATTAACATTCGGTTTGACCTGGTGGAGTGATCCGGTGATTCTTGGTAAATATCCGGAGGAGGCATACGAGTTATTCGGCGATGATATGCCGGTATATAGCGAAGAGGATATGAAGCTTATTAGTCAGCCCTTGGATTTCTATGGTATGAACGTGTATTATTCTGAGGCCAACCGGATGGGAGATGGGTATCCGGAGAATCGTTGGCAGGGAAGAGGACACACCGACGTAGATTGGCCTCTTGCACCGGAAGTTTTGTATTGGTCACCGAAGTTCATGTATGAGCGGTATGGTCTGCCAATTATGATTACAGAAAATGGTATGGCAGGTTTGGACTGGATTCACTTAGATGGTAAGGTACATGATACCTATCGGATTGATTTCCTGCATCGTTACTTACTGGAGTACCGCCGGGCAGCAGAGGATGGAATTCCGATTAAGGGTTATATGCAATGGTCTGTTATGGATAATATGGAGTGGGCCCTTGGTTATGATAAACGTTTCGGACTAATTTATGTGGACTTTTTAACGCAGGAAAGAACCATTAAGGATTCCGGTTACTGGTATAAAGAAGTCATTGAAACGAATGGCGAGAATTTATAGAAAAAAGTAGTGCAAAGTGAAATTAGATGTGTTATAATACAAAAGCTGTCAGAAAGATGCTGACAGCTTTTGTTACGGCGTGTGGCTCAGCTTGGTAGAGCGCTACGTTCGGGACGTAGAGGTCGCAGGTTCGAATCCTGTCACGCCGATAAAGAAGAACCTTAGGATAACTGCTGGAAGCAGATATCTAAGGTTCTTCTTTTTATGCAATATAGTTTTGTAAGAAAATAACAAATTCTTCTGAATTAATCGGCTTTGAGTAAAGATAGCCTTGTAAATATTCGCAGTTCATGTCAGTAAGCATGTCTACCATTTCTTCCGTTTCCACACCTTCTACGATGATTTTCTTATTCAGCGCATGGAGCATTTCCACAGTGTGCTTTAATATGGTAAAGGCTTGTTCGTCAGCCATAGCGGACCACAAGATACTTTTATCAATTTTAACAAACTCCAAAGGCAGATTCACAAGGTAGTTTGCAGTGGAAAATCCGGTTCCGTAATCATCCATTGCAAAGGTTGAACCAACCCGAATAAGACCATTCATATTTTTCTGAAGTGCATTTGCCTTGGTTGATCCTGCGGTTTCGGTAATCTCGAAGTTAATCTGTTGGGGTAATACATCATACTTCTTCATGATTTCTGTAAGCCTCTGGGAGAGGTTATTTTGAATACATTGTACGAAGGAAAGATTTACTTCAATGTAATCCAAACCGAGTTCTTTCAGGTCGTGGGATTGGATAAATTGGCATACCTGACGGAACACCTGCTCACCAATATCGATAATCATACCATTACGTTCAGACATTGGAATGAATTCGTCCGGCGGAATAAAACCAAGCTCCGGATCATAGAGTCGTACCAATGCTTCGGCAGAAGAGAATTTTTTCGTCTTCGCATTAAAAATCGGTTGATAATATACTTGAAAACCTTGATTATGAATAGCATTTTTCATTGCATGAAGAATCTGTGTTTCTCGGGTACTTTTCTTTAATTCATCTTTGGATGCAGTAATGTGCTTTTCTGTATTGGAAGCAAGGCTGTATTTTAATGTGTAGTCAATAGTATTAATAATATCCTCCGGTGTATGTGCGAAATCCGGATAGTGGACAACGCAGATGTGGGGAGTCAATAACACATTTACATTCTGAACCGTGTGAGGGGTTTGGAAGAATTGTAATAGCTCCCGGGTAACCGGTTTTTCATTTTTGTCTGGTAGCATAATAGCAAAACGACCATCGCTTAATTGATAAACATTATTGATTCCGTATTTAGAATGTAAAAACGGAACAAAGGAATCGATTAAGTGATTGCCCGCATCCGTGCCCAGTAGTTGGTTTACATATTGAAAACCGTCCAAAGAGAATGCAAGTAGCGAGAAGCTTTTCTCATGTCGTATATTATGTTGCAGAGTTTCATTAAGTGCATGTTCATTGTAACAACGATTCCGGCTGTTGATATAGTATTCCGGATTCTGCAAGGATATGTATACCAACACTGTAAACAGTGTTGAAACCAGACAGCCGACAAGCTGTGCCGGAAAGAACATCTGGAAAACAACAGCGCTAATCATGGCAATAGTAAAGAATAATACGGATACTACCTGATAGCGGCTTAAGTTATATCGATATCGGAAAAAGAAATAAATGGTGCTCAGAAGCATCAAGAATGAAGAAACATAGAGCAGCGGAAAGAGTACTCCGTGTTGATATTGAAAATTCTCATCAAAATAAATTCCCCAATGAGTCCATGGTGTTGGAAGGAGAATAAATGAGTTTACGCAAAAAGCAATATAAGCACTGATTCTGGTATACCGCTTGTGATACTGTTTTGTAATGATGGTAACATAAATATAGAATACAATAGCTGTAGAATTATAACTGATTAAATATATAATATTAATCAGATAATTAATCAAAAGAGGGATTTCATCAGCCTTCGGAATGGTGAGTGCACTTAATAAATCCGAAACCGTAGCAGTGAAGGTGAAGAATAATATCGCCAAAAATGCTTTGTTGGCAGTTGTCGGATAATTGCGTCGCAAAAAATAGATTGAAATCAATAAGACAATCAGCATAAGTGCTGCAATGTCATAATGGTAATTGTAAATCATAATCTCTCCTCGGTTGCTCTGTATAGAACGAGCACAGTTAATTACATTTTACCATAATAGTCTTGGATTGCAAGTAATATAAGCAGATAGAAAAAACGCGGTGGTTTCTTACATCTCCGGTGGTAATTCTCCAATCACACCGGTACGTTTTTCTTTGGATAATCCTCCGGTCATATGAGCTTGCTCGGAGTTGATGAATCTGGCACGCACAACGGCATCCTCACCATAACGGGTACGAATGCTGTCAATGGCTGAATTTAACTTGGACAATTTCTCGTTCTTCTCAGAGGAAAACAAATCATATTGCTGACAGTCTTCGTCGGTTACATGACTGGTAGACACACCAATTTGCCGGATTGGTTCCCGATTCCAGGTCTGGTCAAATAATCGGCAGGCAGTTTCATAAATAACTTCGGTAACGTTGGTTGCAGTAAGCAAAGTGGTCTGATGGGACTGGCGTTGAAAATTATAATCCATAACTGACACCGACACCACGCTAATATATGCCTTGTCCATGCGGATTCGTGCGCCTACGGTTTCGCATAAGGAAAGCAGGAAGGTTTTGGCAGTTTCTGCATCTGTTACATCATAGGCAATGGTAATGGAATTGCCATAACTCTTATTCGCCGGCTTGTGTTCCTGAATGGTGTCCACATCCCGACCATTGGCATAGTTCCAGATAACTTCTCCATGTTTTTTAAAATGATATCGCAAAGTATTCACATCGCATTTTGCCAAGTCACCAATTGTATGGATTCCCAGCTCGTGTAGCTTTCGGCTGGTAGAGCGGCCAACGAAAAACAAATCCTCTACAGCCAGCGGCCACATTTTATCCGGCACTTCCTTTGGAAATAATGTGTGGACCAGATTCGGCTTTTTGAAATCCGAAGCCATCTTGGCCAAAAGTCGATTGCTGGATACACCGATATTTACTGTAAATCCTAAATCGGAGTAAATCTTATCCTTCAACTGCTCTGCAAATACAACCGGGGCTCCGTATAGCCGGGTAGTGCCGGTCATATCACAGAAGGCTTCATCAATACTATATTGTTCAACTACCGGCGCAAATTCACGCAGTAGTTCCATTAATCGCCGAGAGCAATCCACATAAAGGGCATAATTAGGGGGTGCAACTACCAGCTCCGGACATTTCTTGCGGGCATTTACCAGAGGCTCTCCTGTCTGAATATGATAGATCTTGGCAGGGGTTGATTTGGCCAGTACAATTCCGTGCCGATTCTTCTCGCTACCGCCGATGACCGAAGGAATGGTACGCAAATCTAAGGCAGCAGGGTCCTCCGTTAATCGGTGGGCTGCTTCCCAGGAAAGAAATGCACTATTCACATCTACGTGATAAATAATTGGTTCTGCCATGGCGTATCCTTCTTTGTGATATGGTGTTTCATTTGCTTACGTTAAGAATCGGGCAAATATCCAACGATGAAGATTCACATTGTATTTCAAATTAAAAATCTGCATTTGATTCTCAATGCTTGCACTACAAGTATAAAGGATTTCTCTGGTTCCTGCCAGCCGTAATTCCTTGTGACTGAGGATTTCCGTAATTTCAACCGTAATAATCTGATGGTCTTCTGCTTCAAACCGAAATCGCACCGGGGTCAGGTCGCCCAAGGTAGAGACGACACAGAAGACCTGGATGGGAATGTTAAATGCCTGTTCCATGGGCTCACCTCTTTTCGATAAATATATAATGGGTATGGCATTGGAAGAAAATCTGTGGTATACTCATCTTAACAGAACGTGTGTTCGATGTAAATAGAAAAAAGTGGGATAGAAGAACAATTGATTCTATTCATGGAATGTAATAAAATGAATGGTATAAGTGTAGAAAATCAGGGAAGGAATCGGAAGAACTCAAGTAAAAGATATATAAAGGGAAGCGTGAGGATTATGAAGACATATAAGGCAGTCGTATTCGATATGGATGGAGTGATATTTGACTCGGAAAAATTAGTGGTGGAATGTTGGAAGGTAATTGCCGATAAGTATGAGATTCCGAATATTGAAGTTGCATGTCGGGAATGCTTGGGATTAAACCGGACTGCTACCAGAGAAAAGATGCTGAAGCGGTACGGAGCAGATTTTCCATACGATGAATATAAACAGGAAATGTCAGATTTATTTCATAGTCGTTATGATGGCGGACGTCTTCCCATGAAGCCGGGCGTGGTAGAACTGCTGACGAATTTGCAAGAGCAGGGTATCTTAATTGCATTGGCATCTTCTACCCGAAGAGAAGTGGTACTTGCAGAACTGCGGGATGCAGGTATTCTGGGATTTTTCAATGAAGTTGTCTGTGGTGACATGGTGGAGCGAAGTAAGCCGGCCCCGGATATTTTCTTGAAAGCCTGTGAGTTGTTGCAGGTAGAGCCGGAATCGGCTTTTGCCATCGAAGATTCTTATAATGGAATCCGGTCTGCGCACAGTGGAGGATTGCGCCCGATTATGGTGCCCGATATGGCGGAGCCCACGGAGGAAATGCGGGAACTGGCAGAGGTGATTTTAGGGAGTCTGACAGATGTGTGGAACTATTTGGAGAGTAGGGATTAATATGAAGAATGATATTAAAAAGTATGTAAAAAGGGGGGAGCCGTAAGTGATGGGATTTGAACATAGTAAGTTACAAATTGGTTGTTTGATCATTGTCTTATATATTGGATTCATTTATTACAGAGAAAGCTGGCGGGTTCAGAAGAAGCATAAGCCTATGTTGTTTGATGGATTATTACTATTGGCAACGGGGTCTTTATTACTGGATGGTGCAACGGCGTATACTGTTAACCATTTGGAACAGGTGCCGCCGCTATTGAATCAGGTGCTGCATTTATTCTTCCTGATAAGTATAGATTCGGTTATCTTTTTCATGTTTTTGTATGTGCTTTCCATAACAGAAGGTCTACCGAAGCGGGAAGGCGGGCGGATTCTGTTGTATAGTCCCTTTGTTGTGAATGTATTGGTTGTTGTGCTGAATATTCAATCCTTAGAGTATCGGCAGGGAGCAATAACGAATTATTCTATGGGAATTTCTGCATATACCTGCTTTGTTATGGCGGCAATTTATATTATTTTTTCTATAATAATATTCTTCCGCCGATGGAATTATATTGAGCGTCATAAACGAGCCAGTATTTTTACATATCTTTTAGTATTGGCAGTTGTAACGGGATATCAGATGATAGAGCCGGAGGTACTTCTTACGGCAGTGGCAACAACGATTATGGTTCTGGGAGCCTACATGAACGAAGCAGACCCGGCCCGGAAGGAGTTGTCCCACTATCACAGTGAAATGGTCATGGGATTCGCAACCCTGATTGAAAATAAGGATGACAATACCGGAGGCCATGTACGGCGCACCACCATATATGCGAAAATGCTGGCAGAAGAGTTGCGGAATCGCGGATACTATAAGGATGTTTTAACGAAGGATTATATTAAGAATCTGGCGAAAGCCGCACCTATGCATGACATTGGTAAAATTGCGGTGCCGGATGTGATTTTACAGAAACCGGGAAAGCTGACGGATGAGGAATTTGCAGAAATGAAGCAACATACTGTCAGTGGCGGAAAAATTATTCAGGATACCTTTGGACGACTGAATGATACACAGTATCGGGATATGGCATTTCAAGTGGCGCGGCATCATCATGAAAAATGGAACGGCAAAGGGTACCCGGATCAATTGCAAAAAGAAGAGATTCCTCTTTGCGCCAGAATTATGGCAATTGCGGATGTATTTGATGCGGTATCGGAGAAACGTTGCTATCGGGACGCCATGCCCTTGGAGCAATGCTTCTCGATTATAGAGGGCGGACGGGGGACGGATTTTGAACCGTTGTTAGTAGATGTATTTTTGGATATCAGAGAAAAAGTAGAAGAAACGTATTACACAAATCGACAAAAGGACGAATCTATGTTGAAATAACATAAGGTATAAAGGGAGGATTATTATGGTAGGATTTGGAAGCTTTATTACAATGTGCATCACGTTATGCATTACACTCTTATTACCTATAGCAATATATGTGTTATATGGTATTAAGAACAAGGGGAAAGGTGTCTGGGTCGCATGGCTGTTGGGAGCTGCGGGATTCTTCGTATTCCAGATGATGATTCGTACACCATTATTAAACATACTTTCACTGCTTCCGGGATTTCAGGAATTTGGCAGCCGATTCTATGTGCTGTACTGTTTGCTTCTCGCATTGACGGCCGGATTGTTTGAAGTGGCAGGAAGATTTATTGTAGCAAAGATTTTAAGCAAGAACATGACCTTTGAAAAGGGTGTGGCAGCAGGTTTAGGTCATGGTGGTATTGAATCCATTGTAGTTGTTGGCATGACTTATGTGAATAATCTAATCTATGCAATTATGATTAATACCGGAGCTTTTGATGCCATGCTGAAACAAGCAGAAAGTGCGGGTGCGCATTCTCAGGTATTGATACTTGAGGTTACCAAGAATGGATTGATTAATACAGAACCAGGGGTGTTTTTGTTAGCCGGATATGAGAGAATCTTAACCATGATATTCCATTTAGCCTTGAGTTTGCTTGTTTGTTATTTTGTAAGTCAGAAGAAGCCTTGGAAGGGAGTTCTGATGTGCTTGGGAGCCCATACGATGGTTGACTTTATAGTTCCGCTAGTTCAAGGAATGTCTACGGAGTTATTAGGTGATATTCTTTCGACTGGTGCGTCATATGTAATCATTTATAGCTTCTTAACTATCGTTGCAATTGCTTCTGTGATTGTAATTCTGATACTGAAGAAGAAGTTTCAGGAAGCTGCAGTAGGAACGGAAGCAGAATCACAGGCTGAGGGTTAAGCAGACATTTATAATTGAAGTCAGTATGATATGAAATGAAAGCGCGAAGAAAGGAGGGCGAGCAAGGTGAACAGAGCAAGAGGAAGTGCGTATTTCTATGTATATAAAACGCGAATATTGAAAAGTCTGGCGTATCGGTTTGATGTGTATGGAAATATTGTTATGCAATGTATTACCATGTTCGCATCTGCATTCTTCTGGAAAGCATTGTATGCAGGACAGGAAACGGTACAGGGAGTAAATGTGGAGGACATGCTGGTGTACACCGTTATGTCCTCCTTAATGTCGGTAGTGTTTATGACAGGGATTGAGCGTCGGGTAATGCAAAGTGTGAAAAAGGGAACAGTTGCTACGGATATGCTGAAGCCTATTAACCTGTTCAGTATTTATTTCTTTGAAGATTTGGGGAATATGACAGCCTTAATTGTGCAGAATATGATACCAATTTTTATCATCGGAAGTCTTTGCATCGCTGTTCCGAAGCCGGTTAGTATGGAAGCATTTTTGTTGTTTTTCATAAGCCTGATTATGGCATTTTTTATTAACTGGTTCTTAGCGGCATGCTTTTCCATGTGGACATTTACGGCTATTAATATGGATCCGATGTTGCAGGTAAAGAAGCATTTAATTCGTCTGTTGTCCGGTAGTATTATTCCAATGTGGTTTTTCCCGGATTGGTTAAGCAATATTCTGAATCTGCTACCATTTGTGTACATATACCAATTGCCGTTGGATATTTACATTGGAAAATATGAGACAGCAGAGCTATTGCCAAGATTAGGCATCCAATTTATTTGGACTGTGGTACTATTTGGAGTGTTCCAATTCTTGCAGAGCAGAGTTACGAAAAAAGTAATGGTGCAGGGAGGATAAAAGATGTTCAAGACAATCAAACATTATGGGCGAGTGACCTTGGAAAACTTAAAAATGAGCATTCTTACGACCTTGGAATATCCGGCGAATATGATTGGCTGGTTGTTATCAAACCCGATTCAATTTCTGATTGGATTTGCAACCATTCAATTTGTGGTAGCAGAGTTTGGCACCATTGCGGGATGGGGCTATGGTCAGTTGGCATTCTTATATGGATTATCTGTTATTTCCCATGCCCTATCCATGATATTTTTTGTCCAAGGTTGGTTTATGGGTTTCTACGTAATAGAAGGAGAATTTGACCGTTATCTGTTGCGACCCATGAATGTGTTGTATCAGTTCTTTTTCACCGGCTTCAATCTAATTGGAATTACGGATTTGATTCCGGGAATATGTGTGTTTGTTTACGGTTGTATTCAGATTGAATTTGAATGGAGTGTTTATCGGGTATTGGCGATTCTGGCATTATTGATTGGGGCTACCCTTATTCGAGGCGCAATTTATTTGATTATTGGTACGACCTCGTTTTTCACAAAGAGCGTTAATGATTTTGGAGCATACACCCAAGAACTTTTTGATAAAACAACTATGTATCCGCTTACCATGTATCCGGAAGGGGTTCAGTTGGTTTTGACGTATCTGATTCCCATTGGCTGGGTTAGCTTCTATCCGATTTCGGAATTGGTGGGTGTGGCAAATGGTCGGTTTGCATGGCAGGGTGCGATATGGGTAACCTTAGGCGTTGGAGTGCTGACATTCCTTGTGGCGGCGTTATTCTTCCGCTGGGGACTGACGAAGTATGAGAGTGCAGGTAATTAATGAAAGGAGTTCACTATGGCAGTGATTCAGGTAGAGCACCTGGTAAAGGATTATAAAATCGCCAAGAAGGGCAAAGGTCTAAAGGGTGCGGTAAAGAACTTAATAACCAACGAAAAACAAGTAATTCATGCAGTGCGTGACCTGAACTTTGAAATCGAAAAAGGCGAAATCGTAGCTTTTATCGGACCTAATGGTGCAGGTAAAAGTACTACGGTTAAAATGATGTCCGGTATCCTTACACCAACCAGTGGTCAGGTGTTAATTAATGGGAAGAATTCTCAGAAGAATCGTAAGGAAGTAGTACAGGATTTGGGTGTAGTATTCGGACAACGAAGTCAGTTGAACTGGGATTTGCGTTTAGGAGAAAGCTTCGAGCTACTGCGTCACATTTATCAGATTGATAAGAAACAGTATGAAGAAAATCTGGAAATTATGAACGATATTCTTGGTATTAATGAGATTATCAATACACCGGTGCGGCAGCTTTCCTTGGGACAGCGTATGCGTGGTGATTTGGTAGCAGCTATGTTACACTCTCCGTCTGTGCTGTTTTTGGATGAGCCAACCATTGGTTTGGATGTAGACGGAAAGTATGCCATTCGGAAATTCATCAAGGAGATTAATCAAGTAAAGGGCACAACGGTTATTTTAACAACCCATGATTTGGGTGATATTCAAGAACTCTGTGAACGATTGATTATTATTAATCATGGTGTGCTGATTGAAGATGGTCCTTTGAATGAACTGATTGATCGGATTGCGCCGTATAAGAATCTGATTGTGGAATTTTACGACGAAACCTGTGTTAAACATCCTAAGGCAGAATTGTTCTTCCACGAAGAAAACATTGGTAAGTACCGCTTTATGAAAAAGGACATTACTGCGGCACAGTTGATACAGGAGATTTCAGAGCAGATTGCTATTAAGGACGTAACAATAGAAGAAGCGACCATTGATGATATTATTCGGATTGCGTATCATAAGGAATAAATAAGAGGCTGTCGTTCCAAACAATGCATTGCTATTCATTGTTTGGAACGACAGCCTATAACATTCATTGCAATGCTACAGACAGTTCCCGGCTTGGTTACAGTGACATCTAATTTTCGAAGTTGTGTCGGCTTTATCTACAGTTTCGCAGCCCGATTAATCAGTTTAATAATCTTTTCGATAGAATTGGTCATCTGACTGGCTTCCATAGTTTTCTTATAATCGGCCCGTTTGTCATATACCTGTTGAACGGCTTCCAGTAAGGATTCTTTCGTAAGGTTTTCTTCTAATACTACATAACTGAAGCCCTGCTTTTCAAAGGATTCAGCATTGAGAATCTGGTCGCCGCGGCTGGCGTTGGAACCAAGGGGAATTAATACGTTTGGCTTGGCTAATGCCTGTAATTCACAGATGGCATTGGCGCCGGCTCTGGAAATTACGATATCTGCAAATGCCAGTAAGGCACTTAATTCCTTTTTGATATATTCATACTGTACATATCCGGTGCGGTTATCATATGCCGGATCTACCTTATCCTTGCCGCACAAATGGATAACCTGATAGTTCTTTAATAAGTCATCCAGACATTCCCGAACAGCTTCGTTTACCTTGACACTACCACTGCTACCGCCTACAACTAAAATCGTTGGCTTGTTGGCATCTAAGCCGGTGAATTTTACTGCCTCAAGAGGATCCCCTTTGAATAACTCCTGACGAATTGGTGTACCGGTTAGCACCGCCTTTTCCTTTGGCAAATGTTCCATTGCTTCCGGGAAATTACAGCAAACCTTCGTTGCACATGGAATGCAAAGCTTATTGGCGAGTCCCGGTGTCATATCAGATTCATGAATAATAGCAGGAACCTTGTGATTCTTTGCCGCCATTACCACCGGTACAGATACAAAACCACCCTTGCTGAATACTACATCCGGTTTTAGACTTTTTATAAGCCGGGCAGCTTCGCCGTAACCCTTAACAACACGAAATGGGTCTGAGAAATTCTTAACGTCAAAGTATCGGCGCAATTTGCCGGATGAAATACCATGATAAGGAATCTTCATATCTTCGATTAATTTTTTTTCGATTCCATCATAGGAACCAATATAGTGAATATCGTAGCCTTCTTCCTTCAATCGAGGAATCAAAGCAATATTCGGAGTAACATGTCCGGCAGTACCGCCGCCGGTTAGAATGATTCGTTTCATTAATTTCCTCCTGATTTATGCAAATTATTGTGCAATGGCTTGCTTTAACGCAGTTGCCAATTGATCCGGACAAGAGGTTGAACGGAATCCGCAACGAATGCCTTCCATGCGCTTGATTGCTTCATTGACATCCATACCTTCAACCAAAGCTGCAACCCCTTGGGTATTACCATTACAGCCGCCGGTAAATTTCACATTACATACTTTATTATCAATAATTTCAAATGAAATCTGTGAAGAGCAAACGCCCTGGGTCTTATATGTCATAATTCTTCCTCCCTACTGATTTTCCACCAAAATTATAACAACTTATTCTTTATTTTGCAACGGAAGAACCGGAATCATGAATGGCATTTAAAACCTGTCGGAGTCCTCTGGAAGAAACCATGCAACTATCCCCGTTTGTGAGGGTGATAGTCATGGTAGTGTGATTAATGGTTGCAATATGTCTTATGTTCACAATAAAGGCTTTATGACAGCGGACGAAGTCGGAAGAAAGTAACTCAGAACAGGATTTTAGTGTACCGTAAAATTCTCGGACTCCATTGTGGTCAGTAACCAGAATTTTATGAGGAGTAAAGGAAGATGCAATCAGTAGGATAGCATGTTCCTCTATACAAATAGTGCGACACCCGGTTTTAAATGTAACGATAGGTGATGGTGCCTGTTTGTAGTATCGTTGGGAGGCGGTATCCAGACACATGCGAAGTCGCAGCCCTATATGCCAAGGTTTCTCCTTAGGAATAAAATCCATTATTTCTAAATGATACTTATAAGGTGATAATGCAAGCTCGGAATGAGCAGTCAGGAATACAATAAAGCCTCGGGAATCAAATTCCCGAATTCTTTGAGCCAGTTCCAAACCATTCATATGTGAGTTCAGTTCAATATCCAGCAAATAAAAACCGCTATTGCAAAACCGGGTCCGTTCTTGCTTAGCAAGAAACAATAATTCGTCCGGGTCTGATACGGCTGCTCGGAGGGTCATATCATATTCTTCCATTATAATCAGGTTTTCAATCATAGTTTTATATAGATTTAAATGTAGAAGATTATCCTCACATATATAGACAGATAGCAAAGGAATCCCTCACTTATTTTGATTCGAAAATTTAAAAGTAAACCGAAAAAAGTCGCATTTTGTCGTTAACCGGGCGGCTTTTTAGCACTTATGCAAAGAATGCTGTTAGTTATGACGGAGCCGCCTACAAAATTGCATAGTTGATATAATATTAGCAGAATCAAGAGGTCGAATATCAAAAACAGCATATTTAACCCTGAAATTCACATAATTAGTTATTTTGAGTGTCAATTTCCGGGAATTGAAAGGTATATATATAATGGAGTAAGGGGGATGAGAAACGAGATAAGAAAGTAGAAATCACGAGAGAGCATGGGAAATGAGCTGTGGTACAAGCAGCTCATTTTCTAGTGATGTTAATAAGTGAATAGGGCTAAATGAACACCCAAGACCTGCTTAAGTGACCAAAAATGTGAAAAACAGGTACAATTCTGTTGAAAAGGAAAAAGAAAGCACATCAGATGCTATAATGGTTCGGTTATTGATTTCGTGCTAGGGGAAAATCAATAACAGGATGCATATTTGATTATTCGATGCACATAATCAAGTATGTATGAGATGGGAAAAGGTTGTCATGGCTAAAATGCTATGGCAACCTTTTTGTTTTGGCGTAATAGGGTCTTGGCTTTTCAAAAAGACGGGGATTTGATATAATAAATTATTAACGAAACAATGATTCTGTCATGTAGCAAGTGCAGAAGATATAGGAGGAAATTATGCTTGGAATTATAGGAGCAATGGATGAGGAAGTTGCAAAAATCAAAGAACAAATGGAGCAGGTACAGGTGAAGACCAAAGCGTCTATGGATTTCTATCAGGGAACGATTGGCGGAAAAGAAGTGGTCGTGGTTCGTTCCGGAATCGGAAAAGTAAATGCCGGAATTTGTGCACAGATTTTAGCGGATGATTATCATGTAGACGGAATTGTAAATACAGGTATTGCCGGCTCTTTACGGGCAGAGATTAATATTGGAGATATTGTAATTTCTACAGATGCGGTTCAGCATGATATGGACGCAGTTGCATTTGGATATCCCTTGGGGCAGATTCCAAGAATGGATACGTTGGCATTCCAGGCAGATGCTCGTTTGGCAGAACTGGCAGTGGAATGTTGCAAGAAGGTAATTCCGGAAATTGGCGTATTCCAAGGACGAGTTGCCAGTGGGGATGAATTCATAGCCAAGAAGGAACGGAAAGAAGCAATTCTTACAGAATTTGACGCATATTGTTGTGAAATGGAAGGTGCGGCAATTGCACAGACGGCATACTTGAATCAGATTCCGTTTGTAATTATTCGTGCGATTTCGGATAAAGCAGATGACAGTGCCAGCATGGACTATCCAACCTTTGAGGCAATGGCAATTGCTAACTCTGTAAAATTAATGATGGAAATGGTGGTGAATGCATAATGGAAAAAATCGCAAGCTTTACAATTGATCATTTGAAATTATTACCGGGGGTATATGTGTCCCGGAAAGACCACATCGGAGCAGAAGTGGTTACCACCTTTGATATCCGTATGACGAGACCGAATTTTGAACCGGTTATGAATACGGCAGAGATGCATACCATTGAGCATTTGGCAGCAACATTTTTAAGAAATGATAAGGAGTTTGGTGACCGGGTGGTATACTTTGGACCAATGGGGTGCCGGACTGGATTTTATCTGTTATTGGCAGGGGATTTGGAGTCGAAGGATATTGTTCCGTTGTTAACCCGTTTATATGAATTCATGGCAGAGTTTCAGGATGAGGTTCCGGGAGCGTCTGCGAAGGATTGCGGCAATTATTTGGATATGAATTTGCCGATGGCCAATTATTTGGCAAAGAAGTTTTTGAATGAAGTGTTACGTGATATTACAGAGGAACGACTGGTATATCCGGAATAATTTGTATTGGGATAAATGATTATCCGGAGGCCAACATTTGTGAAAGAAGGGCGGTGGCAATATGCTTCGTTTCTATAATGGAAAAGTGCTTACCATGAATGATGAAATGACGATTCATAAGGATTATGAAGTCTGGGTAGAAGGTAGTCAGATTGTATATGTGGGTGTGGCTACGGATGGTGCTGGAAGTCAGACCGCAGTTAGCAACGCATGTGCCGGCGGGAATGAAAAATTACCGGTTTTTGAACGTGAAATTGACTTGAAGGGGAATCTGTTAATGCCGGGATTCAAGAATGCCCATACCCATTCGCCAATGACATTTTTGCGTTCGTATGCCGATGACCTTCCCTTGCAGGAATGGTTGCATCAACAGGTTTTTCCAATGGAAGCAAAATTGACGCCGGAGATGATTTATGCCTTTACCCGGTTGGCGATTCTGGAGTATTTAACCAGCGGTATTACGGCAAGCTTCGATATGTATGTAGAGCCTGAGGCTAATGCCGGAGCCAATGTGGACATGGGATTTCGAACAGTACTTTGCGGTACTATTAATGATTTTAAGGACTCGATTCCGGAATTGGAGAGGTTCTATCAAACCTATAATCACTATCACCCGTTGGTTCGCTATCAGTTAGGATTTCATGCGGAATATACAACATCAGAAGTTTTGTTAAGAGATGTGGCAGCATTGGCCCATCAGTATCAGGCACCGGTGTATGCTCATGTATCGGAGACGGCACAAGAGGTAGAACAATGCCGGCAACGATATGGCAGAAGCCCGATTGAATTCTTGTCCGATATCGGAATGTGGCAGTATGGAGGCGGAGGCTTCCACTGTGTTCATGTATCGGATGCTGATATGGATATTATCAAAGAAAAAGGGCTGTATGTGGTAACCAATCCTGCAAGTAATGCCAAGCTGGCAAGTGGAATTGCACCGATTACGGCCATGCAGAAGAAAGGGATTCCTCTTGCCATCGGAACGGATGGTCCGGCAAGTAACAACTGTCTGGATATGTTCCGGGAAATGTTCCTGGTAACGGCCCTTGCAAAATTGCGGGAAGAAGATGCAGCGGCTTGTCCGGCAGAAGCGGTACTGGCTATGGCAACCTGTGGCGGAGCCAAGGCTATGGGATTAAATGATTGTGACTGCATTGCGGAAGGAAAGCAGGCAGATTTGATTGTCATTGATTTGCAACAGCCCAATATGCAACCGGAGCATAATCTGATAAAGAATCTGGTGTATAGCGGCTCCAAGCAGAACGTGAAAATGACAATGATAGCCGGTAAGATTCTGTATGAAGATGGACAATTCTTTGTGGGAGAAGAGCCGGAGAAAATATATGAAACCGTTGCAAAAATGGTGGATGCCATTCGCTAATATTTAGATGCTGGTGGAATTTGATTTTTAGAAAGGATTCAGAAATGAATACAATTACGATTGTGGCGCCGGTTTTGATTATGTTAATCATTGGTGTTATTTGCCGAAAGACGGCAATGTTGTCTCAAACCGGTGTGAATAATATTAAAAAGTTCATTACAACCTTTGCACTTCCCTTAACAATTTTTCATGCTGTGGCAACGGCAGAATATAACAAGGATGTATTGCTGGTGTTTGGAATGATGCTGGCAGTGGTAATTATTGCTTTTTTGTTGGGATTTGCATTAAAGGGCTTGGTAAAGGAACCTTATCGGAAGTATTTTCCTTATATCATGACTATTTACGAAGGTGGTATGATTGCGTATCCGTTATATCAAAGCTTGTGCGGAACGGAGCAAATGTCCAATATCGCTATTATTGATGTGCCTTGTGGTGTATTTGCCTTTGGAATTTACTTTGGCATGCTGACAATGACAGATCAGGGAACGAAGGTCAGCGGAAAACAATTGCTCCTGAATGCATTGAAAACCCCAACCTTTGTGGCGCTTTTGCTGGGTCTGCTTGTGGGTAGTCTGGGATTGATGAATCATTTTCTGGCTACGGATGTAAGTCAGGTGTATATGGCAGTGAAAGATATGTTGACCGCGCCGCTTTCGGCAATGATTCTTCTTTGTGTCGGTTATGAATTCCAGTTGGAGAAATCCAGCATTGGTATGTGTCTGAAGACAGTGTTGGTACGTTTTGTGATTCAGGTAGCATTATTGGTGGTTGTCATATTCTTAGCAAGAAAATGGGGATTATCTGAGTTTATGCAGATTGGTTTGATTATTTATATTATGACTCTTCCAAGCTTATGCTTAAGCAGTTTTGTTAAGAATGAAGAAGCCGGAAAATACATGTCAACCACATCTTCCTTATACATGTTTATAACATTAGTTGCATACATTGTATTAGCAAGTATTTTAGGTTAGACTTAGATTCATTCTAAGCGGTAAATTGTCATTCTATGGCCACATTTGTCGACTTTCTCAAGTTGCACGGAAAACCCTATAAATGTAATACTGAACAGGAACAGAACTGAGCGCAGCAGAACTGTTCCTGATTTTTATTTTGAAAATTTAGGGGGAAATAATTATGGAAAAAATATGGTTAGTAATGGAAAATCAGAGCTTATTTGTATATGTAATTGCGGGGGTATGCTTTGTGGGAGTATTGAGTAAACTATTGTTGCAGGGAAAGCTTCACCGGCTGATAAAGGCATCGGAAAAAATGGTTTCTACTACACACCGTCAAATGCGGATGATACGGAATCACTATGAAAATAGTCTGCATATGGATTTACAGGTACATAACATACAGGCGTTTGTGGACAAGCATCTCCTAAACCTAAGGATACTGGGGGTGCCGATACGAATATGGGATAGTATGGTCATTGAGGCCGCTATATTATCCATTGCTACCGGAGGCATCGGGATTATTAATACCATTCATAAAGGATACGGAGACGAAGTGGTCTTCAGTATTTTATTTGCTACCATTCTTTCCTGTGCATGTTTATTAAGTATTGAGAATATATTTCGAATAGAGAATTCCTACGACCGATTGCAGGCGAACATAGAAGATTATTTGGAAAATAATTTGAAGAACCGTCTGGGAGAGCCCCTTGTAAGTCGTGAAACCCGTAGTCAGCGATTGGCAGCAGCCATGAGAGGGGAGGCAACAGAAACACTCTCAGGAGGGCGGGAAGAACCCCGCCCCGTTGAGAGGGAGGAAATGGAGGCTGCATCTACCTTAGAGATACCGGAATATGAAGTCCGGGAAGTCTCAGAGCGGGAAGTAGTTTCGGGGCAGGAAGCAGAAGTGGTGGCTCAGGTTTTAAGGAATTTCTTCTCAAATTAAATAGAAGAAAGGACGGATAGTGTGAAGCAGAGAATACGCCAAGGCATCATGCTGTTAAACTTAGGAGTTTTATTGTTGGGAAGTACCGGTTGCAATGAGATAAAGGTTGTGAACATGAATAGTCAGGAAGAGACCACACAATCGGGAACAGAATTGTCCCAAACAGAAGGGGGCACTACTGCACCATCTACAGAATTTGTTGAGCGACCCCAAAGTGAATATGACTCAATCAGCAATCAACTGGAGGCATGGTGGTTCAAACGCAATGACCAGCATTTGCCATCCGGTTGTCAGGACAACTTTGATATCGAACCTTATCATGCCTATTATGTAAATGAAGCAGCAGAGGATATGGTGATTTATCTTACCTTTGATTGCGGATATGAGAATGGATATACAGCCAATATTCTGGACACCCTAAAGGAACAGAATGTGAAGGCTGTATTTTTCGTGACGCAAACCTATATTCGCGATAATCCGGAGCTGGTAATCCGAATGAAGGAAGAAGGTCATTTGGTAGGCAATCATACTATCACCCATCCAAGTATGCCCAGCTTATCTACGGAAGAAATAAAGGAAGAAATTCTTGGATGTGCCTCTTATATGAAAGAAGCTACCGGTTATGATATGGATCCGTATATCCGTCCTCCAAAGGGTGAATATAGTGAACGGACCCTGCAGGTAAGCGAGGATTTAGGATATTGTACGGTATTTTGGAGTATGGCGTATTTGGATTATGAGGTTGACAATCAGCCAACACCGGATTATATCGTACAGCATTTTGATAAATACTGTCATCCGGGAGCCGTACCTTTGTTGCATAATGTTTCCAGTGCAAATGCCCAGGCCCTTTCTCAGGTGATTCTTAATTTGCGGGAGGCCGGTTATCGGTTTGGAACCATCGATGAGTTTTGTCATTTTTAGAAATTGGGAATAGCGGGATGAAAAAACCAAAAAATGGGCGAATAATGCTTGAATTTCAGTAAGTCATTTGTTACACTTAAGTTTGCGGAGAATGAGTATCAGCAGGGGATATAAAACGATAGGACGAATAAGGAGAGAAAGTAATGGACTACAATATTAGTTTTGATTACAGCAATGCGCAGTTTATGGTTTCAGAGGATAATCTGGCTGCAATGAGCAAACGTGTATTAGATGCAAAGGATTTGTTATTAAGCCGTACAGGTGCTGGTAATGATTTCCTTGGTTGGTTAGACCTTCCGGTAAATTATGATAAAGAAGAGTTCGAGAGAATTAAGAAGGCAGCAAAGAAGATTCAGAGCGATTCCGAAATCTTAATCGTAATCGGTATTGGTGGTTCTTACTTAGGCGCAAGAGCAGCAATCGAAGCATTAAGACATAGCTTCTACAATGTAATTGATAAGGATATGCGTAAGACTCCACAGATTTTCTTCGCAGGTAACAACATTAGTTCTACTTACTTAGAGCATTTGTTAGACGTTGTTGGAGATCGTGATTTCTCAATTAACGTAATTTCAAAGTCCGGTACCACAACAGAGCCGGCAATCGCATTCCGTTTATTCAAGCGTTTATTAATTGAAAAGTACGGTGAGAAGGAAGCAGCAAAGAGAATTTATGCAACCACCGATAAGGCAAAGGGAGCATTGAAGAACTTAGCTGATTCAGAAGGCTACGAAACCTTCGTAGTACCGGATGATGTAGGAGGACGTTTCTCTGTATTGACAGCAGTTGGTCTTCTTCCAATCGCAGTATCCGGAGCAGATATTGATAAATTAATGGAAGGTGCTGCATATTCCAGAAAGTATTGCTTAGAGAATGATTTTGACAGTAATTATGCATTACAGTATGTTGCACTTCGTAACATTTTATTAGAGAAGGGTAAGACCATGGAAATCCTGGCAAACTACACTCCTTCTGTTCACTACATTGGTGAGTGGTGGAAGCAGTTGTTTGGTGAGTCAGAAGGTAAGGACGGAAAGGGTTTGTTCCCAACAGCTGTAGACTTTACAACAGATTTACATTCCTTAGGACAGTTCATTCAGGATGGTACCAAGAACCATATTGAGACTGTGTTAGAGATTGAAAGCCCAAGAAAGAAGATTATCATGGAGAAGGAAGACAACGATTTGGACGGCATGAATTACCTTGCCGGCAGAACCGTTGATTTCATCAACAAGCAGGCTATGAACGGAACTATCTTGGCTCACGTAGACGGACAAATTCCGAACTTAAAGATTACACTTCCATTCATGGATGAGTACTGCTTAGGTGAATTGTTCTACTTCTTCGAGTTCGCATGTGGTGTGAGTGGTTATGTATTGGGCGTAAATCCATTTAATCAGCCGGGTGTAGAAAGCTACAAGAAGAACATGTTCGCTTTGCTTGGTAAGCCGGGATATGAAGAGGAACGTGAAGCATTGAAGGCTCGTTTAGAGAAATAAGAGTGATGTAAGAGAAATACTTGAAATTCAAAATCAAGAATGATAGTATAATTATAAGGTGGTACTAGGTTGTACCCCTTGGTTTTGAGCTAGTTAAAAATAACCGCCGTTTGCCAGAGGGGCGGTTATTTTTTGTTCATTTGATTAAAATTTCTCTAAAAGATACATCATAAAACTTGAAAAAAATATCAAAGGAAAAACTATGACAGGAACAATTTTATTGGTGGAGGACGATTTTGCCCTTGCCATGGGAACTGAATATGCACTACAAGCAGAGGGTTATACGGTAATCCATGCCGGTAATCTGTCGGCGGCACGAGAAGCATTTGCTACAGGGAAAGCGAACTTGATTTTGCTGGACGTGATGCTGCCGGACGGAAGCGGATATGATTTCTGTCGGGAGGTTCGTAGTACCAACCAACAGATTCCGATTATTTTTCTCACTGCTGTGGGAGAAGAGGTTAACATTGTTCAAGGCTTGGAACTGGGAGCCGATGATTATGTTACGAAGCCTTACCGGGTGAAGGAATTGTTATCCCGTATTGCGGCGAATTTGCGACGCTCCGGCATTGTGAAGCCGGCGCAATCGGAACAGTATATCTTCGGTAAGCATGTATTTCAAATGGGAGAAATGCGCTTGCTAAAGAATGGACAAGTGGTAGAGCTGACCCCGAGTGAACTGCGGCTGTTGAAGGAGTTTATCCAGAATGAAGGCTTGGTTTTAACCAGAAATCAATTGTTAGAACGCCTGTATGACACAGGAGAATCCTTCGTGGATGATAATACCTTATCTGTTTACATGAAGCGGTTAAGAGATAAATTAGAAGAAGATGCAGAACGAATCGAGACGGTGCGGGGCATCGGATACCGGTTTCGTAAGGAGTAGGTATGGAGAGTAATTTTGAGCGGAATCGTTTTCGAATGATATATTGGACAGTAGCAGCTTTATTTTTAATCCTGCTAGGTGCGTGGAGTTATTTTGCTGTGGGGAAATTTACCATTGGCATGATTGGTGTGCTTGTAATCGCCGGTATCTTTGTTGTGGTGGTCTATATCATCGTTTATCGAATGTTGGATAAAGCATACGGAAATATGGAAAATGTATCTCAGATTATGTCTGACATTACGGAAAAGGGAATTGAACCGCCATCCGAAGAATACAAGGAAGGAACCATTGGAATCCTGTATAGTAATTTCTATAAGATGGTCTATGCATTAAAGGAAAGTCGGAACCGGGAAATGGAAGAGAAGATTTTCCTGCGGGATATTATTTCTGATATTTCCCATCAGTTAAAAACACCGTTGGCATCTTTGAATGTATTTGTAGATTTGTTGGTTGAAGATAAAGTAGAAGATGAAGCTAAGCGAAAACAAGTATTACGGGAAGCACAAAATCAATTGAACCGTATGGAATGGATGGTGCTTTCTATGTTGAAGCTTGCAAGAATTGAAGCAGGTGCCATTCAGTTTGAACAAAAGGAACGCCCGTTATATCCGTTACTTTATGAAGCAATGCAGAGCGTGGAATATTTGACAAATAAACGGAATCAAACCATTACCATAGAATGTCCGGACAATTGTGAATTACTCTGTGACGGAGATTGGTTGATTGAGGCAGTCATTAACCTGCTAAAGAATGCCTCTGATTACTCCGGAGAAGGCAAGCCTATTCGTATTGAAGTAGAGCAGAGCAAGGTATATTGTCGTATTTATATTAAGGATGAAGGACCGGGAATACCGGAGTCTGAAATTCCGAATATTTTTAAGCGATTCTATCGCGTACATCAGGAAGTGAATCCCAATAGTGTGGGAATCGGATTATCCCTTACCAAGTCCATTGTTGAGGGTATGGGCGGCAGTATCCGAGTAAATAGTGAAGAAGGAAAGTACACTTGGTTTGCATTGACATTTGTGGAGTGACGGGATTGTGGATTCTAAATAATGGTGTAAACTTTGATTCTAACCGCAAGTGTATTATTATTTTATAGTGTGTATATAGCAAGCGGCTTAAAATTATTTGTATGGAGGAATGTAAGAATGGCAGAATTAGAGAACAGTAAAGATCTAATAAGTGTGTTGTGGAGTGGAGCGGATATATTACGGTCTAAGATGGATGCAAATGAATATAAAGATTATTTGTTAGGAATTGTTTTCTACAAATATTTGTCAGATTCTTTTTTGATTAAGGTGTATGATTTGATTTACGATGAAAAACCGGAATCATTAAAGGTGGCCCTTGAAGCATATATAGAAGCATTAGAGGATGAAAGTGCAGAGGAGTTGAAGGAGCAGATTAAAGCTGAGTTCCATTATTTAATTGAACCAGAGCTTACATATACTTGTTTTGCAGAAGATGCAAGAAATAATTCTTTTAGTAGAGAGTCTTTGCAGAAGGCGTTTAACAATATTGAACAGAGCGATCCACTGTTTGCTGATTTGTTTACGGATATCGATTTGTATTCCAATCGTTTAGGAACTGGAGATCAAAAGCAAAGCGATACCATTTCGAATCTTATAAAAGAGATTGACAAGGCAGATTTGTTAAATTCGGATTCGGATGTGTTGGGTAATGCATATGAATATTTAATTGGACAGTTTGCATCAGAAACTGGGAAGAAAGCTGGAGAGTTCTATACACCGCAGGCAGTATCTAAAATATTAACGAAGATTGCTATTAATGGACAGGAAGATAAAAAGGGATTGTCAGTCTATGACCCTTGTATGGGTTCTGGCTCACTTTTGTTAAATGCAAAGAAGTATGCTAAGGAGCCGGAATACATTAAGTATTACGGTCAGGAACTGATGACATCTACATTTAACCTTGCGAGAATGAATATGTTTTTGCATGGTATCATGCCTGAAAATCAAAAACTTCGCAATGGCGATACCCTTGATGGGGATTGGCCAACAGACGAAGAAACAGATTTTAATATGGTGCTTATGAATCCCCCGTATTCTGCAAAGTGGAGTGCGGCAGCAGGTTTCTTGCAGGATGAGAGATTTAGTGATTATGGTGTGTTGGCACCAAAGTCAAAGGCAGATTATGCATTTTTGCTGCATGGATTATATCATCTGAAAAACAATGGTACTATGGCGATTGTATTGCCACATGGTGTTTTGTTTAGAGGAGCGGCAGAGGGAAAGATAAGAGAGAAATTACTACGTTCCGGTAACATTTACGCAGTTATCGGTTTGCCGGCAAACTTATTCTATAATACTTCAATTCCTACGTGCATTATTGTTTTGAAGAAGCACAGAGAGGGACGAGACGTATTGTTCATAGACGCTTCTCAAAAATATGAAAAGGGAAAGAAGCAAAATGCGATGACAGATGAAAATATTGATTCTGTAATTGAACTTTACAATAAGAGAGTAACTGTTGATAAAGAATCTTATTTGGCAAGTTTTGAAGATATTGAGAAGAATGATTTTAACCTCAATATTCCAAGATATGTTGATAACTTTGAAAAGGAAGAGGAAATTGATTTAAATGCTCTTCTCGATGATATGAAAGATACTGATAAGCAGATAGCAGAAGTTCAGGGTGAATTTTTGGCAATGCTCAAGGACTTAACTTCGGATGATGAAAATATTATGTCTTCACTAAGTAACTTCATCAACATGATTGAGGGGTGATAGATATGAAAAATCCAAAAATTAGATTCAAAGGTTGTACTGAAGATTGGGAACAGCGTAAGTTGGGAGATGTAGCTGAACGAGTTCAAGGAAATGACGGGAGAATGGATTTGCCGACACTAACTATTTCGGCTGCAAATGGTTGGTTGGATCAGAGAGATAGGTTTTCTTCAAACATTGCGGGAAGTGAACAAAAGAATTATACCCTATTACATAAAGGTGAATTATCTTACAATCATGGAAATTCAAAACTTGCAAAATATGGTACAGTTTTTGCTTTGAGAACATACGAAGAAGCCCTTGTTCCAAGGGTTTATCATAGTTTTAAAGTTACAGAAGAAGCCGATGCAGATTTTATCGAATATGTATTTGCGACTAAGTTGCCTGACAGAGAATTAGGCAAACTTATTTCTTCGGGAGCACGAATGGATGGGCTTCTCAATATTAACTATGATGAGTTTATGGGCATCAATATGATGTTGCCATCTGTTGTAGAACAGATAAGAATAAGTGACCATTTAAGGAAGGTTGATAGGCTCATCACTCTTCACCAGCGAAAGTGCGAGGAGACAAAAATACTAAAAAAATATATGCTTCAAAAAATGTTCCCGAAAGACGGAGCAACCGTTCCAGAAATTCGATTTGCTGGATTTACTGAAGATTGGGAACAGCGTAAGTTATCAGAGATTGCAACTATGCATGCCAGAATTGGTTGGCAAAATTTGCGTACATCTGAGTTTTTAGATAGTGGTGAGTACTTGCTAATCACTGGTACAGACTTCAACGATGGCAGTGTGAATTATAGTACTTGTCATTATGTTGATAAAGAAAGATATGAGCAAGATAAACATATTCAAATTAAGAACGGTAGCATACTAATTACCAAAGATGGAACATTAGGAAAAGTGGCTTATGTTCAAGGTTTATCAATGCCTGCGACATTAAATGCTGGTGTGTTTAATGTCGTAATTAAAGAAGAAAAACAAGTGGATAGCAGGTATTTATTTCAATATCTCAAAGCCCCTTTTTTGATGGACTATGTTAATCAAAAAGCCACTGGTGGAACAATAAAACACCTTAACCAAAATATACTTGTAGACTTTCCGGTGTTGTTACCTAAATTTGAAGAACAAGAGGTTTTGGGCGCCTATTTTGAGAGGATAGATACCCTCATCACCCTTCACCAACGGAAGTGTAATGAATTGAAATGTATTAAGAAATATATGCTTCAGAACATGTTTGTATGAGAAAATTAGAGATGTTTTAATAAATAATTATAAGAAAATATCATTTGATGCGAATAGTGATAAAAATACTCGTTTTAAAATGGTCGCACTGAATATTATCGACAGTCAATTTTTGACGTGATTGAGGAGTGTTAAGATGGAGAGATATAATGGCGGACAATAATAAATTACAAATTAGAAATAGTACGATAGACTTTCTTGTGTTTACAAAAGATGCTTGTGAGGATGGAATTGAAGTCCGAGTACAGAATCATGACGTATGGTTGACTCAAAAAGCGATTGCTCAGCTTTTTGATATTGACCGAAGTGTCGTTACTAAACATTTAAGAAATATTTTTGAAACAGGAGAATTGATGGAAGATTCAGTTTGTGCAAAATATGCACAAACTGCAGATGATGGTAAAACTTATCAATATAAGTTTTATTCTTTAGCTGCTATTATTGCTGTAGGTTATCGTAAAAATTCCGGTAGAGCAACACAATTCCGGCAGTGGGCAACCAAGGTGTTGGATGCTTTTACTAAACAAGGTTACGTGTTGGATAAAAATAGACTGATTAACGGTCAAATATTTGACGAAGATTATTTTGAACACTTAATTTCTGAGATTCAAGAAATTCGTGCCAGTGAGAGACGATTCTATCAAAAGATCACAGATATATATGCTACTGCTGTTGATTATTCTATTGATAGTCAGATTACAAAAGAGTTTTTTGCAACAGTTCAGAATAAGATGCATTTTGCGGTTCATGGGAATACTGCTGCTGAGGTTATTATGGAACGGGCAGATCATACCAAGGAACATATGGGATTGACTTCTTGGCGTAATGCGCCTGATGGAAAAATAGTAAAGGCGGATGTTTCTATTGCTAAAAATTACTTATCTATCGACGAGATGCAGGAATTGAACGAGATTGTTACCATGTATTTGGATTATGCCACAAGGCAAGCAAGGCGACATATTCCTATGACAATGGCAGATTGGGCTTCCAAGCTGGATGCGTTTCTTCAATTCAACGATGCTGAGATTCTGCAGGATAAAGGAAAGGTTACTGCGGCAATTGCAAAGGTATTCGCAGAGAGTGAATTTGAACAATACCGAATAATACAAGATAGTTTATATCAAAGTGATTTTGATCGGCTTATTGCTAGTGCAGAGGGAAACTCGGATAATGAATAGAATAAGTTAATAAGGGTTTGCAATGTCACTATTTTTCAGTGTGAAGATGATTTTATGTTTATGAGTAAAAGAGAGTTTGGGAACAGCGTAAGTTAGGTGAAGTCTTCGAACAGACCACTAATTTTGTAAATTTGGATGAGGGTAAAATGGAATTGTGGAGCTTAACTGTTGAAGATGGTTTAACTCCTAAATCAGAAAGATATAATAGAG
>JAFTZJ010000046.1 GCA_017461045.1 Lachnospiraceae bacterium | reverse complement strand
TGCTTCGGTTCAAATGGCGTCTCACCAAAGGTTTCAATAACAGCCGGACCCGCATACAGATTCATGAATTCTTTGTTCTGTTCATATGCCTGGGCTAACACCTCCAGCTTACGCTCCATAAAATTCCGATCCAGATATATTCCTTCATCTAATCGGTGGTCATATTCATACTGGTGGTTCGGTGAAGTACCGAACACCCCATTTCTACGGTTTTTAATATTAATCCGGCTAACCCCCGGACAATAAATTATTGGTTCCAGTCCCAACGCGCGGAATTGTTTTATAGCTGCCCGCACAATTCGCTCCTGTCCCATTGCATAATGAATGTTCACATATTTTTTCTTACTTAAATCAATGCCGGCAATTTCAAATCCTTCCCGGTAGCCATCTGTGTAAGTAAACGCTAAAGAATCAATTTCTTCTTGTGGTAATTGATTCAAGAATTCTGCAATTCGCAATTCATTCTCAGAAACATATTCCCCATAGGCATATAAATACCGCATATCCTGAAGTTCTGATTCTTCTATAACTCTTGTGCAAAGGTTCATAGCCGGATCATACATTTCCCGAACTCTCAGCGGCACCAGCACATCACAATAATCATAATAGAAATAATACAGCGCTTTCTGGACCTGAGCCGGTTTCAAGTCTTCGTATTCTTCGAATAAATTGTAAACTTCAATAAACAATTCCAAGAAACAAGTCAGTTCTACTAATCGATATTCTCTTACATATATTACAACGCCACGAAGCTCTGAATACAGGAAACTCAAAAGTGCTCCATAGGTTTCTCCCAAGGTCTGCACTGCATACTCCGGATTCCCATAGCTTGTATTATATTGCTCCGGACGAATATCCCCGTAAATGGCTTGATTCATCCGCTGAAGTTCTTCCAATGTGTAATTACGATAATCAAATCCTAACTGAGACTGAAATTGCAACAAATAGACAGCCACTGATTGAAAGTATTCACGAAAAGGTGATGGAACACTTTCTTCATTGGGAATTGTATGAATCCGTTCCCATGCAAGCGCCAACCGATCTTCTACTGTTTCATTTTCTTCTTTCAAAAGTTCCTGATAATTCATGCCATTCTTTCCTTTTCTATCCTTGTCCATTTTACAGGTTATACTAATCATACTAACCAAAAATGCCTAATAATATGATACCCAAATTCACAATCACCATAATGGTATTCAATAATGTGCCTGCACGTTTGAATACGTCCATGGTTTCTTCATCCTTCCAGCTAACAATTGCAAATACCAAACCTACAATTGCAAGTAAAAAGGCAGAAAGTCCCATGAAACCTGCCATACCTCCGGCTTGTCCCTCTGCCCGAATTGTCATTATGGTTTCTCCAAGCACCAGCACTACAGAAATAGCACCTAATACACATGCTACAATTCCATCAACGGAATGCTTGATATCATATGGTCTATGATTTCTTTTTGCCATTCTGGTACCTCCTTCTGTCAATGGCACGAAGCGTCCAATAGCATGCATATCCAATCGCACCACCACAGGTATTTAAAATCAAATCATCTACATCAAATACGCCTACTTTTGTAAGCAACTGAATCACTTCAATACTGAAGCTAAACAAAAATGTATACAATACTGCAATCCAAAAACCGGTTTTCCGATTTCGCGCCCAACGAATCAAGGCTCCAAAAGGGATAAATGCAACCACATTTCCAACAAGATTCATGAACACATCTACATATGCAATACTGCCACCATTCATGGCACTTCTTAAAAAGCGCATGATTTCCACAAAAGGAATCAGGTTATACCGATAGGTGTCGTATCCTTCGACTCTTCCATATATATCACTTAACAGTAAAAAATACACAATTGCTATAACGTATAACACAAATAAAACCAGGCAAATCGTGCGAAATCGTTTTCTACTATCCATCTTCAATCTCACTTAATCTATTATCATACTATATTCTACGAATGAAACTATACTTATATGTTTTGAAATCACTCAAAAATGGGGAAGCCTTGGGCTTCCCCACAAATCAGGTATTATTTTACACCATACTGCTCATAATATGCATCAATTGCATTCTTAAGAGTATCATCAATAACAACTTTGTTATTATATTCTTTGTTATACAGATGTTCTACAACCTCTGACATATTTACAATCGCTGCTGTTTCGAAACCATATTTTTCTTTGATTTCATCCAGCGCACTCTTGTCTCCGGTTCCCTTTTCCATACGGTTAAGCGAAACCATTAAGCCCTTGATTTCAACATCTGCAGCACCCTTTACCTTCGGTACTGTTTCTTCCATAGACTTGCCGGAGGTGGTAACATCTTCTATCATAATAACTCTGTCGCCATCCTTCAACTTACTTCCAAGGAAGCTACCCTTATCTGCACCATGATCTTTTTCTTCTTTTCTGTCTGAGCAGTAACGGATTTCTTTGCCATATAATTCACTATAGGCAATGGCTGTTACTACACTAATCGGAATACCCTTGTAAGCCGGTCCGAATAATACATCAAAATCATCACCGTATGTATTGTGAATTGCCCGTGCGTAATACTCACCTAATCGCTTCAGCTGTGCACCTGTTACATAGGCACCTGCATTCATGAAAAATGGAGATTTTCTTCCGCTCTTCAGTGTAAATTCACCAAACTTCAAAACATTGCTTTCTACCATAAACTCAATAAATTCCTGCTTGTATTGTTCCATTTTTCTTAAAACCTCCTGTATTTACAGGGGTTCCGGGGAACCCCCTTAGTCTCAAAATAGCCTTACTACACACTTACTACACACTTTGCG
>JAFTZJ010000045.1 GCA_017461045.1 Lachnospiraceae bacterium | reverse complement strand
GTCGTAGTCTCTTTCATACAGTTCATTCATGACACCGTCTTGCAACAGACATAATGCGTCATAGATTCGGACTGCTTCATCCAGTTTATCGAACTGAGATACATACGTCAGATTTGTAAATTCGGTCTCTCCGGATAGGCGTTCCATGGCGTTTAGTAGCTGGTTATTCATTTCTGTCAATAACTCGGAAGAGAACGTTGCCTGCTTGTCTGGTATCCAATACTGCCATGTATCGAAGTTCAATCGCTTTATCTTCGCCATTTTATTCCTCCGTCTTTAATAACAAAAACCCCCGCTAGGGGGTTTTTGGTTACGTATATTTTAGAATCCAATCTGACTTGAAATCTGGCTATCAACTTCACTGAAGTGATCTACAACACTTTGTAACTGTGTATGATAATCACGAACCAATTCTTCCATTTTCTCTACAGATGGACCAATCAAATCTCTAAACTCATTAATATATGAGTTTGCAGCATTTGCTTCCATATATTGAACTAATGAACCAACAGCTGCATTCATATCGCTATATACTGCTGCAATATTCTGCTCACACTTTTTCATCTTTGGGATAGTGTCATTTGCTAAACCTTCATAATCTACGCGTAACATTTTTTATCCTTCCTTTCTTTTTATCAAATTAATTTAGTTAGCAGTTTCTAAATTAGCCTCTAAAATTCAGCATTTCAGAAGTCTGTTGATCTTGTGCTTCAAACTCGGCACATACACTTTCTAACTGATCACAATATGACTGTAAATCATTATTCAACTTGTCAAACAAACCAGAAATTGCCTCTGTAAACTCTGCAGCATATGCTGTAGCTGAATCACCCTGCATATAACGATTAGCAGAAATACCATCTACTGCATAATCCAAATCACTGCGATAGGTAACCATTGCCTCCTGCAACTCCTGAACCTTTGCGATTACATTAGAACGTACCTCGTCATACTTTACCTCTAAAGCCATTGTAAATTCCTCCTTTAATATTATTAAAAGCTATATTGTATAGCATTTTTTCTTTTTTGTGAATTCTAGCTTTCTTCTATTGGAAGATAAACAATTTCAACATCTGAAACTTCACCAGTTATTTCATTTGCTGCGAATTCATAGTCTTCATTCAGTCCCTTTACAGGAATATTCAAGTGCACCAACACGCCTTCTTGTGGTGCCAAATCACCTAAGAAATCATGATCAAATTCCATGGTGGCCTTTGCTATTTGCACTCCCGGTATTTGTGATTTCAATCGAATAACTGCTCGAAATGCTTTTAATGTCTTGCCGGTATTATTCAAAAAAATTAATACCGAAGTCATTTTCTTTTCAAAGTCTCGATATGTACCTCCGCCAAACACCAAATATACCGTAGGTGCTGTCAGCTGATTCGGCAAACGATTAATCATATCCTGAGCCGCCTTCAATTCTGCTTGTATCTCTGGCTTTTTTAATTGCGCTTCATGCTCTTTTACAAGCTTGATTGTCATGTTTTCCATATTGTAGTCCTCTAATTAACCCAATTTTGAATTTGTCCAATCAACGAATTTACCACAGAGGCCAAGTAACCTATCGGCCCATCACATTGAAGCCCCAAATTCTCATATCGTGTTACTTCATTATTCAAATTATCCAAATTGGTATCAACATTATCTATAACCGTGTTATAATATGAAACCAACTCTTCAACCTTAGGAACATACGTTGTGGTAAATACATTTCCTACAAAATCACCATATGTTGATTCAGAAAAAGTACTAACTGTATTTCGATATCCTTCTAACACAGACTTACGACCAGCAAGTTCATTGTATACTGCTCGAATTTCATCTGCTTTATCATAGTATCCTCTCTGCTCTGCACGTTTATTTGCCAACTGTGTCCGATACGAAGATAATGCTGATTGCAAATCTTCTAATCCCATATATCTTCACCCCTTCCTACCATGGCCAATCAAATGAAATGGTTGGTATCGTTAATTCTACATCAGCACCAAAAACTAATGCCAAATCAAGATTTACGGTTGTCGAATTAACATTTATACACTCCCACTCATATACAGTTTGACTTTCTACATAAGCTCCGGCACTTGCCTGAATACCGGCACTTGCTTCAAGATTAAATCCAAACAATGATAGTTCTGCACTATTACCATTATCATCTTCTACCTTTACATTTCCCACAGAGAAACCAATTTCTGCAGAAGCACTTACCAGTACTGCTTCACCTTCAAATCCAACTGCAAACTGTCCATTATCTTCAAATTCAAGTGCTGCCTTTCCTTCTGCAGTTAATGCCTCTGCTGATGCTTCACCAGATAAACTTGCAACATCTCCACCAATCACAAAAGATGCCTCTGCTTCTGCAACTGCAACGGAAGCATCAATGCTGGCACCATAATAACCATCTCCCCAGCCTGCTTGCATCTCCGTTTCTGCAACACAAATATCAACTTCTGCACTTGCCTTAACATACTGAGTCACTTGTGCATATGCATTACACTCGAATACTGAAGCTCTTGCATTTAAAAACACCTGATTTCCTTCTCTGCCCGATTCATACTGTGCGCTACACCATGAATAACCTGCATATGCATATACGTCTGAACATAACCCTGCAGCCCATTGATCCTCTGCAATCGAAACAGCATCTGCATTATATGTAAAAGGATCTTCTGTCAACTTCAATGCTAACGTAACATTTGTCTGAGGTGCGTACCAATCCTGACTTTGCAAGGTAGCGACTCCGTCTGGACTAAGATTACCATCCTCATAACAAAGATTCATTGTGTTTTGAATTAATGTCTTTAATGTTGTAATACGCTGTAACATCTCTTCTGCTGTTGTCAAACATTCAGCATCAATACTCTCAAGATCCGTACGTATCTGCGATGTCGTAGTCTTCACCGTATCAAATGCTGTACTAACAGAGGCAAAATCCACAGGCACCATGCTAATATACTGGGATGCCTTTAACAACGTTGGTGAAATCACAGAATAGTAGTCATTGTATTCCTGTTTATATGAATCTAATAGTGCATCAATTGAATCCAATGTCACCTCATTAATCTGACCATCTGCAGCACTTTCATAACCTGCAAAACATGCTGCAATCAGTTGCATATTGGTTGTCAACTCCGATACAACATCCATTAATCCAGTTGTTACATTTACGGTACCTGCACGAAGGTAATTCTTGAATGCATCTGCCGAATCTCCTCGAAATGCATTAGTATATGACAACGTATATGCACTTTTATACACATCATATAATGCATCAACTACTGTTGTTTGATAATCACTTATTGCAGTATAAAAATTCTGCACATCAGCTGATTTTAAATGTAATGAACCATTACTTGCCATATTTACCTCCTAGTCCCCTTCTGTATCATCCGATCCTGTTCCAAATATAATCTCTGCCACTGTTTTGGTTGCATTTTCATTATCTGCATTCATCCAAGCTGCCTTGATTTTCTGCATTGATTGTCCATCTAGTTCCGCTAATTGTGCATACAGCTGCAACGTAGCATTCATTTCTGTTACACATTCAAGATATTTTTCAATAGATGCAAGTCCTGCATTATCCACCGATGCCGTATACTCAAGAGCAGAAGCTGTTCCTACTTTACCTGTATAATCATCTACTTGTTCCTGAAATTGATCCGGTTCCAACACTAATGTCTCTGCCATATTTACCTCCTCATAACCACCTGCGCCTCACATATCACAGGTCTACATTCTTTCATAACACCTATATAGTCCTCGTAACTAAACTGATTCAATAATTGTAAATATTCCGTCAATGATATTCCCAACATCTGAATTTCCAATACCTTTGTTGCAAACATAATCGGTTCATTTTCCAACCATTCTGTTATACGTATTTTCTCTTGCTGCTGTGCTTCCTCATATTGTTCTTTTGTTGCCAGATTTTGAAATACCCTTTTCATACTTCGCAATTCTTCCGAAATTACAATATACGATGCATCCATAAAATCAACGTGCATATACTTATTACGTTCTTTAATTTTACTTCCTTCAATTACGGCATAGTAGTAGCGAGTTATCATATTAACTTTTGTATCAAAAGACAGGCAGATAGCATTAATATTGCATGGTTCTTCTGCCACTTCTATAACATGCATATCCTTTCGCAAATATGGATTCTGAATATTAGCCAACAAAGTAACCTTTGGTTTATCTATCGGAATTGCCTGCTTCATACTTTCTATTTCTCCATCCGACAGTTCACGAACACTTCCGTTAACAAACACTTGACAATTCGAAGGAACCAGTAATTTCTTGGCTATATCCACAAATTGTTCGTAAGTAATCCCTTGAATATCATCAATTAGTCGCTTTAAATAGAACTCTTTGTTCCATTCTGTCGCTTCATACGATTTGTGAACTCCACGAAATCGACCATTTTTATACACGCCCTTAAAATTATCCATGGTCTTAATCTTAACTTGTTCAAAAACTTCTGCATCATAAGTAGTGGAAAATACCATTTTCAAGAATTCTTCCATTGCCACTGCTATATTTTTTTGATTTGTTTGCTTTACCACATATGTATTCGTTCGGTCTACAATACATTTATAATCAAGTCCGTACAGTTTTTTAATGTAATTTGACCACACATTAGCAAACGCAAGGTTTGATAAAAACTCCTGTTTTTCGTCCAAACAGTATCTTCGCACCGATACCCCCATACCAATTGCAAAAGAAATATAAACCTTGTCACCAGAATACTCATGCAGATTATACGTAACCTTCAATCCATTCATATTCTTCTTCTCCATAAAAAGATATTTTAATTATATATAATCCATCATGGCTTTACAAGTAATTTTTAATTTACCAATTAAGTGATTTTTCACTCACCATACTTGCGATTGTTCATCCACTCCTGCAAAAGAATATGCAACTAATTCTTTTTATACAAGAAAAAATGCTACTCCGGCAACTACTAACAAACCTGCACCTACGCTCAAAAGCACAATCCCAACCACTTTACTTTTTAACACTATCTTTTCTACAAATGCTTGTTTGGGTTTATTGGGATTATACAGTACTTTAAGAGTACTCCCTAACGGCCAATCTCGCTCTGCCTGCGCCCGAAAAGAAAAAACTCGTCCCTTTTGTTCATAAAAAAACCAGTCAGAATCTGATATGTAAAAACCATCGTTCACATTTGTCTCTTTTGTTGCAACTATTTTACGTTTTCCAATACCTCTATAATGCCTATACGCTCTATAAGTTTTTCCATCAACATCGAATTCAACAATCGGAGCTATAAACGGATTGTCTCCTCTTCTGAATCTATAATCAATCACTTGACCTATTGCTATAGCTGAGCACTTTTTAATAATTCTTCTTTCTCGCATGAAGAATAACATCGACAAAAAGATACTCATAATTCCTACAGAACTCAAAACTATGCATGCTATGTGTGTTGCTGTCATTTATACATCTCCTTCTCTCTTCTTTTTCGCTTCTTCCAAGCGACGGACGGCATCTTCTTTATATTTATCTTCTGACTCATATTTCCCCATGCCGCACTTCTCACAATTAATTGTCAACTTACGATTTGCACAACCACAGGAATAGCATTTCCATCCCCCGTCTCTCATAATTAACCTATCTCTTTTTTCCTGCTCCTCTAACAGATTCAGTTCACCATCGCCACCCTCTGCCATCGGCTCTTTTTCCTTCTCCTTAAATGCATCTGCTATCGCACGAAAAAAACCCATGAAAATTACCATACTTTTTCCTCCATTTCGCTCTCATTCATAATATTATAATCACTTACAACTCCACATAATTATAGTCAATATCCGTCTTATCCAACGCATCTGCCAGCCGCTCATTGGCTGTGAATATAATCACCTGCTCTGCCTGATAATCCGCCAGACATTGCAATGCAATTTTCAACCGAGCATCATCATATGCACCAAATATATCATCTAATAATAGTGGCATACCGGACTGGCTCATTTCTTCTGCTACCGCCAGTCGCACTGCCAGATAAATCTGCTCCAAGGTACCGGTGCTTAAGAACTCTGTTCCTATATAGTGACCCTCTTTGCGAATCTTGATGTTTAATTGTTCATCCAGCTTCACATCTGTATAAGCACCTTTCGTAATCTTGCTTACCATTTCGGATACCCGCTTGCTGATGCCGGAACCATATTGGTCGTAAATGTTTCCGGATAATGCTCCAATGGTTTCCTGTGCAAGTGCAATGGCTTCTAATTCAAAGTCTACCTCTGCCAATCGCTTTTTGATTTCTTCATATCGTACTTGTAGTTCCTGCTGCTTCTCAAATTCCCGCAGCAAATCATTCTCCTGCACCTGCAGGTCCGCCAATTGACGACTATATTCTAATATCTGTCTCGTTTCAGATGATTTTTTCTGCCCCGATTTCTTCTCAGATACCGTCGCCTCGGCTGTCTTCGCTTTTTTACTTCCTCCGGTTTTCTTCTTTCGACTCCGAAGCTTGCACATAATCCAGACATAGAGCACCACTACCAATGCAATCACGCATAACCAGCCCTTATAATACAAAGAAACCGGTAGCATAAATATAAGCACCAGTATCAATGCAAATACGCCGAATCCCAAAAGTAATTTTATAAAATTAATAATCTGTCTCAGCTGTGGGTCTAACTGTTTTTTCTCTTCCTCACTCATAGAGAAAATGGAAGATTTCGTTTTCTCTGCTTTCTGCTTTGATTCCTTTTCGACTACTTCCTCTGTGCCATCAAGAGTATTCTCCATTTCCTCTTCTGAGCATTGAATCAATTTCTGTTCCAAGTCTTCTCTTTGCAGACTAATCTGTTGCAACTGTTCTTCCAGTTGCACATCCCGCATGTTCCGACTAATTTCCTGTAGTTCATGTTCCAAGTCTTTACGATTCAGTGCCTTCTTCTGCTGATTCAGATAGGCATTCGCATCCTTCACATTCAGATTACCGGCATGAGTATCCTGGATGTTCATTAGATACTCCCGGAATTCTTCCTGCAACTCCTGCTTATATGCCGCACCATGACTGGAAATGCAGAGGGTATTCGTGTATCCATTCTTGTCCAAATCTACCAACACATTCTGCAAACTCTGGCTTTCTCCCAAAAGCACTTCTCTCCCCGTGTCTGTCACGTACAGCTTTACCGACTTCTGGTCTTTTCGAAATACTCGGTCTATAGTATAGGTAACACAATCCTTTTCCAATTCCATTGAACCGGCATATCCGCTTCCATCCATGGGCTCTCGTCTGGTATACTCGTCCGTCCGGGCAGCAAGACCTCGCAGTCGATCCACCCCATAGAACATTGCAACTATAAAGTCTTTAATGGTGGTCTTACCTGCTTCATTGGCTCCATGAATCAGATTGATTCCCTTCTGTAATTCCAATTCCCGCTTATGATATTTTCCAAAATGCTGCAAAAACAGCTTCTTAATATACATAATCCTGCCTCACTTCGCTGCTAATTATCCTCTTGTCCATGCAACAGTGCCTTTACTCCATATTCCAAAGCACGTTGATGCAAAGCATCCTCCTGTCCGTCAAATGCCCGGATATAACGACCAAGGAGATTGTTACCATGTTCCTCCTGCAACTGCTGCAAATCATAGGCTTCCCTTGTCTTATCAATCACTTCATAAATATAATAAGTAGTCATCAGCCCTGTGAAATCCACTTGCAATTCCGCACTTCGATGTCCTTGTAACAATATCCGATAAATGTGCTGGGCACCCATTTCGTCCATTTGTTCTTGAACCAACCGCTGCAGTTGATAATTGGTCATATCCGGTGTTACTTCCACTTCCAAATCCACATATTGACGACAACTGATTTCTCTCCATTGGGTCTGAACCTGCCAGCCGTCTTCCGTTTCTACAGCTTCGCCAATGATATAGCCTCTGGCACCGGTATCCGTGCAATCAATAGGTTCTAAGGAACCCACATAAATCATCTTATCTGCGGAAAGCACCTCCGGCTTGTGGATGTGCCCCAAAGCAATATAATCGAATCCGGAGTGAAGAAGTGAATTCCGATTCAAAGGACTATGTGTAGCATCTCCGCCATGGGCCAACAATATTTGAAAATAATCCCCATGATATGTTTCTCCCGGCAGCTCCGGCGTAAGGGTATTATAAATGCCCTCTGTAATTTCCTGACGGTCATAACTGATTCCGGTTACACAGGTTCGCAAATCTTCCATGGCAATTTGTTGTGCCTTCCCCGTCTGTAAGCACACAGTGTCTGATTGGAATTCATATCGGTCTAAGGGTGACCCTGCTGCCCGATAGTCATGATTGCCCGCAATCAGAATGGTTGTCACATTCTCTAATTCCTCCAGTTGGGAATCCAGCTCCTTTAACATACTCATTGTCGGAGGAAAATGGAACAAATCACCTGCAATTAACAACACGTCAATGCGCTCTCTTCCGGCTATGTCTAATACCGTTTGAAATGTGCTTTGTACCTCTTGTGCACGTTGCTCCGACCATGGTTTTCCCTTGTCCGGAACGACACCAAGATGTACGTCAGCAATGTGCATGAATTTTACTTTTTTTGCACCCATCCTAATTTCTCCTTTGGGACCTTCATTTCGTCAGCGTTTACTGCTCAGGTAACGCCCCTCACTTCGTTCGCCTACTCAACGTGATAGGTTAATTTCTCCAATGGTGTCAATGTTTCGTAGTTAATAAACTCATTTGCTTCCAATAACAATGAAGTAAGATCCTTGTATTCAAAGCTAACTAATCCATCGATTGAATTATCCGTATATATCATATTTCTTGACATATCAATTGCCCGGTAACTCGGTATGTATGCAATGATGGAATAGTCATTATCCTTTGTTGTCAAAATGTATGCTCCATAAGTTTCCCGCATAATGCACAATTCGTCTTCCGGTTCAAAAATCACCTCTTGAAACTCCGCATTTTCCACATCAATTTGCTTTACAATTGCTTTCTCCTCTATATTATAGAAGGTTACTTTTTCATCCAGACCGCATGCCATAATCATACTGTCATCTTCCGTAAACGCTAATATAGTCTGGTCTGCTGCCGGCAATTCGAATTGTGCCAGTGTCTTGCCTGTCGGAATTTCTACAACCCGGATTACATTATCCGTTCCCCAAGTTGCGTACCAATCATGATGATGAGCCACTGCAATGGTATTTCCGGAGGTAGCCGTCGCCAAATTAATAACTCCGTATCCATAATCCGGTACTACTGTCTGCTTACCGGTCTGCACTTCATAAGCATCGATTCTTCCGTTCTCGCTAATACCTACCAAGTATTTTCCATCCATGCTCAATCTCATTTGCTTCATCGATAGATTATCAATAGCATAGGTTTCTGTTAGATCCCTTGTATTTACCACAATTGTAGATGATACCCCGTCCGTATAAGCCATCCACGCACCATTGTCTGTGTAACAATGATTGCTAGCGGTAAACAAATCCCTTGCTATCTCCAAACGTTCCAATTCCGTTCCTGTTGAAACATCTATGCGCCTAATACAGCGCTCAGAATCAAGAAATATCAATTCACCCGTTTCTTCTACAAACCAATAATTTGCTATATCGGAATATTCGCCGATAACAGCAAAATTTTCACTTTCAACAATTTTAATTTTTCCTAAATTCTCCAATACAATATATAGTGCATCCGGTGACACCTTAGCTGTTCGTGTCTCTTCATCATTCATGCAGACATGATAACTACCACCTGTTTCCACTCTGCATACAATGATTTTGTTGCTTTGAACCGGTCGCATAAAAATACTACTTTGAGCAAATACAATATCACTCACGCCACGTCCACAGCCAACCTGTCCCCAATTGCTAACATAATCCTGTCCCAAGACGGTTACAACAATTTCACCGTCTCTTCCAACTACAAGCACTTGATTTTCAGAAAGCAAATGTATGTCCGCAATACTTAATGCCATTTCATTGCTCTCCTTGGCACCGGTTGTCTGATCTATGTAAACAATGCTGCTACCACTATCTGTAATAACAATCGGATTATTATATGCCTTATCTTCTGCTCCGAAGTAAACATCCAAATCTGTGGCATTATCTTGCATCAACCATAGTTGCTCCTGTGTTTCCGTATTAAATTTAGCTCGAAAACCTTCATCAGTAAGTATGTCTGAATTATTTTCCCATACTGTCACAATAATATCTTTTTTGCCAACGAATTCAATGTCACTAATCATAGCATTTACCCATTCTGGCTTTTCAATATAGGTCACATTGTTTGTCGCAATTTCAAGAATCGCAATCTTAAACGTTGTTTCATCATTTGCGTCAATTGCCAGAAACTGATTATCCGGGCTAAATGTCCAATATCTGTTTGGTTGGACTTGATTATTTGCAAGAATTTCCTTGCCTGTAATTGCATCTAATACTAGTATTTCTCCATTTACTTTAACAGCAATCATACTACTGTCTGAACTCATAACGACATCCGAACTCCCGTCTCCAATTTCCAAGTTCCAAATCTCTGCATTATTGACCACATCCCAGCAAATAAGCTTTGCTTCGGTTCGATATAAAAGCTGATTTTTACAATTGAATTGTACATTATATACCGTCTCCATACGATAATTTTCATCATACACAGACTCGATATGTACCAGTTGTTCAAGACTTTCCACATTCCATACATATACCTGATTCATATTATCCCGTGCTGCAATTAACGTATTGTCTGGAGATGTAATTAACTCCTGCACCTCCCCATTACATTCTAATTGTGTCGATGGGAAGAATTCCGTACCATTCGCATAAGTACCAAGGGCCTCTGTCAATGCATATTCCGCCTCCGGCACATAAGGACGGTCTTTAGACCCTTCATACTCCGGCAATGCTTCTAATGCAATTTTAATTGCAAGCTCCCGGTCACCTTCGTTTAATAACCGTTGAGATGTCTCTGCCAAATAACGGGATTGGTTAATCTGTTTTACCCGATATTCCTGATTAATGCGCATGGTATTATACATACTATATATACCAAATGCCAAAAAGCACGCAGACAATGCCGCACAAATACTAATTGCCCGACGCATTTTCCGCTCCCGATGACGCTGCTTCAAATCGTCGTAACTGCAATTCAAAAGCGGTGCCATAATACGGAGAATTTCTGTTTTCAATTTCTTCTTTACTTCTGCCTTGTTCTCACCACGCAAGTCTGCTGCCAACGGCTCTACCGGAATGCGTTCCACCTGCAAGGTACCGTCCTGTTGTTTATGTACCTTCTCCGCGTAGCGCAACATTTCCGGAAAAGACTCTTCCGGTTCGCCTTCTATCAATACAGCAAGTACATGATCCCGGTCATGCATGCCAATGAAGGTCTCTATTTCCTTTTGAACCCAATAAGATTCCGGTGTTCTCGGAGAACAGATAACAATCAGATATTCCGAATGCTGTAACGCACTGCTTATATTATCAGAAAGATTGCTGGAAATCGGCAGCTCTTCTTTGTCACGGAATACCCGCTCCATCTGCTTCTTTCCGGTGGCTTTCTGTATATTTTTAGGTATATGAAATGTTTCAATTGCCTTGTGCAAATTTTCTGCTACAAAGGAATCCAAATCGCCATGTTTGTAACTTATAAATGCACTATATTCAACTACTTTATCAGACATTGTATTACCTCCTTTACATCATTTCTATTCTATACTAATTGCAATTCTACCGTCAATTCTTACACTATTACAATTCCTTACAATTTTCCGTCACTGCCGGATTCTATCAGAATTTGAATGGAAAAATTGTCCTGCTTCATGTATACTGAATGCATATGAGAATGTAGTATTTTGCTACTACGAATGAATGACAGGGGGATACCAATGAAAACCAAACGCACAAGCATTCTATATACAATCTTAATCTGTCTGCCGTTTCTTTTAGGATTTATTGGCAATTCCATAAGCGGACACGGGCTACTGGATTCCTTGTATGCCGCCGTTTGCATCTATGTTATGGAATTACAGATACCACCGGAAAATGCTTTGGCTGAAATCGCCCGCTGGACAGCGCCTCTTATGACCGCCAGTGGAGTCTTCATTGCATTTCAGAAAATCCGACGGTTACTCAGCAATCGCATCCGGGGAAACAATCCGAATTCCGTTGCCATTTATGGTGATAGCGCATATATCAGCACGCTAATTGACAAGCTGGGCAAGCTTGGAATTCAAGGTGGTATGGATGATTTATCAGATGGTATTGATAAAGCCGGCCGTTATGTAATCTTATATAAGGATGAACAGGAAGGCCTTGCTTTTTATGAGCAACACAAAAAGAATTTCCAACAGGGAAAGGTTTACCTGGGCTTAGAGACTATCACTCCGCAAAGCTTACAGGATTCGAATCTGAGCATTTTTAACCTGAAAGAAAATATTGCCCGGATGTATTGGAATCAATATGACATTGCAGATGCATTTGCTTCCGGCAATCTGAACCTGAAAATTGGTATTATCGGTTTTGATACCTTAGGTCAGAACATTTTAACTTATGGACTCCTGAATAATATATACTCGCCAAATCAGCACATTGAGTATCATATCTGGGGAAATTCCGATGAATATCAACATACTCACATGCAGCTTCAGGAATTGTCACCGGATCAGGTGATTTTCCATGATGATATTTGGAGCAAGGATTTGACTATTATTAATGACTTGGACCGTCTGATTCTTTGTGATGAATCCAAGCACAATCTGGAATATTTGAGCAAGCTGTTAACCTATAGCACTTGTCAGACTATTCATATTCACGATTATCTGGATCAGACTCTACAGTCCCTCTTTAACCGGGAAGGAGTTGTCTTCTTCGGTTCAGCAGAGGATATTGTCAATATTGACCAGATTTTCCAAGAGTCAATGCTGGCAGATGCCAAGGCTTTTAACCATTACTATGCAAAGAAATATCAAAATTGTCCGGATACGGAAGAGGCCAAAGAAGAAGCATTCCGAATTCTGGATGGCTTCACTCGTTATTCCAACATTGCCTCTGCAGACTACCAGAAAATTCGCGAGAAAATGATTGGAATTTTGAAAGAAGACGGCGAAACCGTTGCAGATACCGTTATGCGAAATAAGGATTTACTTTCCGAATTGGAGCATATCCGCTGGTGCCGTTATCATTATTTGAACAACTGGAAATATGGGGTTCCTTCTGACGGCAAAGCCAAAGATGCCCGTTACAAAATTCACAGCAATCTGGTTCCGTTTGAGGAGCTTAGCGAAGAAGATCAGAGCAAGGATTTAGCCGCAATCTGTACCATGTTTGGTATCGAAGAGGAAGTTGAACTATAATACATTTATGATTTGAATATACATGAAAAATGACTGGATATTATATCCAGTCATAATTTCCTCCGGTAATAGCAAGGCTTAAAAGTGCATCCATTTTCTCTACATCTTCGCCTTCTACAACTTCCAATAATACTGCGTCATTTCGTTCCTCCGGCATCACTTCATCCGGTCCCATTTCCGGGTCAAAATCCGCCACACAAGACGGGCAACTAATTGCCGGTTCGGTTTCCAATGCTAAAAACCGATATCCACATTCTTTACATTCATAGAATCCACATCGGGTAGTTCCATCCGGTACGTAATACATGTTTATTTCCTCCGTTATCTATCTTCCTTTATTAATTGCAACTCTTTCATTTCCTGATACAAGCGGGCAATGGGCAGGCCTACTACATTGTTATAGTCTCCCTGTATTCCCTGAATATGCACGCCAAAATGAGTCTGAATTCCATAGCTGCCTGCTTTGTCCATACAGTCTCCGGTAGAAATGTATCGACGAATCTCATCTTCTGTCATGGGATACAATGTTACCGCCGTTTCCTCGTAAAATGTATGGCTCATCTTCTTGCCGAAATCATTCCACACAAGGGTTACACCGGTGTAAACCTGATGGGTCTTTCCCTGCAACATCTGAAGCATCTCAAATGCATCCTCTTCCGAATGCGGCTTTCCTAAAATGCGGTTGCCATATGCCACCACCGTATCTGCTCCGATTACCAGAATGTCATCACCCATTTTATCACAAGTTCCTTCGGCACTTTCTTTTATTGATGATAACTCCTCTGTGTTATCTATCTCATTTTCGTATACGTCCGTAGCCTTTTGTCCGGACAACTCCATAACCACTTCCCAAGGGGTTACCTTGGTAATAACCTCTTCCACTTGGGAGGGTTTTACTTCATACAGGAAGCCGGCCTGTGTTAATAACTCTCGTCTTCTTGGTGATTGAGAAGCAAGTATTATATTGCGATTGATGTTCACCTGATTCATTCTCCGTCTCCTATTTTATGATGGCATCATCCGGTTGTTTGCGGGAGAATCCCGGAATCATCATGCTTCCAATGACCAGTGCCTGCAATGCATCTCTTACTACACTTAAGAATGTAAATACCTGTTCCAATTTCCATTCTCCTCCCAGCAAGTTTAGTAATGACCAACCGCCTTGCTCCATCACCTGAGAAAATGCATTCATGTGTTCCAACAGCATCCAATAGTGAATTCCAATGACCACCATTCCTATAAGAATTATGATACAACCTACTATATTCCAAATCCGAAATTCTTTCGCCCAAATATGGATTAATCCATTACTGCTTTTTGTAACTGTCTGATATATCATGCAGCATGCCCACATGTTAACAAATGAAAGCACTACCCATCTTACAAGAGACAGCACAGCTAACACTACGGGAGCATTCACCCATACCATCAAGAAGTGTGTTAATCCGGGCAAAAGCACCGGCACCAATACTGCTACCACCAATTTTCCATATGCGATTTTCTTATCCTTTGCCGGAACAAGCAGAACTATGATATAGATGCTCAGCAAGAATAAGGTTATTAACGTTTCCTTTATCATTACGATTCATCCTTCCGTACATTTTTCGTTTCATTATTATACCACACAAATCCAACTTACGCATCACATAAGGACAACTACAATCAAATTGTTTGCAATCTCTTTCCAATAGCGATACAATAGAACCAGTTTATGCGGTGCTTACCGCAAGTAATACATAGCAAGGAGATATTTATGTTATCACAACACTATATTGATATGACTTCTCAAAAGTCAGCAATTCGAGAACTTTTTGATTACGGAATGAAGCGGGCACAGGAAATCGGTTATGAAAATGTATTCGATTATAGCTTAGGCAATCCTAGTGTTCCTGCTCCACAAGCATTTACAGACGCTTTGTTAGATTTAATCCAGAATACGGACCCGGTAAAATTACACGGTTATAGTCCAAGTTTAGGTATCGGTTCCGTACGACAGGCAGTGGCAGATTCCTTGAACCGCCGCTTTGACATGAACTTTCAAATGGATCATATTTTCATGGCAGTAGGTGCCGCCGGAGCCATTGCTCACGCAGTTCGTGCTGTTACCGTTCCGGGCGATGAAGTCATTACATTTGCTCCATTTTTCCCGGAATACTACCACTATGTAAATGGCACCGGTGCTGTTTTGAAGGTAGTACCTGCGGATATTACCAGCTTTCAGATTAACTTTGAAGCATTTGAAGAAATGATTACGCCAAAGACCATGGCGGTATTAATTAATACCCCTAACAATCCTTCCGGTATTGTATATTCTACTGCAACCATTCAGAAGCTGGCTGCCATTTTAACTGCAAAGTCGAAGGAATACGGACACGAGATTTATATCATTTCCGATGAGCCATACCGCGAAATTATATTTGAGGGTGCGGACGCGCCTTTTGTTGCAAAACATTATGACAATACAATTATTTGCTACTCATTTAGCAAGTCGATTTCCCTGCCTGGTGAACGTATCGGTTATGTGGCAGTGAATCCTGCTTGCAAGGATGCCGCGTTAATCGTAGATATGTGCGGTCAGATTTCCAGAGGCATCGGACACAACTGTCCTCCTTCGCTGATTCAGCTTGCGGTAGCTAAGGTACTGGATATGACATCCGATATTTCCGTATACGAAGCAAATAAGAACATCCTATATCGGGAACTGACCCGTATCGGTTACGAGATTGTGGAGCCGGGCGGAACCTTCTATATGTTCCCGAAAGCATTGGAAGAAAATGCAGCTGCCTTCTGCGAACGTGCAAAACAGCATGATTTATTATTAGTGCCAAGTGATTCCTTTGGTTGTCCGGGGCACTTCCGAATCTGCTATTGCATTCCAACAGAAAAGGTGGAGCGTTCTATTCCGGTATTTGAAGCACTGGCTAAAGAATATTTGGGGTAGAGGGAGCTTCGGCTCGATGATGGGCTGTCGTTTTCTCTCTCGAGCCATGCTCATCTCGCCTTTGCTCCGCTTCGGCTCGATGACGGGCTGTCGTTTTCTCTCTCGAGCCATGCTCATCTCGCCTTTGCTCCGCTCCGGCTCGATGACGGGCTGTCGCCCTATAAGTCTAAAACAAAAAACACTCGTATGAGAACACAAGTGCTCTCACCGAGTGTTTTTTATTTTATCCTTGCATGGCTCTATAGTTTCATATATCCATAGCTGTTTACGATGGCGTCTAGTTTTGCGCCTGCCTTACACTGTGGGCATTCGCTGTGTGGATATGTCTGATACTCAGGGAAGTCGCTATTCTTGAATATGGATTGTATTGCACGTCCACCAATCTCATCTACTGCTGAGAATAATGCAGATACACCGGCAACTTCTCCTCCGTAATACTGAATACATTCCAAGGCTCGTTCGATGGTACGTCCTGTAGTTGCTGTTGCCAATAATAACAGAACATGCTTACCCTTAATCATTCCCTGCAGATTATCACGGAATACCAATTGTCCCATAGAATTCATTTCCGGTGATACCACATAAATGGTCTGATGTGCATTCATAGACATGAAGCCTGCTGCCGTCAATTCCTCTGCCAAATATGCACCAATGACTTCCGTTCCGTCCATACATACGATGGTGTCAACAACAGTACTGTTTACATATTCATGTACTATGGATTTTGCTGCTGCCAGTGCCATACTCTGTCTGGTCTTTAGGGTTGTCATGTCCATATAGTAATTAATATGAGAGTGGTTTGTAGCAAAATGTCCCGGAATAATTTTCACAGATAAGAAATTATTGTACTGGGAATATACCTTCATTGCCTTTTCTTCCATAAATAACCTCCTTAAATGGTGAATTTATACTTTTATTCACATAAACTATGCTTATTTTAACTGTTTTTCTACGCTTTGTAAAGCATTCATGTCGATGCAATTATGTGGTATATGCAATTGACAACATTCGACAATCCACCCTATAATTAGATTATTATTTGTACTTTATAAGGGGACTTAATCATGGAACAAACACAAGACAACAATGCAGTTGCAGGACATTTACACAGTACCATTTTCTTTATTCTCGTGGTTCTGTATTATGAACTATTATTTCACGGATACCAATTTGGATTATTAAATGTTAACACTATCAATATTATCTTCTTTTCCATTGCCATCGGTGGCGGAATCAGCGTCTTCACAAACCTGTTTCCAAAGAGGGTAAATCAGATTCTGGGTATTCTGATTACGGTTTTGATTGGTGTTATTTTCATTATCCAATTTTTATATTTTGCAGTGTTCCGAAATTACATGTCGTTCTTTGGAACCTTGCAGTATGCCAACCAGGCAGCTGATAATTTTGACACCGTTATATTAAACATGCAACAAAACATTCCAATGATGTTCCTTTTGACCTTACCAATTCTGTTAGTTGCAATTCTGGCATGGAAAATTATTGACTTTGAGCGTCGCAAATGGAAATTCAGCTTTGCAATCCTTGGTGGTTGTCTGCTTCTTTACGGCATTAGCCTGTTGGTGTTAAAGGTACAGGACAAGGATACCTATAGCGCGTGGCAGATGTATCAGGACTACACATCTGTTGACATGACTGTAGAGAAAATCGGCGTCTGCGAAACCTTGATTGTCGATGTCCGAGAAGGTATTCTTGGCAAGTTTGGACAGGAAGAAGAACTCACCTTCCAACCAACTCAGCCAGAGGATACTTCATCAACGGAGCAGGCCAACGTTACCACAGAGGCTTCTACAGAAGAGGCATCCACAGAAGCACCAATCGATACTTCTCCTAATGTAATGGATATCGATTTTGAACAAATTGCAGAAGAATCCGGCAATTCCAGCGTAGCGTCCTTAAGCGAATATTTTGCTTCTCTGGAACCAACCAATAAAAACGAGTATACCGGCATGTTTGAAGGCTACAATGTTATTTGGATTACCGCCGAGGGATTCTCCGGTTACGCATTGGATTCTGATTTATACCCAACTCTATCTATGATGGCAGAGGAAGGATTTGTATTCGAAAATTATCATTCTCCTCTTTGGTACGGTTCTACCTTGGGCGGAGAATACGCAAACTTAATGGGAAGTATGCCAAAAAATGGCGGATATCTCAGCATGAGTTATTCTGCTCAACAAGGAAACGCATTTCCATTTACCATGGGAAATCAACTGCAGGACTTGGGCTATCACACCTATGCGTTCCATAATAATTCTTACACTTACTACGACCGACACATTTCCCACCCGGCTCTAGGTTATACATGGATTGCCAACGGTTCCGGTTTGGAAGAGCAGTGCTATGAAAACGGAAGTACCCTTTGGCCACAATCGGATTTAGTCATGGTGCAGGATACCTTTGATACCTACACTGCTGAGGAGCCATTCCATTTGTACTACCTGACTGTCAGCGGTCACGTTGTCTATAGCTTTGGGGGCAACGCTATGTGCCAAAAGCATCAGGATGTGGTGGCTGATTTACCATATTCAGAAACCACCAAGGCATATCTGGCTTGTCAGTATGAATTGGAGTTGGCTGTAAACGAAATCATTGAAGAATTAAAAGCAAATGGATTATATGACAATACAGTTATCGTTCTAGCCGGCGATCATGTTCCATATAATAATATGGAGGTACTGGACGAGCTTGCCGGTTATCAATTGGAAGATAATTTCGAAGCCTACGAAAGCAATTTAATTATTTGGTCCGGTTCAATGGAAGAACCGATTCATGTAGACAAAGTCTGCAGTAGCATTGACATTCTTCCAACCGTATCCAACTTGCTTGGCTTAGAGTATGATTCTCGCTTAATTATCGGTCAGGATATTCTATCCGATAGCGATGGATTAGTTATGTTTGCAAACCGCAGTTTCATTACCGATGACTTTTCCTATAACGCTTCCACCGGTGAAGTAATTTCAACTAACGGAGAAACCATTTCCGAAGAAACCTTAAGTCAATGGAAGTCATTTGTTAACAATAAATTCATTGCTGCAGATGGCATTACCAATTATAACTATTATCAATATGTAAACACTAATTAAAAGGAGATTTATCATGTCAACACCAAAAAAAGAATTCTATGAAAAGCAAGCTGCAACCATTATTAAGAACTTAGAGAAACGGAACATGGAAGGTTACTATTGTCCGGATGCTGCGTCCGCAGTTCAAAAAGCCCTGTCCCTAATGCCGGAGAATTCCATTGTCAGCTGGGGCGGCTCTATGACCTTAAGCGAGATTGGATTAATGGATGCATTACAGAATGCCAACTATAACCTTATTGACCGCATGACCGCTACTACCATTGAAGAAAAGCGTGAGATTTATTCTAAGACCGTATTAGCCGATTATTATCTGATGAGTACCAACGCTATCACCTTAGACGGACAATTGGTAAATATCGATGGTGCCGGCAACCGTGTTGCCTGTCTGATTCATGGACCGGAACATGTAATCATTTTAGCCGGAATGAACAAGGTCGAAAGTGATGTGGACTCAGCCATGGCACGGGTTCGCAACATTGCCGCTCCGCCAAATACCGTCCGCTTAAACTGTAAAACACCTTGTGCTGTTACCGGGGTTTGTGGTGATTGCCTCTCTCCGGAAACCATTTGCTGCCAGGAAGTTATCACACGTTATTCTCGTATTCAGGGACGTATTAAGGTTATTTTAATTGGAGAAGAGTACGGATACTAATTATTAACGTAACAACTCAACCAAATTTCCATATTTAAAATCAAATTTAGAGCAGAAATAATTAATCTTATTTCTGCTCTTTTTTTGATATATTACTCAAAACGACTGACTAATATACGGCGTTGCCAAATGCAAGTACGTCATATCTTCCTCTTCGTTATAAGTGATTGCAAGATTGACATTGATTTTCTCACCATTTTGGTAAATCACCCGTTCAAAGGCACCGGTATACCCATACACACAGTAGAAGTTCTCATTGTCTATTTCCTGTACCACCGATGCATTCAGCGTTCCGAAGATCTTCTCCAACAATTCCTCCTGACGCTTCTTCGTCATCTGACCTGCCGTCTTCCCCTTCAGATACACATTTAGATTCGGTTCCATGCCAATTTCTTCGTAAATGTCTTCCAGTCGTTCTTTACAATTCATGGCATATTCCAAATCATCATACACCGTAATGTCGCATAGAATCACCTGCTGGGTAACCACTTCGTTATTATCACCGGTTGTATTCATACTAACAATCTGGATAACGGTCTTTCCATATTTACCATTCTTGGTTAATGTACTTTCCTGATAACCATCCCCCTGGGAAGCAGTCAATTCATAGTCCTCGGTAATGCCAAGCTGTTTTGCTAAATTGCGTAGCATGGTATCCTTCGTTTCGCCTGTCAATTCCATTTCACCAAAGTTACCGTAAGCACTGACGCAAGCCTCTACGGGAATTGCTTCGCTGCTACTAAATGCTTCCACCACATTTCCCGGGCGTTGCAAATCCCGATTAATCAATAACTGCACAGCAACCGCAAGCCATAGCAATGCCATAAATGATACTTTACCTGATAATTTCATACTTAACCTCCTGCCATCAGCAGATTCCATCATCTGCCGACAATACCTTTATACTTCATCTGCTTTTGCAGACCTTTCTTAATACCAAGTATTGCCAAGAGGTTGTTCTTTTATAACCGATTTATAACTTCTCAATAAAACTTACACCATCAATACCGCCTGCAATAGATAGAATCTCTGCCTGTGTCCGTTTCTTCCGACTCTCAATTGTCAGAATTACTGTAAGTTCTCCGGATTTGCTGTTTCGATTCTTATTTATATGCATATTGGTAATTTCCAAATCATGTTCCCTTGCCCCAACGACAAAAGTACTAAATGGTTTCTTCCCATCGAATTCCAAGTATACATCCATAACATTTGACTGATTCCGGACTGCACTGTCGGTTTTCTCCAAAAACTCCATTACGATAAAAATGGCAATTCCACCAATCACAGACGCTTCATAGAACCCAATACCAATGGCAAGTCCACAACATGCAGACGCCCACATACCGGCGGCTGTGGTAATACCCTTGATTCGCTGTCTGCCAATTACCATAATCGTACCTGCACCCAAGAAACCAATTCCACTAATTACCTGCGCACCCATTCGAGTCGGATCGGAAACGCCATATTCCTGAAATACATATTGATTGGTCATCATTACCATAGCAGAACCAAGGCACACCAGCACATATGTCCGGAACCCTGCCGGTCGGTTCTTTCTACCTCTTTCCAACCCCAGAACACCACCGATGATAATCGATAAAATGATTCTCAGGCAAATCGAAGCCACATTAATTTCTCTTAAATAATCCAGCACTTCCATCATATGTATCACATCCTTTCTCCACCACTTTTACTTACTTAATTATACCATTATTGATATACGTTATTCAACGTCTCCCTTATGTCTTTGCATAACAAAACAGCAGGAACAAAATTCCTGCTGTTTTGCTTTTATATAATAATTAGATGCCTAAATATCCTTTCGCCTGTTCTTCATCCAATCCAAATTTCTCCATTAACTTCTCCACAATTACTTCGCTGGAAATATTCATTTCCTGCAAGGTAGAAATCAGCGCTGTAATACCGGTATCTATGCCAGTTTGCAAGCCTTGTTGCAAGCCTTGTTGTAAGCCTTGTTGCAAACCTTGCTGTAAGCCTTCTTGTAAACCCTCTTCCCGTCCGATATCCATCATGGTTTTTTCGTGAAGCTTTTCATCATATTCAAATATACTCATGCTGATTACCTCCGATTTGTTCTTTCTTAGAAATTCAGCAAGAATGTTTTCCTTGATGCATTCGTCAACCGCCTTGTTTACCGCATCCGCCAGTGGCATATTCTTCTGGTGGGTACGAACACGATCTACATATAGCATGTATTCCTTAAGGGCCGGACAGCTGTCTAACAATGCATCATTATATCCGGGATTGATATTTAACTGAGTTACAATCAGCTCAAGATTCGGATTTGCTTCCTTGTAATAAAATGCATCAGAAAGGCGAAATTCTTTTCTTGCCGGCTGGTGCTGTTCCCCATTGTAGAAAATAATAAATCTCGGATTGGGAAGTCGGATAATTCTTGGTGAATATATATCCTTGTTCGCATAATAATCGCTAAAGGTTCTTGAAACATAATCCAAATCCCGAAGAGGAATATTGGGGTTGATTGTGGACTGGTGCTCATATAGGTTCAGCCGCATATCTACAACACAGGAAATGTCATTTTTCACGGACATGTAAATGGCATTTTCCAATGTGGTAACTGTCAGTGCATCAACATCTTCATAAGCGGTTTCGTTAATAGCATTGAACAGAGCCAGAAGCTTATGCCTGTCTGAAAAAAGCATCCGAAAAACGGTGTCCTTGTAATTCCTCTTAACAAAAGGCGTTTCAAGAGTGTTAACAGTTTCATTTTTGTACATACAGTATTCTCCTTTCTGTGGGAAATGTCCCAATACGCAGGAGAAAACATCTGCACCCTTACTCTTACGTTCCCTCTCTGCTTTTTAGTGTGAAATAAAGCATTGAAGTTTCGTGATTCTAAGAATAAAAGATACAGTACACATGTACCAAAGAATTGAATTTTAATGCTTTGATTCATGGTAGCACACTTGTATGGCGATTTCAAG
>JAFTZJ010000005.1 GCA_017461045.1 Lachnospiraceae bacterium | reverse complement strand
GTCTGGGATACATCTGAGTAATCCACTTCCTTCAAAGAACCCATCATCAGGACACCTACATACACCAATGCCGCACTAGTTGCCGGAGCCGGAATCAACGCAGCAATCGGAGAAATGAACATACAAGCCAAGAACAATACACCTGTTACAACAGAAGCCAAACCGGTTCTTGCACCAGCTTCAACACCTGCTGCCGATTCAATAAATGTGGTAACCGTACTGGTACCGGTCACAGAACCAACACAGGTTGCCAGAGAGTCTGACAATAATGCCTTCTTCATGCCTGGCATTTTATCATTTTCATCTAACATATTTGCCTTCTTTGCGGTTCCGTATAAGGTTCCGATGGTATCGAACATATCTACCATACAGAAGGAAATAATCGTCATAATTGCCGAGAATACACCGATACTAAATAAGCCCTTAAAATCAAACTTAAAGAAAGTGGTGTTAATCATATCTGCCACCGGTGGTATCCAGGTTGCAGTACTTAAGGCTGCAAATGGATTTTCTCCTAAGATAAAAGAACCAATCCAATATACCACTGCCGAGATTACCATACCAATCAATACAGAGCCCATTACTTTCTTATGGCTTAATACTGCAATTGCAAACAATCCAACGAAAAATGCAATTACATATAATACCATCTTATGATATCCCTCTTCTCCCATAGATGCTAATGTAGCACTTGGACCTGCTGAGAAGAAATGAGTTAACATATAAAATGGACCGCCATCTGCTGTGTAGATTCCTGCATTACTGGTTAATCCTACATTTACCAGCATCAATCCAATTCCCGCCGGAATACCCAGACGAACAGCCTTCGGAATCGCATCTACAATCTTCTCTCTTACACTTAAGAAGGTCAGTATCGTAAACAAGACCCCGGAAATCAAAATAATGGATAAAGCCGCCGGAAAACTTTGTTCATAGGTCATACCACTGGCAATTGCAACAGATGCAACTACAGTTGCAAAATAAGAATTCAATCCCATTCCCGGTGCCAAAGCAAACGGTTTATTTGCTAAAAATGCCATTAACAAGGTTCCAACACCTGCAGAAAGAACCGTTGCCATGAATACTGCATTCCAAAGTGGGGTACCTACTGCAAAGTTCGTTAACAAATTCGGATTTAATGCAACAATGTACGCCATAGTCATAAAAGTGGTTAATCCACCAATTACTTCCAACTTGACGGTTGTATTGTTTTGTTTTAACTTAAATAACTTTTCAAGCATCTTAAAACTCCTTTCTTGTTATGTACGTTGTAATTTACTATATCCCTGTGACATTACATACAGGAGTCCATTATTTATCAGTTGTCTTCTTTGTTGCAGTTGCCTTAGTTGTTGTTTTCTTCACTGCAGGCTTCTTTTCTGCGGTTGTTGCTTTCTTCGCTGCAGGTTTCTTTTCTGCAGTTGCTTTCTTTGCTACAGGCTTCTTTGTCGCTGCTTTCTTTGCAGGCTTCTTCTTTGCCTTGCTCTTATCAATTAATTCCTTTAACTTCAATGCCTTATCTAAATCACCTTCTACTTTCAATTTCTGAGTCGTAAAGGCGAATACCGGATCCAACTCTCCACTCATCAACTTGCGCAAAGTATCTGCTGAGCAAATAAAGATTGCATCACGATCATAATACTCATATGGCTCAATATATAACTGACCTTCCCTTGCCTCTACATAGAAAGCACCCTCTGCTTCTCCGGTAATGTTAAACTGATATGCCAAATGCTCCTGCACATCACTAATATCTGCGCCTGCAAATACTCCCTTTACTTCTGCAAAAAACTCTTCATAAGTCATAATAATTTCCTCCTAATTTATCTTATTTAACAGCCTTTGCTGCTTCAAATTCCTGTTGAATCTCCTCGTCCGGAGCCTTAGTCAATAAACTTACTACAATGATACAAACAAGTGATACTAAGAATGCCGGAAGCAATTCATAGATATCCCATACGCCACCTAACGGACGAACTAAATACTTCCAGATAAATACCATAGCACCACCACTAATCATACCTGCTAATGCACCCCAACGGTTACTGCGCTTCCAGAATAATGCACACAGAGTAACCGCACCGAAAGCACCACCAAATCCTGCCCATGCAAAGGATACAATACCAAATACACTAGACTCCGGATTTCTTGCCAAAAATACACCGATGACACTAATAACAACAATCGTAATACGTGCAATTACCAAACTCATCTTTTCTGACAACTTCGCACGGAAGAAATCCTGTACAATATTCTGAGATACGCTGGAAGCTGCTGCCAACATCTGACTATCCGCTGTTGACATGGTTGCTGCCAAAATACCTGCCAAAATTAAACCAGCTACAATTGCCGGTAAAATACCCTGTTTACTAATCAAACCTGCAATTTCAACAATAATAGTTTCACTACTGCTGCCATCTAAGAATGGAAGGACACCTGCATCGGTCATACCCAAACCAACAACACCGATAAAGATTGCCACTGCCATAGCAATAAATACCCAAACAGTTGCTACACGACGTGAAAGAACTAACTTCTTTTCATCCTCAATCGCCATGAATCTCAATAAAATGTGTGGCATTCCAAAATATCCTAAGCCCCATGCCATAATAGAGATGGTTGTCAATATGCCATATGGTTTCGCCGCGCCGGTTGCTACATCGTGGGTTGCATTCATTGCCAGATATCCCGGTAATTCTTTTGCATTTTCCATTACAGCATCTAATCCGCCTGCCTGGGAAATACCAAAGAATACAACAACAAACAATGCAAGAGTCATAACAATACTCTGAATAAAATCTGTTGTTGATACGGCCTTAAATCCACCCATGATTGTGTAACCAACGATTACCAAAGCTGAAATAACCATTGCTACTGTGTAATCCACACCGAATAAACTATGAAACAATTTACCACATGCTGCAAAACCGGATGCAGTATACGGAATAAAGAATACAATAATAACCAATGCTGCAATTGCATTTAATACATTGCTCTTATCATGATAACGCTTTGAATAAAACTCCGGCACGGTAATTGCATTAATATTTGCAGAATACCGGCGTAATCTTCTTGCTACAAAGAACCAGTTCAACCATGTACCAATTCCCAAACCAATAGCGGTCCATGCAGGATCACAAATACCGGTCAAATACGCCAAACCCGGCAATCCCATCAACAACCAACTGGACATATCGCTGGCTTCTGCACTCATAGCAGTTACCAATGGTCCCATCTTTCTACCGCCCAGATAAAAATCTGCACTGTTGCTATTCTTCTTACTGAAGACAAATCCAATTGCTAACATTGCCAATAAATAGAGAACAATAGTTGCAATTATACAAAAATTAATTGTGGATAACATGTTCCTCTTTCCTCTCTTTTCTTATGCTATACTTCAATTGTTTAGTTTAGCATAGTACTATGGATTCGTGCAAGGAATTTTAATGTTTTACAATATTACCGCAACAAAAAGGGGACTCTGCAAACGAGTCCCCTAATGCTTTATTTTTCTGCTCCAACTTCAACTACAGATTTTGCAAGTCCTGCAATCCCCTGAATTTCAGATGGGATGATAATCTTTGTTGCCTATCCGTCAGCAGCTTTCGCAAATGCTTCCAAGCTCTTAATCTGAATAACTGCCTGACTTGGATTGGCTTCATTTAAGTATACCAAACCGGCTGCGTTAGCCTTCTGAATTGCTTCAATAGCCTCTGCCTGACCTTCTGCTTCACGGATTGTCGCTTCCTTCTTCGCTTCTGCACGAAGGATGGCTGCCTGCTTGTCTGCCTCTGCCTGAAGAATCAAGGATTCCTTCTGACCTTCTGCACGAAGAATGGCTGATTTCTTCTCACCTTCTGCAATCAGAATCTGCTCACGACGTTCACGTTCTGCCTTCATCTGCTTCTCCATTGCATCCTGAATTGCAGATGGAGGAATAATATTCTTTAACTCAACACGGTTTACTTTAATACCCCAAGGATCGGTTGCTTCATCCAAGGTTGCACGCATCTTCGTATTAATTGTCTCTCTTGATGTTAATGTCTGGTCTAATTCCAAATCACCAATGATGTTACGAAGAGTAGTTGCTGTTAAATTCTCAATTGCCATGATTGGATTCTCAACACCATAGCAGAATAGCTTCGGATCTGTAATCTGGAAGAATACAACTGTATCAATTCGCATAGTAACATTATCCTTGGTAATTACCGGCTGTGGTGCGAAATCCACTACCTGTTCCTTCAAGGTTACCTTTCTAGCTACTTTATCAATCAATGGCATCTTCAAATGAAATCCTACTGACCATGTATCCCGATAGGTTCCCAATCGTTCTACAACGTACGCATGTGCCTGTGGCACAATATTAATGCAGGATGCTGCAATAATCACCAAAATAATTACTGCAAAAATACCAAGTCCTACAAAGCCTCCTACTAAACCGCCGATACCTACGGCACTCATCAAAGTTACTCCCATGTTTCATACCTCCATACTTGTTTTATTTATTCTGCATGTTCCTGTGCAGGTTCTACCATACATTTCACACCACGAATTTCCCGAATTACAATCTTCGTATTCACCGGTATGACTTCTGTTTCATTGACTGCCCGTGCAGTCCATTCAACATCACCGATTCGAATCTTTCCTGTGGAAGCTACGTTATTTACCTCTTCAATAACGAACGATGTTTTTCCAATCAGACTTTCCGAATTGGTTTTCTCGATTTTGTTATCCAGATGACGCTTGGCAATTTTTCTGGTGGATGCCAGTAAAACAGCTGTTACTACTACAAACGCAAGTGCCTGTGCCCAAAATGGACCGCTGAACATAGCAACCAAACCTGCTACCAATGCACCCGCCGCAAACCAGATACTGGTCAAATCCAACGTAAACAGCTCAACCACAACGAACAGGATAACCAGTGCGAGCCATATAAATACCATGATTCCTGCATTTGCCAAAAAATCCATTTACATACCTCCCTATTATATTAATTCTTACGGAAATCCGTTAACTCTAAGCCTTCGTTATTCTCCATTACGATTCGGATGGACCACTCGTTGGCAAATAACAATAACGGATTATCCTTCATATCCTTTACCTTCTTACAATCGCTGACCCGTTTTAATTTGTTCAGGTCTGTTGTCGGATCTTTTACCCAACGAATATAGTTATACGGTAATGGTTCCAGCCGAACCTCACAACCATATTCTGTCTCCAAACGATATTTTAATACGTCAAACTGAAGTACACCTACAACACCAACGATAATCTCTGATAAATCCAAGGAGTAATCCTTAAATATCTGAATAGCACCTTCCTGTGCCAACTGAGTAACACCCTTAATAAACTGCTTCCGCTTCATGGAATCCAAAGAAACCAAACGGCAAAAATGTTCCGGTGCAAAGGTTGGAATACCTTCATATTCAAACTTCTTCCCCGGTGCGCAAATGGTGTCCCCAATGGAAAAGATGCCCGGATCAAATACACCAATTACATCTCCTGCATAGGCTTCATCAATTACCTTTCGGTCCTGTGCCATAATCTGCTGTGGCTGTGACAATTTCATTTTTCTGCCACTTTGTACATGATACACATCTTTCGTAGCATCAAACTTACCGGAACATATCCGCATAAATGCGATTCGGTCATGATGAGCTTTGTTCATATTCGCCTGAATCTTAAATATAAATCCGGAAAATGGAGCTTCTATCGGATCAATCAACCCCTCATTGGATTGTCTTGGCAATGGCGATGAAGTCATCTTCAAAAAATGCTCTAAAAAGGTTTCAATACCAAAGGTGGTCAATGCAGAACCAAAGAATACCGGTGATAATTCACCCTTGTCTACCAATTCCTGATCCAGTTCATCACTGGCTCCATCCAACAGTTCTACTTCATCTACCAATTGCTGGTATAACTCATCCCCTATTTCTTCCTTCAGTTTCGGATCATCAATCGCATAATCTGTTTCTGCTGCGGACTTAGCTCCACCTACAGAAACTGCCTTAAACATGGATACCTGTTTTGTTTCCCGGTCATAAACTCCCTTAAAACTCTTGCCGGCTCCAATCGGCCAGTTAATCGGACAAGTCTTGATTCCCAGAACGGTTTCAATATCATCTAACAATTCAAAGGAATCCTTTGCTTCCAAATCCATCTTATTAATAAATGTAAAAATCGGGATGTGACGCATAACACAAACCTTAAACAACTTAATAGTCTGTGCCTCAACACCCTTCGATGCATCAATCACCATAACCGCCGAATCCGCCGCCATTAAGGTACGGTAGGTATCCTCTGAGAAGTCCTGATGTCCCGGAGTATCCAGAATATTGATACAATACCCGTCATAGTTAAACTGTAATACGGAGGACGTAACGGAAATACCTCTTTCCTTCTCAATTCCCATCCAGTCCGAAACCGCATATTTGGAATTCGCCTTTCCTTTTACGGAACCTGCAGTATTAATTGCACCACCATATAATAAAAATTTCTCTGTTAATGTTGTTTTACCAGCATCCGGATGCGAGATAATCGCAAATGTCCGTCGCTTTTCTATTTCTTTTTGAAACCCTTCTGCCATAACAGCCTCCTGATTTAGTCAAATTCTATTTCCGTCTGAAGCAATTTATGCCGAAACTAAAAATCGCTTACAATACTCATTTGCCGGTACCGGCTTTGAGAAATAATAGCCTTGAATATCATTGCACCGATGTTGCCGCAAGAAATGATACTGATTATCGGTTTCTACACCTTCTGCCGTTACACTCATGCCTAAAGAAAGTGCGAATTCAATAATACTGATTACAATCTTATCGCCACGTTCATCACCGATACTGTCAATAAAAGACTTGTCTACCTTTAATATATCCACCGGTATTACTTTTAACGACATCATGGAAGAATAACCTACTCCAAAGTCATCAATTAACACCTTGACTCCAATATCATGAAGCCGGTCTACGGTATTTCGCAAAACCTCTTCATTATCAAACATGGCACTTTCCGTAAACTCCAGCCCTACGTACTCTGCCGGTAATCCGGTTTCTTCCAGAATACCATGATAATTATTTACCAGTTCCCGATCTGCTAATTGTACACGGGATAAATTGACGGAAACCGGAACAATCGGCTTTCCTTCATCCAGCCATGCCTTCTGACGCAGACACACTTCTTTGAAAATATAACGATCTAACTCTGCAATGTTTCCGTTATTCTCCAATACCGGAATAAACCGGTTTGGCGGAACGATTGTTCCATCCGGGCGAATCCAACGCACCAATGCTTCCGCACCGGATACACGACCGGTTTCTGCATTTACCTTCGCCTGATAGAACACAACAAATTCATGGTTCCGTAATGCTGACTGGAAGCTATCCTCCACGCTCTTTTCCCAGATTAATTGTTCTTCCATATCTGCCTGATAAAAGGCTACATACTGCTTAGACGAGTTCTTAGCAGCTGAAAATGCCATCATAGAACGATCATATGCAATCGAAAATGCTTCTGTTTTATCCTCAATAATATAAATACCCACACGTAAATTTAACTGGTATTTACCATGAGCAGTTGCCTGCAGTTTTTCCCTGTAATTCTGAATTCGCTCTTCCAAATCCTCTTGGTCCAAATACGTCAAAAGTACAACAAACCGATCCGCAGTACGATGTCCGCAGACTTCAAATGCCCGCAAGGATTCTTCCCACAAATTACTCATATTGCGTATAATCCGGTCTCCTTCTTCATAGCCATATAAGTCGTTAATCATCTTAAAGCGATCCAAATCCAAGGAAACCAATGCATAATTATGATTTGGATGGCTATACATAACATCCGCAAAGCTCTGTTGGAATTTGGCAAAGGTATTACCGCCGGTAACAGAATCTACATATGCAAGTTCCTCCAGTTCTTCTTCCTTCTTCCTCTGTTGTTTAATCAACAAAAACATAAGACTAAAGAAGATACCACCTAACACCACCAACAGAATAACCGTATCCACAGTTACTACATTCAATTGATTATTTACCACACTTAACGGAACAACTGTTAATAAATACCAATCATTGATACCAACCGGTCTGCAATACATATATTTATCAACCTTGTTATGGAAAATAATTCTGCCACTTTCGTTGTTTTGAATCATCTCCTGCATTAGGGCAACTGCTTCTTCATTCTTAGCATCTGCCTCAAGCATGGAATCCATTACATTGGTCATATTCTGGAATGAGGTCGGATGTGCCGAATCTACTACCGTATCGCCATCACCCTCTACCAAATAAGAATAACCGGCACCATGGAAGGATACTACCTCCAAGCTAGAACGGAATTTATCCGTCTCATATGCAGCAAACAATACAGCAATTACTTCTTTACTTGCATCATCCAATATAGGTGTCATATACAGATTCACATATTCATCGGAACCTACCGTCATGGGAATCCGGCCGGAAATAACGCTTTCACCCTGCAAAGCCATATCATAAAAGCCTTGGCCGGTAGCATCGTATACCTCTCCTGTGGTAGAATAAGTCGTTCCATCCGGCAATACAATACCCATTGCGTAGAATTCATTACCTTTTACAATCGGCATTAATTCATTCCGAATATCCTGTAAAACTTCCGAAGTTTCACCATCCAAATCAATTTCAATGATAGTTGCCAAATCCTCTAATAATTGCAATTTACTTTTTGCTTCAGTCTGAACAGAAATCATACCTTGATTAGAAACCTCTTCTAATGTTAATAATACTTCATGTTCAAAATTCTTTGTTAAAGCCCTAACATAAACAACGACAGCAGCAATCAATATAACACCTAAAATTGCCAATGCAATCCAAAGCTGTTTTATGGAGTTTTTCTTCAACTGTCATCACCTCTTTTATATATAAATACTGTAAATTCTTCATATTTCCATAGATAACTTTATTATATCTGTTTTTTACACATTGTACAACCAAATTTTCCCCAAATCCCTATATATTACCATGATACCAATCATGTCGTTTTTACAATATCACATATTTAATATGGAATATTTCCGTAAATATACGCATTTTTTATATCATTATACGGATAATTTCCGCATTTTTCATTTTTTAATCGTTTATACTTATTGTTAGGAGGAGTTATTACCATGAACGATCAGTATATTCGCGAGCGAATTTTTGAATTAATTGAAGATGCAAACATTTCCCCTGCTAAGCTTAGTGAGGAATTGCATTTGAATAAAGGTTATTTTGCTGATGTCCGCAGAGAAAAGCAAAGTGTGCCTTATGATGTTCTTTCACAGGTTTGCGATTATTTTCATATTACTCTTTCTGAATTCTTTGATAATGATTATTCTTTAAATGAAACCTATCGGGAAGTGAATTTATTGTGTCAGAAAATTCCTGAAGATCAGATTAAAACCGTAATTATCCCAATATTAAAGCAGTTTGCAATGCAAACTGCTTTAACCGGGTCGGATAAGACCGAATCTTAATTGGCATCATTTACCAATTCTTCCATCTTTCCTTTCATATTATCACTAATACTTGCAATATTTGCAGAGGATGCAGCAATTTCTTCGGTGGTTGCTGCAAGATTTTCTGTCCTCTCGCATACATTTTCAACAATTTCCAATAATTTCTTAGCTTCTGCCAAAATACTGTCAATTGCTTTTTCGATCTTACGTTGTCCGTTATTACTACTTTCTGCTGTCTGTTTTGAACTAGCCGCCAAATGATTAATTTCACTTGCAACTACCGCAAAACCACGTCCGGCTTCACCGGCTCTTGCTGCTTCGATGGATGCATTTAAGGCAAGCAAATTGGTCTTAGCCGCAATAGAAACAACCTGATTATTATTAGTCTGTAATTCCTTCAACAGGTTATCAATTTCATTTAAGGAGGTCTCCAATGCCTGACAGAATTCTGTTACTTCCTGAATCTTAATGGAAATCGCTGTACTTTCTTCTGCGTTTGCATTATTACCGTCTTCCATCTGTGTAATGGATTCATTTAATTGCTCGAATTCTTCATTGATTTCTGCAACCTTCTCAACGATATTTTCCTTCTGATGACTTACTTCTTCCACTAATTCAGCAATTTCAGCCTTCTCCTGTTCCACCAATCCCTTGATGTAATGAATACAATTGTTCTTGTTGTTGAATCCATTATGAATTGCAACAGCCATCTCATGACAGCTTTCATATCCACAGCAGGAACAATCAATATGCTTTGATTCATGGGTTGTCTTGCCCATGCTCTTGAAGATTGCTTCTAATTCCATGCGATTCGGAATCTTATGCTTACACTGCTTTGAACGGTCTGTATAACTACGCAAGAAATCATTCAAATTCAACTTCTCGAACTGCTTATTCAACAGTTTCAAGCGTTCTTCCGGCTTCAAGTCCTTAGACCATGCATCCTTCTTACCAAGCTTCTTGCTTTCCTCGCGGATACGAAGCATTTCATAATATACATCTTCTGTTTCATTCTTAGCAGGCTCTGTTGCAGTTCCATATAAACAACCACTGCCACAGTTCAATGCATCTACAAACAGATACGGAGTTGCTCCCTTAGCAATCCGATCCTTATTATTCTCCAAATAATGATACATATGCTTCTCGCCTTCCATCTGACGAACCAAAGCACTTTCTCCACAGAACCAGTATACATTCTCTTTTAGTCCACCCGGCATTGGATAAATAGAACCCAAACCATATTCGATTTCATCCTTGCAAGCCGGTCCGGTAATATGATTCTCACGAACATATTTCATTAAATGATCAAAGGTAACGTTGTATGTAATATATCCCTTATTATTCGGGTCATCGATTTCCATCTTCTTTGCAATACATGGACTAATGAATGCTAACTTATCCTGAATGCCCATATATTTCTTAGCATAAATGGCACCACACATCATCGGACTCTGTACCGGGAATAACTTCGGAATTAATTCCGGTATATAACGCTCAATATATCCAACTACTGCCGGACATGGTTGGGAAATACCACCCATGAAGTTATGCTTTGTTACATAATTCAGATACCCCCAGGTTGTAATATCCGCAGCAAATGAGATGCTGATAATCCGATTTACGCCAAGCTTCTTCAAACCACCCAGTACACTCTCGTATTCCTTTGGATAATTTGCTAAAAACGCCGGTGCCAATAATATGGAAATTCTCTCTCCGCGCTTTAAGTCTGCAAAGAATCGTTCCGTATCATCATTAAACTCTCTGGCATTGTGCTTACATACATCAAAACATGCACCACATGCAATACACTTATCACCATCTACTTCAATCCGATTATGACCATCTCTTTCACTTTGCACATTTGCGCCCAGACAACTGCAGGCTCTAATACACTTATTACAGCCAACGCAATTATCATTTGTAAAAACTAATGACATTCTACACACCCCTTTAACCTTTTAATGCTTATGACAACTCTCCAATTGTCACCCAAAAACGCTAGGATAATTATACCATATGCACAAAAAATAATAAAGACTTCTTTTTTCAGAAGTCTTTATTATTTTTATTCCAATCCCTTTAAGATTTCCACCATGTCCAGCTTCTTAATTCGCTTTGCAAATAAGAAGCTCACCGCCATGGACGTTAACAAAATTGCAATTCCACTAATGATATAGGCATAGATTGGTATGGTAATCGGCCAGTCATAATTTTCACCATTGCTGTTTACCATCACACTTAGTCCCACTTTTGCAAACGGAGCACCCACAACAATACCAATTAACGACAGCCACAGGTTTTGCAATGTAAGCAAACTTCGAATCTTAGCCGATGATAAGCCCATAACCTTTAGCGTAGCGAATTCTTTTACCCGTTCATTAAATGAAAGATTGCCGGAATTATATAGAACTACAACTACCATTACTACAGCAAAAAATGCCATTACTGCAACCAAAACATTCAATATGCTCATACTCTCTTCGTAAGCCAAACGCATTTCCGCAATACTATAAATAGAAGTCACCTTATCATTTTCATAATCAGAAACATCTTCATTGGTAGCTAGTGCACTTGGCTTATACGTACAACCAAGTTCTTCATAATCTTCCCGAAGCATTGTGATTCCTGAACTGTCTGGACTTCTATGAATCGCACCAATTTCCGATGCATACCATTCATTTTCTGTATAAATATGCCAGTAAATGGTATCGCCCACATCAATTCCCATTCGCTCTGCCAGGCGTCTGGTAATTGCCACAGTTCCTTCCGGAACCTCTATCGGTTCCATTTCATCATCCGTAAGCCGAAACAAATTCTTGCCTTCTACAATTGTCAATGTCTGTGTTGATTTCTCACTACTTACTGCATGTGGCTCCGTTGCTATCTCAATACTATTCATCATCATCAGTTCGCCGTTGAATTCTTCCCGTAATTCATCTGCTTCTTCTAATGATATATCATCACTTAATACCATTTCGCATTCGAAATTCTGAACAGTTTCAAACATCCATTCATACAAATCATCCAGCATCAGATTGCAACCAAAAATCCAGGTCACCATCATCATGCCACAGGCAGTTCCGAAAATCCCCATAACGGCTCGCATTTTCGCTCTTGAAATATCTCGCAAGTTATATTGTGTGCGGAAGCCTAATTTGTCCCAGAACGGTATTTTTTCAAAGATACAACTCTTACCCTGCTTTGGTGGTGCAGGACGAAGTGCTTCGGAAGGCTTTACCCGCAAAAGCTTCTTACAGCTCATATAAGAAGAAAGCGTACAAACACCGACAACACCGACAACAATCGCAATATAACTTGCATTATATCCGACACTCCATCCAGGAACTATGTACCACGGTGCAAACATATCAACCATCGCTTTACCTATTGCGAAAACTCCCACGATTAATCCTGAGAGTGAACCGACCAATGACACGAAAAAGCTATAGCTTATGTAATGAAAGGTAATTTTCCCACGTTTTAATCCCAAGGCATTCATGGTGCCAATCTGCGTCCGCTGCTTATCCACCATTCGACTCATGGTTGTCGCAATCACCAGAACGGAAACAACTACGAATACAACTGCAAATACAAATGAAAATGCATCATGCTGAGTCAGCTCATCTGCTACTCTTCGAATTCCAATAATAGCACTCTCATCCACCATAACTGCATAGTTGTTATCAATCGCATCTGCGATTTCGTCTTCATATTCCATAACGTCTTTCTCGCCATTGGTTTGAATAAGCAGTTGTGTATATGGCATCATTTCCTGTAATTCATCGTCAGATAGTTCCTCTACCCGTTCCAGCAGCATTTCATTTGTTAAATCATCTATCGTCAATCCATATTCTTCTAATTGTTCAACCGCATCATCCAACAAATCCGTTTCTTCTATCAATGTTTCAACAGAAATCGTCCCATTCTCAATCAGATGTTCTACATATTCCCGAACCGGAAATGCTTCATAGGACATATAGACATAACCGATATTCTTAAAGTTCGTATCCACATCCCCTTCTGCAATCATATACTCGTATTCCGGAGTATAAATCGTACCCTTCACTGGTTTTGTAACCGATACGCCATTGTACTCATATGTAAAGTCCTCGCCAACCCGAATATCCCATGCCTCCGCAAAGGTATCGGACAGCCACAGACCTTCCGTATTCTCAGGGTCATAGGCTTCTCCTTTTACTTGATATGGAACAATCACCTCATTGTCTGTTTGCAGATAAACATCAATCTGTGCTCCTTCTTGCTTCGGCGCACTTCCCACAACACTCATACGAAGCTGTGCACCTTCAATAAAATCCAAGGCTTTTACCTGCTCCAGATTGTCTTCTGTAAAACCCTCACCATACAACCAACCATCCGCCAACTTCGTATTCTCATGAAATTGCTCAATAGCCTGCCGTCCACCAATAACATTACTTTCCAAGCCGGTATACAATGCTACTGCCAAAAAAGATAATATGAATACTGAAAAGAACTGACCAAAGTTCGATTTAATTTCACGAAACAGTTTACGTCCAAGCATTACCATTCCACCTCCCGAACCGGAATCGGATTCTCGTTCATCTTAATTTCTCGAATCTTACCATTCTTCATACGAATCACTTTATCCGCACATTTGGCAATATCTGCATTGTGGGTAACCAATATTACCGTTTTCCCTTGTTTCTTGCACATTTCTACCAAAGTCTCCAGAATAATTACACCTGTTTCTGAATCTAATGCACCTGTAGGTTCATCACCTAAAATAATGCTCGGATTCTTCGCTAAAGCTCTTGCAATGGAAACTCTTTGTTGCTCTCCACCGGACATCTGTGATGGGAACTTATTCTTATGTTCCTTCAATCCAACTGCCGTTAACATTTCCATTGGATCTAATGCATCTTTCACAATATCTTTGGTCAATGCAACATTCTCGTATGCTGTAAGACTTGGAATCAGATTGTAGAACTGAAAAATAAATCCAACTGTCTTTGCCCGATAATCTGAAAGCTGTTTATCGTTCATAGCAGACACTTTCTGTCCTGCAATCGTAACGGTTCCGCTTGTAGGCACATCCATTCCGCCCAACATATTCAGCACCGTAGACTTGCCGGCACCAGACTGTCCAAGAATTACCACGAATTCTCCTGCATCGATGGTAAAGCTTACATCATCTACCGCTTTTTGCATGGCACCTCCTGTACCATAGGTTCTTACTACGTTTTGAAACTCAATCATTTTGTTCATCTCTGCTCTCCTTACATAAATTATTTAGTTCATCTTTTCACTCTTGCTGGTATAGTTGTTTCTGATTTTCGTTAGTTTTATCTAACCATGCTATAAAATAAACATCGGCACATTTATACCAATTTGTGTCACAATCTAGTCTCAACACAAAAAAGGAATCAATTCCCATCTACTGATTCCTTCTTTACATTCTTAAAGGTATTTTTCTAACTAACAAGCAGCCAATTGCTGTCCAAAGTTCTTGCATTCCGATAATCCATCTTCATCCGGAACCTCATGGCACATTAAACCTTCGCCATTCAATACACTGGCTCCGGCTTCACTCATACGTGCCTCCCAATCTCTCATCCATTCTCCATCCCCCCAACCGTAAGAACCAAACAAAGCAATGGTTTTTCCTGATGCAAATGCTTCCACCTCACATACAAACGGTTCCATTTCCATTTCTTCCAAAACCTCTGCTCCCATTGCAGGACAACCCAATGCAAATACTTTTGCCTCTTTTAATACATCAGCACTAATTGCAGATACATGGATTACCTCTGCTTCCTTTCCTGCTTCTCGAATTCCTTCACCAATTGCTTCCGCCATCATTTGTGTGTTACCTGTCTGCGACCAAAAAACTACATAAATCTTTTCCATGATTACCTCTCTCTTTCTTATACTACTTCTCTTGGTTCTTCGGCATAATAGCGAACCACTTCATCGATATGTATGCCATGCGAAACCATTTTCAAATTCCTTTTTGTTACCCGTTCATACTGTTGAAACAGTTTTTTCTTAGCAGGAGCATTTTCATACACTTTCCAATAACCAATGCACAAAAAATTCTTGCCATGATTTTCAATGAACCCTTCTATGTCTTCCATGGGATATCCCAGTATTACACCCATTTCATGAGGAAATTCCCCTTTGATTCTCATATAACTACGATACCTTTGACTGAATTGAGTAAGTACAGCTTGTAAATCTATATCAGAATACCCCATCCTGCGTAATAGATTTCTTGCCCGCCAGTCTTTTAAATAGCT
>JAFTZJ010000044.1 GCA_017461045.1 Lachnospiraceae bacterium | reverse complement strand
TTATCATCATCACGAAGAACAAGCTCCTGTCCACAAGTATCGCAGATGCCTTCCTTCTTAGGTGGAATATGTTCGATATGATAAGTAGCTCCACATCCAAGACATGCTCTTCTGCCGGACATTCTTCTTACAATGTTCTCATCCGGAACATCTACGTTAATTGCATAATCGATGCTTTCGCCAAGCTCAGAAAGAGCCTTATCCAAAACCTCTGCCTGAGGAATTGTTCTTGGGAAACCGTCTAAAACATAGCCATTCGCACAATCCGGCTGCGCAACTCTATCTAACAAAATCTTAACGGTAAGCTCATCCGGAACAAGCTGTCCCTGATCCATATACTTCTTAGCTTCCATGCCAAGCTCAGTACCATTCTTGATGTTTGCTCTGAAAATGTCACCGGTGGAAACATGAGGAACCTGATATTTCTCTGCAATCATCTTTGCCTGTGTACCTTTTCCTGCTCCCGGAGCGCCTAACATAATTATCTTCATACCCTACCTCCATTCGTAAAACATCCCACAATTGGGCATTATGTATCATTGTAACCGCAAATGGTAACTTTTTCAATAGATAAAATAAAAAAAAGACGAGCAGACTTCAAAAGTCTACTCGTCAAATATACTTAAGTATCAATTAATCATTTAAGAATCCCTTGTAATTACGAACAAGCATCATAGATTCCACCTGCTTCATAGTTTCAAGGATTACACTTACGATAATGATAAGTGAGGTACCTGCGAAAGAAACACTGGCATTAAATACGCCCTGGAATACGAATGGTAATACAGAAATGATCAATAATCCTACTGCACCAACAAATACAATTCGATTCAAAACATTATTTAAGTACTCACTGGTTGGCTTACCAGGTCTGATGCCCGGAATGAAACCACCCTGCTTTTTCAAATTATCAGCAACCATCATTGGATTGAAAGTAATGGATGTATAGAAGTAAGCAAAGAATACTACTAATAAAACATATACCACCAAACCAATGGAATAAATTGGCTGACTTGGACTGCACCAGTTTCCTGAGTTAAGATACTTAAGAACCTCAGCCCATGCTCCGGTACCCGAATAGCCAAACAAACTCGAGATAATAATCGGAGTCTGCATAATTGAAGAAGCAAAAATTACAGGAATAACACCTGATGTGTTAACCTTTAAAGGAATGCTGGAGGTCTGTCCTCCAACCATCTTTCTGCCCTGAACCTTCTTTGCATACTGAACAGGAATCTTGCGAACACCTGCATTTAAGATAATTACAAGTACAACCATTAAAATAATGATTGCAAAAATAACCACTGTTGCAAGAATCGCAGTTGCATATGGCTTTCCAATTACAAACTGCTGGAAAAGCTGTGCCAAATCCTGAGGCAGTCTGGAAATAATATTAATAACAAGTACGATAGAAGTACCATTTCCGACTCCGTTTTCAGTAATACGCTCACCAATCCACATCAAGAATGAACTACCGGCGGTAAGTGCTACTATACAGGTAATAACATTCAATGCGTTATAATCAACGAGAAGTCCCTGATTACCAAAGCCGATTGCCATAGCAGCAGCCTGAATCAGAGCAAGAAGAACTGTTACATATCTGGTGATAGAAGCAATCTTCTTTCTTCCGTCTTCACCGTCTCTCTGCATTTCTTCCAAATAAGGAATTGCAATTGTTAATAACTGCATAATAATGGAAGATGTAATGTAAGGACTGATATTTAATGCAAG
>JAFTZJ010000043.1 GCA_017461045.1 Lachnospiraceae bacterium | reverse complement strand
TGGCGAATGGATATATATACTTGTGAGCAGACTCTAGAAGTACGTCGGTCCTTGGATTGCGTATTTTGCAATCCTAGTACCGCTACGTACTGGCCGAAGCGAAAGCGGGTCTGCGATAAGTATATATATTCTGAGCCACGTAGATTGTTCGGTTTGATAAACCACAATTTATAAATATTCTTCTACATATTCCTCAAATTGTTCCGGCGACATCAATATAGTTCTCGGCTTTGTTCCTTCTTCCGGTCCTACAATTCCGGCCTCTGCCAATTGGTCCATAATCCGGGCTGCCCGGTTAAAACCAATCTTAAACTTCCGTTGAAGCATACCAATGGATGCTTTATCACTTTCAATAATCAGTCGGGCTGCATCCCGGAAGTATTCGTCTCGTTCCGGTTCACCGGAGTTACTTCCTCCTGCAGTTGGACTAGACACTGCTGTTTTTTCAATTTGGTTGGATATTTCTGTATCATAACCGGTGTCTACGGACTGATTCTTCAAGAAATCAACCACATCGCCCACTTCTTCATCTGATATAAAGGCACCCTGTACACGTACAGGCTTTGGCAAACCGGTTGGGTAGAACAGCATGTCACCTTTACCTAACAGTTTCTCTGCTCCTGACATATCCAGAATAGTTCTGGAGTCTACCAGTGAGGATACAGCAAATGCGATTCTGGACGGAACATTGGCTTTAATCAAGCCGGTAATAACATCTACCGACGGACGCTGGGTTGCAATAATCAAATGAATGCCTGCAGCTCTGGCAAGCTGTGATAAACGCACAATTGCATCTTCTACCTCACCATGAGCAACCATCATCAAATCAGCCAACTCATCTACAATTACAACAATCTGCGGTAATTTCTTTAATTCGCTTTCTTCTTTTCCTACCTGAGCCTGTACTTCCTCAACTTTTTTATTGTAGCCTTTTAAGTTACGTACATTATACTCAGCAAATAACTGATAACGCTTGGTCATCTCGATTACAGCCCAGTTTAAGGCACCGGCTGCTTTCTTCGGATCTGTAACAACCGGAATCAGCAAATGTGGAATTCCGTTGTAGGCCGTTAACTCAACTACCTTCGGGTCAATCATAATCATTTTTACATCGTCCGGATGTGCCTTGTACAAAATACTCATAATTATGGTATTGATACAAACAGATTTACCGGAACCGGTGGCACCCGCAATCAATAAGTGAGGCATCTTGGCAATATCAGCTACCATAACTTGTCCGCTAATATCCTTACCAACCGCAAATGCTATATCCGATGGAAATTTTACAAAGCTATCATCTTCAATTAAATCACGGAACATTACTGCAGCATTTTCTTTGTTTGGAATTTCAATACCAACTGCAGCCTTTCCCGGTATTGGTGCTTCAATACGAATATCTGCCGCTGCCAGATTCAACTTAATATCATCTGCAAGACCAACAATCTTACTTACTTTAACACCTTGTTCCGGTTGTAACTCAAATCGGGTAACTGCCGGACCACAACTGTAATCCGTTATGGTTGCTCGGACACCAAAGCTATCCAAGGTGCTTTGAAGCTTCTGCATAGTTTCCTGTATATATGCATCATTGTTTTTCTTACTTCCCTTGCCCTTTTTGAGTAACTCATATGGCGGAAACTGATATGCACCCGGTTGTCCACCTGAAGTTGTCTGGGATTTTGTCTTTGCACTTGCAGAAATGCCTGTGCTTGGAGAAACAGACGCTGAAGCCACGGATGAATTCACACCTGTTGAAGCTGGTTGTTTCATTTCCTGTAGCACTTCCTGGGTTGCTTCCTCCATCTCCTGAGCCGATTGCTTCGTGCGCTGTACACGTCGTTTTCGCACCGGACGATCATCCGGCATAACTTCTTCTTCTTCCTCCTCCACCAGAGCCATGGCTGCTTCTGTAACCGGAGTGCTTGGAGCACTTGTAACTCCCATAGTTGGGGTACTCATTACGGAAGATGTTGCGGTTCTATGCGCAGGTTCCGTATTCGTTTCTCCATCAAAGGTCATAGTTATTTCATGCACTTCCTCCTGCTTCAATGGATTTTGTGCCTTGAATTCTTCATTTTTAACAATCCCCTGTTCACCGTCACTTGGCAATACGGTCAGATTACTAAATAATCCTTTTTTTATCTTATGGTTGAATCGGTCATATTCCGGATCCTGATTCTGTGCCGCTTCTTTTTCCAATTCTATCTTTGCTTTCTTTCGCTCTGCAGCTTCCCGTTTTAAATCCAACTCATTCTTTGCTTTTTCCTTGCGTTCTTCCTTTGCCGCTTCCCGTTCTGCCCGTTTCGCAGCTCGGACTTCTTCCAGGCTCATACGTTCTTCTGCACGTTTTTCCTGATATTCCTGTCCACGTTCTTTTGCATCCTGAAATCCATCCATAAGACGCACACCGCTCTTTTGTAACAAACGAATAAATGACTTCTCCGTTAACAGAATCACCATAATCAGTGCCACTGCAATCACAACTAAATATGTACCTACAACACCAATGCCGCTCTTTAACAGCAATGCAAGTCCACCACCGATGAATCCGCCACCGGATTTATCATTATATGCATTCCAAAAAATCTCTCCAACTTTAATCCCTTCCGGCAACTTCACAATTAACTGTGCCAGCATGGAAATATCCAAACACAGAACACCGGCATAAACTGTCTTCTTGATTGCCATAGAAGAAAAACCATTGGCGAATAAAAATGCCATACCTACAAATACTGCAACCGGCAGTCCATACTGTATTACTCCAAAGACACCAAATAAAAACCGGCTGATTACATTTCCCACTGCACCACACAATCCAAAATTGCTGACTTCCAAGAAAATTGCAACTGCCAAGGCAATAATTAGGACAATTTCATAACGAAAACCGGCTTCCTGCTTCTGACTTTGTCCGCTTGTACTTTGTTTTGTTCTTCCGTTTGTATTCGTTTGTGTTCGTCTGCTCTTTTTTCCTTGAGCCATTCTTTTCACTCCTATTCTGTTCCACTGCTATCTCCTATGCAAGAAAGAAAAATACTATAGAAACAATTCCTGCAATCAGACAGTAGATAGAAAATATTGTAAATTTATTCTTCTTAACAACAACTAACATGGTTTTGATACAAATATAACCAACCACACCTGCTACAAGCATTCCGGCCAAATAATTCCAAATCATTCCGCCTGCAAACTCAGCCAATGTAAAATCCTTCAGTTGCAATACCATAGCACCTAAAATCGCCGGAATTGACATAATAAAAGAATACTTTACCGCAAATTCCTTACTGAATCCATTTAGCAGGCAAGCAGTGATCGTAGTTCCGGAACGGGACAAACCCGGTAACGTTGCTACCCCCTGTGCTAAACCAATAATTAATGAATTCTTATAGCTGGCAGTTTCTTCTGTCTTTTCTCCAACCTTTACACGATCTGCTATAAACAGTAATATTGCTGTTAAAATCAGGCATATTCCCGGAAGAATCAATAATTCAGATGCAGAACCAATTACTTCTTCCAATAAAATCCCTAAAATACCGGTCGGAACTGTACTTATCAATATCATCAATACAAAACGACGATAAGGAGTAGTTAAGACCCGCTTATATTCCTTTCGATTATCCTTGCCTCGAAAGAGATTGCCAATCCAAATCACTGCATTGGTAACCCAAAGTCCAACCATGCAACAACCGTTGACAAACAACTCTTTTATGTCCTTCCAATATACAAAGCAAATGGCTACCAAGGTTGCCATATGTAACATAACATCAAACAACAGACCCGTATCCGTTGATATATGAAAAATATTCTTAAATATTGCTAAATGGCCGGAACTACTAACCGGAAGAAATTCTGTCAATCCTTGTATCAGTCCCATAATAATTGCTTCTATTAAATTCATAAAAAGCTCCTCCCTTTATCGATTCCCAGCTTTTGTATATCCCATTACGTCATTAACGTTTGTATGATTAACGATTGATATTCTTCAAAATCAATCGAAATTTTCTTATTTATTCTGATTTTCTTTAATTAATCGATGCAGACATTCCATAGCCTCATGAACACCACCGACTGCATCTATCAGGCCTTCCTTTACCGCTTCTTCTCCTACCAGCATAGAACCAATGTCTTTCACTAACTGCTCGTTGTTCATCATAATATTACGAAGTCTGTCTTCTTCAATTCCGGAATGTGTCACCGTAAATGATATAATACGGTCCTGCATCCGCTCAATGTATTCATAATTTTGCTTTACACCAATCACCATACCATTCATACGAATGGGATGTACAACCATAGTTGCGGTTGGCACGATAAATGAGTAATCACCGGACACTGACAACGGAACTCCAATGGAGTGTCCTCCACCCAACACAAGGGTAACCACAGGCTTGTGTATAGAACTAATCATTTCAGCAATTGCCAACCCTGCCTCTACATCTCCGCCTACGGTATTCAATAGCACCAGCATACCATCTATCTGGTCATTATCCTCAATCTCTGCCAAAATTGGCAACACATGTTCATACTTGGTGGTTTTCGAAGAGGATGGCAGGCACTCATGCCCCTCAATCTCTCCAATAATATTCAACAGGTGAATTCGATGATGATGAGAATTCCCATTCAACATAAACTGACCGGATTCCTTCACCAGATTCCCTGTTATTTCCTCTTTCTGTCGTTCTTTATATGAACGTTCTTCCTTGGACGGTTCCTTCTTCTCCATATTCTCCTCCATTAACAAAGTTTAAGAAGAATCCATAAAAGATTCTTCTTAAACTAGTATATGGAACTCATTGAGAAATATACGATTACTTTAGGAGATAGCTAGCACCGACTCCAATTAGAATTCCCAGAATCAAACCAACAAGAACCTGACTTGGTGTATGTCCTACATACTCCTTTAGAATAATTTCAGCCCACTTATCCTTACCGGTTTCATCTAATTTTGCTTTAATATCTTCATTCTTAATCAGCATATTAATAATTGTACTCTGCTTTCCGGTCTCTAACCGTACATTCATGGCATCATACATAACAATAATACCAAATACGGTTGCCATTGCGAACTCAAAGGACGCTGGGCCAAACTCTAAAAATGCGGCGGTTGCCAATCCTCCAACGGTTGCGGAATGAGAGCTTGGCATTCCGCCACCCCCAACAAACCGTTCCCAATTCCAACTTTTGGTCACACACAGATGAATAATTACCTTTAATATCTGTGCTACACACCAACCGACAATTGGTGCGACTAAGACCGGATTATGCAATGCTGCTTGCAACTGTTCCATGTTATCTCTCCCTTAATCTGTCATCTGTACAATCGTTGTCTTACATAATTACTTCGATTTCATTTACATCTGCCAAATCATCAGCAGCAATGTAATTACCATCTACCTTTGTACCATTTACAATCAACGCGGTTACTCCGCTTTCTTTACCATCCGGATTCTTTACAACCATGTGAAGCTTCTTGCCCCGGAAGTTCTTATCAATGGTAAATTCTTTCCAATCAGAAGGAACGGATGGGTCAATGCATAAGCCATCGAAGTCCGGACGCATACCCAAAATACCTTCTACACAACCTACCATAACTGTTGAAGCTGTACCAGTTAACCAGTGTACATGGGAACGACCTTCAAACGGACTTTCCACACTTTCGGTAAACTGACCATGACAATATGGCTCCAGTTTACGAATCTCTGCTTTATCATTCATAGAAGCAGGTGAGCTTTCTTCAAAGTACTCAAATGCACGATTACCATGTCCCATTAATGCCTCTGCAAGAATAATCCAACCCTGTGGCTGTGAGAAAATACCACCATTTTCTTTGGTTGACGGATTAAACAATAGCATTAATGCGCCATCAAATGCATGATCCACATAAGAAGGTGCCATAACACGAACACCGTATGGTGTATTTAATTCCCGATGCACCGACTCTAATGCCAACTCTGCCTGTTCCTTAGAAGCCAAACCACTAATAACTGCCCAAGACTGTGGATTCAACCACATATTTGCTTCCGGATCATTCTTGGAACCAATAACCTGTCCATCTTCCTTAAATCCGCGAATATAACGATCTTCTTCCCAGCAAAGACTCTGCAGTGTATCTTCTAATTCCTTCTGAATCTTGGCTAAATAATCAGCATACTCGGTATCCTTACGGTCCTGTGCAATCTTCTTTAACATATCCATTGCGTAGTATAACTGCATAGCTACGAATGTTGATTCACCTAATTTACCTAAACGAAGACAATCGTTCCAGTCAGCATGAAGACCTGCCGGCATACGATGATTTCCAAGATGATTCATAGAGAAATCAATAGCACGCTTCAAGTGATCATATACAGAACCTTCGCCACCATTTGCATATACGATTACTTCATCTAAGAAATCCTTGTTGCCGGATTCTGCAATATACTTATAAATGGTTGGGAATAACCATAACGCATCATCTGCACGATAAGCCGGATGACCGGTTGCCTGTACATAAGAAGCATCGTCCGGTGTATCCTCATGACCTGCATTGTGATCAAATTTTACCAATGGTAAACCAGCACCATTATCTACCTGAGCAGATAACATGAAGCGAATCTTTTCTAAAGCCATCTCCGGTGCCAAATGGATTACACCCTGAATATCCTGAACCGTATCCCGATAACCGTAACCATTTCTCAAACCACAATAAGTGAAGGATGCTGCACGTGACCAAATAAATGTCATGAAGCACTGATATGCATTCCATGTATTCATCATATTATTAAAGGAATCACTTGGTGTCTGTACCTGAAGATTGTTCAGCTTACCATGCCAGTAAGTAATCAATTCTTCCAACTCAACTGCACATGCCTTTGCAACATCTGCGTAGCAATCCATAATTGCATCTGCATCCGCTTCCTTCTTCTCACCTAAAATGAATGCCAGTTCCTTTGTTTCACCCGGTGCCAATTCCAAAACAGTCTGTAACGCACCACAGGCATTTGAATTATAGTTTAAAACATCTCCGCAGGTTCCCTGCTCCAATGCAATTGGATTGCCATATCCATGATATCTTCCGACAAAGCTTTCCTTGTCACCACAGTAAGAACTTACCGGCTGACCTGCCATACCGAAGAAACGGGATGAGCTATTGCTTCCGTTAATGGAATGGCGATTTACGTTCTCATTAATCAACTGAAGAATCTTATTATTCTTAAAGTACGTTCTTGTAATGAATAAGGTGTACTGCAAATTCACCTGATCCTGCTCATAATTACCTTCATTGGTAAATTCACAGTATCCGAATACAGAAATCTTTCTCGGCTTGTCAGACTGATTGGTAACCTTCAAATTCCATACCTCATGGGTCTTATTCAAAGGAACATAATACAATGCTTCTGAATGGATTCCTGCATAATCTGCATGTATATTGGTATACGCGGTACCATGATGACACTCGCTCTTATAGCTGTCCAAATCCTTACCTACCGGCTGCCAAGAAGCTGACCAATAATCCTTAGATTCTTCATCTCTCAAATAAATATAACGTCCAGGCTGGTCAAAGCTATTAAAAATGTATCGAATTACACGACCATTTGCCCCACTCTTTACGAAGCTGTAACCACCGGCATTATTAGAAATAATTGCACCATATTCCGGGGAACCCAAATAATTCGCCCATGGTGCCGGTGTGTCCGGTCTGGTAATTACATATTCCTTGTTCGCGCCATCAAAATAACCGTAATTCATACTTTTGTCTCCTTTATATTCATTCTATTTTTTGTCCATTTTATTCATGGTTCGGGCTAAAACGTGCAAACTACCGCACAATAACCCATACTAGTTTATTATAACAAAAAAGCCTATCATCCGCAAGGGATAATAGGCTCTGTAATTTGTCTTTATTATTCAGTTACTTCTACTGCATCTTTCAGGCTTAAGCTAATCTTGCCCATCTCAACATTAATACACTTAACACGTACCTTGTCGCCAATGTTTACAACATCTTCCACCTTCGCAACACGCTCTTTTGACAACTTTGAAATATGAATCATACCGTCTTTATTTGGTGATAATTCTACGAAAGCACCATATGGCATAATTCTTACAACCGTACCGTCATAAATCTTACCAATTTCAATCGGATCAACGATAGAATGAATAATCTGGATTGCACGGTCAATACCTGCACGCTCTACGCCACAGATATATACAGTTCCATCATCCTCGATGTCAATCTTAACGCCGGTTTCTTCGATAATTGCATTGATAGTCTTGCCCTTCTGACCAATGATTTCACCAATCTTCTCCGGATCAACCTTCATCTGCTCAATCTTAGGTGCATATTCACCAACAGTTGGACGCGGAGCTGCAATAGCCGGAGTCAATACATTATTGATAATGTACTCTCTTGCTTCCTTGGTTCTTGCAATTGCTTCCTCCACGATTGGTCTTGTTAAACCGTGAATCTTAATATCCATCTGAATAGCGGTAATACCATCATGGGTACCGGCTACCTTAAAGTCCATATCTCCAAAGAAATCTTCCAAGCCCTGAATATCAGTTAATACAATATAATCATCATCTGTATCTCCAGTTACCAAACCACAAGAAATACCTGCAACCTGCTTTGTAATCGGTACACCGGCTGCCATCAATGACAGGGTAGATGCACAAACAGAAGCCTGTGATGTAGAACCATTGGATTCGAAGGTCTCTGATACGGTACGAATTGCATATGGGAATTCTTCCTCGCTTGGAAGTACCGGAACCAATGCCTTCTCTGCCAATGCACCATGTCCGATTTCACGACGTCCCGGACCTCTGGATGGCTTTGTCTCACCTACAGAGTATGATGGGAAGTTGTAATGATGCATGTAACGCTTGCTTGTCTCATTAGGATCCAATCCATCAATCTTCTGAATCTCAGATAACGGAGCCAAAGTACATACATTACAAATCTGAGTTTGTCCTCTGGTAAACATACCGGAACCATGTACTCTTGGAATAATATCTACTTCTGCCGCCAATGGACGAATCTGGTTGATTGCACGTCCATCCGGTCTCTTATGATCCTTCAAAATCATCTTACGAACAGTCTTCTTCTGATACTGATAAATTGCTTCACCTAAGATAGCCAACCATTCTTCCTTGTCCGCAAATGCTTCTTCTAATTTAGCAGTAATCTGACGAATGTTCTCTTCTCTTACCTGCTTCACATCTGTGAAAACAGCTTCCTCCATCTCTTCCGGAGTTACAATTGCCTTCATTGCATCAAATAATTCTGCAGGTACTGCACAACTTGTATAATCATGCTTTGCCTTACCAACTTCTGCAACCATCTGATTAATAAATGCAATAATGCTCTGATTAATTTCATGCGCCATATAAATGGCTTCAATCATCTTATCTTCCGGCACTTCATTTGCACCGGCTTCAATCATAATTACCTTCTCACTGGTAGAAGCAACGGTTAACTGAAGGTCTCCTTCCTTCCACTGCTTCTGGGATGGGTTTACTACGAATTCACCATCTACCAAACCAATCTGTGTTGTTGCACATGGACCATCAAACGGAATATCTGAAATACTGGTTGCAATTGCAGAACCAAGCATAGCTACTAATTCCGGACGACACTCAGGGTCCACAGACATAACCATATTATTCAAGGTAACGTCATTTCTGTAATCCTTCGGGAATAACGGACGCATTGGACGGTCAATTACACGAGAAGTTAAAATTGCATTCTCTGAAGCCTTACCTTCTCTCTTGTTGAAGCCGCCAGGAATCTTACCTACTGCGTACATCTTCTCCTCATATTCTAC
>JAFTZJ010000042.1 GCA_017461045.1 Lachnospiraceae bacterium | reverse complement strand
TATCTGTGGATGGAAAGGCTGTATTGAATTATGCAATCGGTTCGGTTTCAGGTGCAGTTGGATTACGTTCACACTACTCAGGTGTTAACTTCGAACATATCCGTATAGTCGAAGATTCTACGGAATATGTTGTGCCGGATACAACAGAATTTGATCAGCTGATTGAAGAAGCAAAAGAACTTCTTGCAAATGCGGAGGTAGGAGAAGCTGACGAATATGGCTGTCAGGAAACATATATCAGCCAGGAAGCATACGATGCACTTGCTGACTTAGTTGAAGCATATGATATTGATCTCATTCGTGCATATGAAAGACATCTTGTGCAGGTGATCCCGATTCTTAAAGAAGGAATAGAGGAATTCCAGGTTGCAGATGAGAACGGAGAAGTTCATGTGTGGGAGAATGGTGTATGTAAGAACTGCGGTTGCTCCGAGAGCGAAGTATCTAAACCGGAAATAACTAAGAAGGTTTATCTATTTGATACACTCCTTGACTCATTAGGCTTCAACTTCTATCATTCCTCTAATGGTGGATTTGCCATCAAGGACGGGAAATTAGTACCGAACGGCGAAGAAGGTGAGTTCAAGGCTGTCTTGAGAGGCGATAACCGTGCATATAAATCTGTTTCTGTAGATATTTATCCGGTAGACGGAGCAATTGATGCAGGCCTTTATATCGGAGCATCCGATGCAGGTCATGCAGCAGATAAAATCAATGCACTTGCTATTTTAGTTCAGTCTGATTTTGAAGGCTGGGAGGATGCGGCTAATCGTATTGATATTATTGTTGGCGAGTTCCCGACCTGGAAGGAAATAAGCAGGACCGTTTCCGAAACAGGAAACAATAATGCTTTGTTTACCAATGGTGAAAAAGAACCGCTGAATTTGAAGGTTGATATTGATGGAAACATCCTTACAATTACATTATCGCTGATTAGTGATCCGTCCAAGTCCGTTGAGGTAGTATATGAATATACCGGAGACATTGATTTGGACAATGGTGCAGTTGGTATCCGTTCTAGGTTTGATAACAGTCAGTTTGATAACTTTGCTGTTGAATATTTGAACAATGCAGTTGACGGAAACAATAGTGACAATAACAACGACAGTAGCAATAATAATGGTGAAGGTTCTGCTATAAATACAGGAGACAGTAGCAATTACATTGTATATATGATAGTTGCGTTTATTGGAATCGCACTTTTTACTTTTGGAATTAAGATAAAAAGAAAGAGGGAAAACTAAAGTACCTTAAAAGGTAAGTGGAGATAGCTTACATCAGACCTCGCAGGTATTTGCCTGCGGGGTCTTTCTTTTATAAGATACAAATATATTTATAATACAAGGAGTTACTGAACATGATTTACAGATTAGAACATCCCAACCCACAATTCATGCGTGACAACTGGACCAATCTGAACGGAGAGTGGCAGTTTGAAATCGACCATGGAAATAGCGGAGAAGCAAGAAGACTTTTTGAACCAGAGCAGACATTTTCACAGAAAATCAATGTACCATTCTGCCCGGAAAGCAAATTGTCAGGAATCGAATATAAGGATTTTATGAACTCTGTTTGGTATAAACGAGAATTTGTCATTGCAGAAACACATCTTCGGGGACGTGTACTGCTTCATTTTGGCGCAGTAGACTACGAAGCAGTTGTTTATATCAATGGAAATAGGTGTGGGACTCACAGAGGCGGTTATGTATCCTTCTCTTTTGACATCACAAAATATTTGAAGGTTGGCGTGAATACTGTAACCGTACAAGCTGTTGATGATACAAGAAATCCACTCATTCCAACTGGAAAGCAGAGTGAACGTTATGAATCACATGGCTGCTTTTACACCAGAACGACGGGAATCTGGCAGACAGTATGGTTAGAATTTTTACCGCAAACATATATCAAAAAAGTAAAATATGATACAGACATCAAAAATGGTGTTCTACACATTGCAGCTGAACTTGCAGGAAATGGCATATTCCGCGCGGATGCTTATTATAAAGGAAAACCGATGGGAAGTGCTTCGGTTGTTTCTAATGGTGGTAGTGCTATTTTGAATCTAAC
>JAFTZJ010000041.1 GCA_017461045.1 Lachnospiraceae bacterium | reverse complement strand
GTAGAAAAACCGATGAGTCCATCATTTATTACAGGAAAAACGGGAACTGTTTTAAATGTTTATACGATGCCAGAATATCGGAATAATGGTTATGCAAAGAAATTAATGACTATGATGTTGGAAGATGCCAAAGCAGAAGGCGTGAGCATTATTGAATTAAAAGCAACTGAGGATGGATATTCGCTATACAAATCGGTTGGTTTTGAGGATGTTGTAGCCAAGTATCATAATATGAAAATCGTGTTGCAGTAATTGATAAGGAGGCACCCTATGTATTTAATAAAAACAGTTAGAGGCGATATAACAAAACCATTAGGTGTTCAGGCAATTGTAAATGCGGCTAATACGTCATTGCTTGGTGGCGGCGGTGTAGATGGAGCAATTCATAGAGCTGCGGGGCCGGAGCTTTTAGCTGAATGCCGTCTGCTTGGAGGCTGTGAGACCGGACAGGCAAAGCTTACGAAGGCATACAATCTGCCTTGCGATTACGTTATTCATACAGTGGGTCCTATATGGAATGGCGGAAACAGGAATGAAGAGAAGTTGCTTGCGGATTGCTATAATCATTCTATGAGGCTTGCTATGGAACATGGCATAAGAACCATTGCATTTCCATCTATTTCAACCGGTGTTTATCATTTTCCCTTGGAATTAGCAGCAAAGATAGCTATAAGCACTGTTGCCGAATTTTTAAGAGAAAATGAGGACAAATTCGATTTAGTGGAATGGGTATTATTTGATGAACGTACGGAAAAGGCATACAATAGCAACCTTCCCCGAGAGCCGTTTTTATAAAACTAGGTTGACAAATTAAAACAATAGGAGTAAAATTTCCTCATGTTAATAATGAAACCGTTGACGCGGAGATAACGGCAATGATGCCTTTACAGAGAGCCTGTGTTGGTGAGAGTCAGGTGAGAAACAAGTTGTCAAATGGACCGCTGAGGGCGCAGTCAAAGGTATGAACCATACTGAGTATTCTGCGACGTGGCAGGCAGACGTCACATGCCGGGGATATGTGGGTATCCTGTAAAGTGCACGTAATATTACGTGAATCAAGGTGGCACCGCGGATAGAGTGTCTTAGATAAGAGCTATTCGTCCTTGACAGAGAGCACTGTTCTGTCAAGGACGTTTTTATTTGGACGATTCCCTGACCGAAACATAAGAATGAAACTGTCATGTGGTTCGATAAGGAGGATATGTTATGATAAGAATGAAGAATTGGTGGCGCTTGCGCCGGTAGAAGAATAAGTAATAATAAGACCAAAAAGTATTTTATAAATGGAGGAAAATAGAATGAATATTAATAATGTTGATTTTGACACATACTTAAAGAATTATCCGGATGAAAATGGATATTACGGTAAATTTGGTGGCTCATATGTTTCACCGGAATTACAGGTGGCTATGAACGAAATTTCAGAGGCTTATCAGACAATCTGTAAGTCCAGAAGATTTATCAATGAGTTGCGTAGAATTCGTAAGGAATTTCAGGGAAGACCGACTCCGATTTCACATTTGGAGCGGTTGTCTGACAAAATCGGAACCGGTGTGCAGTTGTATGTAAAGAGAGAAGACTTAAATCATACAGGAGCACATAAGCTCAATCACTGCATGGGTGAAGTATTGCTTGCAAAATACATGGGTAAGAAAAAGGTAATCGCAGAGACCGGAGCCGGTCAGCATGGTGTGGCATTGGCAACGGCAGCAGCATATTTCGGTATGGAATGTGACATTTATATGGGTGCGGTGGATATCAAGAAGCAGGCACCAAATGTGGCAAGAATGAAGATTTTAGGTGCCAGAGTTATCGAGGTAACAGAAGGTCTGGCAACCTTAAAGGAAGCGGTAGATGCGGCCTTTGATGCATATTGCAAGGAGTATAAGGATGCTATTTATTGTATTGGTTCTGTATTAGGCCCACATCCATTCCCTATGATGGTACGTGATTTTCAAAGTGTAATCGGAATTGAGGCAAGAGAGCAGTTCCTGAAGATGACAGGAGAACTTCCGGATGCGGTTGTAGCATGTGTAGGCGGTGGCTCCAATGCAATGGGAATGTTCGCAGGATTCTTAAATGATCCGGTTGAGATATACGGTGTTGAACCATTGGGAAGAGGTGCAACCTTGGGTGATCATGCGGCAAGTCTGACCTATGGCGAAGAAGGAATTATGCATGGATTTAACAGTATTATGTTAAAGGATGAGAATGGAGAACCGGCACCGGTTTATTCCGTAGCATCCGGTTTGGATTACCCATCCTCCGGTCCGGAGCATGCATTCCTGCATACCATGGGACGAGTAAAATACGATGTGGTAAATGATGAAGAAACCGTAGATGCGTTCTTCGAATTGTCCAGAATGGAGGGTATTATTCCTGCTATCGAAAGTTCTCATGCGGTGGCATATGGAATGAAGCTGGCAAAGAAGATGGGCAAGGGCTCTGTATTAATTAACTTGTCCGGCAGAGGCGATAAAGACATGGACTACATTATTGAGAAATACGGTATTCGCTAGGAAATTATGTTTGTAACCATACAATGCTATACCTGACCAAGAATAGTAAAGATATTAAGAAGGAAAATATGCGGCGGACGGATGCATAACTGCATCTTACCGTCGCATTTTGCATCTTACCCCCGAAGCTATTGTATTCATTTTTCAAATCTTTTATAGTCACCTTATCAACGAAAGGAATGGTGAACAATATGAAGGAAACCAAGAAAATGAACAAGAAAATATGCATCCCATTGATTATTATAGCGAGTGTGATTGCACTTATAGCTTTGGCAATTGCTCTTGTCCCGAAGCTTCTTTTTGCAGATTATAACGGACTTCCTACAACGGGCCCTTATGAAGTGGCACAGACATCAGCAATATTGATTGACGACAATCGTATCGAGACTTTTGAAACCGATGGTAGTTATCGGGAAGTTCCGGCGTATTTTTACTATCCGGTTCTGGAGGAAGGCGAAACGGAGAATTGTCCTTTGGTTATTTTTTCTCACGGTGCCTTCGGTTATTATCAAAGTAACACATCTACATATATGGAGCTTGCAAGTAATGGTTATGTGGTAATCAGTTTAGACCACCCTTATCATTCCTTCTTTACTAAGGATACAACCGGGAAAACAATTACTGTGGACCCTACATTTATTCAGGATGTTATGCGTGTTAGTGACGGAAAGGCCAGTGAAACAGAAACCATTACCTTATCCCATGAATGGATGGATTTGCGGTTGGGTGATATGAATTTTGTAATCGATACAGTGAAAGAAGCGAAAGAAACAGCACAATTGTCTGAGACGAATTGGTATGTTGCTGATGAAACTACCGGCAAGACGATTCTTGATATTTTGGCTATGACTGACACGGAAACGATTGGCTTGATGGGACATTCTCTTGGAGGCGCCAGCAGTGTAACCATGGGAAGAACCAGAGATGATATTGACGCTGTAATTGATTTGGATGGCACCATGCTTGGAGAAGAGTTGGCCTATGAAAATGGTGAATATGAGTTTTATGAGGAAGAATATCCGATTCCTTTATTGTCGGTTAACAGTGAATTACATCATCAGGAATGTGAAGAGGTAGAGGCACTTTATGTAAATAACGTGGTTATTGCAAATGCCAAGGATAGTCAGTATACTTATTTTGTTGGAAGTGCCCATATGAATTTTACGGATTTGCCGTTGTTTTCACCACCTTTGGCAAGCATGCTGGGGGTTGGAGAAGTGGACCCAACGGAGTGCATTATGAATATGAATGAAGTTGTCCGGAATTACTTCGATTATTATTTGAAGGGTGAAGGCGAATTAACAATTCAGGAGAGTTATTAGAATTGGAACTAAAAGTAATTAAAGTGTCAAGTGAACAGCCGGAGCAGATGGAGATTCGTTGCCATGAGGTGTCGGAGGAAGTGCGGGAAATTGTTGCCTTTGTCAAATCAAGACAAGGACAGTTGAGCGGCATTCAGGAAGGGAAACAGTATGAAGTTCCGGTGACGGATATCTGTTATATTGAGGCGGTAGATGAGAAGGTTTTTCTGTATACCATAAAGCAGGTTTACGAAACCCGGCAGCGGCTCTACGAACTGGAGGAAGTTTTGAAGGAAAAGTATTTTCTTCGGGTATCCAAGTCGTTGCTCTTGAATTTGATGAAGGTGAAGTCAATTAAACCGGCACTCAACGGACGTCTGACTGCGGTTTTGAAAAACGGTGAGGAAATTATTATTTCCAGAAAATATGTGCCTGCACTGAAAAATGCACTGAAAGGTGGTGTGTCCTAATGCACGGAAAGGAATTTATATTGGCGTGTCTGCGCTCATTTTTTGCAATAGTTACCCTGGTGAATGTGGCGGTTTTCGTGTTGGGATTTACCATGGATCCGGAACGGCTTTTTGGGTATGAGGTGTTTTTAATGCCGTTGATCTATGGAGCCCTTGGAATCCTTCCGAATATTGTAATGTACTCCAAGCGGGAGTTGAAAATAAGAGAATTATTGGTTCGAAAAGCTATTCAGCTTGTTTTAATTGAAGGTCTGGTTTTGTTTGCTGTGTTTTATGGGGATAAGAATATGGGAGATCATATTCCGAGTATTATAAGTATAGGTGTTTGTATTTTCTTGATTTATGTGATTGTCAATGTAATCGATTGGTTTCAGAATTACAATTTGGCAAAGCATATGACCAAGGATTTGCTGGAATTTCAAAAAAACGTAAAAGAATGATTATTTGCCATAGTATGACCCGGCAACATGTTATAATTCAGTTGTAAGCGGAAGTAATGCTTTCGAAGGGAGATGGATTATTATGGTTTTAGTTGTACTTTTTTTAATGATGGCTTATATGTATAGCGTAAATATGGTTGTTTTTTCGCTTGTTACCCAGATTGAAGTTTCGTTTCTGAACTTTTTGTTTGCATTTGGCGGTACTTACCTCGTTGTGAAAATGATTTTAGAAAAGAGAGTGGAAATATTCCATGATCCTCACATACGGGAAGAAAAGAGGGAGAAGTACGCCCTTTATACAAGAATTGTAGGCATTGCCTTTCTTGTTTTACTGCCCTTTGCATTTAGTGTATCTGAATGGGGCGGAGGTTATGAGAATTGGGCAATCGAATGGGAACGGGAAGAAAAAGAAGATTCGGATGCAAGAAGGGAAGTAACATCTACGACTGCGGTGGATTTTGATAATAACACATCATCGCCGAAGAGTTGGAACTCTTGTGAAATGGAAGGATGCAATAATACGAAACGCAGTGGCGCAGATTACTGTTCGTTGCATTATGAGGGTACGGAGGAGAGATTGCAATATCGGCAAGAAACAGCCGGGTACTATAATTGGAATACTGAGGAAATTGATCCTGACGATTATGATTTGGATGGATATTACGAAGATTATCAAAAGGATTTCTACAATATGGATGAAGCGTATGATGCTTTTCAAGATGATGAAGATGCATGGGAAGACTATTAAATAGCATCTAACCTATTGCAACTTGTCAGAAAAAACTGTAATATGGTACTTAAGGTGAGTGGAGGTATCATATATTGTGAAAAAAATATGGATTCCGATTCTTTTTGTTGTTTTGATTTTGCTGATTCAGTTCGGCTTTGTGCAACTAGAGAAGGAAGTTGAAGAATTTAATAATACGGAAGTTGCGATTACCATAGAGAATGGCATATCGTCGAATGATGCTATCAATATTACTATGGATATTTCGCAGCAATGGAATGATTGGGATGAAAATAGAGATCCCATAGTAGGTGCTCAATATGATGGAGTCATAATGAATACAGGTGAGTATGTATTTCGTGACTGGAAACTCGTATTGGATATGCCACAGGAAGGTAATATTGATAGTCTTTGGAATGGCGTTCATACATATGAAGGGGATACGCTTACCATAACACCAATGGATTACAATATTGAAGTGGAGCCGAATGATCAGCAGACTTATGGATTTATATGTATATCCAAACAGCTTTTAGAGTTTGACCATATTCAGATATCTGGATACTTTGAAAAGGAAATGAAGGATACAGACGGTTATAGCCTCCTTCAAACACTTCAGAGAATTTGGTTGATAGCAGTAGTTTCTTATATTGCGGTACAGATTTGTTTGATTAGTTACAAGCGAAGACATAAGAGAGATCAGAAAATCGTACATCAGACCATTGATACGTTCGTATCCTTTATCGATGCGAAGGATCCATATACGCACGGACATTCTCAACGGGTAGCTATCTACACGAAGGAAATTGCGAGTCGAATGGGACTTTCAAAGGAAGAAGTTCAGAATTACTTTTATATAGGTCTTTTACATGATTGCGGTAAACTGGGTGTACCGGATAGTATACTTAAGAAACCAACTAAATTAACTGCTGATGAAAGAGCGGTTATCGAATCTCATACCAAGGTAGGAGCAGATATTCTTAAGAACTTCACTGCAATCCCGGGAATTCAGAATGGTGCTCTTCAGCATCACGAACGATATGATGGAACCGGATATCCGAATAAGTTGAAGGGAACAGACATATCTTTGGTAGGTCGTATTTTGTGTGTAACAGATGCCTATGATGCCATGAATAGTGACAGATGTTATAGAAAGAAGCTTCCGATAGAAAAGATTAAGAGCGAACTTGAGACCAACGCAGGAACGCAGTTTGATCCGGAAGTGGTTGCTTATATGCTGGATATTATCAATGAAGGCGTAGCAGATGAGTTGATAAAGGATTATATCTAGAATTGAATATAGTATGTAAAGGAATTGTTTGGCAACAAGCAGTTCCTTTTTTTATGGGGAATCGAAGCCTGGATGCTCGAGTTGTCTGCTACTATGTTATTTGTAAGCACGACACAAATCTGCAGAACACAAACATACCTACTAGCCGAAGATAAGAGTCGAAGTAGTAGGTAAAGTTTATCCCAAATTCTATGAAAAGATTGCAATGAAGAAGGTTTCTTTATAATAGCAATATATGTTACAATATTCCTAAATAAAGTTTAGAGGTAGAATATGAAACCGCAAATTCGCAAGGATAATTTAATAAAGGATATCGTTGCAGGTATTATAGTGGCATTGGTGTCCATTCCGATTTCCATGGGCTATGCACAGGTAGCAGGCTTGCCGGCTGTGTATGGATTATATGGCTCGGTATTTCCAATTTTGTTATATGGATTACTGACTTCATCTCCGCAATTGATTTTTGGTGTAGATGCAACTCCGGCAGCATTGGTAGGTGGTGCCTTGGCAAGCTTTGGTATTGCATCAGGTTCGGAAGAAGCTATGGAATTGGTACCTATAATTAGTATAGCAACTGCTTGTTGGCTACTGGTCTTTTATTTTGTAAAAGCCGGCAAGCTGGTAAACTATATTTCCAAGCCGGTTATGGGTGGATTTATATCCGGCATTGGTTGCACAATTATACTGATGCAATTGCCGAAGCTCTTTGGAGGAAGTGCCGGAACCGGAGAATTGGTTGCGCTGATTATTAACATCTGTGAGCAAACAAAGAATTTCAATTGGTTATCCCTTGGACTTGGTCTTGGAACAGTTGTAGTAATTCTTCTGTTCAAAAAGTGGTTTCCGAAGTTCCCAATGTCTGTTGTGATGCTGGTGGCAGGAGCCTGTCTTGGAATTTTTCTGGATTTAGAGAGATACGGTGTTGCCTTGCTTCCGAAGGTGGAAGGCGGTTTGCCAAGTATTCATTTGCCAAAGATAGATGTTCTCATGGAATACGGAGAAGACATTGTAATGCTATCCTTTACCATTGCGTTGGTAATTGTGGCACAGACCTTATTGACCGCAAATAATTATGCAATGAAATACAATTATAAGATAGAGAATAATCGGGAAGTGCTGGCCTATGCAGTGGGAAATGCGGCAGGTGCATTGGTAGGCTGTTGTCCTATTAACGGAAGTGTATCCAGAACGGGTATTGCTGACCAGTACGGCGGCAAATCCCAGGTCATGTCCATAACTGCCTCCCTTACAATGGTTCTTGTGTTGCTGTTTGGAACGAATTTATTGTCCTATCTGCCGGTGCCGGTTTTAACCGGAATTGTAATTGCTGCTTTAATCGGAATTATTGAATTCGGTGTGGCAAAGACGACTTGGCAATCAGATAAGAATGAATTTTTGATTTTCATGGCGGCATTCTTGGGAGTGTTACTGTTGGGAACCATTTATGGTGTGATTATCGGTACTATGTTGTCCTTTGTAGCAGTAATTATTCGTGCAGTAGTTCCACCGAAGGCATTTCTGGGTGTGATACCGGGACATGAAGATTTCTATACATTGAAGCGGAACCGGAATGCAAAACCAATTCAGCAGACTATCATTTATCGTTTTAGTGGTAACTTGTTTTTTGGAAATATCAATACCTTTCAGCAGGATATTGAAAATGCAATCGAAGCAGATACCAAGCAGGTGATTGTAGATGCCAGAGGTATTGGTAATATTGATATGACAGCAGCAGAACGACTGTTAATTCTAAACCGGAATCTATGTGAAAAAGGAATTCATTTCTATATAACGGAGCATGTGGGTACAGTAAATGACCAGTTGCGTATGTATGGAGCAGGTAGTCTGATTGAAGAAGGTGTGGTACGACGGACCATTTCTCTCGCGTTGCGGGCAGCAGGTGTTACCAAACCATATCCGTTAGTCGGTGTAGAAAATGATACAGTGTATGAATATGTAGAAGCCAATGAGCGTTTGGCAGAGTTTGAGTGGGCCTTTGGTGAAGGTGCGGAAGAGAAAATGGAACAGCTTGCAACGGAGGTTGCAGACAAGCTTGTACATACGAAAGATCATAGTATGGAAAGTATTATGGAAGCAGAGCATGATGTTTCCTGGGGTAGCATGGGATTGTTTGATGAAGACGAATTATTGGAACGACTGGAGTTCCATTTGACAGAACTGGAAGAGCAAGGTTATGATGATATTGAGGAGATAGAGGAACGCATTGAACAGCGTAGACGAATTATAGAGAAGAAAATTAATCATCTCAGTCCAGAAGCGTTAGAGATTTTGAAACGTCATCGAGAGGAAATTGAAGCACATTTGAAGGCACAACACCCGGAGTATTATCAGCGCATGGTTGAGATTCGAGAACATATGGCAAAAGCGAATAAGGAATAACCGTATCAAGAATTAGATAGTAAATTTAAAACAAAAAAGGAGACAATATATGAGAGTAGCAGTGACATATGAAAATGGAATGGTATTTCAGCATTTTGGACATACAGAAGCATTCAAGGTGTATGAGGTAGAAGATGGAAAAGTTCTTTCGTCTGAAATTGTAGATTCTAATGGAAGTGGACATGGCGCATTAGCAGGATTATTAAATCAACAGGGGATTGATATTTTGATTTGCGGTGGCATTGGTGCTGGTGCACAAATGGCATTGGCTGAAAATGGAATTAAGTTATATGGTGGTGTGTCCGGTTCCGCAGATGCTGCTGTAGAAGCATTTATTGCAGGGAAATTAGAATTTAATCCAAATGTACAATGCAATCACCACGGACATGAACATCAACAGGGGCATACTTGTGGTGAGCATGGTTGTGGCGGAAATCATCATTGTGAATCATAAACTATTATAGTATAATGAAATTGTCCCAATTGTCCCTGGTAATGATGTAGTATAGAAAGGCTTGAGACAATATGAGAAAAGTGAGTAAAGAAAAGATTACGTTGATTGCATTGATTGTTGCATGTATTGTGACAATGGGTGCAATTGTTGGTTTTATACATGGGTGCAGTATGACAATGAGCAGATGCATACGGTAAAGCTGTCGGATGGTGAATACAATGGAGAAGCATATGTATTGCAAGACTTTACGGCGGTGATTCAACCGCGAGGCGGAGATGCCGGTGCTTGGAATAAGGACCCAATCTATGATGATGCAGGCAATGAATTGCATGGTCAGAGTGTGGGAACCATTTATGAGCTTACCTTGACCAATACATCCAAGGCCACCATTACGAATTGGTCCATGGAGCTGTATATACCGGAGTACATGTGGTTGAATAATGCATGGAATGGAACCTTGGAGTTTTATCAGACAACAAGTGGTTCCGAACTGGTACAGGAATTGGATTTACGGGAATTTAAGGACAGCGGAATTGAACTGGATCATTACATTGACCATACAGGACCGATGATTGCCATGAATCCGGGAGATCGGTTCATTTATCATCCGAATAAAAGCTTTAACGAGATGCCGTTGGTACCCCAGCAGGAAGGGGAAGAAGTAAACTGCACTGCATTGATTGGTTTTATCGTATACATTCCGGATGCAGAGTTAGATTACATTACGAATTTCGATACAGCAACCTTCCATTATCATTTAGAGCGGAATCCATGGGTGGAGCCGTACTTTGATGCACTGGTGGTTTTGGAAGGAATCTGGATTGTGCTTTTGATTGCATTGCTGCTATCCCAGATTCGGGTTCGCAAGTTATTAAAGCAGCAGGAACATGATGCTCGTATTATTGAACAGTCAATTCAGACCTTTATTAATTTCGTAGAAGCCAAGGACCCGAACACCAAGGGACATTCCGAACGGGTTGCTAAGATTTCATACGCTTTGGCAAAGGAAATGGGATATTCCCAGCGGGAGTGTAATCGTATTTATTACATAGCATTAATGCATGATTGCGGAAAGATTTCCGTCCCGGTAAATATATTGCTGAAGCCGGGCAAGTTGACAGACGAAGAGTACGAAGTAATTAAGAGTCATACCATTTATGGTGAAAAAATGTTGCGAGATTTTTCTTCTATTGAAGGTATTGATTTGGGTGCCTTATATCATCATGAACGATACGATGGCAAGGGATATCCACATGGATTAAGCGGAGAGAACATTCCGTTAATAGCAAGAATTATATGCGTTGCGGATTCCTTGGATGCCATGAATAGTAATCGTTGTTATCGCCCGCGGTTAACCAGAGAGGTTATATTGGAGGAATTGGAGAATAATAAGGGTAAGCAATTCGATCCGGAAGTGGTGGAACATTTAATCAAATTAATCAAGCAAAACATCATTACAATTGGAGAGTAAATTCTAAAAGTATTATATCTCAGCTTCTTGAATCATCAGGAAGCTGAGTTTTATTTTGCCATCCGTCCGTCCCGGACGACCAGATGTCTCAAATCCATTGATTATTTTTAAGAAACCCATATAATGCAAATTAGGAACGGAACAGGTAATAAGGAGGAACCATGAAGATCAAATTTGATATACAGGAAAAATACAAAGAAGCAGAAATTCATCTTTGTAATAAGGAGAAAAGTCCGGAACTTATGGAGGTACATAAGACTTTAGAGAATCTTCTGGATACGAGAATTAAAGTCCAGAAGGGGCAGGAGTCCAGAGTGGTGGTGCCCTCTCAGATTATTCGAATTTATTCGGAAAGTAAGAAGGTATTCATTCGAACCAAGGACGATTGCTATGAGGTAAAGGAACGGCTTTACACGTTGGAAGAACTTCTGAAGGACAGAGGCTTCGTCCGGATTTCCAACTCGGAAATCGTAAGCATTCAGCAGATTGAGAAACTGGATATGAGTCATGTAGGAACCATTAAGATGTATATGAGAAATCAGGATGAAACCTACGTTTCCAGAAGATATGTAAGTAAAATCAAAGAAGTATTACTATAGGAGGTTTATATGAAGAATTTTATGATTCGTTTTATAAATGGTTTTTGTTATTCCATTGCAATATCAATGGTGATACACCTGATTGTTATGGTGACTATGAATACAATCAGTATGTTGCCGGAGCATATGGCACGATTTGATAATGTGGTTGTTGCGTATGGAATTCAGTTGTTATTAATCGGTGTGATTAGTGGTGTGGCATCCGGCGGAACCTTTATCCTGGAGTGGAAACGGCCCGGGTTAATAATTCAAAGTCTCATTTATCTTGCCTTAATGCTGGCAACCTGGATTCCGGTAGCGTGTTACCTGTGGGGCTTTCATAAGTACGCTACATCAATGATTTCGGGAATATTGAGTATTGTAGTGACCTACGGAATCTGTTGGGGAATTCAATACAAGCTATGTAGAAGAGATGTACAGGAAATCAATGAGAAACTAAAAGAAAAGCAGAATTCGGCAGCTGCATAAATGATGGATGGAAAATGAAGGAGGATATAAGATGGAATATAGTATTGAAATTAAGGGCCTGCGAAAAGAATTTGGAAGTAAGATTGCAGTCAATGACTTGGATTTGAAAGTAAAGGAAGGAAGCTTGTTTGCATTTTTAGGTGTAAATGGTGCAGGAAAGACCACCACCATCCGTATGCTCACAGGCTTAACAACCCCAAATGGCGGAGATGCCTCCGTAATGGGATATAGTATTCATGACAGTTTACAGGAAGTGAAAAAGGTAGTGAATTTGTCTCCGCAGGAAACCTCCGTTGCACCGAACCTTACTGTTCGTGAGAATTTGGAGTTTATTGCAGGCATTTATGGTTTTGATAAGGCGAAGACAAAGGAAAAGACAGAACAGATGATGGAACAATTTTCTTTGCAGGAAGTGGAGAACAGTAAGGCAAAGACCTTGTCCGGCGGTTGGCAAAGAAAACTGAGTATTGCTATGGCATTGATTACGGAACCGAAGGTGCTGTTCCTGGACGAGCCTACTCTTGGCTTGGATGTACTTGCAAGAAGAGAGCTTTGGAGAGAAATCGAAGCCTTAAAAGGTAAGATTACGATTATTTTAACCACACACTACATGGAAGAAGCAGAAGCCCTGTCCGACGAGATTGCTATTATGGCAAAGGGTGATTTGAAAGCAGTGGGAACTTTGGAAGAATTAAAAGGGCAGACCGGAGCAGAGAATCTGGAAGAAGCATTTATTAAAATCGTGGAGGGAATGTAATATGAAAAGTATAGTATTTGCAAAACGAACAATTAAAGAGATTATGAGAGACCCAATCAGTTACATTTTCTGTCTTGGTTTCCCATTGGTTATGCTGGTAATTATGAGCATCGTAGATAACAGCATTCCGGCACAGGCAAATATGACAGTGTTTCATATCGAGAATCTGGGACCGGGAATTGCGTATTTTGGTTTGACATTTGTAATGCTCTTTACCAGTATTCAGGTGTCCAAGGACCGCTCAACAGCGCTCTTGTTAAGATTGTATGCATCCCCGATGAAACCGGTGGATTACATAATAGGATATACACTGCCAATCTGCATTTTAGGTCTGGTACAGATGACGATTTGTTTTATCGCGTCTTTTATCGTTGGTCTTTGTACGGATTACACCTTTGCAATTGGTGATATATTACTGTCAATGCTTGCTTTATTCCCTTCAGTGTTGTTATTTGCAGGTGTGGGCATTCTGTTTGGAAGCGTTGTTGGCGAGAAGGCGGCACCGGGACTTTGCTCGATTATTATTACCGTAACCGGTATGGTTGGCGGTATCTGGATGGATATTGACGGTTTAGGTGGAATTATTAAGAAGGTGGCCAATGTGTTGCCGTTCTATCACGGAGTGTCTTTGGCAAAGCTGCCATTCCGCGAGAATACGGAGCAACTTTGGGAGCATTTAATTTGGACGGTTGCCTGTGGTTTGGTTGTGTATGTACTGGCAGTGATTGTGTTCCAAATGAAAATGAAAAAAGATGTGAAATAAAACTAAGGTGAATTAAAAAACAATAGTAATATTGCAAAAAATCTGTTAAACTCGAATTTGGGGGAATATGTCTAAATGACGTACCCTGAATTCGAGTTTTGTCGTTTGGGAGTGTTTCGGCAAGCATATAAGTTGTAAGTGAAAGTCAGGAGAATGTAGTATGAACAAGGTTGATGATATATCGACGTACATAGAGAATAAGGAATACATAGCAAACAAATATGTTTTGAAGTGCTTTGAGATAACCATGCTTATCTATGTGCTTGCCTATGTGTTAGATATGTTAAATATATTTATCATCGACTACGATGTAATGACAGCAGGTTTTGTTCCTTCTGTTATTATTTATCTGTTTGTTTTCGTATTAACACAGTATGTCCCTTTAACCAATGAAAAGCTAAAGTATCTAATCTTATTTTGTGTAGTGGCTGTGTTTACGATTATGGGTGTTACCATTACCTATCATGTGGTGTTGGTAGCGTTACTGCCCTTCTTGTATGCGACCCTCTATTCTTCAAAAAAGGTCATGTATTATGTATACATTTTGACCGTAATTAGTACGATTATTGTAGTGTTTGGGGGATATTATCTGGGGCTTTGTGATGCCAACATGGTATTACTGACAACCTTACCACGACGTGCTTATATTGAAAACGGAACTTTTATTTTGAATGAGGTGAATAGCAATCCATTCTTTTCCCTGACACTGTTCTTTGTGTTACCACGCTGCTTGGTTTATATTGCCTTCGCTGTAATCTGTAATAGTATACAGAGAATTGTTAGCGGAAGTGTAGAAAAGGCGCGCTTAACGGAAGAACTGGCACAAGCAAAGGAAGAAGCGGAGAAAGCCAATCAGGCAAAGAGCCGTTTTCTTGCCAATGTTTCTCATGAAGTGCGAACCCCAATTAATGCGATTTTGGGTATGGATGAAATGATTCTGCGGGAAAGTAAGGATGAAAAAGTGCGGCAATATGCCAATGATATTCATGATTCATCCTTGTTAATGATAGATATTATTAATGACATTTTGGATTCTTCTAAAATCGAATCCGGAATGATGGAAATCGTGGAAGTGGAATATGCAGTCAGCACACTTTTGAACGATGTGTATAATATAACAAAGGTAAAGGCTCAAAGTAAGGGCTTGGAATTGCAGTTTAATGTTGATGAATCAATTCCGTGCGAAATGCATGGAGATGATAAGCGAATTCGTCAGGTGTTGTTAAATCTTCTTTCAAATAGTGTAAAGTATACGGAATCCGGGACGGTTTCCTTAGATGTAACATATACAGCGGATGAGGAATATGCAAATGTCCGTTATGTGGTTCGTGATACCGGAATCGGAATTAAAGAAGAAGACATAAAAGTCATTTATAATGCATATCAGAGATTGGATGTAACCAAGAACAGAGAGGTGGAAGGCACTGGTCTGGGTATGACCATTTCCCAGAATCTCTTGAAGCTTATGGACAGCAACCTTGAAATTGAAAGCGAATACGGAAATGGTAGTACATTCTCTTTTGTGATTCGCCAGAAAATCGTGAATGCTCAACCAATGGGAGATTTCCAGAAGCGTATGCAAAGAGGCGGAGAGGATGAAATGTCCGCCCTGCATTTTGTGGCACCAAAGGCAAGAATATTGGTGGTTGATGATAATCCAATAAATCGAAAAGTGGTTCGTATGCTACTCCAGCCTACTCAGGTACAGATTGTGGAGGCAAGTAGCGGTGCGGCATGTATCGAGGTGTTGGAACAGCAGAAGTTTGATTTAATCTTTTTGGATAATATGATGCCGGAGATGGATGGAATCGAGACTATGCATATATTACAGGAGAGACACTTGTGCGATGGGGTTCCGGTTATCATGTTAACAGCAGATGTAGTAGCAGACAGTCGGGAACGCTATATTCAGGAAGGATTTACGGATTATTTGGCAAAGCCGATTATCATGAAGCAGATGGAAGAGCTGCTGGCAAAATATTTACAGGTTGGGGATTCTCAATTGGAAAAAATTATATTTGAGTAAGTCAGGAGGAATAGGTATGCAGAAAAAAGTACGGGGAATGCGATTAAGTGGTAAGATAACACTCACATCTATGTTAATTACATTGGTAATTAGCTTATTAATAAGTGGAATTAGTATTTTTTATATGCGGAATTATCTGCTAAATGTCAGTCGTTCTCAGACTATGTCTGTGGCACAGACCGCAGCGGAAATCATTGATGGAGATCAGATTGCAGGTATTCAGCCAGGGGATGAAGGAACAGAGGACTATAATATAGTCTTGGCACAGCTTCAGAGCTTTTTAGTAGATGAGGATGTGGCTTACATATATACCATGCGACAGGTAGATGGTAGTGTACAGTTTGTGGTTGATGCGGACACAGAAGAGGGCGCTGCCATTGGTGAAGAATATGAGACCTACGATAAGATTGATATGGCTTTGGCAGGAGAAGCATCGATGGATGATGAAGTGACCACAGATGAGTGGGGAAGCTTTTATAGTGCCTTTGCACCGATTTATGATGAAAGCGGTGCGGTAGTTGCCATTGTAGGTGTTGACTGTACCATTGATAGTATTAATCAGAAAATCCGGAATATGATACTGGTGCTGGTAATTGTGGAAATCATTTGTATTATTTTGGCGTTTGCAGTATCTATGTTAACCGGACAGTTAATGGCGAAGAATGTTATGACCATCAATCGTAAGATGGAAGAACTGGCAGGTACAGAAGGTGATTTATCACAGGAAATTCAGATTCGAAGTGGCGATGAAATCGAAAGCGTTGCAACAAGCTTTAATTCCTTTATGGTGAAGTTGCGTAGCATGATGTTGTCTGTGAAGGATAGTGGTGAAAAGCTGGAGGAAGCAACCAATCAGACTAATCGGGAATTGCAGGAAGCAACAGAGGATTTGAACCAGATTTCCGGTGCATTAAATGAGATGACACAGACTATGCAGGAAACCAACGAGTCAGTCATTGAGATTGAAGGTGCTGCAGAAACGATTAAGCAGATGTCGGCAGATTTGTATGAACAGACCATAGAGGGAGCCGGTTATGCAGATAGTGTAAGCCGTACTGCAAGTGAAGTGCAATCGGCTTGTCAGCTATCCAAGGAGCAGATGCAGGAAGTGGTTGGAAGAATCACGGAAACATTAAATGAGAAAATTGCTGCTTCTGCAGAGATTACGAAAATTATTGCGTTGACCAACGATATTATTAATATTTCGGAGCAGACACAGATGCTGGCATTGAATGCAAGCATTGAAGCAGCCCGTGCAGGTGAAAATGGTCGTGGATTTGCCGTGGTTGCAGATGAGGTTGGTAAACTGGCAGATTCTACTGCGTTAACAGCAAAAGAAATTGAGAATATTAATCAATTTACTGTGGATACCGTTCGCGAATTGACGAACATTTCAAAGGAAATGCTTACATTTATTGAAGAGGTTGTTTATCAGGATTATGACAAGATGGTAGATGTAGGGCAGGCTTATCATTCAGATTCTGTGGAATTTATGAGTCGGTTCAACAGTTTCTGTGAACTGTCTGAACAGTTGTCAGAGAATATGGAAACCATTGAAAGTCATATCCATAGAATTATGGAGGTAATCGAAGAAGAAACCGCAAGTATTGCAAGTGTTGCAGGTGTTTCCGATAATATTTATGAACGAATGCAGATGGCAAATACCAACGGTAAGGTAAATGAGGAAATAGCAGGCGAGTTAGGTGATATGTTAGATAAGTTTGTTCTATAGATTTAACCTATGAACGACAGGCATAGTTATTATGTGCGAATTATCTCCGGATGAAATAATTACACATTATTTTATCTGGAGATAATTTATATTTAAATTGTATCTATTAAATTTGTGATATTTTTCGATTTGATGAGTCTTATAAGTGAAAGGAGTGAAAATAATGGAAGATATGGAAGCAATCTACCAACAATATTATGAAGATGTCTTTCGATTCTTGCGTGGTTTGTCAGCAGATGAATTGCTGGCAGAAGAATTGACGCAGGAAACTTTCTTTCGAGCTATCAAATCGATTAACCAGTTCAAGGGAAATTCGGATATACGGGTGTGGCTGTGTTCCATTGCTAAGAATCTGTATTTTACATATTTGAACAAAGAAAAGCGATTTGAAGACAAGGATTTAAGTGTATTTGAATCGGAAGAGAAAAACTTCATGAACATTATGGTAGATAAAGAATTGGCCATACGGGTTCATAGGGTACTTCATTCATTGCGGGAACCATACAAAGAGATTTTTTCGTTGCGAGTGTTTGGAGAACTTTCCTTTAAGGAAATTGCAATGATATTTGGAAAGACAGAGCATTGGGCGTGTGTGTCCTATCATCGTGCAAAACAAATGATTCAGAATGAAATGAATAGAATAGAAATGGAGGAGCTACAATGAAAATAGATTGTGAAGTAATTCAAGATTTGTTGCCACTTTATGTGGAAAAAATCGCTAGCGAGAAAAGTGAGAAACTTATTGAGGAGCATTTTATAGAGTGTGAAAATTGCAAGAAAAAGTACGCTGAAATGAAAATGCCAGAACCACAGTTAGAGTTAAAACAAGAACCGGCAGAGAATTTCCAGAAATATATCCAAAAGAAAAAACGTAAAACTGTTTGGAAGGTGATATTGATAGTATTAGGTGCAGTAGTTGCTTCGATGACGGCAGAGGCGATTGTATGGATGGGAATTTTTGGTCTGCTGATAGCGGATTCGTCCATGGCATCAGTGGAAGAATATACAGATGTAGCATATTATGAAGACTACATGGGTGAGAATGCAGAGGAAGAATTTGTAAACAAATGGGGGATGGATGAAACCATTTTCCCTGAGGAAATCACTACCGATATGAATGTGTTGGAATACAAAATGGTGTATTACAATCCTTGGGATGCGCAGTATCTTAGCTACTTAACAGTGGAATATGATGAGGCAGATTATGAGGTGGAGAAGAGTCGGCTAGAGAATTATGACTCTACGGACTATATTGGTAATTATGGGGTAACCGGGTTTGCGGAAGAAGACAATCCGATTGCTATGTATGCAGATGATTATCAGGGGTTTGTATATGCAATTCGGACGCCGGGGCGAGAGAATACCATTACATATGTGGAGTTGATTTTCTGTAATTATTATATGGATTTGGACTATACGCAATATATTCCAGTGGAGTATTTACCGGAGGGCTTTGATGCAACCAGCGATAATGAGTATCAAAAGAACATGATGGAATATTGATTCTGGCTATAGGAAAGTGTTACAATAGAATAAATGAAGTAGGAAGAAATTCATTTAGAGAATTGGAAATGGGGGAGTATCATGCAACACAAGAATATTGCAGTGTTAATGACTGCTTTGGATTCGGAAACTCAAGTAGAGACGCTGAGAGGCATTGAAGAATACGGAAAAGAAAATAATTGCAATATTGCTGTTTTTCTATGGTATACGGGGGCATATGAGAGAGTACGGCATAATCTGGCTGAAATTAATATTATCGACTTGCCGGATTTGAATTTGTTTGATGGCGTTATTGTTTTTTCCAATACCCTTCATGTGGAAGCAAATCGAAATAAAGTTGAAGAATTAGTAAAGGGTCTCACTTGTCCGGTGGTATGTCTGGGCTGTAAAATCGAGGGTTGTTATCATGTAGGTTCCAATGGCTATGCCGCAATGCGAAAGTTAATGGAACATTTGGTAGTGGATCACGGAATACAGAAAATCCATTTTGTAAAGGGAGTAGAAGGCAATGTGGATGGGGAAGAACGTTACCGTGCATATGTAGATGTGTTGTCAGAACACGGAATTCCGGTTGTTCCGGAGCGAACCAGTCCCGGAGATTTCTATGTGACCGGAGCGGAACTGGCAGCAAAAGAGATACTGAGTTCTACTTTACCATTTCCGGAGGCAGTGGTATGTGCCAATGATATAATGGCAATCACCATTTGTGATATATTTACCCAACGGGGGATTCGTGTGCCGGAGGATGTTATTATAACCGGTTATGACTATAGTATGGAAGGTGTTTATCATTTGCCAACCATAACAACCATACGAACTCGCTTGCGGGATTTGGGTAAAGCAGCAAGTAGCATTATTCTCGATGTGCTAGAGGGCAAAGAAGTACCGTTGGAGACGTATTTGACAGATGAAGTCGTCTATGGCGAAAGCTGCGGATGTCAGAATAAGACCGGTATGAATTTGTCTCAGAAAACTTATGTGAGTGGAGTTGAGGTATATCAACGAAAATTGATTTATCAGATGGTTGGTCTGGAGAAGAACATCATGTCAGGCACCGGCTTCAAAGGTTGGATTGACTCTGTAAAGGATTTTGTGGAGAAGATTAACCCACCGGAATTCTATTGTTGCGTAAATGAGAATTTCACGGAAACTGTGTTTGAGTTGGATGCAATTGAACAGGAGGATATGAGTCAGGAAGAGAAGCTTGCTTATACGCAGAATATAAAAACCGTTCTGGCTTATCAAATGGTGTATTTAAGAGTAAGCCGTTATTTGAAGCCCGCTATGCCTTTGATGATTTGTTCCACGATACGGAACGTTCCAAGATGTATATCTTCTCGCCACTGCATTATCTGGAGCGGAATTTTGGATATTTTGTTTTGGTAGATAGTGAGTTCCCGATGGGGAATCCATTGTATATCAGTTGGTTGATTAGCATGGGTGATGCCATTGAGAATCTGAGACAGGAGAGCTTGTTGAAGATTGCCATGAAGCATTTGGACGATATGTATATTAAGGATTCTTTAACAGGTGTCTATAATCGTTTTGGAATGGAGCGGTTCTTCGCAGAAATTAAGAAGAAGTGTCTGATGTCCCGAATGCTTATGCAATTATCATTCGTAGACCTGGATAATTTAAAGAAAATCAATGATGAATTTGGTCATGAAGAAGGAGACCGGATTATCAGTATGGCAGCAACCATTCTTCAAAAGAAGGCCGGAAAGAATTATGTAGTGCGCTATGGTGGTGATGAATTTGTCATCATGGGAACTGTGCGAAACGAAGCAGAAGTAGAGGCTTATTGGAAAGATGTACAGGCAGAGATACAAGCCTATAATCAATCCGGCAAGCAACGTGCTCAATTGTCAATGAGTTACGGTTACGATATCTTTGAGATAAAGGCGGAAACGAACTTAGAGGAATGTATTCGCATATCGGATAAGAAGATGTATCTGGATAAGAATAAAAAACGAGGGTAGGGCATTTAGCCCTACCCTTGGTAGTTTAAATTCTCGGTTTTCGTATACCATTTTCCTCATGAATTATCAACAAATTATTGATCGAGAAATCTTTGAAGCTTCCCTTGCTATCGCCGTGGCTGTTGGATGCCCGAACAATAAAGGCAGTAACCAGATATCCACAAGAGAAACCAAGAAGGCATCCCAAAATGATTCCAAATACAACCATATTACATTCCCTCCTGTCTATTCTTCACAAAACGATTCATATCCTTTGCAGTGGTTAATCCGATATTTTTCTTGATTTTTCCGAAGATTGCTTTGCCTGTTATAAAGCAGAATATCGATAACATAATCATCAATGCAATCATTTTGCCCGGCTCTTCCGGATCTCCGCTAAGGTAAGAGATAGCAAATAGAGAGGATATAAAAGAAAGTCCTGCACTGATTGCTAAATAGATTCCGGTTACCTTGCCTTTGTGGAACGGAACCGCACCTACCACCTTGCCGGTTTGCCCGTTTACTAAGATAGTATGTGGTTGGTCTTTATAGCGAAAAGTCAAAAACCAGGCAGGGAATAATGCATAATCCACGTTCTTAATTGTACGCTTCGGATTGCATTTCATAATTTGAACATTGCTTGCCCGTACTGTGCTTTTTACTTGGTTATCAAATAGCAGCTTTGCCCGGGATAATGCCAGACTTTCGGTGTTCTTTTTTGACATGTCGTAGCGGTCCGCATAGAATCCGGATAAATATCCGATATCAAAAGGCTGTACCGCAAAGGTATCGTATGGTTCCAAACGCTGAGAACTTTCATCGCTTAGCTGTTTAGAAGAGTCCAATGTTAAACGCTTGAAATTACATTCGGCTTCCCGGAAGAAGTATTTTGTACGCTTGCTTTTGCCACTACCAACCGTTCCTCTTAGATATTGTGCATCGTGATAGTGGATGTCATATAACCAGAAAGGTATGTAGATTCCCCGAACCCGTTCAATGTCAAAGTGCTTGATTTCGTTAGGTATCACAAGGCCCTTTTTAAAACGGTTGCGAATGGCTGCTACTGCTTGTTCCTTTGTAATAGAAAATGGAATGATGTATTTGGGTTTTGCTTCTGAGGATACCCGATTGAATACGATGGTTGGTTGTCCGCAGTAGGCACAAAAAGTGGAAGACTCCACACCATTTATCATCAGTTCCGCACCACAGGCAGTACAAGAGTAAATATTACATTCCATTGTTTCACCCTCTGTATTTGGTGTAACAAGTTTGTCTGTAGCTTCTTTCGATAATACATCCGGTTTGCATAAGCGTTCCGTTGTCGGATTTGTGGCAGTATCATTTTCTGTATATTCTGCGGATGCTTCGTTGGCGTCAAAGAGGGCCCCACAGCTTAGGCATTCCATTTTTCCAAGTGATGGATTAAAAAGTAACGCATCACCGCAATTTGCACAATATAGTATCATTTGAATCCCCTTATGTATAATGAATGGTTTATAAGTTACAGATTTTACTCTTCTACTGGTGATGCAATACAAGCAGCAGAATCAGCGATTCCATTTGCTGTCTGATAGAATATCTCTGTGCCCCGCACCATTGGAATTTCCTCATTTAATGTAATGGTTACGATTGCAACATCGCCCGGGTTCAAATCATTAATATCTTCTCCGTTTGCACCAACTACGGTATCGATTACGCCGTCATAAGTAACGTTAGCGAAAGTAGAGAAATAACCCATTGTTACTTCGGAACCGACTAATGAAGGAATGTCTTCCTTAGCAGCAAAGGTAGAAATAACAAAGGAACCGGTAATCTTATTGGTCAGAACACCTTCTCCCTTTAATACAACCAAATCATATTTTCCTACGCCATCTTTGCCAATGCCGTCTAACATAAAACCACAGCTACCGCCAAGTGGTAATTCGTCCAATTCCTCGCCGTTATCGTCCACATAGGTTAAGGTGGTCTCTACACGCTGGTTTGGATGGAAAATATCTACTTCCGTATCTACCGGGAATGGTTGATTGTAACAGAAACCGGTAATTATGGTTCCTTTTCCGCTGATAGTAAATGCATCGTCCATCAAAATATATGCCTGTGCGTCAGCAAGTAATTCATTATTAACCTCTGTAATATCCGCATTGTTGGTTCGGATTTCTTCTCCGACAATTGCCTCCCCAGGATTAGCTTCGGTTGTATCCGGCTGCTTCTTGTCACCACAAGCGGTAAGCAGACACAGCGTACTGGTTGCCAGCAATAAACATAATAACTTCTGCTTCATAATAATCCTCCTCGAAATAGGAATTTTCGTAAATAAAATCCCTTCATATGAAACAATTTTGGCATAGATAAAACAGTGTGTCAACCTAATATATTCTTACGATTTTAGTTGTGGATTTAAGGTTTGTATATTATGATAAATGAAAGGTATGTAATAGAATTCGTACAAGAATAAGGATGAAAAATGAGCGAACGAAGAGTATTAATTGTAGAAGATCATAAGGAAATCAGCGACTTGCTGGCGGCATTTTTATCTGAAAACGATTATCAGGTAGAGTGCGCTTACAATGGAAGAGAGGCGGCAGCCTGTTTACAGAACAAGGAGTACACCATTGTTTTAATGGACTTGATGCTGCCCTATAAAAGTGGTAATGACTTAATTCAGGACTTACGAACTCGTTCCAATGTGCCGGTCATTTGCTTATCAGCAAAATCCGGTATGGAAACCCGATTGGAAGTGCTACGGATGGGGGCAGATGATTATATATTGAAGCCCTTTGATTTGAATGAAGTTCTGGTGCGAATGGAAGTCGTTTTACGGCGAAGTGAGATGGAAGCAAAGCAGCTGGAAGAACTGGGTAGCAAGCAGTTAGAATTCAAGAACTTGATACTGGATATTGATGGTAAAACCGCAACGATGAATGGTAAGGCTCTTTCGTTGACGGCAAAGGAACTGGCAATTTTGCAGTTGTTTTTGGAATATCCCAAGAAGACCTTTTCCAAAGCGAATATCTATGAGACTATTTGGCAGGAACCATATTACTATGAAGATAACACATTGAATGTTCACATGAGCAACCTGCGGAGTAAGTTGAAGAAGGCAGACGGTGGAGAAGAATACATCGAAACAGTTTGGGGAATTGGCTATCGGTTAGCAGAGAAGACGGAGAAGAAATGATAATAGCAATCGTAATATTAAGTTTGGTGTGCATAGGATTATTAGCGTATCTGTTGCTGATGAAGAATCAAATTCGTGGAATTACCAAGGAATTGAAATCGAATCGGCAGGAATCCTATAATAAGCAGATTCGTGTTCAGTTGCTTGACGCAGACTTAACGGAACTAACAAAAGAATGTAACTACAATCTGGATTATCAAACTGATTTGAAGCGTAGAAATCAGCAGCAGGAAGCAACAGTGAAGCAAGGAATCTCAGATATTGCCCATGATTTGCGAACGCCTTTAACGGTAGTGAAAGGGAATCTGCAAATGATAGAACAGGTTGGAGAACTCAATGAGCGGGGGCACAAATACCTGGAAATCTGTGAAGCAAAGACAGAAGAATTAAAGACCATGATGGATGAATTCTTTGAACTGGCTTTGTTAGAAAGTGACGATTCACCTGTTGAAGTGAATGCAATTAATCTCACAAATGTATTGCTGGAATTCATTTTACAGCAGGAAATATTGATTCGGGAACATCAATTGGAGCCGGAGATTTTTTTGCCGGAGAAAACGGTATTTGTGGAAGGTAATGGGCAATTGCTGGAGCGTATTTTCGGCAATCTACTTGGTAATATTTTCAAGTACGGGAAGGAACGATTTACGGTTCGTCTGATGGAAGAAGGAGAAGCCTGTATCGTGGAATTCAGTAATGCAATCGCAGGCCATCCAACCATTGATGTAGAACATTTATTTGACCGAAGTTATATGGCAGATACCTCCAGAAGTAAAACCGGTACCGGTCTTGGCTTATATATTGTGAAGCTTTTGGCACAGAAGCAGGGAGCAGATGTAAGTGCCCGGATGGAAGCAGATGAATTGGTCATTCGGTTACAATGCAAATGCATAAATCAGGATAATCGAAAAGAAAAATAAAGAATTTTTTAGAACTTAAGGAATTCTTTATTTTTTCATTTTAAATTAGGATTAACGAAATAACATGCGTGACACATTCGGAATGGAATGTAGTAACGTAGGGGGTATAGAAAGGATGGCAGTACATGGGCGAAGAATTTGTCATTGAAGTCAAGGAATTGACGAAAAAGTATAAGAAACAGGTTGTCGTGAACAAGGCGAGCTTTCGGATTCAAAAGGGCCGGATTTGTGGCTTGATTGGTCCGAATGGAGCCGGTAAAACAACCATAATGAAGAGTTTGGGTGGTTTGATTATGCCGACGGTAGGCACCATGCAGATTTTGGGTGGCACTACACATCAAGAATTAGCAAAGGCGAGAGAACGTATGAGCTTCATGATTGAAACACCTTATGCAAAGCAGGATTTAACTGCATGGGAGAATCTGGAAAAGCAGAGGCTGCAAAAAGGAATTCCGAATAAAGAAAGAATCAAAGAGGTAATGGAGCAGGTAGGACTTGCAGATGTAGGAAAGAAGAAAATTAAAGAATTCTCCCTTGGTATGAAACAACGGTTCGGGCTTGCCAATGCTTTGATGGGAAAGCCGGAAATCATGGTATTGGATGAGCCGATTAATGGTTTAGACCCGGAAGGAATTGTGGAGATTCGTGAATTACTTAAGAAGGTTAATCAGGAACAGGAAACTACTATTTTAATTTCTTCCCATATTCTGAGTGAATTATCCTTAATGTGTGATGAGTATCTATTCATTGCTCACGGACAGATTATCAAGCACTTGACCCATCAGCAGTTATTAGATGAGTGTCGCAGTCATTTTCACATTCATACAGACAATGATTCTATGGCACTTGCTATTTTGCAAGAAAAATTGCAGGTGCAGGAATATGAAGTGGAACGAGACGGAAGTATTAACCTCTATGAGCAGCTGGAGGATACTAAGAAAATCTCGCAGACCTTATATGAGAATGGAGTCGTGCCATTGGAACTTCGGATGGGTGGAGACACGTTGGAACAGTACTATATGACCTTAATAGGAGGTGCAGAATATGTGGAATGTAATTAGAGCTCAAATTTATCAGTTGCTGAGAGACAAACTTGCATGGGGCGGTTTCTTAATAAGTATGGTAATGTCGGTGGTACTGAGCATTTTCTATGCGGATGAGTATACGAGTGGAAGCGAATATGTTGCAGGAATGGGTATGATGACATGCATGATGGGAATGATTGCAGTTTTGATATTTGTAGCAAGTGTTACGGGTGTGGATTTTACAGATAAAACCTTGAATTATGAGATTCTATCCGGACATACCAGAGCACAGGTATTTTTCGGCAGATGGATTGTGGCAGAGTTGGCTGGTATTTTTGCCTGCATGACGGTTATGCTGGCACCGGTAATTGTAATCACATTTACAAAGGGCTGGGGTGATGCCATGGATTTGGAAGGTGTAGTCCTTCGTTATAGCTTAGTTATTGTTACGCTGGTTAGTATTGTCAGTCAGTTGGTATTCGTGACAATAGTGACAAAGAATATGTATGTAACCTTCTTGGTAGGATTTGTATTTGGATATGCACAAGCGATGTTGGGAATGGTAGTTGAAATGATTCCGGAATTGACACCAGTGGTGGAGTCTCCAATGCTTTCCGTTAACCATTGTTGTACGAATTTGTTGAATTTTGAAGAGTGGACCACATTCTTTTTGAATGAAAAGGATCAGATTGTTTATAATTCAGCAGTTTCTTCTGAACTTGTCATTATGACAATTGCTACTGCGGTTATTGGAACCATAATCCTTGTGTTGCTAAGTTACACCTATTTTAAGAATGACGATTTGAGCTAGGAGCGTGAGAGTATGCTGATACAAGATTGGATATTATTATTGGATTGTATAATCGCTCTGGTGTTTTTGTTTTGGAGCTTAAACCGGCAGAGTGCAAGCGGTAGCAATCGTTGGAGACTTGCTTTTTTGATGCCGGTGACAGCCTGTTTATTTCATGTCATTTTCTTTCGAACAGAATGGTGCCTAACCGGCATCTACCTGGGCAGTATCCTGGCAGGGCTTGGATTCTTTGTAACAAAAGTCTCCATTCGGAAAAAGAGTTTAGTGTTAGCGGGAATTCTATGTATAACCACAATTGTACCCTGCTATTTGATTGACAGCTACCGAAAAGCTCACTATGTAGCGGAGTTCGAAGAGGGCTTTGCTTGCATGAAGGAGTACTATACCCTTTCTGAACATAAGAATATTCACTGGGACGAATTGTATGAAGAATATCTTCCGTTGTTTCAAGAAGCGGAGAAGGAACAGGATGCAGTGGCAAATAGTATTGCATGGATGCAGTTTTGCAATGAATTCTACGATGCTCATGTAGGATATGCACCCCGGGAAGCAGAGGATATGCAGGAGGCTATAACAGAGCGTGTCGTAGGTAACGATTACGGTCTGGCAACGGTTCAATTAGATTCCGGAGAATTTGTAGCGGTGTTGGTAGAGCCGGGAAGCCAGGCGGAATTAGCGGGTATTCGAACCGGAACGGTGATTGTAGAATGGAATGGAAAGAAGCCGGATGACTGGTTAGATACCTGTAGAGAGCGTATGCATCAAAGCACCATATGCGGTAATGTAGATAATCAGGAATTTTATGTCGGTTGCTATCTGGCGGGGATTGGTGAAGAACAGGTTCAGGTTGCTTTCTTGGATGAAAGCGGTAATCAAAAAACGGTAATTCTGGATGCTATGGATTCTTACGCTGAACGTTTCGAAGATGTGGCGGCATTGCTAACTTACAAAGAGCCTAGAGCCAATATTAGTGTAACTGCTATAAATGATGATATTATCGTTTTGAATACGAACATGATGGAATTCAGTAGTGAAACATCAGCAAGCTCCGATTACGGCAGTTTACAGGCAAGCTTACGGGAACAGTTGATTCCGTATCGGGATGCAGGAGCAACGAAGTTAATTATTGACTTACGCAATAATGGCGGTGGTTCTACCAAGATGGCACAGGCAATCGTTGCCTTGGTGGCTGAGGGAGAAATCTTCTGGGCAGCTGATGGTGCCTATAACGAAGCTACCGGGGAACATGAGATTTTGAATACATATTCTATTTCGGGAGAAAATCTATGGGAAGATGGAGAAATCGTGGTATTGACGAACAGTAACTGTGGAAGTGCTGCAAATCATTGTCTGGATGCTCTTCAGGAATTGGACAATGTAACGGTAATTGGTTTGACACAACCTGCCGGAATGGCACAGGGAGTAACCAGTGTCCGATTGGAATACGGAATGCTTGCTTTTTCCGGTACCTGTGTAGTAGATGAAAATGCGGATATTTGGATTGACAGCGATGAGAGTGGCAAAGCACGGTTGCAGGTGGATGAACAGATTCCGTTTGATGAAAAAGCAGTTGAAGCTATCTTTTTGAGAGGCGAGGATTATGTTATGAATTATGCCATAGAGTATATGCAGTAAACAGATGACAAGGGGCTGTCGTGCGACAGCCCCTTCAAAAAGAATTGAAATTATTTATACAGATTCTACTTTAATAATATTCGTATTTCCGCTCTGACCATTAATCTGACCGCCGGTTAATACTACATTATCACCGGATTGTAAATGGAACACTTCTTTTGCCTGTTGTACTGCATGGTAGAATACAACCTCAATAGATGGGAAGGCATCGCTTAATACAGGTGTAACACCCCAGCTCATGTTCAACTTTCTCCATGCACGCTCAGAAGTTGTCATACCGATGATATCTACCGGACAACGGAACCGGCTTACCATTCGGGCAGTGTTACCGGTTAAGGAACTTACCACGATTGCCTTTGCCTTGATATCAATTGCCATAGCACAGGTTGCATGAGAAACTGCATCTAAGTTGCTGCGAATTTCAAAATCAGTAGAAGAGAACCAATGATGATAATCAATTCTCTGTTCAGTGAATTCTGCAATTTCTGCCATGTTCTTGACTGCTTCTACCGGATGCTTACCTGCAGCTGTTTCGCCGGATAACATAACAGCAGAAGTGCCATCATATACCGCATTGGCTACGTCAGAAATCTCTGCACGGGTCGGACGCGGATTCTGAATCATGGATTCTAACATTTCGGTTGCAGTGATTACACGCTTTCCAAGTAATCGGCATTTTTTAATCAGATATTTCTGAATAGACGGAACCTCCATAAATGGAATTTCCACACCTAAGTCACCACGGGCAACCATAATGCCGTTTGCTAATTCACAGATTTCGTCAATGTGGTCTACACCGGAGCGATTCTCGATTTTAGCAATTACATCAATGTCAGAACCGCCATTTGCATCTAAGAAATCCCGTAAGACCTGCATATCTGCCTTTGTTGATACGAAGGAAGCAGCTACAAAATCAACTTCATTCTTAATTCCGAATAATAAATCTTCCTTGTCCTGTTCGCTTAAGAATTCCTGCTCGAATACTCGATTCGGGAAGTTCATACTCTTTTGATTTGACAGAACACCACCGGACAATACTGTACAGATTGCGTTGGTTCCTTCTATTTTATCAACACGGAAAATAACCAGACCGTTATTTACCAAAATGGTGTCGCCAACGGCTAATTCTTCAATTAAGTGCTTGTAGGTTACAGATACCCGTGTTTCATCGCCTACAATATCATCGGTTGTAAAGGTGAAGGTTGCACCTTCCTGCAAGGTAACTTTCCCTTCCTTAAAGGTGCGGATACGATATTCCGGTCCTTTGGTATCTAACATAATTGCGATTGGAAGTCCTAACTTCTCACGCACGCTCTTAATCAAATCAATTTTTTTCTGATGGTCCTCGTGTGTACCGTGTGAGCAATTCAGTCGTGCCACATTCATTCCGGCTTTACACATCTCAGTTAATGTTTCTTCGTTTTCACAAGCTGGTCCTATAGTACAAATAATTTTCGTTTTACGCATAGTCATTCTCCTTCCTGACACCTCATTCCATATACTAACAAATCATGGGCTAGGATTCAATATTCTTTTTTCGAAATGAAATCGCGCAGGTATGGCAATGCTTTGCACATTCCCCACACTGAATACATTCGTGGTCGCCTACTTTTTGGATGTCCATTTTGCAATGATGTATGCAGGCATTGCAGTGGTCGCATTTATCCTCGTCAACCTTGATACGAACCATGGCTATCCGGTTGAAAAAGGAATAGAAGGCGCCAAGGGGACAGATAAACCGACAAAAACTTCGGAAGATAAATACAGCGGCAATTATGAACAAAATTAGCAATGCTACTTTCCAGATAAATAAGTTTCCGGTCAATGCTTGTAGTGGTTCATTCATAATAACCAAAGGGACTCCGGCTTCTAATGTGCCTGCCGGACAAATGTACTTGCAAAATCCCGGTTCTAACAAAACAATCGGAATCATGATTACAAATACAACTAAAATTACATATTTCAAATAAGAAAGAATTCGTGTAAAACAATTCTTTTTCAATTTTGGTGTAGGGATTTTGTACAGCAACTCCTGAATGAGACCAAATGGACATAAAAAGCCACAAATTACTCGTCCCAACAGTACACCGAATAGGAGCAGCAACCCTAATATATAGTAGGGAAATTTATACTTGCTGGAAACCAATGCAGATTGAAGGCTGCCTAGAGGGCAGGAAGCAATGGCTCCCGGACAGGAATAGCAGTTCAGTCCCGGAACGCAGGCACCTTTAATCGGTCCCTGATAGATACTGCCTTTGGCAAAACCAATTAGATTGCAGTTATATAGAATTGCACAGATGACTTGAATGAGTTTTCGTTTCATTTTATATAATTCCTTCGTTATTATCCGATACCAATACATTCCAGACAGATGCGAATTGCTTTCGCTATGGTGTCATGAAAGCCTCCTTGCACAATGCCGATAATGAGGAAAGCAACGGCTATAATGAGTATTCCTTTTCCCATATGTTTTCGAATAAATGTCACGATACGGACCTCCTGATTTGTGTGCTAAAGCTACTTATTGTGAAACTGCTCCACGTAAAAATGTATCTCGTCTATGGAAGTATTTCGTCGATAGCAGATTTGTATTCCTGATACTGTGCCTCTGCGGTATATGCTCCCACATAAATATTCCGGATGATTCCATCACCGTCAATTACTACGGTATAAGGAATGCCGGTAGATGGATATTTCGTGCTGATTTCACCGGCGGTATCATAGGCAATCGGGAAGGTATAACCATTAGAAGAGATAAACTGGTCTACGGTGTTTTCATCCTCCATACAGTTAACAGCCAGTATGACAACCTCGTCTCCATAATCTGCATCCAGCCATTCAAAGGCCGGCATTTCTCCTACACAAGGACCGCACCAGGTAGCCCAGAAATTCACTAACACAACACTTCCGCTATGTTCAGAAAGTGTAAATGTACTGCCATCTGCCAAGTTGGCAGTGAAATCCGGAGCGGTATCTCCAATGGATAATTCGTCATAGTAAAGTGGTTTCGTTTCGGAACTATTCATGCAACCGGTTAAAAAGCAGATGCTAAATATGGTTAAAAATAGAGTTACTAATTTTAATTTCATGGTAATCACCTCATTCATGTTATTGGCTAAAAATCAATCATTTATGCTTGCTATGCTATTATTATAAGTAAGCATGTTTTATTCTAACACTTTCAAAAGAGGATGACTAGTGGTAATACGTGCATTTAGGTGTGGACTATGATATAATTTTAAAATCAAGAAGGAATACAAGAATCGGAGGAGACAAATGAAAAAGAGAGTGATTGCCATATTCATGGTCTTAGCATTTACAATTTTATGTGCCTGTGGAAAAACAGCAGACCCGGGAAATGATACATCTAAGGAGGATGGTATCCGGCAGGAGACAAGTGACGGAACCACAGATGCAAGTAGTGAATTGACAGAAGATCAGACAGAAGAGGATACGGAAGAAGCATATGAAATTCCATCGGAGCAGGTATATGCCATTGAGGTAGTGAATATTCGGACGCTGCCTACAACAGAAAGTGATATTCATGGACAGTTGTCTGTTAATCAGGAAGTGACCCGTGTCTATGATGACGGAGAATGGAGTACCATTACCATTGGTGGGCAGAAGTTCTATGTTGCCAGCGAATACCTTTGTGTAGTTGGAGAAGAACCTCCGACTACTGAAGCACCGGCAACAACTGCACCGGCAATTACCGGAGACGGACGCTTAATTGTAATTGATGCAGGACACCAGAGATACGGCAACAGCGAGCAGGAACCGGTAGGTCCGGGGGCTTCTGAAACCAAGGCAAAGGTAACCGGTGGAACTGCCGGTTGTGTGAGTGGCTTAGCAGAATATGAGTTGAATCTTCAAGTGGCAGAGAAATTACAGGCAGAATTGGAGCGGAGAGGTTATACCGTTATTATGGTACGAACCTCACATGATGTGGATATGAGTAATTCGGAGCGTGCCGCTATTGCGAATCAGGCAGGGGCAGCAGCCTTTATCCGGATTCATGCTAATGGTTCAGAGGATAGTAGTGTAAATGGAGTTATGACCATTTGCCAGACACCGTCGAACCCATACAATGGTGCGTTGTACCCAGAAAGCAAAGAACTGTCTACCTGTGTATTGGAAGAATTTGTGGCAGCCACAGGTGCGAAACAGCAGTATGTGTGGGAAACCGATTCGATGTCCGGCATTAATTGGTGTCAGGTTCCGGTTACTATTGTAGAGATGGGATATATGACCAATCCGGATGAGGATGCCCGGATGGCAACAGAGGAATATCAGTACAAGATAGCAACCGGAATTGCTAATGGTATTGATCGATATCTTATGGAATAGTCAGCAACTCACCTACAAAAATGAGATTTGGGTTGGCAATATTATTTTGCTCAACTAATGCAGATACGGTGGTATCAAAGCGGCGCGCAATGCTGCTTAGGGTATCACCGTATTTTACTTGGTAAAAGGTACGTTCCACAGAGTCTGTTAATCGTAGTACCTGCCCTGGATAAATTCGGTTTGGATTGCTGATGTTATTCAACGAAACCAGTTCACTTACGAAGGTATTGAAACGTCTTGCAATGGAGCTTAGGGTATCCCCGGAACGTACGGTATAGGAAGCAACCGGTGATGAGAAGGTTGGAATCTGTAACACCTGTCCCGGATAGATTAAGTTCGGATTGGTGATGCCATTTAAAGCAGCAAGCTCCGGAATGGTTGTACGGTAGCGGCGTGCAATGGAGAATAGGGTGTCGCCGGGAACCACGGTGTAGGTCTGATTTGTCGGGTTTGGTGACGGTTCCGTAGGTGTTTCCGGTGATGGTTCCGGACGTTCCTCCGGTCGGATGAAAATAGTATCCTTAAAATAATCCAAGTCAACGGCTCCGCTGATTCCTGCAACGGAACCGGTATCCGAATATTGGAATCCATTCCAGTCGCTCCAGCCTCCAATTGTCTGTGGAGAACTAACTCCATATTCAGCAACCCAGAGTGGATATTGGTAAAAGAACGAATCCCATAGAGTTCGAATGTTATTGACATCTGTATAAATGGCAGGAGTGTAGCCGAGGCGTGCTTCCAAGGTTTCCATAAAAGCCCTTGCAATGGCATTTATCTCAGAATTCGTCAGGTCAGAGAAATTCTCAAAATCCATAGCAGGATAGCAATCAATCGTTTTGTCAGCAATTAAGGAATAGAAAAAATCAGCCTCTGCACGTGCCTCATCCGTCGTTCGTGCGGTCACAAAATGATAGTATCCAAGCTTAAGTCCCGCAGCCTTGGCTTGCTCGTAATTACGCTCAAAGTCAGGGTCTGTAAAATCACTTCCCCCACCGGTACGGATATAGACAACTTCAATGCCCTGTTCACGCACCTGTTGAAAATCTATATCACCCTGAAAGGAACTGACATCAATTCCCTGATAGATACGTGTGGTAGAAGTGGTTTGAGCGTGACATGTGTTTACAGAAGTAAGCGGGATAAGCATTGGCAGGAGTGCAACTATCGCAAACATAAATTTTATAGATAATAATCGCTTCATAGAATCACCTTTCTGTATTCATAATGAAACAGTTCTTGCTATGTGGCTGTAATACATAATATGTTGAAAGATGACAGAAGTGAAAATGTGCGATATCTACTATTTTTTGACAAACTCGGAGGATGAAATGACAACAACAATATACATGAATGTTATGATTAGTTGATAGAAATAGAAATTGATTATGTTATAATAAGGCAGGAGGTATGAAAAATATGATTAGTACGAATATTTCTACTTTGCGGAAACGTTTTAATATGACACAAGAAGAAGTGGCAGAGAAGATCAATGTATCTCGACAGGCACTTGCAAAATGGGAACGTGGTGTTTGAGTTATAATAGGACCAAGTTAGATGAAACCCAGTAAAATCAAGGGGTTGTGCCTAATTTAGTCCTTATTTTTATACCATTTTAATCGGTAGATAAGGCAGCGCTGACAAATCAAACCGAAATTCAAACACAGCACAAGCAATTCAGGAGTCATGACCTGAGTGTGGTTCGTGCACCCAAGTGAGGTGACAATTTAATAGTTTTATTTAGGTAGGACTAAATTAGCATTTAACACGGAGATATTCCGTTTGGCTGATATAGTCCTACTTTTTGTTTTGAAAGGAAGAGATTGTATGAGTAAAGTGCTAATTGAAGTCCTCGTAATAATTCTTATTGCAGGCAGTTATTTGATACTGTATTCGGAGCGTGGCAGTCAGCTAAAATCAGCAGACTGCCATTATTCATGTATGAAGTTCGATGACATTCTCTCTCTTCCCGTGGAAAGCATTGCAGCAGAGGACAGTATCCTGTTTTTGTGGGTAACATTCCCGCTTCT
>JAFTZJ010000040.1 GCA_017461045.1 Lachnospiraceae bacterium | reverse complement strand
ACTGAGCAATGGTAAATTCCTTATAAATAATTATACCATATCCCTGTGTAAATGAAAAGGCAGCAGAGTTTTACACCCTGCTGCCATTGTTATTTGGTTATGATATGCCGAAAAGAGGTTTTTCTAAATTGAAAATCCAATTGCCGTCAGGTTCCCTTGTATAGCTTCTTTCGATGCTGCCGAATGGGAAGTAATAGACGCGATACAACAGATAGTCTTCCGAAGTCTCGACAAGATCAATCTTCGTTGCAAATAAAGGAAGATAAGAATTGTAAAACCCTTGTTCTACCGACAGGATAGACTCTGTTATCTCATTCGGTAAATTCTCTCCATTCACGATTTTCGGCATATAATTTCCACCGACAATCGGTGTAGCTACAAGAAGCGCAAGCAAAACCGCTGGGAGTACTATCAACCCTATCTTTGTTACAGCTAGTTATAGACATTATACTGTGTTCATCTTTGATCTTCAATCATTTCGGAACACCTTGCAATAATAAGCACATAATATGCACTATAGAAAAGGCACAGCCGAAGCGATGCCCTCAATTCTTATTGTGGAATAATTTCGGTTGCTTGCAGTGAGTGAGCCATTCCATCTGCTTTGTAATTAACACAGTCGAAGAATAATCTTACCTGTACTCCGGGTTCTAAACCACAATCCCGAGCATTTGGGGCTTCGGAATTATATTTGAAGTCAGAATCTGCAATCTTTACATAGTCGTTAAATAAAATGAGCACTTCATAGTCCTTTGCAATGAATTTGTGGATATCAGGTTCGTCTACTACGCATATAAAACCTTCATCTTTAATTTCTTTAATTGTCACAATAATTGGCTCACGATCAGCCATGTATTCGCCTTGCATACCGGAATCTCCAGCCGGCAACCTTTGTATACCCCAAATCCCTAAAGAAAGTATAAGCACAAGACAGGCTGCTATTGCGCCCCATTTTTGCCAACTGGGTTTGCGTGATTTTGGTTTTCTCGATGCATTTTCGATATAAGCCGGATTCAGATTTTCGATTGTTTCCAACAAATCGTACCCTCTCATAGTTCGTATCCCTCCTTATTAAGGTGCTCCCGAAGCTGATTTCTGATTCGGAATAAAATGCTCTTCACGTTGCTTTGGGACAGCCCATAGGACTGTGAGATGTCAGCGATGGAGTCCATAAACCAGTATCGGCGCATGAAGATATTTCGCTTCTCCTCGCTGAGCGTGGCAAGGAATGCGTTGATTGCATCACAGAGAACAATTGCATCGATGCGGCACTCCGTATCATCCGGCGCAGGAATACACTGCTCCATTTCCGCACTCAATTCGCAAATGTGGGCACTTCGCTTCAAGCGACTACGCTGCTTACAGAAATCCAGCGCAATATGCCGTGTGATCCTTGCTAGAAATGCAAAGAAATATGTTTTCGGTTCGTGTGGTGGAATGGATCTCCAAGCTTCCATATATGTATCGTTTTCACACTCTTCTGCAGTGTGTTGATCTTCGACGATACCATACGCTATGCTTTGTAGGCGGCTGCCATATTTCTCAGCAGTCTGGGAAATGGCTGTCTCTTCTCGACGCAAATACAATTCAACAATCTTGTTATCCTCCAAGGCTTTCATCTCCTTTCCCTCATAGTAGAAGGCCTTCACCCTAATAAGCGACACTTCATATAGATTGGTTGCGTTCTTACCGAAAATATATCATATTTCATTGCGAATGAAAAGTGCAGCCACAAGTTGGGCTGCACTTCAATAATATATCAGTTAAGGTTTCTGTTTATCCAATCATGCATAGCGTCATCAATTTTGTAGTAAGACATTGCTCCACTTGCATACATCCAGCTATAACTGGGGTAAAGTGAGATATAGAAGCGCAGGCCACCATTCATTTCAATTCGAAGCACCCGGCTATCATCAGCAAAGGCTGTATGTGCTTCCATCTGCTTTTCTTCGTTGGTATAGCCACCAAACATCAGTTCTTGGAAGTCATTATTTCCATAGCTGTCAAGGGTCATCGTCATATCATAGAATGCCTGGATCTCATTTGCATCGGTTATTGTTGCGCCGATAACCTTCTCACGATGCCAATCAACCTCAGAAATAGATGCAATATCTCCTGCCTGCGATACATTGAAGATCCGGTAAAGCTCTTTGAGTTCATAATTTGTATTGCTGCTATCGAACATCTCAAAGTTGCAGAAGATAGCTGCCATATATTTATCTCCTTCACGGTACACATAGATACCACGGGAAGGTGCAGGTGCATACTCATAGAGTTCATTATCTGTTTTGACCGGAGTTTCTTCGAACGAAGCAAAACCATCGTCGAAATTAGCATCAATGAATGCAACATGGTCTCCCGCCATATCTGCAGTGATTTTCTTTGGCAAGCCGTAGATTTCAAGGATTTCAGGGTCATCTACGGTCTCATAGTAACAGCCGTTAAGGAAAAACGGTGCCGTATCACCCACGGGGTCATGACCGCTCTTATGCTGTAAAACGGGAATTGCAATGCTAATTACCAAGCACAGGCACGCCGCCAGGGCGCACCATTTGACCCAGCCGGTATTCTTCTTTCTGGTGTATGCGATCGCGCCGGACACCAGATCGTCATCAATGTAGTTCATGGCTTCTGCCATTCTAGGGGTTTTCATACTTCCACGCCTTCCTTTCTCAAGTACTCTCTCAGCCTGTTTCGGGTACGGAACAACATGGATTTGACTGTATTCTCGTT
>JAFTZJ010000039.1 GCA_017461045.1 Lachnospiraceae bacterium | reverse complement strand
TATCCGGTGGTGAAAATGGAATTTTCATACCCAACACTCCTCTCTTAACCTAGTGTTTCCTTGCCGAAACCATGTCGCAAATCGTTTACCGCAATACTGCAATGACTGTACGGAACATAATTCGAATGTCACCCCAAAATCGGAATTTTCGAATATATTCCAGATTATACTTCATCTTTGCCGGCAATACCTGCTCCACATATGCTTTATCTACATCTTCCGCTGCTTCTAACAGCTTGTCTTCATCCTTGTATTCAATACTGGCCTCTGATGTAATCCCTGCCGGTAACAATAAGGTTGCCCACATTTCCGGCGTGTACTGTTCCACATATCGCGGTACCTCCGGTCTGGTTCCTACAAAACTCATATCTCCTGCCAATACATTCAGAAGCTGTGGCAACTCATCCAGACGCACCTTTCTTAAAAACCGTCCGGAACGGGTAATTCTCGGATCCTGTCCAACTGTAACCTGGGTTCCAAGCTTCTCTGCATCCGTTACCATAGTACGGAATTTGAAAATTCGAAATTCTTTTCCTCCCGTAGTAATTCTTGTTTGTCGGAACATTACCGGTCCCTTTGAATCACACTTGATCCAAATACTGATAATCAGCATAACCGGAGCCAGAATCACTAACAGCATCAAGGATGCAAGAATATCAAACAGCCGCTTGCCAAAAAGTCCAAGCGGCTTGTGTTTCAATATTTCATAATACTCTGCAACTTCCGGCGTATGCATAACCTCCGGTAGTGCTTCCCATTTCTTCAGCATGTAATCGAATATCCTTTCCGATAACCTTATTTACATTACTACTCTTGTTCCTGTGGGTTATAGGTAGGAACAATTTCCTTAATAATCTTTCGAATATTCTCCGGTTCCTTCTCAGTCACCTTCTTCAGCGAATCCAACTGGCTAATGAACTTGTCCTCATCAATCTCAATTGGCTTGCCGATATGAATCATCTTATTCTCTGTATCCTTCATGCCTTCCTCATCCATCAGCAACTCCTCATAGAGTTTTTCTCCCGGACGAAGTCCTGTGAATTCAATCTGAATATCTTCATATGGAGTATAACCGGATAACCGGATTAAATTCTCTGCCAAATCCAGAATTTTCATTGGCTCACCCATATCCAAAACGAAGATTTCTCCACCCTTGGCATAAAGACCCGCTTCAATAACTAAAGATACCGCTTCCGGAATCGTCATAAAATAACGAATAATATCCGGATGTGTAACGGTTACCGGACCGCCTCTGGCAATCTGACTCTTAAATAACGGAATTACACTACCGTTACTGCCTAATACATTACCAAATCGTACGGCAACATATTCTGTATTCGAACGATTATTGTACATCTGAACAATCATTTCACACATTCGTTTCGATGCACCCATAATATTCGTCGGATTTACAGCCTTATCGGTTGAAATCAAGACAAATCGTTTGGTTCCGAACTTATCAGCAGCCTGTACGGTTTTCAAAGTTCCGAACACGTTATTCTTAATTGCTTCATTCGGACTATCCTCCATCAACGGCACATGCTTATGTGCTGCTGCATGATACACGATGTCCGGACGATATTTTTCAAATATAGCATTTACACGACTGGTATTCCGCACGGAACCAATCAATACTTCCAAATTCAATCTTGGATATTTACGTTCCAGTTCCTGCTTAATGTCATAAGCACTATTTTCATAAATATCTAAAATAATCAACTGCTTCGGTATATGTCTGGCAATCTGGCGACAAAGCTCGCTTCCGATGGAGCCACCGCCACCGGTTACCAATACAACCTTACCCCGTACGTATTCTGCAATAGAATCCACGTTAACTGAAATCGGCTCACGGCCCAATAAATCTTCCACTTCCACATGGCGAAGATTACTGATACCAACCTCACCGTTTACCAACTGATACATACCCGGCAGAATCTTCAATTCACAATCCGATTCTTTACAGATATTCGTAATTTCCTTAATATTCTTCTTGGATGCGGAAGGCAACGCAATAATGATTTCATCAATTTCGTACTTTCTTGCATTATGAAGAATCGTATCCCGATTACCTACAACCTTAATGCCTTGTACATACTTGCCAATCTTTGCAGGGTCATCATCAATCAAACACTTTACCTGTCCGTTAATGTAACTGCTGTTGGTAATTTCCTTTACCAGCATGTTACAGGATTCACCGGCACCGATAATCATAATTCGACTGGCATTTTTATTTCGTATTTGCTTATTCTTTATCATTCTTAAAAAGCGATACGCAAATCTGGATGCCAGAATTAACAGCATAAATACACCCGTATAAATAACATAATAGCTACGGAACATATTAATTCCGGTCATACGTGCCAGAATGTGATAGCCAAAGAATTGAACCACTACTGACAATCCACTTGCCATCACTACATTTCCTGCTTCCAAGGTCCCTGCATATTGCCAGATACTGCTGTACAATCGGAAAAGTACAAAAATAAGCAATGTACAAAGAATATTAATTGGCAAATATTGCCACATAACCTGAATGTATTGCAATTCTACAGCAGCCCAATTCAAATTGAATCGTAATAAAATGGTCAAACTACTGGCCAGAAAAATTGCAAACACATCATACATGACCAAAAGAATTCTTCGAACCAATAACTGATAATCGAATGGTTCTTTCTTTTTCACTTGTTTTTTTATCTTCAAGCCCATTATTTATCTCCGATACTGTGTCCCTTTGCTTTTAACAAATCAACTACCTGATATACATATTGATTGCAAAGCTCATCTGTCTTTGCTTCTACCATAACACGAATTACCGGTTCCGTTCCGCTTTCCCGAATCAGAATCCGTCCGTCGTTACCAAGCTCCTCTTCAATCTTTGCAACCAAAGCACATACATCCTCATCTGCTCTTGCTTCCGGCTTGCTCTTTACCTTTACGTTTACAAGTAATTGCGGGTAAATCTTCAAGTCATGGAATAAGTCCGAAGCCTTCTGCTTGCTTTCCAACATAACTTCCATAATCTTCAGAGAAGTTAAAACACCGTCACCGGTGGTTGCAAACTTACTAAAGATAATATGACCGGACTGCTCACCGCCCAAGGAGTGACCATTCTCCATCATATTTTCATACACATATTTATCACCAACCGCAGTCTTTTCATACTTAATTCCACAGCGGTCAAATGCCTTATAAAGTCCTAAGTTCGACATAACCGTAGTTACGACGGTATCATTAGCCAGTTCACCCTTTTCCTTCAGATACTTGCCGCACATATAAAGAATCTTATCTCCATCGATAATCTCACCTTTATCATCCACTGCCAAACAACGGTCTGCATCCCCATCATAGGCAAAGCCGATATCTAAACGTTTTTCCTTAACAAAATTCTGCAAAACTTCAATGTGAGTAGAACCACAATGACGGTTAATATTGGTACCATCCGGTTCTGCATTAATCACATAGGTCTTCGCACCCAGTGCCTCAAATACATATTTTGCAACTGTAGAAGATGCACCATTGGCGCAATCCAAGCCCACCCGCACATTCTTAAAGGAACGGGTAGCCAACGTCATCAAATATCCAATATAACGGTTTCTACCGCTGGAATAATCTGTTGTACGTCCAATATGCTCTCTGGTTGCTAACGGAATCTCATCAATCAAGCCATCAATATAAGCCTCAATCTGATTCTCCACGCTTGCATCCATCTTAGAACCATTACCGCTAATAATCTTAATTCCATTGTCATAAAATGGATTATGACTGGCAGAAATCATAATACCGCAATCAAATTCATCTACTCTTGTAATGTAGGATACACTTGGGGTTGGGGTTACATGCATCAGGCAAACATCTGCACCACTGGCAGTTAATCCGGATACTAATGCATATTCAAACATATAACTGGACCGTCTGGTATCCTTTCCAATTACGACCCGTGCTCTGCCATCCGCCTTCTGCTTACCAAAATGATAACCAAGAAATCTTCCAACCTTATAAGCATGCTCTACTGTTAAATCTATATTTGCTTCTCCACGAAAGCCATCTGTTCCAAAATATTTTCCCATTACTAACGTTCCTTTCTGTGTAATGACATATAGATTTATTATAGGATATTTTATCCAATAAGGCAAGGAGTGTTCATAAATGCTTCATTTTTATTTTAGAGAAACAATATTGTTAATTATTTCCGGTTATACTATACTACAAGTATCAATACTTCGCTTAAAATCCAATTACGGAAGGTGATTATTATGAAAAAAGAATTGCTGTTTATATTAAATCCCGCTGCAGGGAAAACCCATATTAAAGACCGGTTATTTGATGTTATTAATGCCTTTTCGGATGCCGGATATCGAGTAACCGTATTTCCTACCAAACAAGCTATGGACGGAAGAAATATTGTTATCTCCGAAGGTTCCGACTACGATTTAATCGTATGTGCTGGCGGTGACGGTACATTGGACGATGTTGTAACCGGATATATGTTAAGCAAATGTTCAATTCCCCTTGGATACATTCCGGCAGGCTCTACCAATGATTTTGCAAGAAGTCTGGGAATTCCTTTGGAAACCTTGCCGGCAGTTACCAACATTACAAGTGGTCATCCATTTGCTATCGATATTGGCTCTTTCAATGTTAATGACTATTTTATTTACATTGCTGCCTTTGGTGCATTTACTGAGATTTCTTATTCTACCAATCAGCAGTTCAAGAATATGTTCGGTTATGCTGCTTACATTATGAGCACTGCCAAAAGTCTGAATAGCGTTACCACATATCAGGCTACGATACGATATGATGATCAGGAAATTACTGATAATTTCATCTATGCCATGATTACCAATTCCCTTTCCGTAGGCGGTTTACGAAATGTGGTACTGGCAGACAATATAAAGTTTGATGACGGCATGTTCGAATGCCTGTTAATTAAAACCCCAACCAATCCCTTGGAGTTGCAGGCAATTATCAATTCCTTGCTTCTAAGCGAAGTCAATGAGAAATATATGTACTGCTTCAAGGCTAAAAAAATAGAGATTTCTTCCGAAGAAGAAATCCCTTGGGTTCGTGATGGAGAATTTGGTGGCAATCACAAGCAGGTTGTAATTGAGAACCACCAAAAAGCAATTCAAATCATCCGATAATTCTTTGTTAATCATTCTATTTGTTCATTTTACGGCTCATATAGCGGTCATAGCCTTTCTTGCGAAGCTTGCAGGAAGGGCAATCGCCACAGCCGTCACCAATAATTCCATTGTAGCAGGTTAATGTCTTATCATGAATTAGTTCCAATACCCCCAACTCATCTGCCATCTCCCATGTTTCTTCTTTATCAATCCACATTAAAGGTGTATGAATATCAAAATCATAGTCCATAGCAAGATTCAAGGTTGTATTTAATGATTTAATAAACACATCTCTGCAATCCGGATATCCGCTAAAATCGCTTTGGGATACTCCCGTTACCAAATCCGTAATTCCGCGCTGCTTTGCAAAAATTGCTGCATAAGTCAGGAATACCATATTTCTGCCGTCTACAAAACTATTCGGTGTCCCCTCCTCCGGTGCATCATGGTCCACTTCCATATCACTGCGTGTCAGAGAATTCGGAGCCAGCTGGTTCAATAAACTCATGTCAAATGTATGATGTTCTATGCCATATTCTTCCGTAATAGCTTTGGCACATTCCAATTCCTTTTTGTGTCGTTGTCCGTAATCAAAGGAAATCGCAATCACTTCTTCGTATCTTGCCTTTGCCCAGAACAGACAAGTGGTACTATCCTGTCCGCCACTAAAGATTACCACTGCTTGCTTTTTATTCTTCATGTAATTTCTCTCCTTATTTGTTGCATTAAGACTTTTCCTGCATCGTTTCTTAGTTTCTGAAACCGCCTCTTACATTACAAAGAAACGATTCTGTAATGTTGTGTCCGTTTCAAAGCGACCACGGAAAGTAGTTGTGACAGTCTTAGCAGATGGTTTCTTAATACCTCTTGCAGTCATACAACTATGATTGGCTTTAATTAGTACGGCTACATCCTCTGAACCGGTGGCTAACTGGATAATTTCCGCAATGTCTGAACCGATTTTTTCCTGTAACTGTAAGCGCTTTGCTGCCATATCTGCAATCCGGGCAATTTTGCTCAAGCCCAGCACCTTATTCTTCGGCAAATAAGCCACTGTAACCGTCATATCATACATCAAAGCCATATGATGTTCACAATAACTAAACACTTCTATATCCTTTACCAACACCATATCTTCATGCTCTGTTGGCACGGTAAATGTTTTTCCATATAATTCTGCAATCTCCTGATTGGTATAATTCATTCCTTCAAACACTTCTGTGTACATACGTGCCACACGCTCCGGTGTCTCCCGCAAGCCTTCCCGCTCCGGATCATCTCCCAGTGCAATCAGAATTCCACGAATGTGCTCCTCTATTGCTTTTGTATCAATTGCCATTGTTTTTCCTCCTACTTACAATGCATTTTACATTTCTATACTATTCTAATCAAACACCACGCTGCTGTGGATCCCAAATAAACTTATGCAACTGCAGTTGCACATGTACTTGATTCAATCGATGTTCAACCATATATTCTACAATTTCTGCCGGCTCTATCCGTCCGAAAACCGGGCTTAGATAGATACCACATATTCCTTGCAGTCCATATGTTTCTATTACATTTCCGGCAACTTCCAAATCCTGCTTATCTGAAACCACGAATTTCACAGTATCCTTCAATGTTAAAAACCGATAGTTTTCCACCTTCATGAAAGTATTCATGCCACTACCCGGCAATTTGTAATCCAAGGTAAAAGAAGGCCGTACTTTCAAATTCACAAAAGGTTCAATATCCACACTACCATTAGTCTCGATTTCTACCTGTATGTCCGGTATTGTTCCTAAATGTTCTAACAGCTCTCCTATACCGGCCTGAATCAAAGGTTCACCGCCTGTAATGGTTACATGACGCACACCTGCTTCACGCACTCGGCTTGCTATTGCCTCTTTTGTCATGCTTTTATAGGCTACCGAAGGCTCATTTGCCCAGGTCGTATCGCAATAATTACAATTCAGATTGCACCCTGCCAGTCGGATAAACAATGCAAGCTCCCCTGCCCATTGTCCTTCCCCATTAATACTGACAAAGGTCTCTACAACTTTATATTCCATGCTTACCTCCTATTCCAGACTATAGGTAGCACAGTTATTCGGCGTCTCATATACAATCACAGACTGCAGTGAATATCCCTGTTCTGTTAAACGATCAAAAAACCATTTTGCAAAATTCTCTGCTGTCGGACGAAAGGGAACCTCTACCATCTTGAAACCATCCCGTTTCAAGCACTGCAGGGTATCCTCAGCCATAGTATTTTTTTCAATAATAAACACATGGTCCAACTGGTCCCCCATTGTACGCAAGGCTTCTTTTAATTGAGAAAAATCCATCAACATCCCTCTGGTTTGGGCGGTTTCCTGATCTAAGTTCTCACCTCTGGCAATCACCTTCACTGTCCAACGGTGTCCATGAATATTTCCGCATTTCCCCTGATATTCAGCCAGAAAATGTGCACTATCAAAGCTTGTCTGTGTTTCAATCGTATACATAAATACTCCTATTCATTCTTTACAACAACCTATTAGTTTCCAAAAAAGGCACATGGAGGAACCATGTGCCTTGATAAATCAAAGTATAACGGTCCCGGTTTTGTTTATAGACAGGAAGGTACTAATGAACTGTCTTATAAGTGAATGCATTCTAATATAAAATATGGAGATGACTGCTTGAAGTCAGAAACATATTTTTATTAGAATATATGAGCGAAGCTCACACCGAGAAAGCGAAGCTTTTGAGGTGGCATTCGTTTTCGAGGTGGCATTCACTTTGGAGTGCTTTTACTTCTTACAACCCCAAAATACTCTTTACGGTTGCTTCCATTTCGCTCTTATCACATACGGTATCATGAAGCACTGCTGCAGAGCGAATATCTTCAATTGCCTGTGGAATAGTTACACCTGATAACTGATTCAACTCATCAATTAATTCAAAATCACTCTTGCTGTCATATTCATTATCAATAGCATTCATAACACTTCTTGTAAACTTATACGGACTTGCAGTAGATGCAATTACAGTTGGGGTTGCATCACCGGTCTCCTTTACGTACTTGTCATATACAGTTGCAGCAACTGCTGTATGTGTATCCATGATATACTTGTCTTCCTCGTATACCTTCTTAATGGTTTCTGCAGTCTCTGCTTCACTTGCATAACCGCCAAAGAACTCTGCTAATTTCTCCTTCATTTCCGGAGTAATTACATACTTTCCTTCGGTATTTAATGCTTTCATTAACTCAGCATTCTTCTTTGCATCATTTCCTGCAATCTTATAAACCAGACGCTCTAAGTTGCTGGAAATCAAAATATCCATAGATGGTGACGTAGTTAAAATAAACTCACGATTCTTGTCGTATTCACCAGTCTGGAAGAAATCATACAATACTTTATTCTCATTGGAAGCACAGATAAACTTCGCAATTGGAAGTCCCATTTCCTTTGCATAATATGCTGCCAGGATATTACCGAAGTTACCGGTTGGTACAACAACGTTCATCTTGTCTCCTGCCTTGATGGTTCCGTCTGCAACCAAACGACTGTATGCATATACATAGTAAACCATCTGTGGCACCAAACGACCAATATTAATCGAATTCGCAGAAGAGAACTGCATATTTGCTGCATCCATTTCCTTTGCTAATTCCTTATCATTGAACATATTCTTAACACCGGTCTGTGCATCATCGAAGTTACCAATGATACCAACAACAGAGGTGTTATCACCCTTCTGGGTTACCATCTGCTTTTCCTGAATTGGGCTAACGCCATTCTTCGGATAGAATACAATAATTTTTGTTCCCGGAACATCTGCAAAACCAGCCAAAGCCGCCTTACCGGTATCACCGGAGGTTGCTGTTAAAATTACAATATCGTTCTTTACCTGATTCTTTTTTGCAGAAGTTGTTAATAAATATGGCAGAATAGAAAGTGCCATATCCTTAAATGCGATAGTCGAACCATGGAACAATTCCAAATAATTTGCTCCATGTGCTTTCTTCAACGGAGCGATTTCCGGTGTATCAAACTTAGAATCATATGCACTGTTAATACAATACTTTAATTCTTCCTCTGTAAAATCAGTAAACATACGGCTCATTACTTCATAAGCTACTTCCTGATAGGTCATTTTCGCTAAATCTTCAAACGGGATATCTAAAGCAGGAATGGTATTTGGTACAAATAAACCGCCATTTTCTGCCAAACCTTTTAATATTGCCTGTGATGCTGTTGCTGTTTCTGCAGCATTTCTGGTACTTGAATAGATTACTTCCATTTTCTTATCGTTTCCTTTCGTTTTTTCCAATGCCTTATTATACTTGTTCTCTTTTGCGGTTGCAACTTCTTTTTTTACTTCAATTGCAGTTTCCACAACTTCATCCTTAAGATTGACCACTGCAGACTTCACATCATCTGTGACCGCCTTAGCACCATGAATCCGTACTGTTTGCCATATAGCGGTTATTACATCTATTCCTCCGCTTAACAGCATTGATGCACCGATTACCCGAAGCCAATTACTGGTCTTTTCAAATGGATAGAACAAAATCACAAACCCTAACGCAAGACTGGCAATTGCCACCACGAACACCGGCGCCCAAAACACCTGCTTCATTCGTCGCATATCCAAAGAATTCTGGAAAGTAATCAAGCCACTCAACAATACCAGAAATCCCATAACTGCCGGCATCCACGGACATAATACCTTAGCATGAATCATCAGATACACACCTGCTGTTGCCGCAATTACGCCTGCAACCAAGTCATAACTTTCGTTCTCCGGCGTCACATCCCTGCCGATATAATACATCACCAACACCAATCCTGTTACCATCAGCAATACAGCAAATATATAGCTGATTGCCAACATTGGGGCATCGGAAACCACCAATAAAATCAAACCAATCAAGACATAGATAAAGGAAAACATCAAAATGCTTCCGCGCATTCCACGAAAAAATCTCATATCCATACCTCCTAACGTGATAGTATCTCTGCACCGGTTGGTGTTACTAAAATCGTATATTCCCACTGAGCAGATGGTTTTCCGTCTTCCGTTCGAATAGTCCAACCATCCTCTTCATCCTGCCATACATCCGGTTCTCCCATATTTACCATAGGTTCCACAGTAAATATCATACCCGGCACCATTAAATAATCTCCACCCGGCGTTCCAATATGACTTACCCAAGGATCTTCATGGAATTCCAAACCAACACCATGTCCGCCGATTTCCCGCACTACGCTATAACCATTTTTCTTCGCATGTTGGTTAATGGCAACTCCTACATCCCCTAAAAATGTCCATGGTTTTACCATTTCATAACCAACCTCTAAGCATTCCTTGGCAACTGCTACCAGCTTCTGCTTCTCCGACGATACTTCACCGATACAGTACATTCTGGATGCATCACCAAAGTATCCGTTATAAATAGTAGTACAATCAATGTTCACAATATCTCCCGACTTCAGTATCCGGTTATCATCCGGAATACCATGACATACCACTTCATCAATGGATGTGCATACACTCTTCGGATAGCCCTTATAATTCAAGCATGCCGGAATTCCTCCGATTTTTAATGTATACTCATGTACCAGTCGGTCTAACTCTCCTGTAGAAATACCTTCTTTTACATATGGCTCAATATAATCCAGAACCATAGTATTCATTTCTCCGGCCTTTCGCACTCCGTCAATCTGTGCTTGTGTTTTAATCATGTTATGGGTCGGAACTCTTGCTCCTTTTAACTGAAAAGCAGTTATCTTCTCGTCTAATTGCATGTGACATGCTTTATATTTTTTGCCACTTCCACACCAGCACGGGTCATTTCTGCCGATTTTCATTCCTGTCACTTCTTTCTAATTATTCTTGTCTTTCTGTGCCTGTCGAATTGCCTGCATCCGGAAGGAAGAACCATTGACCTTCGCTTTTCCTGCCGCTACATCTTCACTGGAACCACCTTCACTGATTTTGAATCCAAAACCACTTCCGGCACCTGCTTCTGCTCTTCCAAATGTACCAAAACCGCCACCGTTTCCGCTACTGCTTCCGGCACCACTATCACTACTGCCGCCACCAATAGAGAAGCCACGTCCGGTTCCGGAAAGTCCGGCTGTAGAAAATGGAGATGCATTTGCCATCTGTTGCTTTTTCTTCCGTTCCTCTTTGGCTTTTTCCTTAGCAACAATCTTCTTTGCATTCTCAGCCTGTTCTCTCAGAATCTGTGCTACAACATCATCCTCATCTGCCTCTGCCACTGCATCGTCCAAAGCTGCTTCCATCGGGTCAATTGCAAGAATCTCATCGTCCTGATCCACATCTGCCAGTAATACGCACTCACAACTTTTACAAGCCTGTGCATCATATTGATTTAAGGTGCCGCATGCCAGACACTTTTTTATTATTTTTCCCATATTTAACCTCTCCTTTTCTATCCGATGCTATTTCAACGTATTATCCCGGAAACCGTAACCTTCTTACTATTTCAAAGGTATCCAAATCATCCGGCACATACAAATTTCCCGAAAAGAACTGTTTGCCTTCTTCTGAATATAAAGCCTTCCGTTCTGCTAAATGGGTTTCTTCCGTATGATACAAAATCAAATTCGACACTCCAAGGCGACCGGCAGTTTCGCAAGCTTCCTTAACGGTACTATGATGCTTTTCATAAGGCTGGAACTTTTCTGCTTCCCTGTACAGACAAAAGGCTTCATGCATTAACCAATCACTGTCCCGTACAAAAATCTCATTCATTGGATTATACGGTTCGTCTCCAAGACAAGTGAACTTAATACCATCTCTTGTTACCATGGTAAAGCCGAATTGCTTTGCCTTGGTAGAACCAATATCAAAAAATGTTACATCCGTGTCCAGAATCTTCATCTGTTCCCCATTATCTATTGCAACAAATAAGATTTCTTTCCCTATATGTCTACACACCTTCTGCTGAATGGTCATTTCTGCCATAGCACAAATCTTCTCAATCAATTCGGCATGACAATATATGCTTAAGGTTCCATCGTATTTCCCTTGATTCATCTTCGTACCAATCATACGAATCAACCATAGAATTCCTAGCAAATGGTCCAGATGTTCATGGGTAATAAAGATATCATGAATATCTTCTAATGCAATATCCGCATCCCGCAATACCTTCAATATTCGATTGCCACCACCGGTATCCACCAGAAAATGCTGATTTTCATCGCTACTGAATGCAAAACATGTATTAAAGCATTCTACAACTGCCGCATTCCCGGTGCCTAACATTGTTAATTTCATAGATTTCCTTCTTCAACTACTTTTTCTGTTCTATCCGCTATGTCTGCAAGACTGGCACGACGGAAAATTAAATTAGTTGTTGCCGGATTTAGCACAAATCCTTCTACATCTTTCCCTGCACCAGATATCAGCTTTGCCACATCTTCAAGTTTCATAATCATAACATTTTGTTTGTCTTGCTTTTTCCATTTTTGCATTTCTGCTGTATCGGTAAATGCAATAAAGAATTTTTCCTCTTTATCTGTCATAACCATATTAAAATTCATGATTGTATTTGATGAATTTCGCTGACTCTCATTCTCAGTTCCCGGCTTCATTTTCATATCACAAGGAACTAAAAACTGCGCTTTCGACATTTCATCCATCATTTTTTTCCGGGTTTCAGGATTATTATTTTCCTTCATGCGGCTGATTGCCAACATTAGTGCCGGATTAATTACATCATTTTCTACCATCTTCATAATTACTTTTGTAGGAATCATTTTGAATTCCTACATCCTCCTTAAATTAAAAATCAAAAATATACTTTTCAAATCCATTAATGACTCGTGTATCTTTATAAACACTTTCCCGCTTATGGGACCGGGAATAGGTCATATGCACATGTCCATGAATAAAACATTTGGGCTTATACTTTTCTAACAAGTCCACGAACGCTTCGAAACCTTCATGAGGTCCATCCTCCCCATCATTTACATGATAGGCCGGAGCATGGGTCAACAGAATATCAAATCCCTTATTCCGCTTTAACTTCCACCATAGCTTTCGCACACGCCACCGCATTTCGGACTGGGTATACTGGTTCTTACCCTGCTTATACCGTATAGAACCGCCCAAACCCAATATCCGGACGCCTTGATAGGTGTAAATGTTATCCTCGATGCAAATACATCCCTCCGGCGGTCGTTCCTCATACACATCATCATGGTTTCCCCGCACATATAAAATTGGCACCTTTGCAAATGTTGCAAGAAATGACAAATACTCCGGTTTCAAATCTCCGCAAGACAAAATCAAATCAATTCCATCTAGCTTGCTTTGTTCAAAATGATCCCAAAAGTACTTGGATTCTTCATCTGCCAGTACTAATATTCGCATAATGTATTATTCTTCCTTTTTACTCTTTGCAACTCCTTGCATCTGTACTACTGGCTGTGCCTGCTCCGTTAACTGCTCTGCTGTTGGAATAAAGCCGATTACATTGTCTACCAGCCAATCCATTTTCACAATTTCTTCCGGATGCATACGCTCATTGGCCTTACTCATAACCGTTCCATCCTGGGCAATAATTTCTCCGTCAAATGGGTCCAATTGTCCGGAACAAATCAACTGCTTCAATAAATCCACCAATTGTCTGGTCGGTGCCGGAAGATTCTGGGAACAAATAATATCAATGACTCCGGCAGACATACCCCACCAGTAATTTAATGCTTTCGTTCCTTCTGTATCGTCTTCCTTTTTCCAAGAACCACTCATGATGCTCTGAATTAATTTCTCATAGAAAACGCCCCAATTCCAAACCGGCATAACCAAATTCGTAATTTCATCGTTATTAATATGATACAATCCAAACTGTCTGGATGCATTCTGCGGTGTAATCATATCCTGATTGGATACATAAGACACCTGCTGTTCCCAGAAGGTTTTATACACATCATGGTCTTTCAACGTAGACCATTCCAAATATACCTTTGCTCTTGGATTCACGAATTTCGCTCCCAAAGCAAATGCATTGATATTCGCTGTCATACCATAAATCGGATAATCAGCAACATAGCCAATCCGATTATTCTCTGTTAGAGAACCGGCAATAACACCTGTTAAAAACTTTCCTTCATACATACGAGCATAATAGGTTCGTATGTATTGATGTGTGGTATTCAAAGAACAGTTCAGAATCTTTACTTCCGGATGCTCCACTGCTGCCTTCAAACTTGGCTGAATTAACTGAGATGTAGTCGTGAAAATAATATCACTTCCAAAATCAATCAAATCTTCTAATACCGATGCCGCATTCTCATCCGGCACTACATTCTCCACTGCTTCTGTTTCGATTTGATTTGAGAAACGTTCCTCAATATACTTTCTACCCAGTTCATGTCCATAATTCCAATCCGAATTATTCGGAGATTTATCATAAACAAAGGATACCTTCAGCTTCTTAGCACTGTTCGGCAAGAGATAACTCAACACATTTTTCTTACCGACATCTACCGGATCCATCTTCAATTCCACAACTTCATCATTGCTCAAAATCCGAAATTCTTTCCAAATCTTCTCAATATTCTCCCGCAGTTCGACAGTCGTCATTTCTTTGGCTTCTTCATAACCATAAATACTTAAAAAAGCCAGAAATGCATCACCGATGGTAATCGGTAATTTCTTACCGCCTTCATGCTCATAAGCATTGGTGAATGCAAGTAACGCAGATGTAAAATCCTTACGTTCATCCTCTGTCCATTCATAATCCTCTGCATAACCTAAGGTTGTAAGCAGTTTTGGAAAACTACCCTCCTTAGAAAACCAGATATTGTTGATTCCGGACACCTTATTAAAATCAATATATTCAAAATAAATACGATTATCCAACTCATCGGTCCGCTTTGGCACCTTACGGGTGACTACAGCCGGTACACTGACTGCATCCACATATTTTAATACACTTACCCGCTTGTTACCTTCTACCACATAATAGCGATTCATATACTCGTATGCTTTAATGGGTTCCCGAATACCTTCTTCCATCTGACTGTCACTTAAAGATGCCCACTTGGCACTGAATTCTGAGCCCCAATCCAAAATTGGCATAAAATTACTTGCAAATGCATTGGTTCTCGCCTGTGTGCTGGTACCAATTACCAAATCCAACGGCACCTGCATCAATCCTAGATTCACTTCTTTTTCTATTTCTACGTGGGATATAATCTCATCTAAAACCGGTAAATAAGGATATTGTCCCTTATTAATCCGATTTCGATATTCTTTCCGTCCCACTTTCATTGCCTCTAAATAATCTTGAACGGACATTATTTTCCTCCCGTTATTCCTAAATCCATGTATATATTATTTTTTTGCATATATAATTTATTGTATAACATTCAATAGGGATTTGCAAGCATTGAAGAAATTGACAATCCTTATGGAATCCCTTAAAATATTGCTTGTCTAAGCAATAAAAAACGAACATTTGAGAGGAGCAAATATGCCATCTGTATATGCACATTATCGATTTGGACAAGATATTTTCGAGCAGCTACCTGTCGAATTCAAATCCGCTGCTTTGAAATATCGGGATTTATATAATATGGGATTACAGGGACCGGATTTATTATTCTTTTTCCGTCCCCTTCAAAAGAACTATGTGAATCGCCTGGGACACCAGATTCACGACTGGAGCGGCGAGAAATTCTTTCATACATCTGCGCGACTCATTCGAAACCATAAAAAGAAAGACGCATTCCTTGCTTATATCTGTGGCTCTGTAGCCCATTATGCATTGGACTTAACCTGTCACCCTTATGTGGAAGAATTGGAGAAGCAACAAGGTTTAAACCATTGCGCCATTGAGGGAGCATTTGAACGGGTATTGATTGTAGAAGACCGTTTGCCTTTGAATGTACTGGTTACCAAGCCTCTGGTACCGTCCCAGTTAAATGCCAATGTAATTGCACAATTCTACGGACGGACTACATCCAAACAAATACTTTCCGCCATCCGCACTATGATCTTCTTAAATGATGCACTTCGGATGAAAAACGGAATAGTTAAAAAAGGAATTTTTCTATTCCTCCGACTGGTGGGGAAATATGATAATATTTCCGGTATGATTATTACGCCAACCGCATTACCGGAATTCGCAGAAAGCGATATAGAATTACGCAAGCGTTACGAGCTTGCAAAGCCGGTAGCAATAAAATTAATGACCGAGCTTCTAACCTGTATTCAAACCGGTCAAAAACTCAGTCATCAATTCCATCCAACCTATTTAGGTGAATAATTTATGATTTCTTAGCCTGGGAAGCCTTTGGTTTCTCAGGCTTTCCTGTTATAATCCACACAATAAATCCTATAAACACGAATGCAACTATCATCCAGGGAATCAGATATCGTAAGCCTTGTGATGCAAATTTATCATAGTAACCCTTTAGATAAATAATAACGATAATCACCGGCAGAACAAAGGATATATATCCCTTCAGAAACTTTGGAAACTTCAAACCATTTCCTGTATTCGCCTCCTGAATAAAGGATTGCCATCCCCAACCATTCTTCATGGTACAGAACAACAAATAGACTAAAGCACCCAAAGGTAACAGATTATTGGACACCAAAAAGTCTTCCAAATCCATAATGGTCGAATCGGCACCTAATGGCTGTAATCCGTACAAAACATTGAATCCCAATAAGCACGGAAGAGACAATGCAATGACTGCAATTATATTCACAATAACAGCATTTTTTCGTT
>JAFTZJ010000038.1 GCA_017461045.1 Lachnospiraceae bacterium | reverse complement strand
GTGATTATTCAGAAGAAGAATACGATAACGAAAAGACTTATTATGACATACAGATTAATGAGTTATTAACAAAGTTAGAGAATTTGGCTGATGTAGATGAAGACATGTATGATAAAGAGTATATTATAGCTAGAAAAAGAGTTGAAAAGTATTTGGATGACAACTTAAATATTGATAAACGAAGTTTAAAAGGTAATAAAGTATCGGGTAAGCTTATAGACATATATATAAAAAGTATAAAAGCATGTGCAAATAGTGAGTTTGAATATGTTATTGATTTAAGTAAGAATAAGGAATTTGATATTAAAATGAATAATCCTAATTATGTAATAGAAAACTCAGAGGATAGCTTGATGTTTGAATTTACAGTGGATTATGATGAGGCAAAAGCATATGCTAATAGTATCAGTAGAAAAGTAAAGAGAGTACATTTTCAGAATCCTGTAAAAATTAGAGTATATGCATATAGGGGTTAATAGAAAAAGAACATATCTATAAAGATATGTTCTTTTTCTATTAGTTTATATACTTGTGTTTATAGGTATAATATGTTATTATAATAAAGTAATTAGGCTTTGGGGTATTACTCACAAGTCATTGACAGCAACACAGGCTGCAATTGCTAACAAGTAATTTGGTCAATTAATATTGATTATTAATTAAATGTACAATCCCCCTTGCACGAAAGTGTAAGGGGGATTTTTCTATTGCCCCATTCCTTTGGAAACAATTGCAAATATTCCATATATATGTGATAATAATAAGATAGGAAGTGATAACATTTACAATGAATTATTCTGGGGAGAAAGGTAAGGATTGGTGTTATGGAATACGAATATAATGAAGAGTTTTTTGCCCGAAGTGCGAATAAGAAAGCGGTTGCCATGTGGGCAGTTATGGGCTTTGTTTTGTCAGCGGCTTATGCCATTGAAATAATAAAGGGATTGCGAAGTGTTTCTTACTATCTTATATTTTTAGCACTGTGCTGGGGACCATTTATAGCAGGATTAATTACGTTAAAGATAAAGGGTGTAGGCACACCGATTTTTAAGTATATTATGACCATCGGTTATGGCGTATTTTTTACATTTGTAGTTATGAGTACCCAAACCGGTTTGACCTTTGTATATAGTTTGCCACTGGTAAGTATGTTGGTTCTGTATAAGAATCGGAATTTGATTATTATGAGTGGAATCGGTAATGTGTTGATTTTGATTGTATCCGTAATTGTTAAAATAATGGGTGGTGCCAATGCACCAAGCGATATTACTGCATATGAGATTCAGATACTGGCTACCATTCTTTGTTATGCCGGATATGTGCTTTCTATTAATCATTTGAACCATTCTGATGGTGCTATGCTGGATTCCGTAAAGAATAACCTAGATCGTGTTGTAACAACCATCGGCCAGGTAAAGGTGGCAAGTACGGAAGTGGTTGATGGTGTGACAGTTGTTCGGGAATTGGCGGAAGAGAATCGGGAAGGTGCGCGAAATGTTGTAAGCAGCATGGAAGAACTTGCCGGTAATAATGAAGTGTTGAATCAGACGGTAGATTCATCTATGGATATGACGGAAAATATTGATAGTCAGGTAGAGCATGTGGCAGAACTGACAGAGCATATTGTAAAGCTGGTGGATGAAACGGTGGAACATGCTAATGCAAGCTCGGAAGAACTTGCTAATGTAGTAGAATCAACCAACACGATGGCACAGTTGTCTACGGAAGTAGAGAAAATACTGGCAGAATTCCGGGAACAGTTTGAAATGGTAAAGGAAGAGACCGGAACCATTGAAGGAATTACCGCGCAGACCAATCTGCTTGCTTTGAATGCTTCGATTGAAGCAGCACGGGCAGGCGATGCAGGAAAAGGCTTTGCAGTCGTTGCAGATGAGATTCGGAATCTTAGTATGGGAACACAGAATTCTTCCGGTAGTATTCGGTCAGCATTGGAGCATTTGGAAGAAACATCAGATAAGATGACAGACTCTGTTACGCAGGTAATTCGCTTGATTTATGAAACTCAGGATAAGATTACTAAGGTAAATGATAGTGTTAATGCTATTTCTGAGGATTCAGAGCAGCTTGGTTCCGAGATTCAGATTATTGATTCTGCAATTAAGGAAGTGGAAAACGCAAATAAGAACATGGTTGATAACATGAAGCAGGTAAAAGACATTATGGTTCTGGTGAACGATAGTGTAGATAACTCAGAAGAAACCACCAAGGTAATGCTGAGTAAATATGCAGAAACCAGCCGAAATGTTATTAACATTGAAAATGTTGTAGGTAAATTGATGGAAGAATTGGGTACCGGCGGATTTATGGGTATCGATGACGTACAACCGGGCATGACAGTGTTTGTATCACCTGCAGGTAGAGAAACGGGAGAGAATCATGAATTGAAAACATCGGTTGTATTGATGGAAGAGAACGTGATTTACGTAAATGCGTCCCGAGATGCAGAGCGATTCTTCGGCACATCAAATACGAAACAACAATATAATGTGCGTGTTGTTGTAAACAACACGATGTACGAATGGAAGACTGTTACAATTGTAAAAGGTGATAAGACTGGAATTCCATATTATAAGATTATGATTACAACCAATCCAATCGTTACGAATCGTAGAAAGTATCCGCGGTTATCCATAAAAAATGCGTGTACATTGATGTTGGAATCCGATGAGAAGGAGTTCCGTGGAAAAATGGTTAATATCAGTGCCGGTGGTGTTGCATTTGCGTCAAAAGAACCTGCATTGGTGAATTCAGTTGGACAACATGTTAAAATACAGATACATAACTTTGAATTGGAACAGGAGTCGGAATTAGAGGGGATTATTATCCGCGTTACAGATAATGAAGGTGAGTATATTGTAGGTTGCAGAATGGCATCGGATAATAAAGCAATTCGGGATTATGTAGAAGAGAAACTGAAATAAAAGGAGAAAAGACATGGTTGATATGCAACAGTCAATGCAAAATATGTTCGTAGGCGCAGGGATATTCGGGATAATTGTGATGGTTATTTCCGTAATAATGTGTCTGTTGAGTTTTGGTGTGTTTATTTTCTTGGTTGTGCGGATAATAAAGAATGCAAAGAAAGACGATAATTCTCCAAAGATTACAGTTCCGGCAACAGTAGTAACCAAGCGAAGCTTGGTAAGACATGCTTCTGATATGGGAAGCACCAGATATTTTGTTACATTTGAGTTGGAGAATCGAGAACGCATGGAATTATCTGTGAGTGGAAATGAGTCAGGAATGCTTGTAGAAGGTGATTATGGAATGCTAACCTTCCAAGGAACCAGATTTGTTGACTTTGAACGGCGATGAGAGAGGCCGATAGAATAGTAGTAAGTAAAATTAGTAATAAAAGATAGGGGATGCGAGTCTGAATGAGTAAATCAAAAGAGAGAAAAATAAGAAATTTAAGAAGAAAACGTGTATGGCCATCAATATTGGGTTTGGTGGCTTTAGTGCTTATTTGTATATTTATGCTATCGGCCATTATGATTTTTTCTATGATAGATGTTGTTGAACGAAAGATTCAGCAGAGTTATGAAGTGTCTAAGGAAGTAGCAGATTTGTATGTGAATGAGACCAATGATGTATCAGAAGCAACTCAAACGGAGACGGAGGAATTCGTTAAGTATACAAACGGTGTAGAAGCGGTTAGTGTTCTGAGCTATTCCGGAAATCCGATTTGGTCTACCAATGGTAATTATCCGGATGTAAATAATGCAGTTATTACTGTAAATGTAGGGGTGTCAGAAACCGAGCAGTATAATGTTATTATCGAAGAAGATGAATATGGTATTTTTGATGAAGATAGTGATGAATTGGAAGAGGTCTTGGAAGATAGTTTCGGAAAGTATATGACGATGGACGAACTAATTATGCATGTATTCTCTTCGGGGTTTGGCGAAGATGAAAGACTTATTGGTTGTAAAATCTGGGTAGTCATAAATAAAAATAATATGCAGGTATGTGTGTTAAATGATAGTAGCATTTATACATCCGATTTCAGAATGATAATTGCGGGAATTGGTATTGCCATGGCGGTTATGACGTTATTTGCTATCTATTATCTGCTTACATTGGTTGGTGTATTTATCAGTCAACATCGGATTACAAAGCTGTTTTACACAGATATGGTTACCGGTGGTGAGAATTGGGCATTCTTTGTAAAAAGAGGTGCCCGGTTGTTAAAGAAAAACCGGAAGGGCAAATACAATTATGCCATGGTACATATTCGAATGGAAAAGTATCGAAGCTTTTGCACTTGTTTTGGAGCCAAGGAAGGCGAGGAGTTAATTGAACGTTTTTATATTGCTTTGAAAAAACAATTAAAGAAGAAGGAAATCATGGCATATCATGAAAATGCGGATTTTGGCTTGTTGATTACATACGTTGCTCAAGAGGAATTGCTGACACGTGTACGGCAGATGGAAGAGCAACTGCAAAAAATATTCCCTAATATCAAGATGTATTTTAGTATTGGTATTAGTTATGTTGAAAATGCAGAACGAGATATTGAACGCCTATATAACGGTGCATGCCTGGCACGTCGGATGATAGCTGAGGATGCAAAGGAACGTATTGCTTTCTTTGATGTGGAATTGAGCAAGCAGCAAATTTGGGAACGAAAAGTCGAAGACTGTATGGAAAGAGCATTGATGAATCGGGAATTTAAGGTTTATTTGCAACCGAAGTACAGTGCGAAGGAAGAGTCTTTAGCAGGGGCAGAAGCTTTGGTTCGTTGGGTTCATCCGGAAGAAGGAATTATTCCGCCGTTTAAGTTTATTCCGATTTTTGAACAGAATGGTTTTATACTGCAATTAGACGATTATATGTTGGAAGAGGTTGCGAGACAACAAGCTGAGTGGCTTGCAGCAGGTAAGAAGGTAGTTCCGATTTCTGTAAATGTGTCCAGAGCACATTTTACCAGAGAGGATTTGGCAGATCACATCAGCCGGATTGTGGATAAATACAATGTGCCACATAATGTAATTGAATTGGAATTGACTGAAAGTGCATTCTTTGATGATAAATTGGTGTTGTTGAATACAGTACAGCAGTTAAGATCCTCCGGATTTATTGTGTCAATGGATGATTTTGGTGCCGGCTATTCTTCCTTGAATTCCTTGAAGGAATTGCATCTGGATGTGCTTAAGATTGATGCGGACTTCTTCCGTGGGGTAGATTCGGTTGAACGTGGTATGCTGATTGTGTCGGAAGTAATCGACCTTGCAAAGAAGCTGGATATGAAGATTGTTGCAGAAGGTATCGAAAGCAGAGAACAGGTAGAATTCTTAGCAGAACAGGAATGTGATTTGATACAGGGATACTATTTCGCAAAGCCGATGCCAATTGCGGAGTTTGAGGAAAAGTATCAAAACGAAACCGAACAAGTTTAATCGTAAATACAAAATGTTTGAAGGCATGATGACTACAGTTAAAATGGTAGAAAATATGCCTTCATGTACATTTTGTATATTTTTTAAGATATAGTGTAAAATATAGTTGACAAAAGGTAACATGAATGGTAGTATGAACTTACAATAAAGAAAATTATATGGAGGTAATTAATTATGGCAAAGAAAGATGAGAGATTTGAAAAGGTATATGAACAAGGTTCAATGAATGGCATGCAGATTTGGGTGGATAAGAAAACCGGTGTGAATTACCTTGCACATTATAATGGTTATGCAGGTGGAATGACAGTGTTATTGGACAGAGAAGGAAAACCGGTAATTTCAAATATTAGCTCTAACCTGTAACAAAGTAAGGTGGCAATAAGGAGGAAAAGAGAATGAAAAGTCAATGGAAAAAGTTGCTTGTTAGTATTGGAATATTTGTTGGTTGTATGATTGCATTTCTTGTGTTGACGTTCTTATTTGGAGACGGGGAAAAGGTAATTACGGATTTTCAATTTACAGAAAAGATTGCGATAGAGAATGGACAGCCGGATGTTGCAGAAACCAGTATTCCTTTTGAAGTTGCGGAACCGGATGAATATGTAATGAATGCCATGTGGACGGCAGATGAAGCAGGTATGCTGACAGGGCTTATGATATATGATAAATCTGGCAAGGTAGTTGCTTGTGTCTCGGGCGAAAGCGTACTGTGGGAATCGGAAGAAATTGAATTGGAAGCAGGTGAATATACTGCACAGTATTACTATATAAGTTCGGATGCTACATGGAATACATTTGTGCAAGAAGGAAATGCGACTACATATGATGAAGCGCCTTATTCATTTGCAGAAGATGGAAACTATGAAATGACATATCGCTTTGTGTTGAAGAAAACCGGTGCGACAAATATTTGGCTGGTGATTGGACTTCTTGGTGGACTTATAGTTGGATTTGTAGTAGTAGCAGTTCTCTTAACAGTAACGAAGACAGATGGTAACATGGAAGCAAAATACGATGAACGCCAGATGAAGGAGCGCGGTAATGGATTCAAGGTTGGATTCTTTACGCATATGATTTATGTGGCATTTTTGATTCTCTTGCATATTGCAGAGGTGAAATTGCCGGTTAGTGAGGAAGTACTAATGTTTTTCGGTATTTTATTATCAGTTACTGTATATGCAATTTATTGTATCTGGAAGGATGCATATATTTCGTTAAATGAGAATGCAACAAAATTGAATGTAGTATTTATTGTTGCCGGAATTCTGAATGTGGCATTGGGAGTAGGTAATATTTTTACAGGTGATATGGTAATAGATGGAGTCGTAACCTTCCGCTGTATTAATCTGCTTTGCGGAATATTTCTTCTGATACTGGCGATTATAAATGGAGCAGCTCAAGCGAAGCGAAACGCAGAGGAGGATTAGTATGAAGAATCTGAGATTAAAATCAGCTCGTGCTGCACTTGATTTATCCCAACAGGAATTGGCGGATAAGGTAGGGGTATCCAGACAAACGATTAATGCTATCGAAAAAGGTGATTATAATCCGACCATACAGTTATGTAAAAATATATGTAAGGTGCTTGGGAAGACCTTAGATGAATTGTTCTGGGATGAAGAATAAAAGGCTATTTATAATTTTTTAATTTGACAAAATTGATAAAACGGTGTACGGTATCCTTTGTTTAGTGTTTGCCTACGTTCTAAGAATTGTGGTGGCAAGCATATAGTTTGATAAAGGATATGGAGGAAAGAAAATGAACTTAACAAAATTTGGAATTTCAGCAGCGTTACTTAGTGTGATTGGATTCTTTGCAGGGTACACAAACCTAATAGCAGTAGTATTGCTTTTAGTCTTTGTATTGTATGCAGATGCAGACATTGTGGCAAAGAAGAATGTTACACAGGCAACCATCTTATCAGTATTCTTTGGTATAATTATGACTGTATTTGCAGCAATCAGTAGTGGTTATATGGAGATTATCGGATGGTTTGTTGAATTCTACAAAGTATACAATGTATTGAGTAAGTTAGACTTCAGTAATTGGATTTATACATTGATTGCTATTGTTGAATTTGGTGTTATGATTTATACAGTTATTGCATCATTCAAGGGTAATGTTGTAAAGCTTCCGATTGTAACTAAGATGGTTAATAAGCATTTTGGTGAAGAGTAATTAGAAAATCCAATTGTATTTGTAAAGAAATGCAATGCATAAAACAAGCAGGTGTTCGATTTGAACACCTGCTTATTTTATTCCTCTACCTATGTGTGTTATGAGTATTTCTGTAATAATATACTGGAATTTTGACCGCCGAAGCCAAATGCGTTGGACATGGCGATTTGAATATCCTGTTTTCTTGCTGTATTTGGCACAAAATCCAAATCACATTCCGGATCCGGATGTTCCAGATTCAGAGTTGGAGGGATCATACCCTCTTGAACTGCCTTTACACAGGCAATTGTTTCTGTAATGCCTCCGGCGCCCATCATATGACCGGTAGAACCCTTAGTAGAAGAAATAGCAAGCTTGCTTGCATGTTCGCCGAATAAGGACTTAATCGCTTTTGTCTCAATGATGTCACCCTTTGGTGTAGATGTGCCATGTGTGTTTATATAATCAACTGCATCTGGTTGAATGCCTGCTTTTTCAATACAACGCTGCATGCAGAAGATGGCTCCGATTCCCTCCGGATGAGGAGAGGTGACGTGATATCCATCTGTACTGTTTGCCCAACCGATAATTGATGCATGAATATGTGCATTTCTGGCCTTGGCATGTTCCTCGGTTTCGATAATAATACAACCGCCGCCTTCACCCATTACGAAGCCGTCACGACTTACATCAAACGGACAACTTGCCTGCTCCGGAGTGTCATTCTTTGTTGACAGGGCATGAGCGGAAGCTAATCCCATAATATTCAGTGGAGAAGTAGCAGCCTCTGCACCTACACAGACAACTACATCTGCTTCGCCGCTATTGATTAACATGATACCTGTAGATAACGCATCTGCACCGGAAGAACAAGCAGTGGAAACTGTAAGGCTTGGTCCTCGAAAGCCTTTCGCAATTGCGATTTGAGCTGCAGCAATGTTGCCAATAATCTTTGGAACAAAGCGAGGGCTAACCTTAGAATGCTTGCCGGTACTAATGCCGTCTTGTGTATCTGCAATGGTTCCCAGACCTGCAAAAGCAGTTCCTACTACAATTCCGATTCGTTCTGCAGGAACTACACGTTCCTCAGGCTGTTCCGGATTCAACCCCGCATCGGTTAATGCTTCATCAGCAGCAACATAACCATATTGCATGAATAAATCCATTTCCTTTGCTTGCTTTCTTGGAATGTACTTGGTGGCGTCGAAATCCTTAACCTCTGCTGCAATTTGCACAGGAAGTGCGGAAGCATCGAAGCGTGTAATCCGTCCGATACCGTGGACACCGGTAATTAATCCGTTCCAGAAATTTTCTACCCCGATACCAACCGGTGTAACTGCACCCATACCGGTAATAACAATCTTGTTGTTCATTCATATTCTCCTAAAAACTAATTATTTGTACTATCATTTGCCCAATCTTTTTCTTTGATTTCTGCACGGCGAATCTTACCGCTTACGGTCTTTGGTAATTCTTTTACGAATTCAATAACCTTTGGTCGCTTGTAAGAAGCCAGATTGGACTTGAAGAATTTTACCATTTCTTTCTTTAATGAATCAGTTGCATCAATACCCTCTGTTAAAACTACACTGGCTTTGATTGCCTGACCGCGCATTGGGTCCGGTACGGAAGTAACTGCACATTCCACTACATATGGAAGCTTCATGATTTCATTTTCAATTTCAAATGGCCCAACGCGATAACCGGTGGATTTAATAACGTCATCCACACGTCCCACATACCATAAGTAACCGTCTTCGTCCATATATGCAGTGTCACCGGTATGATAATAGCCATTATAGCATACCGACTCGGTTCGTTTTTCGTCCAAATAGTAACCTAAGAATAAGCCGATTGGAGCCCCTTCGCTAACGCTGATTACTACTTCTCCGGTTTCGCCGGTATCACAAAGGGTTTCATCCGGTCGCATAACGCGAACTGTATATTCCGGACTTGGTTTACCCATAGAACCCGGCTTTGGTTCCATTCCGGACAGATTGCCGGAAATCATAGTGGTTTCGGTCTGTCCAAAGGCTTCCATAATTTTAAGCCCGGTAGCCTTATAAAACTTATCGAAAATCTCCGGATTCAGTGCTTCGCCGGCAGTGGTAACATTCTTTAGTGATGATAAATCGAATTTATCTAACTTCATATGCACCATAACTCTGTATGCAGTAGGCGGTGCGCAGAATGTTGTAATGCGATACTGCTCAATCATACGCAAGACAGAACTTGCATAAAATTCTTCGAAATCATAAGTGAAAATGGCTGCTTCACAAAGCCATTGACCGTATAACTTGCCCCACATAGCCTTTGCCCAGCCTGTATCACTAATAGAAAGGTGAATGCCATCCGGGTCTACCTGTTGCCAATATTTAGCAGTAATGTAATGTCCTAATGCATATTTATAACTATGAGCAGCCATTTTGGGATAAGATGTCGTACCGGATGTAAAATACATTAGCATGGTGTCATTACCGCCCGGAATAGTGGATGGCTTTTTGAAATGAGAGGAATAGAAGCGGATATCCCGATTAAAACTATTCCATCCCTTCATAGTTGTTGGTCCGATCATGATTTTAGCCTTCAAGCCGTCATACATCTTAGATGCCTTTTCTACTTCTGCAGCTACCTTACCATCCGAGGTGCAGATAACGGCACTGATTTTTCCGGCCTTGAAACGATATTCGAAATCCTTTTTTACAAGTAAATTTGTTGCCGGAATCGCAACTGCACCAATTTTGTGAAGTGCCAGAATTGCAAACCAGAATTGATAGTGTCGCTTCAAAACCAACATTACACGGTCGCCCCGCTTGATGCCAAGGTAACGGAAATAATTCGCCGCCTTGTTTGAATAAAGCATCATATCCCGGAATGTGATTCGTCGTTCCTTGCCATCGCTGGCAATGTGCAGCATTGCTAACTTATCCGGCTTGGTACGTCCCAATACGTCAACTACATCATATGCGAAATTAAAATGCTCATCATTATGAAATTCAATGGCATTTAATACACCATTTTCATCTTTGGAAGTAGAAATGAATTTGCCTGCAACACCGGATTCGGGTTGTAATTGTGTACCGCTCATAGATAGTATCCTTTCATTAATGAATGTATTGTCAAAAAATAATGATTATTGTTTGATTGTCTAGTTTTTGTGGTTTGTTAAAAAATTATATGTAGTTTTGAAAACTACATGCCTTTTTACATGGTAAAGTGTTCCATAGAAAAAGTCAAGGAATATTTCCCTAAATATCGAAGTATTTTTGAATAAAATATGAACATTTACGAAGGAAATCGGATTTTATATTATATTAAGGAAAAAAACTTAAAAAAATTGGTATAAATTAGTTGACAAACAGGGAATAATTGCTACAATATACTTGGTTAGAAAATTAAAATATTTTAACTAAAAAAATGGAAATAATGAAAAGGAGAAACTACTATGTTCGAAACAATTAAGAAAGTTATCGCTGATACTTTAAGCTGTGATGAGGATAAGATCACATTAGAGGCATCTTTAACAGATGATCTTGGTGCAGATTCCTTAGATGCTGTTGAATTAGGTATGGCAATTGAAGAAGAGACTGGTGTTGCAATCGCAGACGAGGATCTTCCAAATATGAAGACTGTTAAGGATTTAGTAGACTACGTTACTGCTCATCAGGAGTAATCGTAACGCCATTAGCTTAGAAAGACAGGTATATATAAATCGCGTACATATGAGGGATTTGTGTATGCCTGTTTCTTTTATGGCAATCGGAGAATTGGAGTGATTAGAAATGGGTTTGTTAGGTAAGACGAAAGCAGAGTTAGCAAAATATGCAACCGTTTTAAGATCTTCTGGAAAAGAGAATTCAGAGTTAAATGATGATTTTGAACCGGTTGTTGTTCGAGAAAAAACTGAAAAGAAGAAAGAAGAAGGACCGGTAGAAATGACAGCTTGTTCTTCTTGTAAAAAAGAAATTTCGACTAGTGTTATGAAGAAAAATCTATGTGTATGTCCGGAATGTGGTGCACACAATAAGATTTCAGCAGCACGCCGTGTTCGGAATATGGTAGATCCGGGAACCTTCCGTAAGTTGAAATGTAAGGTACCATTTGTGAATCCGTTAGATTATCCGGATTATGAAGAGAAAATAACCAAATTACAAGAGAAAACCGGACTGGAGGAAGGTGTACTCATTGGTGTTGGTGAAATACATGGACAAAAGGCGATGATTGCTGTCATGGGAAGTGAATTCCTTATGGGTAGTATGGGTATCGCTGTAGGAGAGAAAGTAACATATGCCTTTGAAGTGGCAGATAAGAATAAATTACCGGTAGTTATGTTTACAGCCAGTGGCGGTGCCAGAATGCAGGAGGGTATTCTTTCCTTAATGCAGATGGCGAAGACCAGTGCGGCAGTACAGCGGTTTAGTGACCATGGTGGATTGTATGTTGTTTGTTTAACACATCCAACCACAGGTGGTGTTAGTGCCAGCTTTGCAACCTTAGGTGATATTACCTTGGCAGAGCCTGGTGCATTGATTGGATTTGCAGGACCACGAGTGATTGAGCAAACCATTGGACAGAAGTTGCCGGAAGGCTTCCAGACTGCAGAGTATTTGGAAGAACATGGCTTTGTAGATCAGATTGTGCCAAGAAGCGAAATGCGAGAAGTGGTTGGTCAGATTTTGAAGTTGCATGAAAGAAAGAGGTGGCCATTATGATGCGTGAAATCGATGAGAAACTTCGGGCTATTGAAGCAGAAATCGAAGAATTATCAGCGAAGACCGATGATTATGCAGCTGATGTTCGGGTAAAAGAATTAAAATCAGAAAAGAAGAAGCTGTTGCGTCAGTGCGATAATCTGACACCGGCGGATAAAGTATTTTTAGCAAGAAGCATTAAGCGTCCAAAGATTGATGATTATATCAATGCCTTATTTGACGATTTCTTCGTACAGCGAGGAGACTTCTTAAATAAGGAAGATAAGAGTATTTATGGTGGTATTGCAATGTTCCACGGAACACCGGTTACAGTACTGGGCCATCGTAAAGGCAGAAATATTAACGAGAATTTAGAGTTCAACTTTGGTATGCCGGAACCGGAAGGATACCGGAAAGCACTTCGTATGATGAAGCAGGCAGAGAAATTCGGACGTCCGGTTATTACATTTATTGATACACCGGGTGCATATCCGGGATTGGAAGCGGAGCAACATGGTCAGGCAAATGCCATTGCAAAGAACCTGGCTGAAATGAGTTCCTTAAAGGTTCCGATTATTGCCATTGTAACAGGTGAAGGTAGTAGTGGTGGTGCACTTGCAATTGGCGTGGCAAATAGCGTGTATATGTTAGAGCATGCAGTGTATTCTGTATTATCACCGGAAGGATTTGCTTCTATTTTATGGAAGGATTCCAATCGAAGTGCAGAGGCTTGTGATTTGATGAAGCTGACTGCTCAGGATTTGAAGAGTTACAATGTTATAGACGGAATCATTAAAGAACCGTTGGGTGGTATTCAGCAGAACCCAAACAAGGTATATCGTGAAATTGATGCTTTGTTACAGACGGAGCTTGCAAAATACAAGAAGATGACACCAAATGAGTTGGCTAGAAACCGTTATGATAAGTTCCGCTACATGGATGCAGCCATTATTGAAGCGGCAAAGAAGGAGAACTAAGTCATGAAATTAAATGAAATGTTAAATATTAAGTACCCGATTATTCAGGGTGGTATGGCAAATATTGCAACCGGAAAATTTGCTGCACAGGTATCCAATGCTGGTGCATTAGGTTTAATTGCGTCCGGTGGTATGAATGCAGAAGCGTTGCAGAAGGAAATTGCTGAGTGTCGGAAGTTAACAGATAAGCCATTTGGTGTAAATCTGATGCTGTTAAATCCGGATGTGGATAATATTGCACAGATGCTGGCTGATGAGAAAATTCAAATCATTACCACTGGTGCAGGAACACCTGGTAAGTACATGGGAATGTGGAAGGATGCCGGAAGTAAGATTATTCCGGTTGTTGCAAGTACTGCTTTGGCTCGTAAGGTAGAGCAGCTTGGTGCTGATGCTGTTATTGCAGAAGGTGGCGAAAGCGGCGGTCATGTAGGTGACATGACCACCATGACATTGCTTCCACAGGTAATAGAGAAAGTAAATATTCCGGTAATTGCAGCCGGTGGTATTGCAAGTGGTAAGCAGTTTGTTGCAGCCATGGCATTAGGTGCTTGTGGTGTACAGGTTGGTACTTGCCTGTTGGTAAGTGAGGAATGTCCAATCCATGAGAACTACAAGTTAGCGTTAATTAAAGCAAGAGATAACAGCACAACCGTTACCGGACGTTCTTTGGATGCACCGGTTCGTATCTTGAAAAATGATATGGCAAGAGAGTACATAAAGGTAGAGCGGAATGGTGGTACCAGAGAAGAATTAGAACAGTTTACATTAGGCGGACTTCGTCGTGCTGTATTAGAAGGCGATGTGAAGAATGGTTCTGTAATGGCAGGTCAGGTATGCGGACAGTTAAAGGAAATTCAGCCATTGTCCGTTATCTTAGACAATTTATACGAGGATGCCAAGAAGGAATTAGAACAGTTAAAGAGTATAACACTTTAATAGTTTAGGAATAGCCAGACAGCAGAAATGTCTGAAGTGTGGAGGAAACGATTATGAAATTAGCATTTATGTATGCCGGACAAGGCAGCCAGACAGTAGGAATGGGTAAGGACTTTTATGAAGCTTATCCGGAATTCCGAGAGGTTATGGATAATACAAATGTAGGATTTGATGTAAAAGATTGTTGTTTTAACGGACCGGTAGAGATGTTAAGCACTACGAAATACACCCAGCCTTGTATGGTTGCATTTGCGGTTGGTGTTACAAAGATTTTGAAGAACAAGGGTATTGTTCCGGAGATGGCAGCAGGCTTGAGTCTTGGTGAATATTCTGCATTGCATGCAGCAGGTGTTTTTGATGACCAGCAGGTAATTTCCTTGGTTGCATATCGTGGACAGGCAATGTCAGAGGCAGTAGTTGACCGTGAATGTAAGATGGCAGCAGTGTTAAATCTGGAACGGGAAGTGGTTCAGAAATGTTGTGCACAAGCACAGGATGAGTTCAAAGACCAGCCTTTGAATGTAGTAGAACCAACAAACTATAACTGTCCGGGACAGATTGTAATTTCAGGCGATAAGGAACCGGTAGACCGGGCAATTGAATTATTAATGGAAGCAGGCGCAAGAAGATGTCTTCCATTGAATGTAAGTGGTCCGTTCCATACTTCATTAATGAAGCCGGCAGGAGATCAGTTAAAGGCTCGTTTTGCAGAGGAAGCCTTTGGTGATATGCAGTTCCCGGTTGTATTTAATACAATCGGCCGTGCAAAAACCGAAGAAGAAACCATTCCGGCATTATTGGAAAAACAGGTACAGAGCAGTATTTATATTGAAGATTCTATTCGCTATATGGCAGAACAGGGAATCGACACTATCGTAGAAATCGGACCGGGAAGTGCACTTTCTAAGTTCGTGAAGAAGACTTGTCCGGATATTACCTGTTATAGCATTGAGAAAGTAGAAGATATTGATGCCTTATTGGAAAAGTTGGCATAAGGTACGGGAGGAAATTATGAATTTAGAGAATAAAACCGCCATTGTAACCGGCGGAAGCCGTGGTATTGGAAGAGCAATCTGTATCGCATTGGCAAAAGAAGGCGCAAATATTGTTACCTGTTATGCCAAGGGGGCAGCGGCAGCAGAAGAAACTGTTGCAATGTGCAAGGAATTTGGCGTGCAGGCAGTTGCTGTACAGGCTGACGTAGCGGTAAAGGACGATGTAGAGAAATTATTTGAAGAAGCATTGAAAATTACCGGTACAGTTGAGATTCTTGTAAACAATGCAGGAATCACCAGAGATGGCTTGGTAATGAGAATGTCAGATGATGATTTCAACCAGGTAATTGACACTAATTTAAGAGGTGCATTTTACTGTATGCGTGCCGCTTCCAAATTAATGATGAAGAAGCGTTACGGTAAAATCGTTACCATAAGCAGTGTAGTTGGTGTTATGGGTAATGCAGGTCAGGTGAATTACGCAGGAAGTAAGGCAGGCGTAATTGGCATGACCAAGTCATTGGCAAAGGAATTAGGCTCCAGAAATGTAACTGCAAATGCAGTTGCTCCGGGATTTATTACTACAGATATGACAGATGGATTATCCGATGCAGTGAAGGAACAGATGGCGAAAGCAATTCCACTTGGAAGAATGGGACAGGCAGAAGACGTAGCAAATGCAGTTGCATTCTTAGTATCAGACAAGGCTTCATACATTACTGGTCAGGTATTGCATGTTGATGGCGGAATGGCTATGTAAGAAGGATTCAATAGTAGTTTAGTAATCATATACAAGAAGGAGAATATCCATGAAAAGACGAGTAGTAGTTACAGGATTAGGAACAATTAATCCATTAGGACATAATACCCAGGACACATGGGAAAATGTAAAAAAGGGTGTATGTGGTATCCGTACAATTACCCAGATTGATACATCAGAATTTCAGGTGAAAATTGCCGGTGAGGTTGAGAATTTTAAGCCGGAAGATTATTTGGATAAAAAAGAAGCAAAAAGAATGGATCGTTATACACAGTTTGCAATGATTGCAGCAAAAGAAGCGTTTGCAGATAGTGGCTTGAATATGGAACAGGAAGATCCATATCGTTGCGGTACGATTGTATCTGCAGGTGTCGGTGGTTTGAAGACCATCGAGTCAGAGCATGAACGTGGAATGAATCGTGGTTTTGAGAAGATTTCCCCATTCTTTATTCCAAGTTCTATTGCAAATATGGCAGCAGGACAGATTGCAATTGAAACCGGATTTAAGGGAATCTGTACATCAGTGGTAACTGCATGTGCATCCGGTAATAATGCAATTGGTGAGTCTTTCCGTAATATTCGTGACGGATATACAGATGTTATGTTATGTGGTGGCGCAGAAGCTTGTATTTGTAATATGGGTGTAGGCGGTTTTACTGCCATGAAGGCATTAAATACCACAGAAGATGTGAATCGTGCATCCATTCCATTTGATAAAGAGCGTAGCGGATTCGTTATGGGCGAAGGCGCAGCGATTTTGATTTTGGAAGAATTAGAGCATGCAAAGGCACGTGGCGCTAAGATTTATGGTGAAATGATTGGCTATGGCGCAAGTTGTGACGCACATCATATTACTGCCCCGGATCCTTCAGGTGCCGGCGGTACTGCAAGTATGAAGATGGCAATGGCAGATGCTGGAGTTACACCGGAGCAGGTAGGCTATATTAATGCACATGGTACATCTACACATTTGAATGATGCAGGTGAAACCAAGGCTATTAAGGCTGCATTTGGTGACCATGCATATAAATTAATGGTAAGTTCTACCAAGTCTATGACAGGACATTTATTAGGTGCCAGTGGTGCAATTGAAGCAATCTTTACCACTTTGGCATTAAGAGACGGATTTATTCCGGCAACCATTAATTATCAGGTTCCGGATGAAGAATGTGATTTGGATATCGTTCCAAATGAAGGAAGAAACGTACAGGTAGATGTTGCATTATCGAATTCATTAGGTTTTGGTGGACACAATGCAACGGTTGCATTTAAGAGATGGGAGGCGTAATTATGGAATCGAATGAAACAGTGATTTTTGATTCAAATCAGATTCAGGAGATTATTCCTCATCGCTATCCATTTCAGTTGGTTGATAAGATTGTGGAATATGAACCGGGTAAGAGAGCAAAGGGTATCAAATGTGTATCCGTAAATGAATTGTTCTTCTGTGGACATTTTCCGCAGAAACACGTAATGCCGGGTGTATTAATTATTGAGGCATTAGCTCAGGTTGGTGCGGTTGCAATTCTGTGTGAAGAAGAAAATAAGGGTAAAATCGCATTTTTCGGTGGCATTAAGAATGCAAGATTCCGCAAACAGGTGGTGCCGGGTGATGTATTAACACTGGAATGTGAAATAATTGACCGTAAGGGACCAATCGGTTTTGGAAAAGCAGTTGCAAAAGTAGGAGATAAGGTAGCAGCTCAGGCTGAATTATCCTTTGTAATAGGCGGAGAAGAATAATTATTATGTTAGAACAGTCATTTTCAGAAGTATACAAGAAGTTTAAGCTTCGGTATTATCAAAATGTATTTGCACATGCTCCGGAACGGGAATTGAGTCTTACTACAACAGAAGCATTTTGTGCGGAAATCATTGGCGCGTTAAACAATCCAACGATTAATGAGTTTGCCAGCTTTATTAATATTTCCTCGCCAAATGCAACCTATCGTGTAAATAGCTTAATTCAAAAGGGATACATTGAGAAGGTACAATCAGAAACTGACAAACGGGAATATCATTTAAGAACTACAGAAAAGTATTATAAATATTATAATATTAGTCAAAGTTATGTTGATGTTGTACTGTCACGTGTACGAGAAAGTTGTTCACCGGAAGAGGTTGAAGTTTTTTCTCGAGTGCTGGATAAAATGAATGATGAATTAATGCCGGAAGTTGAACTCAGACATTCATAGACAAATTTAAACATTCTGTTAATTTGCTAGACAAAAAAAACGGAATATATTAGAATGAAAACAAGTTAAAAAGCAGCAAAATCGTATTGATTTTGCTGCTTTTGTAAGTTTGCATCAAGTAGTTTTATTAACCACTTAATGCGGTTTGCAGAAGTCGCGGAATGGCAACCAAGGCTAGGTCTTGCGTTAAATGCGAATGATGAAGAAAGGGATAATAGAATGGCAACAAGAATATTGGGTACCGGTAGTGCAATGCCGGAACGCATAGTTACAAATAAAGATATAGAAGGATTTTTAGATACTTCCGATGAATGGATTCGTGAAAGAACCGGAATTGGAAGCAGACATATAGCAATTACGGAAACTACCACTTCTTTGGCAGCAGAAGCTTGTCGGAAGGCTTTGGAGGATGCAGGAAAGAAACCGGAGGATGTAGATTTAATTATTGCAGCAACAGTTTCACCGGATTATACATTTCCGTGCTTGGCTTGTCAGATTCAGGCAGAAATCGGAGCAGAGAATGCAACTGCATATGATATTAATGCAGCATGTGCCGGATTCTTGTTTGCGTTGAATTCCGCAACTGCATATATTGAATGCGGTATGTATAAGAATGCATTGATTGTAGGTGCAGAAGTGTTATCTAAGATCGTAGATTGGAACGACCGTACTTCTTGTATTCTGTTTGGTGATGGTGCCGGTGCAGCATTTATTGGAGAAGCGGAAGAAGGAGTTGTTGCTATGGAGCAGGGTGCCAATGGCAGTAAAGGAATGGTATTGTTCCGTCATGAGACACCGGTGCAGAATCCGTTTTGTGAAGGCGGTCAGAGTGCTGAACATCAGGGAAGCAGTTTCTTAGAAATGAATGGACAGGAAGTGTTCCGCTTTGCAGTAAGTCAGGTTCCGGAAAGTATTCAGAAGGTACTGGTAAAGGCCGGATGGGAGATTTCTGATGTAGATCATTTTGTATTGCATCAGGCAAATGCGAGAATTATACATACTATTGCTAAGCGATTGGGAGAACCGGAAGAGAAATTCCCGATGAATATTGAACGATATGGTAATATGTCATCAGCGTGTATCCCAGTATTGTTAGATGAATTAAATAAGTCCGGTCAGTTAAAACGTGGTGAAAAGTTGGTTTTATCCGGATTTGGTGCAGGACTTACATATGGTGCTACCGCAATCATTTGGTAGAGGTGTCTTGCAAAGATGCAAAAAATGGTATAAACTGAACGCGATATAGGAAATATAAGAATACCACAGACATGTTCTGATTGGGCAGGAGGAAAATATGTTAGATATTAAGTTTCTGAGAGAGAATCCAGACATCGTAAAGCAGAATATTAAGAACAAATTCCAAGATAGCAAGCTTCCATTAGTGGATGAAGTGATTGAATTGGATGCTGAAAGCAGAAAGACACAGCAGGAAGCAGATAATCTTCGTGCTGAGCGTAATAAGATTTCCAAGCAGATTGGTGCATTAATGGCACAGGGCAAGAAGGAAGAAGCAGAGGAGACAAAGAAGCAGGTTGCTGCATTCTCTGAGCGTTTAGCAGAATTGGAAGTAAAAGAAGGCGAATTACAGGAAAAGGTTAAGAATATCATGATGGTAATTCCGAATATTATTGATCCTTCGGTTCCGATTGGTAAAGATGATAGCGAGAATGTTGAAGTTCAGAAGTATGGCGAGCCGGTTGTACCGGATTTTGAAGTTCCATATCATACAGAGATTATGGAGAAATTCAGCGGTATTGATTTGGATTCTGCTCGTCGCGTTGCCGGTAATGGTTTCTATTACCTGATGGGAGATATTGCAAGATTACATTCTGCTGTTATTTCCTATGCAAGAGATTTCATGATTGACAGAGGATTTACTTATTGTGTTCCTCCATTTATGATTCGTAGCGATGTAGTAACCGGTGTTATGAGTTTTGCTGAGATGGAAGCCATGATGTATAAGATTGAAGGCGAAGATTTATACCTGATTGGTACCAGCGAGCATTCTATGATCGGTAAATTCATCGATACTATGTTAATGGAAGAACAGTTACCACAGACCTTAACCAGTTATTCTCCATGCTTCCGTAAGGAGAAGGGTGCACATGGTCTGGAAGAGCGTGGCGTATATCGTATTCACCAGTTTGAGAAACAGGAAATGGTAGTTATCTGTAAACCGGAAGAAAGTCCGATGTGGTTCGAGAAATTATGGCAGAATACCGTTGATTTGTTCCGTTCGTTAGATATTCCGGTTCGTACCTTAGAGTGTTGTTCCGGTGATTTGGCGGATTTGAAGGTGAAGTCAATTGATGTAGAGGCATGGTCTCCACGTCAGAAAAAGTACTTTGAGGTAGGAAGCTGTTCAAACCTGGGTGATGCACAGGCAAGAAGATTGCGCATTCGTGTTAAGGGTGCTGACGGACAGAAATATTTGGCACATACTTTGAATAATACAGTTGTTGCTCCGCCAAGAATGTTGATTGCATTTTTAGAGAACAATCTTCAGGCTGATGGTAGCGTTCGGATTCCGGAAGCATTACAGCCATATATGGGTGGAAAGACAGAAATTCGATAGAGAATTAAATAATAAAGAAACACACAAGTGGTTCATGTAAGCATGACTACTTGTGTGTTTTCTTTTTTAACAAGAATGTTTATATTCTCGCATGACTCATTTTGGGGCATAAAAAGAGCGCGAGACGGGACTCGAACCCGCGACCCCGACCTTGGCAAGGTCGTGCTCCACCAACTGAGCCACTCGCGCATATGTCTAACGACAAGTGTTACTATAGCATAAGGCGGTTGATGTTGTCAACCGCCTTTTAAATAGTTGTTCAAATATAACAAAAAGTTTGAATTGTATATTGTATTCAGAAAATATTAAAAAGTAACACACAACTCTAAATATCAAAGAACTGAATTGCAATTACAAAATACAACAAGGTTGCACAGGTATCTACGATAGTAGTTACCAAAGGACCTGCCATAACCGCAGGATCTAAATGAATCTTCTTTGCAGCAATTGGTAATAAACCACCAATCAATTTTGAAAGAATAACGGTTGCCACAATAGAGATAGTTAATACCAATGCCAAAATCGGATTCTGATAAAAAATCAGGATTCGTAATCCGTTAACGGAGGCAAGTATGGTACTGATAACTAATGCGATTCGGAATTCTTTCCATAAGACCTTTAATACATCACCGGTTTTAATTTCGTCCAAAGCAAGACCACGAATGATTAAGGCGGAGCTTTGTGAACTGCAATTACCACCGGTACCGGTTAACATTGGCATAAAGGATACCAAAATCGGAATTGCTTCGATGGTTTTCTCAAACTGGTTAATAATGATTCCGGTAATAGCCGAGGTCAACATTAAAACCAATAACCAGAAGATTCGGTTTTTGACTTGAGCAAAAACACCTGTCTTAAAATAGGAATCATCACTCGGGGTCATCGCCGCCATCTTACTAAAGTCTTCTGTATTCTCTTCCTGAATAACGTCCATAGCATCATCGAAGGTAATAATACCAACCAGACGTTCTTCCGCATCTACAACCGGTAAGGCCAGAATGTCGTACTTCTGGAATTGATGAGCAACGACTTCTCGGTCTTCATGAGAGTTTACGAAGATTAAGTTGGTTTCCATGATGTCGCTAATTAATTCATCATCATTTGCAATTAACAAATCTTTTACCGATACAATACCAATCAGCTTTCTTGCTTCAGTAACATAGCAAGTATAAATGGTTTCTTTGTTCGGACCTACCTTACGAATACGGGAAATGGCCTCGCTCACAGTTAATTCCTTACTGAGATTCACATACTCGATTGTCATCAAGGTACCGGCACTATCCTCCGGATATTTTAAAATCTGATTGATGGCATTACGGGATTGTGGGTCGCAGTTGCGTAAAATACGGTTAACAACATTAGCCGGCATTTCTTCAATCATATCAACGGTATCATCGATGAAAGTCTGGTCCAGCACTTCTCGAAGCTCCTTATCAGAGAATCCGTTAATTAAGTTCTCTTGCATGTCACTGTCCATATAAGAAAATGTATCGGATGCCAGTTCTTTTGGTAATAATCGATATAGTAACAAGACATCCTTTTCCTGAAATTCGGTGAAAAGCTGTGCAAGGTCGGCTGGATATTCGTTGGCCATTAATTCTCGTAACTTGCTGAAGTTCTTCTGTTGTAAATACTCTGCAACCAGTTCGTATAATAATGTTTCTTCGTCCATGTTGAACCCTCCTTGCTTCTGATTTGGGAAGTAAATCCCACAACTTTAAAAGTACACGTTTCATTGGGATTTGTCAATGTTTATGATGATTACAGAAGGTACATTGAAGCAAAAACTGTTTCATGATATAATCACTTCATGAATTCTAACATTTATAATAGTATTAGAAATAATAGAGCAAAGAAAAGGAGAGAATAGTATGCCATTTATTGATTCAAAGATTACATTATCCGTAACACCGGAGCAGAAGGAAACCATTAAAACCAGATTGGGACAGGCAGTATCAATTATTAATAAGCCGGAATCCTTTTTAATGGTTGGAATCGAAGATAATTATGACCTATACATGGCAGGGAATAAATTGGAAAAAGGCGCCTACGTCGCAGTTAGCTTATTTGGTAATTCCACATCGGAAGCTTATGAGAAGATGACAGGTGTAATCTGCAAGATTTATGAAGAAGAGCTTGGTATTCCGGGACAATCAGTATATGTTACCTATCATGGAGTTAATGATTGGGGCTGGAACGGACGGAACTTCTAGTATGAAAATATTAGTAGATGCGGATGCTTGTCCGGTGGTTTCGATGGTAGAAACCGTTGCGAAGAAACGAAACATTCCGGTGGTGCTATTGTGCGATACCAATCATGTCTTGCGTTCTGATTATAGCGAAGTGAAAGTGATTGGAGCCGGTGCAGATGCAGTGGACTTTGCATTGGTCAATCAGTGCCAAAAAGGTGATGTCGTGGTAACTCAGGATTATGGCGTGGCTGCAATGATATTGGGTAAGGGTGCTTACGGTATCCATCAAAGTGGTAAATGGTACACCAATGAGAATATCGACCAAATGCTGATGGAACGGCACCTGAACAAGAAAGCAAGGCGGGCGAATGGGAAGCATCATATGAAAGGTCCTGCAAAACGGACAGAGGAAGACGACCGGAGTTTTCAGACTTCCTTTGAGGCATTACTGGAAAAAGTGCAAGAGTAGTTTTTATGAAGCAAGAGACCGTAGGAGGTAAAAACGTGAAATTATATATTAAGAATGGAAGAGTAATTAATCCGGCAACTAATCAAGATGAGGTGTTGGATGTTGCGATTGAAAATGAACGAATTCTGGAAGTGGGAAAGGATTTGGCGATAAAGGAGAATCCGGATGAGGTACAAATCATTGATGCAGGTGGTTGCTTTGTAATGCCGGGATTTGTGGATTTGCATGTGCATTTTCGGGATCCGGGTCTGACCTACAAGGAGGATATTGGAACCGGAGCAAAGGCAGCAGCAAGAGGTGGTGTGACTACAGTATGTGCCATGCCGAATACCAAACCGGTGGTAGATTCTGTTGAGACCTTGGATTATATACAAAAGAAAGCAGAAGAAGTTGCACCAATTCACGTAGAACAGTTATCAGCAGTTACCATCGGTCAGGAGGGCCTGGAATTGGTAGATATGAAGGGAATGGTAGACAAGGGAGCTATTGCATTTTCTGAGGATGGCAAGAGTGTTATGGATGTTACGCTTTATGCAGAAGCAATGAAGCAGGCAGCAGAGCTTGGAGCCGTTGTCATGGCTCATTGTGAAGATAAAGCTCTGGTACGAGGCGGTGTCTTAAATGCCGGTGTTGCTTCCGAAAAGTATGGTGTTCCGGGAATTACCAATTCTGTAGAGGACGTTATTACAGCCAGAGATATTTTTCTTGCAAATGATTACGGAACAAAGCTACATCTGTGTCATTGTTCAACAGCAGGCAGTGTGGAGTTGGTTCGTATGGCAAAGAATATGGGTATCGCAGTCACCGCAGAGGTTTGTCCCCATCATTTTACATTAAGTGATGCAGATATTGATTCTGCAGATGCTAATTATAAGATGAATCCGCCGCTTCGAAGTGAGGCAGATGTGCAGGCATTAATTCGGGGCTTGCAGGATGGAACTATGGAAGTGATTTCCACCGACCATGCACCGCATAGTGCAGAAGAAAAAGCGAAAGGGTTCTTGGAATCTCCATTCGGAATTGTTGGTTTGGAAACCAGTGCATCTCTTACCTATACTGCATTAGTGGCAACGGGTATCTTAACACCGATGCAGATGGCAGAAAAGATGAGTTGGAATCCGGCAAAGGTAATTGGAATCGAGAATGAACGTGGTAGTATAGAAACCGGTAAAATGGCAGATATTGTAATTTTCAATCCGGACATGGAATACACAGTGGATGTAAATGAATTTGCTTCCAAGGGCAAGAATACGCCATACGACGGCAAGGTGTTGAAAGGCAGAGTGGTAAACACCATTTGTAAGGGAAAGGTAGTATTTGCTTTATAGAAATATCATATAGTAGAACAAGTGCAATTTTGTTGTTGAAATGATTTGGCAACAAAATTGCATTTTTTTATTAATAAGTGTTGACAAGGATAGTTGTCAGCGATATAATGGGTGCGTGACAAGGATAATTGTCAAAATGATAACGAACCTTGTCAAGTTGAAATGGATACTTGTCAAAAATGCAACATTAATCCGAAAGAGTGATATATAAGTATATAGGATTCAAGCGTGAATGAAAAGGAGTTGAGATAAATGCCATTATACAATCGTTTGAAAGAGTTTCGAGCCCGTCTTGGAGTGAATCAACAAGAGATGGGTACATTAGTAGGAACCTCCAGGCAGACCATTAGCCAGATAGAGAGAGGGGATTATTCACCTTCCGTATCCCTGGCATTGAAGATAGCAAAGGTATGTGAGGCCCGGGTGGAAGATATTTTTGAATATGAGGAGGAAAGCTAAGATGGAACAACATACAAATGAGAAAATAGACGCAGAAGCAATGGAAAAAAAGAAAGATGCAAAGATAACGGTCAAATTCGTCATCATTATGGTACTTACTTTAATTGGCGGAGTATTCTTGGGAGCTGTTACCAATTTAATTAAAGAACAGGGAAATGCAGAAGTGGTATGGGCAATCCTGGAGCAAGTATTAGCCTATGCTGTACCTATATTATTTGTTACTATGAATCTGGTTGCGATGGTTGTAGGTGGCTGTATTTGTCATTCCGCAAGAAAGAAAGCGGCAAAATGGGATGGAGAAGATGAGGAATGGATTGATAAAATCGAGAAACAGTTAAATTATCCAATTTTAATTGTGAATGGGTTGCAAGTCTTGAATTCATTTATGTTTGCCTTAAACTTCTATCTTTGGAAAATAATTGAGGAACCGGAATGGCAACGGGATGTTATAGCGTTAGGCGGATTGGCGGCTTATATGGCAGGGTTAATCGGTGGGATTATCCTCCAAAAGAAAGTTGTAACATTAGAAAAAGAACTGAATCCGGAAAAGCGGGGTAACGTTCTGGATACAAAGTTCCAAGAGGTTTGGTTGGAAAGCTGTGATGAAGCACAGAAGGAAATAATATATAAGGCAGCGTACAAAGCATTCAAGGCGACGAATGTAGCGTGCATGGTTATGTGGATTGTATCGTTTATCTCGATGTTAACCTTTGATTGCGGAATGATGCCGGTAATATGTGTAATAATTCTATGGATGGTATTGAATATGACCTATTCCATTTCATGTCATAAATTAGAAACAGGAAATAGTAAGAACTAATTGAGGAGGATTGAATTATGAATTTTTGGAAGAAATTTGGTTGGGGAGCTTTAGGTTTTACACCATTTGCAGCAGCATTTATTTGGCAAATCATTGCAAGCTTTGTAGGAATCTTTGTGTATAGCTTCTATTTGGGAATCAAGGATGCAATGTCCGGAAACCATACTATGTATGTAAGTCAGGAAGATATGTTGGAAGGATTTATGTCCGGAACACCATATGCTATTTTAATGGTGAGTGTTTACTTGGGATATATCTTGATTTTCGCATTATGGTATTTCTTCATGTTCTGTCGTAAGAAGCAGACCGGCGACTGGAAGCAATTATTAAAGCCTCAGCGAATCGGCGGAATTATCGGAATGGGTATTGCGTTGCAGTTTGCAATTTCTATGTTATTAACTATAGTATTAAATATGCTTCCTGACTTGAAGGAGTCTTACATGGAAGTAATGAATGCGTTGGGCAATGAATCCATTCTTATGGTAATCTGCGTTAGTATATTGGCACCAATTGGAGAAGAATTAATATTCCGTGGTGTAACCCTGAAATTATTTAAGAAAGCAATGCCATGGCAGGTTGCGATTATTTTGCAGGGTATTTTGTTCGGTGCATACCATATGAATCTGGTGCAGGGAATCTATGCAGCTGTGTTAGGTTTCATACTTGGTTATATTGCACATCGTTATGGTTCGGTAATTCCGGGAATCCTGTTGCATATGGCAATTAATTCATTTAGCTATGCATTGGGATATATTCTTCCGGAATCCCTGGAAGAGCAGACCGGAGTTATGATTGTAATTGCGGTTGTAGCAATTGCAGCAACGGTTGGATTCCTGTTCTTAACCTTAAAGGGTGTAAAACCAACAGAAGTAATTACAAAAGCAGCTAGTGAAGTAGAGCTTCCAAATACTGCAACCAATTAAGACCTAGAATTTGAAGCACTGTTTGTTCTGACATGCCTCGCTCTAATAAGCGGGCTGTGAGCAACAGTGCTTTTTTGTGGTTTTCCAGACAATCCTCCGGTTCGACGGCATAGGTTTGATATTTGCCCCGGGTATAGGAATCGCACAAGTCAAATCCTAATCCTACATGTTCTGCACCGGCTATAGAAACTGCATGCTCGATATGCTCGCACATAGCATCCGGATATTGATTCGGGTCATTGCTTCCTACAATGTATTTGCAGGCATTAAAGCCCATGATTCCGCCTTGGGCCGCAAGACACTGAATCTGGTAGTCAGTCAGATTACGATAGTTGGCATGAACACTATAAGAATTCGAGTGGGTTGCAACGTAAGGTATACGTTTGGCAAATGAATCGGTTTGATGATTAGAAAATGATTTGTTCTTATAATAATCCTGTAATTGCTGCCAGCCTTCATTGTTCAAATGACTGATATCTAAGAACATATGGTGTTGTTCTAATTCCTGAATGGCCTGCAAGCCTAATTCTGTGATAGAACCGGGAATATCTTCAAATCTTGTGGCAGTGCAGCAACCGGTTGCCAATAGATTCGGACGACTCCAAGTCAGACTGGCACCGCGAACACCCAGTTCATAAAGCTTGTGAATCTTGGAAAGATCGGAACCAATACAGTCCAGTCCCTCCATATAGAGTAGAATTCCGATTCGCTTCCGGTTCTTGACTTCTTCTAATTCTTTGTGAGAGGTTACCAGACATAATTGGTCAGATAATTCATGAATTTCTTCTTTGATAACCTGAATCTGTTCCAAAGCGTTTTGGAATCCTTGTTCCCAGACAAGCGAACCGGTTTGCCAACCATTTATCCAAGTCATATCAGCACTTGGATAGAATACATTATTTTCAATGTAAATGGAGGATATAATTAGTTGAAAACCGGCTTCCTTCCAGTTGGATAGGTAAAGGTTCTGAATTACATTCGTTTCTCCGTGACGGTGACGTAACAGAAGCTCTCCTGCCAGGTCGTTGTGTGCATCTACAACCGGAATCTGTTGATGTAATTGTAATGCCGATTTATAGGTTGGATTCATAATTCCCTATCCTTTCAATTCAATTGAATGTTCATTCTATTAAAATATTCCCATGCAATAAAGGATATGTCAAGTTGGCATAGGAAATCAGATGCCGACATATGAATAGTTGAGTGGACAATAATAGAAAATGGAGGTGAGAATGTGCAGACAAAGGTGTTAATTGCAGGAAGAACGGAGCAGATTGAAAACTACAAAAGGGCGTTTGGGAAAATGGGCGTAGACGGTATCGGAATTTTTGAGTGTGATTCCCGGGAATGGATAGAGTATCCGGGACTTGTTCTGCCGGGAGGAGGAGATTTGGAACCGGGTTTATTTGGACAGGAGAATCAAGGCTCTGTAAATATTGATGAGTCCCTAGACAAGATACAGTTACAGTTGTTATCGGAGTGTGTTCGGATGCAGAAGCCTGTGTTGGGAATTTGTAAAGGGATGCAAGTTATCAATGTATTCTTTGGCGGAACTATACGACAGCATCTGCCCACTGCTTATACCCACGCATATGAGGACGGTGACCGGTATCATATGACCATCGCCAGAATGCATTCTATACTGGAGGAGTTGTATGGTGTTCGGTTTCGGGTAAACAGTGCTCATCATCAGGGCCTTGACAGAATTGGCATGGGCTTGGAAACGATTCAATACGCCGAAGATCAGGTGGTGGAAGGAGTAGTACATAAGGAATTGCCGATTATAGGCGTGCAATGGCATCCGGAACGGTTGTTGGAGAACAATGATGATTGTGTAAATGGAAATCGATTGTTGGAATTCTGGATTCAAGGCTTTCCAAGATATGTGTAGATGTGATACAATATTTATACGAGTGCGAACGTAGTTAGAAAGAAAATACGGTCGCAAAAAAGCAGGAGGATTAGCAAATGATTAGCAAATTGATTAACAAAATTGAAACCTTACATGCACCAATCGTAGTTGGATTGGACCCAATGTTATCGTATGTGCCTGAGCATATTCAAAAGCAGGCATTTGAAGAATATGGTGAGACCTTAGAAGGAGCTGCAGAAGCAATCTGGCAGTTTAATAAAGCAATTGTAGATGCAACCTATGATTTGATTCCGTCTGTAAAACCACAGATTGCTATGTATGAGCAATTCGGTGTGGAGGGTGTAAAGGCATTCCAGAAGACTATAGAGTATTGTAAGAGCAAGGGCTTGGTAGTAATCGGCGACGTAAAGCGTGGCGATATTGGTTCTACATCCGAAGCCTATGCAGTGGGTCATTTGGGAACCGTACAGGTAGGAAGCAAGACTTATGCGGGATTTGATGAGGATTTCGCAACTGTGAATCCATATTTGGGCTCGGATGGTATTAAGCCATTCTTAAAGGTATGTAATGAATGTGACAAGGGTATCTTTGTATTGGTAAAGACCTCCAATCCGTCTTCCGGTGAATTCCAGGATCAGTTATTAGATGGCACTCCATTGTATGAGTTAGTAGGCAAGAAGGTTGCTGAATGGGGTGAGGAAAGTATGGATGGCGCATACAGTAATGTAGGTTGCGTTGTGGGTGCTACTTATCCGGAAATGGGTAAGGTACTTCGTAAATTGATGCCAAAGACATACATTCTTGTACCTGGTTATGGTGCGCAGGGCGGTAAAGCAGAAGACTTAGTACATTACTTTAATGAAGATGGTTTAGGCGCAATTGTTAACTCATCCAGAGGAATTATTGCAGCATATAAGCAGGAACAGTACCAGAAGTTTGGTAGTGAGAATTTTGCAGATGCATCCCGTCAGGCAGTTATCGATATGATTGCAGATATTAACGGAGCAATGGGCAAACGATAAAGGAGATTAGAATATGGCTACAACGAAGATGACAGCAACAATTATACATCAGGAACCGATTGGCACCGGTGTATTTAGCATGCTGGTAGAAGCAAAAGCAATTGCAGAACAGGCAAAGCCGGGTCAATTCGTGAATTTATACAGCAAGGATGGTTCCCGTCTTTTGCCAAGACCAATCAGCTTGTGTGAGATTGATAAGGAAGCAGGAACCTTGCGGATGGTATATCGTGTGGCAGGAAAGGGAACCGAAGAGTTCTCTCAGATGCATGCTGGTGATAAGATTGAAATTTTGGGACCGTTGGGAAATGGATTTGCCATGAAGGACGGCAAAGCAATCTTAATTGGTGGTGGTATCGGAATTCCGCCGATGCTGCAGTTGGCTAAAGAATTATCGAAGAATGGTGTTGAAGTTCAGGTGGTATTAGGATACCGGGATGAGACCTTCTTAGATGAAGAATTTGCACCTTTTGGCAAGGTGTATTATGCCAGCGAAGATGGTAACCATGGGGTGAAAGGAACCGTTATGGACGCCATTCGGGAATATGGAATTACAGGAGATATTATTTATACCTGTGGTCCGACGCCAATGCTTCGTGCAATTCAGACCTATGCATTGGAACAAGGAATAGAAGCACAATTATCATTAGAAGAGAAAATGGCTTGCGGTATCGGTGCTTGTCTGGCTTGTGTGTGCAAGTCGAAGGAAAAAGATCACCATACCAACGTGAACAATAAACGAATCTGTAAAGACGGACCGGTCTTTCTTGCAGGGGAGGTGGAGTTCTAATGAATACAGCAGTAACAATTGCCGGAGTAACATGGAAGAATCCGGTAACTGTAGCTTCCGGAACCTTTGGCTCCGGTGCAGAATACAGTGAACTGGTAGACTTGAATCAGTTGGGAGCAGTCACCACGAAGGGTGTAGCGAATATTCCTTGGCAGGGGAATCCAACTCCGCGAATCGCAGAAACCTATGGTGGAATGATTAATGCGGTTGGCTTGCAGAATCCGGGCATTGATGTGTTTGCGAAACGGGATATTCCGTTTTTGAAGCAGTACGACACGAATATCATTGTAAATGTATGTGGTAAATCGACTGCGGATTATGTAGAAGTAGTAGAACGCTTAGGGGATGAACCGGTAGATATGTTGGAAATCAACGTATCCTGCCCGAATGTAAAAGAAGGCGGCATTGCCTTTGGACAAGACCCCAAAGCATTATTTGAGATTACCAAAGCAGTGAAGGCTGTTGCCAAACAACCAATTATTATGAAATTAAGTCCGAATGTAACGGATATTACAGAAATGGCAAAGGCGGCAGAGGCAGCCGGTGCGGATGCATTATCTTTAATTAATACATTAACAGGTATGAAGATTGATGTTCATCGAAGAACCTTTGCAGTTGCTAATAAGACCGGCGGTTTATCCGGTCCTGCGATTAAACCAGTAGCTGTTCGAATGGTTTATCAGGTAGCACATGCAGTACAGGTGCCGATTATCGGTATGGGTGGTATTGCTACCGGTGAAGATGCAATTGAATTCATCATGGCCGGTGCAACCGCAGTATCTGTGGGAACTGCAACCTTCCATGACCCAATGACACCGGTAAAGGTGGCACAGGGCATCGAAGAATATATGAAGCGTTATGGCGTGGAAGATATTAATGAATTAAGAGGCTGTGTATAGTACATGACTATATTTATCGGCGGTTTATGACCGCCGATTTTTTAATAACGCCGATAGACAGAGAAACATTGATAAATAAGCGCTTTTATGGTAGTATGATGAAAGTATGAACAAATGATATAGCAAGGAGGTTTTTAGAAAAATGGAAGCATACAAGCAGGAATTTATTGAATTCATGG
>JAFTZJ010000037.1 GCA_017461045.1 Lachnospiraceae bacterium | reverse complement strand
GTAGGGAAACCACCTTCATCTACGATGGTATAGTTACTTACATTCTTTAACAATTCCAAGATATCCGCTTCATCCAAGCTGGTGTACACATACTTCAATACGCTGGTAGCCAACTTCTCAAGGGTCTTCAAATCTGCTTTCTTTACCTGTTCTTCCATCGCCTTGAGCACTTCACGCTGACGTTCTGCACGCTTGTAATCATCGCCCTTGGTATAACGGATACGGCAATATGCCGTTGCCTGCAAACCATTTAATAACTGATAACCGGTATCGGTTACTTCCACATACTCACTCTTCGGAATATCGGTGTCGCGGATAATACTCAGCTGATAATTGTTGATATGCTTCAGCTCTGCACTGTCTACGTCAATCCATACACCACCAAGACCATCTACACATTCCTTTACAGCATGATAACCTACTGTTACGAAATCCTTAATAGCAAGATCCATATTCATATTTAACATATTGATTGCCTGTTCTGCACCACCTGCTGCATAGGCACCATTACATTTACCATATTTATCGTTACCCTTATTCAAATAAGTATCACGATATACAGACACCAGTTTGATTTCTCCGGTATCCATATTTACAGAAGCAATCATCATACTATCGCTTCGGCTCTTGCTGTATAACTGCTTCTGACTGGTAGCATCTACACCAAAGAGAGCAATATTCCAATAACCCTTCATAGCAGGTTCCTTTTCCTCCGGAGAGGTAGGCTCCTTTTCCAAGCTTTCCTTTACGCCCGGGTTCACCACAATATTGCTTTCTTCAATATCTACAATGTGTGGTCCTTCCGTTTCGTCGGTTGTTTGGAAAACCTTCCATACAACTAATAACATCACCAGAATAATTAAAATTTCAATGATAAAAATAATAATCTTTGTCCGTTGTCTGTTTTTCATTTTTCTGTCAGTATTTCCTCCACTGGCATTATTAGAATACTTTGCCATTTCACTTCTCCTTGTTAATGCTTAATATGCGTTTTTGTTTATAAAGCCTGTAAAGAATGTTAAAATAATGATTTTTATATCAAAGCCTAAAGTCCAATTCTCAATATAGTACAAATCATGCTCAATTCTTTTCGGAATAGAACTGTCACCACGATATCCATTCACCTGTGCCCAACCGGTCAATCCCGGTCGCACCTGATGCTTTATCATATATCTGGGAATTTCTTCTTTAAACTTCTCTACAAACAATGGTCGTTCCGGTCTGGGACCGACCAGGCTCATATCCCCCTTCAAAATGTTGAACAACTGCGGAAGCTCGTCCAAACTGGTTCGACGAAGCAGCTTACCGATAGGCGTCACTCTCGGGTCGTTCTTCACAGTCCACGCCTTCTTCTCATCTGCCTCTGTCTGTTGTTCCATACTTCGGAACTTGTACATATAAAATGGTACATTATGCAGTCCTACTCGTTCCTGCTTAAAAATAACCGGACCGGGACTGGTCAACTTAATCGCAATAGCAATAATCAATAATAGCGGTGATACCAATACAATTCCGCACAAAGAACCCACTATGTCCATAGCCCTCTTGAGTACCATGTTGCCGGTATTGGACAGAGGAACATAACGGATATTAATCACCGAAAGCCCCATCAAATCCTCTGTATAAGGTCTACTGGGTATCAGACTGTTATAGTCCGGAATAAACTTGGTATGAACACCGGATT
>JAFTZJ010000004.1 GCA_017461045.1 Lachnospiraceae bacterium | reverse complement strand
AGAAATAGAGTCAGCATTTAGAAAAGCACTTGCTGCACTTCGCGTTTGTGCTGAGACTCCTTCGGTAGTTCCGGGGATGTCGTTAGAGGAAAAGAAAGTCTTTGCAAAAATCTTCCAGAATTTTGACAGGCTGTTTGCACAGTTAAAGTCTTTTACCAATTATGAAGACTCTATGCTTGAAGGTTATGGAATAACTGAAGATGAGTATTATGATTATGCAGGTCATTACTTGAATGTCTTAGAAGAAATAAAGTCAGGAAATGAGTCAGGGACAGATAATCCACCTGGAGAACCGGATACTACAGTTGTTGACCCTGATTATGAACTGATGGCTTATAGTAACACCAAGATTGATTATGAATATATCATCAATCTGATTCAGAATATTGTTACTCCTAATGAGGATAACGAAAATATTACTCCGGAAGAACGTCAGAAAAAGATTGATGAAGTGAAACAGTATGTGGAAGAGCTTCGTAAAGAAAATTCGAAGGTGGCAGATATTATGTCGAGCTTGATTTATGAAATTGAGTTGGATGAGAATAAATACAAGGGTCAGTCAATTCTTAATATTGTTGAGTCGATGAAGCGAGATTGTATTGATAGAGTCATTACTGAGTTTTGCATTACATGGTATGCGCCAAAAGAAGATGTTATGTATGCAGCTACACATTATAGGAATGGAGAGATACCAAATGAGAGTGCAATAAAGGCGAAAATTGATTTTTCAGGTTATAAGGCTACACAAGAAAAAGCATTGCCGAAATTTAAATTTTATGCACAGATGATGGCAGAATTGAGAAAAACTTTAGAGGAAGAAATAAAGCCTCTTATTTCTCACTAATTTATTTGTATAATGCTACCTCTGCTATTCGAAATGTCTATATCAGCGTAAGCATTTTTGAGAAATGGAGGTGGCTTATGCTAAATGATATGGACAAGACAGTACTCTTCTGCAATTATTATCGACAATGGGTAGAAGTGTATAAAAGAGGTGCAATAAGAGAAGCAACAATGGCAAAGTATATGATGACCCTAAAGTGGGTGGAAAAACTTGTGCCGGATTTAAGGATTTGTGATTTGACAAGAACTGCTTATCAGCAATTGTTGAACGATTATGCTAAGGAGCATGAAAGACAGACGACATTGGATTTTCATCATCAGCTGAAGGGAGCAATTCTTGATGCTGTAGATGAAGGTTTACTACAAAGAGACCCCACAAGAAAGGCAATTATTAAAGGTAAGACTCCTAAGTCGAAGAAGATTAAATATCTGAACCAATTTGAACTTCATACATTAATTGCCGATTTAAATATAAAAGAGGAGCCGAATTGGGATTGGTTTATTCTTTTAGTTGCGAAGACTGGGATGCGTTTTTCAGAGGCTCTTGCGATTACTCCGGGTGATTTTGATTTTGCAAGGCAGACTCTTTCAATCAGTAAGACTTGGGATTATAAAGGTGAAGGTGGTTTTCTACCTACTAAAAATAAGTCTTCGATAAGAAAGATTCAAATTGATTGGCAGATAGTGGTAAAGTTTTCGGAACTGGTAAAAGGAATGCCGGAGGACAAACCTATTTTTGTAGGAGAGGACAAAATTTATAATTCAACTGTAAATGATGTTCTTACCAGACATTGTAAGGAATGCGGTATTTCTTCAATATCAATCCATGGCTTACGGCATACGCATGCATCGTTATTACTGTTTGCCGGAGTATCTATTGCAAGTGTTGCCCGTAGATTAGGTCATGCGAGTATGACGACGACACAGAAAACATATTTACACATCATTCAGGAACTGGAAAATAAGGACGTGGACTTGGTAATGAGGACATTATCCGGTCTGTAACAAAAGCATAACAGAAGTGCTTACGCTGATTCTTACAAAACTGTAAGATAGACTGTCACGGGATTGTAATATTGAACATCTATAATGAGCATAGTTGAGAACGACTATGCTCTATTTTTATGGAATAAATAGACCCTGAATGAGGAGGATGTTATGGAGAATTACAGAAAGATTGCATTACGATATCTGACGATGAATAAGAAACGAAGTATCATAGCAATCGTAGGTGCATGGATTACGGCAACGATTTTATTTGCATTTTTGAACTTTTCTTGCGGATTTTTGGTGCATTTGCGAGAAGTTGTAAGAGAAGATGGGGACTACGAGATGATTTTCTTTACGGAGACCCGGGAGAAGGCAGAACAGATTCTGGGAGACAGTCGGGTAAAGAGTGCTTACATAGGCCCTTACTACCAAGAGAGCTATATCAATGGCACGAAGGAATTAATTCATCCCAATGCATTGTATGTAAATGTCAGTGAGCCTTATCGGATTAATGCATGTTTCAAACAGCTTTCCAACGAATATCAGGTAGAAGGTGAAATCAATGATTATCTTGCTTCCCTGTATTTTCAGGGGGCAGACGAAGAGGGACCGGTGGCACTGTTACTATTCGTTCTTCTGATTTCCTACATCTTTGCTATCTTTGGTGTGGGTATCGTAAGAAATGCCATTCAGTTATGTGCCTTAGAGAATATTCGGGACTATGGTAATTTACGATGCATCGGTGCTTCGAAGTCGCAGCTAAAGGGAATTATTTATTTGCAGGGGGCGATTCTAGAGCTGATTGGTATTGGGCTTGGTGTCTTGCTGGGAACCATCATCAGTATAGCAATCGGAATCGTGTTTCAGGTAAAGGTTGGATTCCATCCGATTGGGATTCTGTTGATATTAATTCTGTTCATGGGTGATTTGTATTTCACCATGGGCGAGAATAGCAAGCTGATTACCGGCATGTCTCCCCTCAGTGCTATTCGGGGTGAGTACCGGGTTAAGAAAGAAAATATCAAAGTCCGCGGTAGCAATATATTCGGTAAAATTCTGGGCGTGGATGGAGATTATGCATATAAGAGCCTGATGCGGAATCGGGGAAGATTCTTCCGGACTATAGGCGCTATGATATTTGGAATTGCTATGTTTATTTCGCTTGCAACGGCCGGAAGTACGGTGGGGCAGGTTCTGAAAGAACAGTTGGAAAGCTATAAGTATTATCAGTTATATTTTGAAAACCCATTGGAAGCAAGTGATACCATTGATGTGGTGCAGGGGTCGCTACCTTCCGCAAAGGGATTGGAACGAATTAGCGAGCTAAGAGAAATTACGGAAGCAAAACGAATTTATTCTACACGGCTTTGGGTAGCAGACATGAATGGATTCTATAGTCATTACGGAAAACAATATGCGGAAGAAACTGATGATGGTCTATTTAGAACAACCATGTACGAAGCTTATAATAAACCATTAGACGATGAAGAAAAATTCCAACATAGAAGAGCTATGATAGCGTCCATGCTGGCTACTGTTACCTGTTATGGTTATGATGAAACGGATTATCAGAGATATGAGTCTGCACTGATAGAAGGAACATTAGATGTTAGCGACCATGGAATTGTAATTGTAAATGAAGGACATCTGCCGCGACCTTGGGAAGAATCCGATGAATACTATGTAGACATCATCGATGTGGAAATAATGGATTATCAGCTTGGTGATACGATTCCAATTGTAGATATGAAGGAATTCCGGGAACGGGTACTTACAGAGCTTGTAGAACTAGAGAAGGAAAAAGAAGCAGCCATAGAAGAGTTGGAGCGGTCAAAAGAATTTGAAGAGTATGAATTAATAAGTAAACTGGAAGATTTGGAGTACGAATTTGACGGCAGAGAATCCGAAATTACATATGAAACATGGTTGGAGATGATTGAGGAAGGCCGATATACGAACTACACCGTGGAAGGTATTTTGAAGGATGATGTGAATCGCCAGGGTGAAGAATTTCGAATCGTTTTACCAAAGGAGCAATACTTTGCACTAACCGGAACGGATGACTCCATGTACACCGGAATTCAGTATCATTTGGATAGAATTCCATTTAACAAGAATCTGTCCACATTAATGTGGGAGGTTCAGTACGATGGAGTGGATTTCCAAAATATTGAAGAAACCTGTTTAAGTTCGGAATATGTTTGGATTCTTGATGATATATCAGGTATGCAAAAGGGTATCTGGGTTGTAGCACTGATTGTCGTATTTGTTGTTTTGATGGCGTCCCTGAACTTCATCAATGCTACAGCAAGTAACCTGTATCTGCGACGAAAGGAATTCGCACAGCTGCGGGTCATCGGAACATCCAAGGGACGTTTGATGAAAATGGTGCTCTATGAGGGTATCATTACCACAATTATATCCAATGTCATTGGTGTAATTATAGGATGCGGTGTCAGTTATGTTGTATATATCAGTATTAACATGATTGTGGGTGTGAAATTCCAATTCCCGATTGTAGCAGTTATTTTGTGTATGTTAGGTTCTTTCTTACTTTTGTGCGGAGCGATTTATTCGCCAATGCGGAAGCTGAGCCAAAGTACAGTCGAGGACTTAACCGCCGGTGGAGATTGATAAGGAAAATAAGGAGGTACATTTATGGATATCGTAACAATGGAAAATGTAACCAAGGTATATGGTGAAAACGAAACAAGAGTATGGGGCTTGCACGACGTAAGCCTGACAATAAAGCAGGGAGAAATTGTATCTGTAGTAGGAGCGTCCGGCTCCGGAAAATCAACTCTATTACACGTAATGGGTGGTGTGGATACGCCGACCAGCGGGAAAATCGTTGTAGACGGCAAGGATATTACCAAATTAAATGATGAACAGATGGCAGTATTCCGCCGACGAAAAATCGGATTTGTTTTCCAGGCATATCATTTGATTCCGGTATTATCCGTAGAAGAAAATATTACTATGCCGATTCTGTTAGACCATAGAAAACCGGACAAAGAATATGTGGAGCATATTATGGAAATGTTGGGTCTGCAAGACCGTAGAAAGCATTTACCAAACCAGCTTTCCGGAGGTCAGCAGCAGAGAACGGCTATAGCAAGAGCCTTGGCAAATCAGCCGTCTCTGATTCTTGCAGATGAGCCGACCGGTGCATTGGATTCAAAAAATGGTAACGAAGTAATTGCCCTGCTTCAGAATTCTGTTAAGCAGTTAAATCAGACCTTGGTATTGATTACCCATAATATTGATTTGGCAAGAGAAGCAGACCGAATTATTAAGATTGCGGACGGAGAAATCGTGGAGGCATAAATGGGGTTGAAACGTGATTTTCAACCATAGAAACGTGCAGGATAGAAGAAAGGAGAATCAGCATGAAATTCAGACAAATAAATGGGAAAAAGTGTTTCTCATTTTTGCTTATGATGTGTATTGCGGTAGCTGCATTTGTAGGTGCAGGTTTTCATAAAGTACAGGCAGCGAATCCAAGATTAATGGTATCGGATTATGCAATTGAAGGGGGAGAGGTGCTTGCCGGGGAGGAATTCGTATTAAGCATTACCTTGAAGAATACCGCATCTTCATCGGTAAAAAATGTGAAGCTTACCGTTATGACGGAGCAGGGGGAAATGTTGCCGGTGGAAGGAGCCGGAACGGCATATATCGGAAAGATTGATGGGAATCAGGAGGCGGAGTTTACCTTCCAAATGTTGGCTATTGAGGGCTTAGAAGAAAAGTCATATAAGTTGTCGTTAAAGACGGAATATGAAGGCAGTAATGGTATGGAGTATACGGTAGAAGAAGCTATTTTCATTCCGGTTACTTTAGAACAGAGAGTATCTGTAACAGACATTTTTATTCCGGAATCCTACATTGAGTTGGGAGATACGGTTGAAATCAGTGCTTCTGTAAATAATCTTGGAGACGGAACCTTATATAATGTAACCGCCAAGGTAGAAGGCACAAATATTGGGGAAGCGGAAAGCTATATTGGCAACATAGAATCCGGTAAAAGCGGAACCATTGATATATTAACTAAGTCTACTGCAATCTCCAAGGAGTTTGGGGATTCGAATTCCATCATTATTACCTATGAGGATCGAAAGGGAAATGTACAGGAAGCGGTTTTCGAAATTGGTGTAGAAGTAAATCAGCCGGTATTCGAGAACTTGGAAAAGGTAAAGGAAGAACCAAAAGTAGGTGCAGTAGTCGGCAAGATTGCAGCTATTGTAGGTGTTGTAGCAGTAGTAGGATTGATAGCATGGTGGATGATTCGCAGATACCAGAAAAAGAAGAAGATTCTTGAGGAGTTTTAGCCTATGGGTTGGATATGGCATTTGTGCTATGCAAATATGAAACAAAGAGGAATACGGACCGGATTAACAGTATTAGGTGTGGTAATCGGAATCATTTCCATTGTATCCTTGCTCGCCATTGGCTTGGGCGTGAAGGACGAAATGCTGAATATGGCAGGAGTGGAAGGAAATGTGACAGAAATTCGGGTGCTGGGCGTGACAGACGGTAATCGTAAGGATCGTATGTTGACGGACCGGAAACTGCAGGCATTTGCAGAACTGGAAGGCGTTGTAGGTGTGTATCCGGTAATAACCATCGATACCATTATCGAATACGAGAACTATACCGGATGGTGGAGCATTGAAGGGGTACCGAAAGAATACCTGGAAGGCATCCCGGTAAAGAATGAGCCCCAAGGGGAAGCCAGTCAACGGAAGCCGGAGCTTCTGGTAGGAAATCAGTCTGCGTATTTTATGTACAATGAAGTGACCGATGTTAGCTACGCAGAAACCCACGAAGATGAGGAATGGGATTTCACCGGAGATACGGTACAGGTGCAGTTGGGTTGGGAGCCGGACAGCCCTAGTGGCCGGTTGACCATTGCGAATATGACCGACAAGGATTCCTATTATGTATATTGTGACATTGATTTGTTAAAGCAGTATTTACGGCAAATGGCAGACGGTGGTGCAATCCATGGCCAGCCGGTCAATGAAAATGGGGAAAATTATAACGAGTGGATTTACACCAGTGTAATTATAGATGCAGAAAGCATTGACCAGGTAGACGGCTTGGTAAAGGATTTGCAGGACATGGGATATCAGGTAGAGAGTAACAAGGAAATGGTAGATTATGTGCAAAAAACCGTAAAGGTGCTTCAGATTATTCTGGGTGGTATCGGTATGATTGCGTTGATTGTAGCGGTAATTGGTATTGGTAACACCATGACGACAGCTGTTTATGACCGGATTAATGAAATCGGAATATTAAAGGTTCTGGGTACAGATCCGGAAGAACTGTTGTATTTATTCTTGTTGGAGTCCGGGATTCTGGGAGGCTTAGGAGGCTTGATTGGAATTCTGATTTCCTACGGTGTTACGGAGCTGGGAATTAATATTCTGGCAGTAAAACTGATGGAGTTGCCAAAGGATACAAATCTGGCAATTATACCTTGGTGGTTGGCAGTTGCCGCATTTTTGTTCGCAATTGTCTTAGGCATATTGGCAGGATTCTTTCCGGCAAGATGGGCATCAAAATTGCGACCGATTGATGCAGTTCAAAAATAGAAAATGGCATTATTTGAAATCAGCAGGTGACGATTATCATCTGCTGATTTTCGTTGCGTATTTAGCAGAAAAGTAGTATAGTTGAATGGAATATATTCATTCGTATAATGAGTAAGAATAGGATTAAATAATTTGGGGAGAACTTATGGAACAGGAAAGCATTACACTCTTTCGGACTTGTAAGAAAATAGCCAGAGAAATGGACTTAAGCGGCATTTTGCTGGAAGGGGATTTCAACGCAGTTGAACAGTTAAGAATGGATTTGCGGAATTTCTTCTGTTATCTGGCAATTGCAGATGGTCTGGTGAATAAAGAAGAAATTAAATATATTAATAAATTATTGGAATATGAGTTTGATTCGGATACCATTGTGGATTGTATTCACAGACACAAAGTAACGGATAAGGATTTCCTGAATCATCCTCCGCTATCCCTGCATTATTTTTTGAAGGATAAGAATATTCCAAATGTGGTATATCAGTCCAAGTATTATGATATTCGAAGCTTGTATTACCATACCTTCCAGGAACTGGGCAGAGATTTTATTGCCTGCAACCGTAAGGTGGAGGATAAGGAGATTCGGGCGCTGACCCGTTATCTGTTAATGCTGGAAAGCCAGATTAATGCCTACAAGCATTTTGGCGAGGACCGACAGGAGGTGCCGGATAGTATTCCGTATCGTACCAAGGAGGTTTCAGAGAACCAGAAGGAGGAAGAAATCGCATTTGTGGGAACCATTACAGAGGCGTCTCCGGAGGGCTATGATTTAGATACGCTGATGAACGAGCTGGGCGATTTGGTAGGCTTGGAAAGCGTTAAGAAAGAGGTTAAGAATATTGTTAACCTGCTTCAGATTAATGAGATGCGTGCGCAGAATGGTTTGAAGAAAGCACCGGTAGCAAAGCATTTTGTATTTACAGGAAACCCGGGTACCGGTAAAACTACGGTGGCTCGTTTGTTGTCGAAGATTTACTGTGCATTGGGTGTATTGTCAAAAGGACATTTAGTAGAGGTTGATCGTTCCGGTATGGTTGCCGGTTATATGGGTCAGACTGCCTTGAAGGTAAAGCAGGTAGTAGACAAAGCCAAGGGTGGCGTGTTGTTTATTGATGAAGCTTATGCGTTAAGCAGCCGGGGCCAGGATGGAGACTTTGGACAGGAAGCCATTGATACCCTGAATAAGGCGATGGAAGATTACAGAGATGACTTGATTGTAATCGTAGCCGGTTATCCGGATTTGATGGAAGAGTTTATTGATGCCAATCCGGGTCTGAAATCCAGATTTAATAAGACTATTGATTTTCCGGATTATAATGCAGAAGACTTATATGCAATCTTCAGTTTTATGAGTAAGGAGCAGGATTATCATATCAGTGAAGCCGGCGACGTGCGCTTGCGGGAAGTGTTGGCGGAAATGATTGAGAAGAAAGATAAGAACTTTGGTAATGCCCGTGATGTCCGGAATTATTTGAGCCGGGTAATTGAGCGACAGGCAAACCGTCTGGTATCTGCCACTGTGGTGAACAAAGAACAACTGTTAACCATTGAAGCAGAGGATTTATAAAGTAACGCATCCCTTGTGAAGAAGTCGTGAGACGGATGCGGAAGAATAGGAGTTAACATGAGTACAGAACAGGAAGTTGAGGTTTCTAAGAAACCGGAAAAGCCCAAGAAGGTTTTATTGAAAAATCAAATAGAGCGATATTTGACCATTCCATTTTTCTTGTTAATCCCATTGGTGATTTTTAATGGTATCATCTATTTTGCAGATGTAGAGACCGGAATTGTGCTTACCATAGGATTGGTGGTATATGCGTTAATTGTATTGTTTATTTATCTGTATAATAAGCCGAATATTATGACTGGTTTAGTAAGCTTTGCTTTTGAACAGGGACAGGTGCAGAAGGAATTATTGAAGGACTTGGCGATTCCTTATGCCTTGATTGACCTAGACGGCAAGATTCTTTGGGCCAACGCTTTGTTTTACGGAATTATCGGCACGGAGAAGCCGGGAAAGAAATCCGTAACCCAGTTGTTTCCGGAGATTACCAAGGAATTGTTCCCGCAGAAAAGTAACATGACAGAATTTGGCATGCGATATGAAGAAAGCTATTATCGCGTGGAGCTGCGTCGGGTAGTGGTCAATGATATTCTTCCGGAGGATGTAGAAGTAGAGCGGGAAGATGGTTTATTTGCCATGTATCTGTTCGATGAGACCGAATTAAGACACTACATTCAGGAGAATAAGGACCAGAAGTTAGTTGCCGGATTGATTTATATTGATAATTACGAGGAAGCATTAGAAGGTGTTGAGGAAATCCGCCGTCCGCTGCTGACTGCGTTAGTAGACCGAAAGGTCAACAAGTACATGCAGAATATCGATGCCATTGTTAAGAAGCTGGAAAAGGATAAGTTCCTTGTGGTATTCCAGCAGAAATACTTACAACAGCTACAGACTACAAAGTTTGCATTGTTGGATGAGGTAAGAGCCATTAACATTGGAAATGAAATATCAGTTACCCTCAGTATTGGTCTTGGAATTAATTCCCCAAGCTATTTGCAGGCCTACGATGCAGCGCGGGTAGCCATTGATTTGGCATTGGGCCGAGGTGGTGACCAGGCAGTTGTCAAGGATGGAGAGCAGATTTATTACTATGGTGGTAAATCCCAAGGCGTAGAGAAGAATACCAAAGTAAAGGCTCGTGTAAAGGCTCATGCCCTGCGGGAAGTATTAGAGGCGAAGGACCAGGTGATTATTATGGGTCACAAGATGCCGGATGTAGATTCTTTGGGTGCCGCAATTGGTATTTATCGATTGGCAGCAACGATGGAGCGTCGGGCGCATATTGTAATCAATGATGTAACTGTATCCATTCGTCCGGTTATTAACAATTTTATTGGAAGCAACATGTATCCGGAGGACTTATTTATCGACAGCGAGCAGGCTATGAATCTGGTTGACCAGAATACGGCTGTAATAGTGGTAGACACGAACCGTCCTAGTTATACGGAGTGTGAGGAACTCTTAAACATGACAAAATCCATCGTGGTAATCGATCATCATCGTGCCATGAGTGATTCCATTCAGAATGCGATTCTGTCGTACATTGAACCATATGCATCTTCTGCCTGTGAAATGGTAGCAGAGATTTTACAGTATATTATTGATAAGCCGAAGCTTCGACCAATCGAAGCAGATGCTATGTATTCCGGTATTTTGGTAGATACGGATAATTTCGTAACCAAGACAGGTGTGCGTACCTTTGAAGCGGCGTCTTACTTAAAGCGAAGTGGTGCAGATGTAATCCGGGTGCGTAAGATGTTCCGTTCGGATTTGGAAGTCTATAAGCAAAGATTGACCGGCGTTCAGAACGCAGAGATTTTCATGGATGATTATGCCATTGGAATTTTGCCTTCGGAAGGTGTGGATAGTCCGACGGTTTTGGCAGCGCAGATTGCCAACGAGTTGTTGGATATTGACGGCATCAAGGCATCTTTCATGATGACACAGGTGAATGATACCATTTATCTGAGTGCCCGTTCTATTGATGAAGTAAACGTACAGGTAATCATGGAGCGTATGGGTGGCGGTGGCCATGCAACGGTAGCCGGAGCACAGTTACATGAATGCACCTTGGAAGATGCGAAATTACAATTACAGGACGTATTAGAGAAAATGACAGTGGAAGGAGATTTGTAGTATGGAAGTTATTTTATTGCAGGATGTAAAGGCTCTTGGTAAAAAGGGTCAGGTAGTAAAAGTAAATGATGGTTATGCAAGAAACTTCATCTTGCCAAAGAAGCTGGGCGTTGAAGCCAATAGCAAGAATATGAATGATTTGAAGCTTCAGAAGGCAAATGAAGAGAAGATTGCAGCTGAGAATCTGGCAGCAGCAAAGGCTTTGGCAGAGGAAATGAAGGATAAGGAAGTTGTGTTAAGCCTGAAGGTTGGAGAAGGCGGCAAAACATTTGGTTCCATTTCTTCAAAGGAAATTGCAGAAGCAGCCAAGAGTCAGTTAAGTCTGGATATTGATAAGAAGAAGATTCTGTTAAAGGATAGCATTAAGTCCCTTGGTGTTCACAATGTATCCGTAAAGTTACATGCAAAGGTAACTGCAGAATTGAAGGTAAAAGTAACAGAAGGTAAAGGTTAAGAATAGAAATGGAAGAAGCAGTAATTCGCAAGACACAACCGAATAGTATTGAAGCTGAGCAGGCAGTCCTTGCGTCCATGCTGATGAACCGAGAGGCTGTAGTAAATGTAGCAGATATGCTGAAGAAGGATGATTTTTATCAGGCGCAGTATGGTGTGATTTTTGAGGCCATGGTAGAACTGTATCACGAGGGAACTGCCATAGATGTAATAACCTTAACAGAGCGCCTGAGAGAAAAGGGCGTACCGGAGAATGTATATGGCATTGAAACTATGCAGGAATTGATGAGTGTGGTATCCACCTCAGCTAATGCAAAGAAATACGCAGAGATTGTAAAAGATCGTGCAAATATGCGTCGGCTAATTAAACTGGCAGAGAATGCAGCCAATGACTGTTATGCATTGAAAGACAGTTCAACGAATATCCTCGGTCATATTGAAAATGAAGTATTGGAATTGACCCAGCAGGGAACCGGTGGAGACGATACGGTTCCAATTCGTGAGGTGGTAGATAACGTTCTTCGGAATATTCGTGAGGCATCCAAGCAGCAGGGTAACATTACCGGTGTACCTACAGGCTTTATGGATTTAGATGATATGTTAACCGGTTTACACGGTTCCGAATTAATACTGATAGCAGCCAGACCGGCAATGGGTAAGACTGCATTTGTATTGAACATTGCCCAGCATGTAATTTTGAAGACAGATGTTCCGGTTGCCATTTTCAACTTCGAAATGAATAAGGAGCAGTTGGTGCAGCGTATGATTGCCATGGAATCTCAGGTGAATTCCCAGAATATTCGTACCGGTAATTTGCAGGATGACCAGTGGATGAAGTTGTATGAAAGCTCTAATATTTTAGGCGGAACAAAACTATTTATTGAGGACCAGTCCAATGTAACCATTGGTGATATCCGGAATAAATGTAGAAAATTAAAGCAGCGCCACAATATCGGCCTGATTATCATCGACTACTTACAGTTGATGAGCGGCAGTGGCAGAACCGATTCCCGTCAGCAAGAGGTTTCGGAAATTTCCAGAGGATTGAAGGTATTGGCAAAAGAATTGGATGTGCCGATTATTGCCTTATCCCAGTTAAGCCGTGCAGTAGAGGCAAGAACGGACCATCGACCAATGCTGTCGGATTTGCGTGAATCCGGTGCCATCGAGCAGGATGCGGACGTGGTTATGTTCATTTACCGGGAAGATGTATACCGGGATGACTTGCCGGAGGAGGACAAGCATAAGGCGGAAATCATTATTGCAAAGCAGAGAAATGGTGCCACAGGTACAGTGGTTCTCGGCTGGCAGGGTGAATATACGAAGTTTGTAAATCTGGAGAGAAGTCGGCGGTCATAATTTGTCAGAAATGATAAGATAATAGCATACGATAGAAATTGAGGAAGAAATCCCCCTAGTGTATCATGTATCTAGTAACGAATATAGGATATACCAAGGGGGATTTTTTATGAACGAAACACGATATATGATATCTGACACAGCCCGCCAGTTGAAGGTGGAACCACATGTTCTTCGCTATTGGGAGGAAGAGTTGGACATGAAGATTAAGCGTAACGAGATGGGACATCGTTACTATACCGCAGATGATATTCGTGTATTGCATGCGGTTCGGGAGATGAAGGAGCAGGGCATTCAGTTAAAGGCAATCAAACAGGTCTTGCCGGACATCTATGAAAAGGTGGATTTCAATTGGAAAAGCGTGCTGGAACAGAAAGAGGCTGCGGTGCCGGTTGGCGGAAATACGAAAGTAATCGAGATGCGTCAGGCTTTAGCAAATGTTTCAAATCAGGCACCGGTTGATACCATGTCTGCAGAATTCAAAATGGAGCAATTCCAAGAGATTATGACAAAGATTATCGGTAAGGCCTTAGAAGCAAATAATCGTTCCTTAACCGGTGCAATCAGTAACGAGGTATCGGACAAGGTATCGGAACGGGTTATTAAGCAAATGGATTATGTGATGCGGGAAAATGAGGAAAAGGAAGAGGAACGATTCCGAAAACTGGATGAGGCTATTCGTCAGCGACAGAAAGCAAATGCAGAGGCGGCAGCAGCTGTGGAAGAAAGCAGACGGAAGAAGAAAAAGAAATTATTTGGCAGAAAGTCAAAAGTGAAACCGCGTGTTCTGAGCTAGAAACCTCAAAAAGGGCTAAAAGTGTAGGAAATACATAGATTTGCGTAGAATAAACTTGACGGAAATATTGTAACTTCGTATAATTTATTATGTATTTGCAATTTTGAATTGATGAATGGAATAACAAGGAAAGCATCATTATAATTGCAACAAAAAAGCATTACGGAGGATGGGCATATGGATGGACAAGTGACTTCTAATTTTCAGGAAATAGAAAATATGAAACAGGCACTTCGGGCAAGTGTTCCGGGAATTGAACGAATAAAAGATATCGATATCAACACCAATAACTGCTATGATTTCATTCGACGCAAGAATGATCAACGGGGTAGAATTCGAGCAAGAGGAACCATAATTTTAATGCTGATATTGGATATAGTAGTGTTCCCAATTGCTATTATACTGACATTTGGAATTTCCATGCTTATGGCGGATCATATATTTACCAATTTAGAATCAGGGCTGGAGGCTTTTGCTTTAATGTCCGTAGTGGTACTGTTCTTTGGTGCAATTATTCTGAATGTTCTGGTGTTTTTACTTTCCTTTTTGAAGCGAAAGAAAAAACGTGCAACAATAGATGCAGAGCTTCAGAAGGCGCAGGAGGATTTGACCCGGTTCCAACAGGAGCGAGAGGCACAGGCAAGAATCGTGCTTGGATACATTTCCTTCCTGCCGATGAATTATCGTTATTTATATGCTGTAACCAGCATACTTAGTTATTTTGAGAATCAGCGGGCAGATAACTTGAAGGAAGCAATTAATTTATACGAACAGGAATTATATCAGATTGTTCAGAACAGTCATTTGCCAATTTACAAAGAAGTACAGTGGCAGATGAATCACAAGGTTGGATAATCAAATAATACATAATAGATAAGGGGAAAAATCATATGAAGAACATGTTAAATTTTAAGGAACATAGCAAAGAAGAGTTAATGGCGATTTTGGATCTGGCTTTGGATATGAAGAAGTATCCGGAAAAGTACAGCGAAGTGTTGAAGGGTAAGAAGCTCTACACCTTATTCGAGAAGACCTCTACCAGAACCTATTTATCATTTGCAACCGGTATTAATGAGTTGGGTGGTAACTACTATAACCAGGTGTGGGAGGATTCTAATTTCGTATTAGGTGAGCCGATTTCTGAGCTTCGTTATGTAGGCAGAAATGTAGACATCATTATGGCACGTTTAATTAAGAATGAGACCGTTGAGATGTTTGGTGCTAATACTACCGTTCCATTTATCAATGGTTGTGACAGCACTTATCATCCATGCCAGATTTTAGCAGATGCATTAACCTTATTAGAGAAATTCGGAAGCTTGAACGTAAAGTTCTTATACATTGGTGCAAAGAATAACGTGTTCAATTCCTTAGTAGAATTCTTCTCTAAGATGGAAATGGGAACCTTGTATGGATTGACTCCGTTAGTAAACGATACTGCGGTTGAAGCTGACTTCTATGAAAAAGCAAAGGCAACCGGATACTATGTGGAATTGAATCCGACTATGTCAATGGAAGAAGCAAAGACCTATGTAAAGGATATGGATGTATTATACACCGACACATGGGTAGATATGGAATTCTTCAATAACCCTGCATTTGCAGAGCAGAAGGAAAAGACCTTGAATATGATGATGCCATATCAGATTAACGAAGCCTTATTGGAAGGCAGCAAAGCAATCGTATTACATGATATGCCAATGCATGTAGGCTTCGAAATTTCACAGGAAGTTGTTGATAAGAATTTAGAGCATATCTTAGACCAGGCGGAGAATCGTCGTCACGCAGAAAAAGCGGTTATGGCAACCTTGCTTGGTAAGGGTGAGATACTTTAATTATCAAAACGCAAGATGGCAATCATGCCAAGTGAATAGAGAAAATGTAAAACCCCTTTACAGATGAGAATGCTATTAATTCAACATCTGTAAAGGGGTTTTTTGAATTATGACTCCGAATAACCGGCGCTTAACACCTGATATTTGGTGACGTTCAAAACGGTCTCGCCGTCAATCTGTAATGCGGTTGGTCGGTCGAATTCAACCGTAATGTTCTTACCGGTGTGAATCTCCACAATCTTAGTATATTTAACATGCTTACCGGTGAATATCTTAGGGAAAATCATTAACGTCCGTAGACGGGAAGAATCGTGAACAATTCCCACGGATACCATATCATTATCTAATCGTTTCTGCTGAGGCGTAATCATAATACCGCCACCGAAAAACCGACCGTTCATGGTCGGCACCAACCAAGCCTTTTTGAAGCTGTGTTCCACGCCGTCAATGGTTACTTTGGCACTGGTCGGCTTATATGCAAACAGAAGTCCTTTAATTGCAATGCCGGGATAGTTAATCGGCTTATCAGACTTTTCTTTAATCTTATCCGCAACCTCGCAACAATAACCGTCCAGACCGTAACCAATACCATTTAAGAACAACTGGCGTCGCTCGCCGATAATTACAGTTGGCAAATGCTTTAAGTACTGGTTTACCGGAAATGGTTCTGCACCATCCTTTTTATCTAAATCATGTAGAAAATCGTTTCCGGTTCCTGCAGCGTAATACAAGATGGTATGAGAATAATCAATATCCTTTGTATCATTTGCAAAATGATTTAAGGTGCCATCTCCGCCGCAGATAACAATCTCGTCGTCTGCATCTAATTGTGCGAATAAATCCGGATAGCTTTCCATTTTTGTAATGTCCTGAAAGACCAATTCGGAATCGGATAACAATTCTTTGAGTTTTTCTGCTGCAACCGATCCGGATTTGTTGTTGGAAAGTGGATTATATAATACATATCGTTTCATGAATGGTTCTCCTCCTCATTGTGCAGAAGCGGCTGGATTCTCATACGCATGTAGTCGCCGATTTCTGCTGTTTTGTGACTGGTTACATAATCGGTTGGCAATGTTTCCAGAATGTCTAAGTACACATGGGAACGTCGCCAAGGAATGTTCTTATGAATGCACTCTGTGCCACGAATTGCGGCTATGACAATTGGTACCTTAGCCTTCTGGGCAATCTTGAATACTCCGTTGTGAAACGGAAGCATTTCTTCCTCTGTATTTCGAGTTCCTTCCGGATATACAGCAACAGATACTTCGTCCTGCTCTATGAGCCGTGTGGCCTTCTGAATGGTTTGCATTGCATTCTTTGGATTCTCCCGGTCAATGGTCATAAAGCAACATTTTCGTATCAATCGTCCGAAAAATGGAATCTTGAAATTCGCCGCCTTTGATATAAATGCCAAATCATATTGACGCAAAATATACCAGGTGACCAGAGGGTCATAGTTAGAGCGGTGGTTGCCAACCAACAGAAATCGCCCCTGCTTCGGAATGTGTTCAAGCCCGGTAACATGAATCTTGGTACGGGTTAGAATAAACGCAATTCCGGTTGCACTATTCAAAAGCCATCGATAAAAACGACTATGTACTTCGTATTCTTTTTTTGTATCAACCAGTAAACTGCTGATAATCAATAGCAGTAAATAGGCCGAAATGATAATTCCAATCATAATGCCGATTATGCTTAGAATCTTCAGAATAATCATAATGTTGAATCCCCTTGTTGTGACTTGCATTTGTTATAAATAAAAGTCTTCTTTATAAAAATAGAACCGCCGTCCTCACTGTTACTTTGTCAGTCAGTTCCAGTGCAGACGGCGGTAATAATTGATGAATAAAGCTTGTTCTATTCTTCTGAAATAGCTCCTGCTGGGCAAGAACCAGCACAAGCACCACAGCTGATACAGGTATCTGCATCAATTACGAACTGTCCGTCACCTTCAGAAATAGCACCAACTGGACATGCGCCAGCACAAGCACCACATGATAAACAAGCGTCAGAAATAACGAATGCCATAACGTAAATCCTCCTTAAATTTTCATCATAAATCAATTTTAATCGTTTTTATGCATTATAGCAAGTAGAACTTTCAGGAAAAATGTCATAAATTAACCTTTATTGGTAGCTTACGCTAATTCACTACGACGTTTCTTGATTCCTGTTAAAATATGTTCTTTTGCGGCGGTAGCATCTTTACCGGTTAATGCAGGCACCCCTGCAAGTGGATATTCAATACCTAAGTTCTTATACTTTGCTTCTCCCATTGTATGATACGGAAGCACATCTAATGCCTTCAAATTCGATAATCCACCAATAAAATATCCAAGCTGTGTCAGTTCCTCTACCTGATCTGTGATATTTGGAACGATGACATGGCGAATCCAAAGTGGCACATTTTGTTCTGCTAAGAATTGCGCAAAATCCAAAATGTTATCATTTGGTTGCTTTGTTAATTCCTTATGCGCTTCCGGCTCGATGTGTTTAATATCTAACATTACCAAATCTGTCACTTTGCAAAGTTGTTCGTATTTGGCAAGAAGTTCCGGATTATTTCTGCGGAACATAATGCCGGAAGTGTCCAGGCAAGTGTGAATTCCTTTTGCTTTTGCTTGTGTAAACAATTCAAGTAGAAAATCAATTTGAACCAAAGGCTCGCCACCTGTGGCAGTTAATCCGCCACCATTCATATAAAATTCTTTGTTGCGTTCGTAATAGTCAAGGATATCTTCTACGGTATGCTCCTCGCCGCCGGTCATTTCCCATGTGTCCGGGTTGTGACAGTAAGCACATCGCATAGGGCATCCCTTAAAGAATACTACGAATCTTGTCCCCGGTCCGTCTACGGTGCCGAAGGTTTCAATAGAATGAATATGTCCTATCATAAAATTCTCCTGGTTATAGAAAAAGCCGAGGAAAACCTCGGCTTTTTAATTGTAAATTACATACCTTCGTGGAAAGTTCTTGAGATAACGTCATTCTGCTGCTCTGGAGTTAACTTAACGAAGTTTACTGCGTATCCAGATACACGAATGGTTAACTGTGGGTAATTTTCCGGATGCTGCTGAGCATCAAGTAATGTATCTCTGTTTAATACGTTAACGTTCAAGTGGTATCCACCCTTTGCAACGTATCCGTCTAACATGTTTACTAAGTTATCAACCTGCTGTGTTGCTGCCATAATTAATTCCCTCCTGATTATTTTGAATTATTTATTTAATTCCTCGTCCATGCCTTCCATTAAGGTTGGTACGTGACATGCCAAATCGCCTTTGGCACAGTCTGTGCACCCCATGGTCATGACATCTTCTAAGGAACCGTTTGGGTCCTCCACAGACACATTTACGTGTCCGTGGCCGTTACCCATCATATTGTCTAGCATTGCTACAATGTCATCAACTGTACTTAATTTATCGCCCATTTACAACCTCCTTGGTTCGAATGTGGACTTTAAGCCAGTGATAATTACTTGCTTAAGTCGATTTCGATATCGCCAGCGAATACCTGATCTTCCTTACCAAGAGCACCAGGAATAATTGTAAAGGTATTAGAAATACCATCCTGAGCATCACGGAATGGAATCTTAGCTACTGAAGATAATGAAGCTACTGCACCGTGAGTATCTCTCTTGTGAAGTGGGTTAGCACCTGGAGCGAATGGTGCGCCGTGCTTTCTACCACATGGAGTATCACCTGTATTCTTACCATATGTTACGTTAGAAGTAATGGTTAAGATTGACTGTGTAGGGATACCATTTCTGTATACGTGGTGTGTACGAATCTTGTTCATGAATGTTGTTACAATCATGGTAGCGATTTCGTCTACACGATCATCGTTGTTACCATACTTAGGGAACTCGCCTTCTGTCTCGTAGCTTACAACGATACCAGCTTCGTTACGTACCGGCTTAACCTTAGCATACTTGATTGCTGATAATGAGTCAGCAACGATTGAAAGACCTGCAACACCTGTTGCGAAGTATCTCTTAACATCTCTGTCATGTAATGCCATTTCAATTCTCTCGTATGCATACTTGTCATGCATGTAGTGAATGATGTTCAATGCGCTTACGTATACGCGAGCTAACCAATCCATCATATCATCGAACTTAGCCATTACATCATCATAATCAAGGACATCGCCCTCAACTGCACGGTACTTAGGACCAACCTGAACACCTGTACACTCATCTACACCACCGTTGATAGCGTATAACAGACACTTAGCAAGGTTTGCTCTAGCGCCGAAGAACTGCATTTCCTTACCGATAACCATTGAAGATACGCAACATGCGATACCATAGTCATCACCGTGGATAGGTCTCATTAAGTCATCGTTCTCGTACTGGATAGAAGAAGACTTGATAGACATCTTAGCACAGTACTGCTTCCAACCCATTGGAAGTCTTGTAGACCAAAGAACTGTTAAGTTTGGTTCTGGAGCTGCACCTAAGTTGTTCAAAGTATTTAAGTAACGGAAGCTCATCTTTGTTACTAATGTACGTCCGTCAACACCCATACCACCTAAGGTCTCAGTTACCCATACAGGGTCACCAGCGAAGATCTGATTGTACTCTGGTGTACGAGCGAACTTAATGAGACGAAGCTTCATAACGAAGTGATCAACGAACTCCTGAATCTGCTCCTCTGTGAAAGTACCCTCTGCTAAGTCTCTCTCTGCATAAATATCAATAAATGTAGAAGTACGTCCTAAGGACATAGCAGCACCGTTCTGCTCCTTAACAGCTGCTAAGTAACAAAAGTATAACCACTGGATAGCTTCCTGTGTGTT
>JAFTZJ010000036.1 GCA_017461045.1 Lachnospiraceae bacterium | reverse complement strand
TTTATTAATGAAAATCAATTCAATGAGCAGGCCATTACCTATGAGCAGTATGAACGGTTTTTAACGGAATTACTTCGTCGGGATTTTGAATTGCAGGTAGAGCCGGAAGAAGAGTCGGAATTAGTAGAGTATATATTTGAAAAACTGAAAAATGACGGAAGACCATTTGAGTTTCATTTCTTTGACCCGGAAGACAAGAAGCGGAAAACTGCCAGAGTGCGATTGATTGAAAGTGATATTCGGGAAGGGGTAGTGGAATACCGAATCACAGCAGAAGGAATTGAATTCTATCTGGATACAAAGGAAGTGAAGGATGAAAGCAATATCAGTGTACAGCAGTTATTGTTAGAGAAAATGATTACTGCTAAGAACTTTAAGGGCGGTATTGATGTGGTACGCCGGATCAACAGTGAAGTAAAACGGCTGGTAGCACAGAAGGAAGCGGTGATTGAACTCTTAGGCCATGATGTGTTCCAGGGCGCAAAGGCTTGCGAAGAATATATGGCGACTGTAGCCCGTTGGTTTGAGGAGGAACAGAAATTATTTGCCAAGAATAAGGCATTAATCGAACAGACCTTAAGCAAAGCGTCTATTGAAGGCGCAGGGAAACTGGAAACGGCAGCCTTCTATAAATCTTTAGAAGAAATCAGTAAGCTGGAAACGGAATTAAAGAAGACAATTCACAGACATGGAGAATTAATTAGTGAAACTACCCAACTGCAGGATACAGCAGATAAAATGATTCATCAGGCGAAGCTACGGAAACTAAGAAATGTATTTGATTTCAAGGGAAGCTTGCAGAAGCTAGAGAAGAAGGATTCGCCGGAGGATATGATTCACATATTGGCACCCCTATTCCAGCCCAAGGTAGAAAAGTCATTTTCTATGAAGAGTATTGATAATATGTTGACCTTCAAGGCGGAAAATAGTGATAAGGGCGAGAAGGTTGTGAAGGAAGAAACCAACCGGGATTTCCGTTATGAGGATGAGCAGGAGGATATTCGAATTGCTCATAATTTCGGAAGAATGTTCTACGAACTGCTAGACCAGTTATCCAAGAAACCGCAGATTGAATTAAAGGAATTTAATGCGATTTTGGAAATCAAATACGGTGAGGATTTCTTGAGTAATGGTGATTATTATTCCTTCCTGGTGCATATTGCCCAGAAGACGGAATACTCCTTGCAGTTATTATACGAGAAGCCGGAAACATTTTTGGAGAATTTGATTATAGAGGCCTTTTCGGAAGCAGAGAAAGAACGGTTTTGGAATATGAAGTTCAACCTGGAGTTCTTGGTTCGGGAAGAGATTCCGATTCAGAGAGGCGATATAGAGTTTACGATTACGAATCTGTCATTTATACGGACGTCCATGTGAATTCAGATGGATGAAGCAAAGGATATGACAGAAAACGGGAGTCATAAAAGAAAGGATAAAAACGATGGATAGTCGGAATATGGACAAAGCACTGGAAATATACGCGAAGCTCACCATGGGAGAAGAAATCAAACGCTCTCATGCAGAAAACGGAAGTCTGTATGAGGAATATTACCAGAATGCGGAAGTATATGAAATCTTAAATCAAATATTAAAGAAACTGAATTTGAATATTTACGAGTACAAGGAAGCCTTATATCTGAGTGCCGGAGAAGGTAATCGGGTATTCGGTTACAGCAATGAGGAATTGAAGCGGTTAATGGGGCTTCGATACAATCGGGAACTTTACATGGCATACTATATCATGTATCAGATTTTGCTGTGCTTTTATCAGGATTCGGCATCCTATCAGTACCGGGAGTACGTGCGGTTAGAAGAAATCGTAAAAGAAGTGTCCGGTTCCTTGTCGGCAATCACCAGAGATTTAAGTGTGTATGCAATGGATGAAATTGAGGAAAACAGTTTCAAGAGCATTGCATTACTTTGGGAAGAATTGCCGGTGGTAACAGGAGAAGACCGGGAACAGTTACGGGCATCCAGAGCATCTCAGATGGGATTTACCAAACTGGTATGTAATTTCCTTCTAAGTCAGAATCTGTTTGTAGATGTGAATGAACGCTATTATCCGACGGACCGAATGAAGGCCTTAACGGAGCAGTACTTTGAGGAGTATCGGGGGCGGATTTATGAATTGTTAGAAAGAGGTGAAGAAGATGCCGAGTATTAATCGAATTCGTGTGAATAACGTGAAGTACAATTTTGGTACTCAGCAGTACGATGACTTCACCATGCGTATGTACGGCAAAAATACCCTGTATGATTTGGCAAATGGTGGTGGTAAGAGTATCCTGATGTTACTGTTGCTACAGAATCTGATTCCGAATTGTACCTTGGATGAAAAGCAACCAATCGAGAAATTATTCCGTACCGGTGGTGGTAATACCACCATTCATTCGCTGGTAGAATGGAAACTGGATGAGCCGGATATTCGGGAAGGTTACCGCTATATGACCACCGGGTTTTGTGCCAGAAAGGCTAAGGATTCGCCGGATGAAGAAGAGGGCGGTAAGGAAATGGCAGCAATTGAATATTTCAATTACTGTATTTTCTATCGGGATTTTAATGATAACGACATTATCAATCTTCCCTTGGTGAAGGACGGAGAACGGGTGAGCTACAGTGGCTGGAAGAATTATCTGAAGGAGCTTGGTCGCCGGGATTTGAAATTAGAGGTGCATGTATTCGAGCGGAAGGGCGAGTACCAGCGTTTTATCAGTCGTTATGGCTTATATGAAAGTCATTGGGAAATTATTCGAGGTATTAATAAGACAGAAGGACATGTGCGTACTTATTTTGAAACGAATTATAAGACAGCGCGTAAGGTTGTAGAAGATTTATTAATTGAAGAAATAATTGAAAAAGCATATTTGGTAAAAATCGATAAAAATGACAGTTCGGATGACATGGCACATACCTTGTTGGAAATCAAGGACAAACTGGTAGAACTGGCAAGAAAGAAACGGGAGATTGCAGATTATGATCGGCAGACGGAATTGCTTCATGTATTGGAAGCAAGGGTATCTGCCTTTTTAGAGTTGTATGAAAATCAGGCAAAGCAGTGCTCAAATATTGCTGATGTCTGCGTTACCGGTTCCACAGTTGCTAAGAACAGTGAAGAAAAAATGGCAGAGCTGGAATTGCGAAAGGAAGAGCAGTTGTCCCAGATGAATCGTCAGCGGTTAGTGCAGGAAAGTCTGAAAATTAAACGGGATAAATTGTTGCTGGAAGAATTATTAGAGGATATCCGAATTTTGCAGGAAGAAATTGCTACAGAGGAAGCATCTGTAGTAGCCTGCCAGAATGAATTGAATCGTAAAGAAAGCATGAACGATTATCTGGACTATTGGAAGGATAAGACGGTAAAAGAAGAAAATGAAGCGGTGATTGAAGCGTCCCTGCATCAAAATGAAGATCAGCTTGGAGAATTACAGGCACTTGCTGCAAGAAAGAAACAGCAGGATGATCAGGCCTTAGAAGAAATTCGTTCTGCCCTTGGAAAGGAAGAACAACAGGCAGCAGAAGCAAAGGAACAGACAGAGCGTTTGGAACGCTTAGAGAGGGAAACCGAAGTGATCTTAGCGGTTGCGGAACATGAGTATCAGCAGGTACAGGAACGGAACCGGAAGAATGTGCAGGAGATGCAGGATTTGCGTGGCCGATTGTCGGAGAGTTCCTTCCTGAATCCGGAGGAATTGTTACAAGAACAGGAGCAGCAACAAAATGGCTTGCAAAATGCAGTTGCAGAATTAGAACAACAACTTCGGCAGGATCGACAGACCTATTATGACTGGAGACAAGAGGTTTCCGGGCTTTCAAAGCAATTGGAAAATCAGGAAAGCCGGCTGGAGCAGTTGGAATTACAGGATAAGACATATCGGGAACAATCCGGCACCTTAAAACGCATGCTGGAAATCTATGTAGGAGATAGCAGTACAAAGACCACAGAATGGATGACCAATCAGGATATTACCGGTCTGATTCAGAGTATTAATAATCGTTACCTGAATAATATTGCGATGATTTCGGCAAAGAAGGAATTATTGGCAAAGGGGCAGAAGCGTTTGCAGCAATTAGAAGAAGGACGTCTGATTGCACCGACGCAAGCAGTGGAAAAAGCAAAGTATTATATTGAAAGCCGACATGGTATGGATGCACTATTTGGAATGGACTATCTGGCAGCGCAGACAGAAGAAGTGCGCCAACAGCTTCTGGCATCTCATCCGTTATTGCCATACGGATTGCTGGTGGAGAATTTCATGGGCTTAGACACAGATGCCAAACTTCGGGAATTGAATCTGGGAGATGGTTTTCTGCCAATCTTTAATCTGTCCATGCTGAACGACCTTACTACAGATGGTGAAAATGATTGTGTTATGTATCTGCAGCGTGGCAGTCAGGCATTTGTATCAAATCAGACCTTGGAGCAGGAAACTGCACGTCAGAAAGCGGAATTAGAGGAGCTGAAGGAGGAAGTGGCTCGTTTGGAAGAAATGAGCATTACCTATCAGGAAGATAGTGCCTTTGCAGCAGGTTTGCAAGGAATTGCAATCATGGATGTGGAAAATGAACGGGTGCAGGCACAGGATGCTTTGCGGGAATGTAAGGAAGCTCTTCAGACGAAGAAGCAGGAATTATCTGCATTGCAACGGGATTTGGAAGCGAAGGAACAGGAATTAGTTGAAAAACGACAAGCCTATTATCATTGGTTAGAAGATCGGGGAACTTTGGAGAGTATTGCTACCTTAAGTCGGCAGATGGCAGACGATGAACAAAAGCAGCAAAGCAACAAAGCGGAAGTGACTCGTTTGCAGAATCTGAAGAATCAGTATCAGCAGGAATTGTATCAGTCCCGACTGGCTTATTCGGACAGTCAGCATCGTGTGCAGGCATTGCAGGAGCAATTGACAGAACGTTTGGCAGATTGGGAAAAGTACTACAAGGAATATTTTGCAGAAGTAACAATTCCGACAGATATTCAAGCCTTGTCAGAAGCAGAATTAGATGCTCGCTTCAAGGCGGCGAAAGCAGTGTTTGAAAAGAGTACCATTGTATTAGAGGATAAGAAACAGTTAATTGCGGCATTACAGACCTCTATGGATAAAGCCTTAAGAGCAATTGCAAAGCGTAACAGCAAGCTTGAGGAATTAGAAGAATTGAGAAAGAATCATCAGCTCTATGCAGTGGATGAACAGGAATTGGAGCTGTTAAGCTCTGAACTTTCACGATTGTCACTTGTGGTTGATACTAAGAAACATCATTTAGAGGGACGGAAGCAGAAAGCAAATCGTCTGGAGGGAAGCATCGAACAGGCAATGATGACCTTGGAGGAACGCTTTGGAACCTATGAGGATGTGCTGGTATCCAAAGAAGAAATTGCCGGACGTATTACCGAGGGTGAAGCATTACTGGCTCGGTTGGATCAGGCATACAAGGATTCTGAGAAGGCATATCAGCAGTATAGCAAAGAATATACTGCCATGCTTGATTTATATAAGGACGTAAAACGAATAGTAGAAACCAATGAAATCAGTCTGCAAAATGCACAGGTATTGTCTGTTGATAAGGAACAGCTGCGGGAAGTGTTTGAAACCAGTCTTCTTGCCTACGATAAGAGTACAAAGACATTAGAGCGGGCCAAGAATGAATTGCAACGTTATAAGAATCAGACTGCACAGGCGTTGGTGGAAATGCAGGCATTTGAGCTTTCTCAGACCATTAGTCAGGATGTAGAGATACCGGGGAACTTCGGAGAAGCAAAACAACTTCGGGATAATTTGGCGTCCATTATTAATGTAATTGCATTAGAGAAGGAACGGGTAGAGCAAGGCATCGAGGATATGCAGTTTATTAAGTCCAACTTTGAGAAACAGTGTATCCAGCGTTGTCAGGATGTGAAGAACGAATTAGAGAAACTTCCGAAACTGTCACGAATTATGCTGGAAGGCGAGCCGATTCAAATGGTTGGTTTGAACATTTCTTATGTGAAAGATGAATTCATACCGCAGCGTATGTCTGATTACATTGATGATGTTGTTAAGGGAGCAGACCGATTCCAGAATCAGAATGAGCGAATCAAATACATTCGCAGCCGGTTGGAATTAAAGAAGTTATTTAGTGTTATTGTAACAGATATGAACAATATTAAGCTGACCTTATATAAGCGTGAGAGAATGAAGGAACAAAGTCGTTATCTTCGCTATGAGGAAGCAGTAGGAAGCACCGGACAGTCACAGGGTATTTATATCCAGTTCCTGGTTTCAATTATTAATTATATTTCCGGTCTCCATTCCCCAAGCGGAGAAAATGATAAGCTGATGAAAACCATTTTCATTGATAATCCGTTTGGTGCGGCAAAGGATGTGTATATCTGGGAACCAATTTTTGCGTTACTGAAAACCAACCATGTACAGTTAATCGTTCCGGCTCGTGGTGCAACACCGGCGATTACCGCACGATTTGATGTGAACTACATTTTAGGACAGCAGATGGTTGGCAAACGGCAACAGACAGTTGTGGTAGATTATCGTAGTCAGGTAGAGCAGGAAGAAGTAGAATATCGGAATCTGGAATATGAGCAGGTAAGCTTTGATTTTATTTAGCAGAACGGCAATGGATGCGAGAACAATGGAAGAGATTGAATTAAAAAAGAAATCTGTTATAACAAGAATATTAGTGATAGCCGGTATAGCGGTTGTTTTGATTGCTATCTGTGATATGCGCTTGAAGACGGTTAATTACAAGATAGAAAGTGATAAGGTGGAACAACCGATACGAATTGCATTGATTACGGATTTGCACTCGGATTGGTACGGAAAGAATCAAAGTGTATTGATACATGCATTGGAGGCGCAGAAGCCGGATGTGGTTCTGTTGGTGGGAGATATATTCGATGACACTAAGTCTTATAACAATGCTGAGATTGCACTAAGAGAATTGTCAGCTAGATACCCTTGCTATTATGTAACCGGAAACCATGAGTATTGGAGCAAGGATATAGACAATATTCTTGCCATTGTGGAGTCCTATCAGATTCCAATTCTTTCCGCTGAATGTGAAACGGTTGAGATACATGGAGAGACAATCAACATCTGTGGTGTAGATGATCCGGATGTGGCAGCATATGCAAATGGTGTTGGCATTTTAGACCAGTTGAAAACGGTTGAGGAAGCGGCAGATTCAGAAGCATATACGGTCTTGTTGTCTCATCGTCCGGAATTTGCGGAAATATATAAACGATATGATTTTGATTTGGTACTTTGCGGTCATGCTCATGGCGGACAGTGGCGGATTCCGGGGGTTATGAATGGCTTATATGCACCGAATCAAGGGCTGTTTCCGGAATACGCCGGTGGCAGATATGATTTTGAAACGTATACAATGATTGTCAGTCGTGGTCTGGCAAGAGAAAGTACACCGATTCCGCGTGTGTTTAATCGCCCGGAATTAGTAATAATTGATTTGGAATAAGGATATTATTTTGAATCTGCAATAATATAGAAAAAATGAAGAAAATGGTGCTTGACATTTTATTTTTTGCTCCTATAATAAAAGCGACAAATAAAGATGCCCCTCCCTCCTGATTGGCAGTATTGACATCGAAGGAAGAGACACCTAAGTAAAGGAGGAAGTAAAATGGCAGCACCTATTTTAGCTGTTGTAATTTTTGTTGCGATGTTTTTGTTAATCGTAATGGACAAAATAGAACGGCATTATATTACACTGGGCTGTGGACTCTTAACACTAATATTCGTGTTTGGAGTATGTATGCGTGACATGCATGCAATTATCGAAACATTAAATATTCATTCTATGTTCACCTTAGAATTCTGGGGATTGGCTAAAGACGTCGCAGAAGAATCAACATCCGGAATTAACTGGGCAACTATCATATTCATTGCAGGTATGATGATTATGGTAGAAGGGATGGCCAGGGTCGGATTCTTCCGTTGGCTGTGTATGTTAATCGCGAAAATCGTTCGATACAAAACAATTCCAATATTTATTACATTTATGATTATGTCTTTTGTGCTGGCAATGTTCATTGATAGTATTACCGTAATACTATTCTTGGCGGCAGTAACTGTGGAATTGGCACAACTGTTGAAATTCAATCCGATACCTATGATTTTGTCAGAGGTTTTCTGTGCAAATCTTGGTGGTTCAGCGACGGTTTGTGGTGATCCGCCGAATATTATTATCGGTACTTCATTGGGCTTGTCTTTCTTTGATTTCTTACAGAATACAGGTGTAATTGCAGTATTGTGTCTGGTTGTTACAGTAGTGTATTTTTGGATTGTATATCGAAAGGAATTACAGGGGGAGGCTGTTTCAGAAGCACGCATGAAGTCGATGCCGGAACCGAAATCAGCAATTGTTGATAAAAAGGGATTTATCTTTAGCAGTATAATTTTTGCTTGTGCAGTTATTCTGTTGGTAACCCATGCACAGACAGGGTTGACGGTTGCATTTATTGGAGTTTTAATCTCAATACTCACGTTAATTGCAGCAGGAAAATATATTTTGGAAGTGTTGAAAAAGGTAGACTATAAGACGCTCCTGTTCTTTATCGGTTTGTTTGTTGTAGTTGGAGGTTTGGAGCAAACCGGAATTCTGAAGGTTGTGGCGGATTTTATTGGTAAAATCAGTGGTGGAAATGGTATGATAATGGTAGCAATTATCATTTGGGGGTCTGCAATCGCCAGTGCCTTTGTAGATAACATCCCGTTTGCAGCGACCATGGTGCCGATTATTCGGGATTTGGCAGCAGGAACTGTTGGAATTGACTTACAGACCTTAGCGTGGTCCTTGTCAATGGGAACGGATATTGGTGGAAGTGCAACCCCGATAGGAGCATCGGCAAATGTAGTCGGTACTTCAGTAGCAGCAAAAGAAGGATATCCAATTGGTTGGGGTACCTATTGTAAACGATTAGCACCTGCAACGATATTGGTATTGCTTGTAAGTACAGTATTTATTTTTATGCGTTACTTTTAAGGAGGGATAAGATGGCAAAGCAAGTGATTATTTCAGTAAGCCGGGAATATGGTAGCGGCGGACATAAGATTGCAGAAGAGTTAGCGAAACGGTTTTCATTGCCATATTATGATAGAAACCTGCTTGATGAAATCGCTCACGAAAAGGAATTGAAGGATCATAAGCTTCATAAATATGACGAAGTACCACGTAATATTATCTTTTCACGAACGGTTCGTGGATACAGTAATTCGCCGGAAGAAGTTATTGCACGAATGCAATTTGATTACTTACGGAAAAAAGCGGAAAAAGGAGACTCGTTTGTGGTGGTAGGCCGTTGTGCGGAGGACATACTGAAGGATTTTGATGCCATGATGTCATTCTTTATTATTGCGGATATGGAAACAAAACTGCAACTGGTACAGGAAACCAGAAAGGTATCCAGAGAGGAAGCGGAATCAATTATTCGGCGACATGATAAAAAGCGAAAAGCATATCATAACTATTATTGTCAAACGAAATGGGGAGATGCAAGGAATTATGATATGACCATTAATTGTAGTGCACTAGGAATTGAAAAAACCACGGATATAATTGAAGATTACATCCGCATGAAAATGGAAATGCAAGAATAACGAAACACGAAATAGCAGGCGGGAAATGTGCCTGCTATTTTTGTTTATTGTATAAAAAGAATGAAAAATATAAACAAAAACAACAACAAAACAAGGGAAAGTGGCACAATAAACAGAGAAAAACATGGAGAATGGATAAATAAACAAAAAATAATGAAAATATTACGAAAATGTATTGACAAATTAAAAGCAAATGATTATAATTAACTCATAGCTAAAGAAAACGATAACGACCATTGAAAATAACTTGTAGAGGAGGAGATACCCTTGGACACGCAGATTGAATCAGTCAATCAGATTTCAATCTTATGGAACAGAATCCACACAGAATGCCTTAAAATATAATTCAAAACAAAAGTCCAAATAGAACGTACCTGAAAGTACGATAGAAGAAACAGGACACTAGGTAATTAATACATAAGAATGAAACGATTGGCTTACAAGCCCCTCAACTTATCCTTTCCAAATTAGATGCAAATTGTGATAAATATACATAGTTTTCGAAAGATGATGAGTAATGGCAGGTGTGGGAATTTAATTATCGAGGAAGTTTCTCAAAATAATCTCAAAGGGAGATCAAAAAATGAATAATGAACATTAGAGGAAGTGATTTTCAATAAAAGGAAACACTTCCTCTTCTACTTTTTCTTTTGACTATAATGTGATAAAATATAAGAAGTTTTCAGAACCGCATAAATGCAGGTAATTGATAAATAAAATCAGCTTGCCGACACCATGGTGACGGTACACATAAGGAGGAAGAATTATGGCATTGCATACAGTACAAAGTAAGGATTTACGAATTACCGTTTCAGATTCCGGTGCGGAATTAATGAGTATTGAGGACATTTTAACCGGCAAACAGTATTTGTGGCACGGAGATGCTGCTTACTGGGGAAGACGGTCTCCGGTACTGTTTCCGATTGTAGGAAGCTTAAAGGATAAAGAATATAAATATAACGGAAAATCATATCCTATGTCACAGCATGGTTTTGCACGGGATATGGAATTCGTTATGACAGAGCATACCGTAGACAGTATCTGGTTTGCCTTAGAAGCCAACGAGGAAACTAGGAAGAAGTATCCGTTCCAATTCCGTCTGGAAATTGGTTATCAGCTTCAAGGCAGAGAATTGAAAATGATGTGGAAGGTAACCAATGAAGATAAGAAAACCATGTTCTTCTCCATTGGTGGACATCCGGCATTTATGTGCCCGATTGGGGGAGAAGGAGCACAAACAGATTATTATCTGGTATTTGATAATAAGGAGAAATTGACATACAGTAAGCTTAGCAATAATGGCTTGATTGAAACGGAAGGTCATGTGCTGGATACACAAGGTGGCTGCATGAAAATTGATGCTCATTTGTTTGATGAGGATGCATTGGTAATTGAAGGTAAACAAGCGAAGAAGGTGGCATTGGCAGGACCGGATAAGAAGCCATATTTGACAGTGGTATTCGATGCACCATTATTCGGATTGTGGTCTCCGGCAAAGAAGAATGCACCATTTGTCTGCATTGAACCTTGGTATGGTCGTTGTGATAAAGAGTGGTTCAATGGCATGCTGGCAGACCGGGAGTATGGAAATGAATTGCGTCCGGGCAAGGTATTTGAAGCAGAATACACGATTATAGCAGAATAGAACTAATTGAGGAAAGGGGCGCAAGTATTCGTGCCCGGGTTCCGGGTTTTGGGTTGACAGTCAAGGTATCTAGGACTAAAATAAAGCATGATGAAACGAGGTTGCCGGAGGAACCGGTAATTTCGACAGGAAAGGTGTGGAGGACAATGGAAAAGAAGAACATTGATTGGGCAAATCTTGGATTTGGCTATATGAAGACAGACAAGAGATTTGTATCAACATTCAAGGATGGTGCATGGGATAATGGTCAGATTATTGAAGATGACATGATTACCATGAGTGAGTGTGCAGGTGTATTACAGTATGCACAGACAATTTTTGAAGGCTTGAAGGCATATACAACAGAAGATGGACACATCGTATGTTTCCGTCCGGATCTGAACGCAGAGCGTATGGCACAGTCGGCAGCAAGATTAGAGATGCCGGTGTTCCCGGAAGATAAATTCGTAGAGGCAGTAGTAGAAACCGTTCGTGCAAATGAGGCATTTGTACCACCATATGGTTCCGGTGCAACCCTTTACATTCGTCCGTATATGTTTGGTATAAATCCGGTTATCGGAGTAAAGCCGGCAGATGAATATCAGTTCCGTATTTTCACCACACCGGTAGGACCTTACTTTAAGGGTGGCGTAAAGCCGTTAACCATTCGTATCAGTGACTTTGACCGTGCGGCTCCGCATGGAACCGGTAACATTAAGGCTGGTTTGAATTATGCAATGAGTTTACATGCAATCGTAACTGCTCATAAGGATGGTTATGATGAGAATATGTATTTGGACCCGGGAACGAGAACTAAGGTAGAAGAAACCGGTGGAGCGAACTTCCTGTTCGTAACCAAGGATAACAAGGTAATTACACCGAAGTCCGATAGTATCCTTCCTTCTATCACCAGACGTTCATTGATGATAGTTGCTAAGGAATATTTAGGTCTGGAAGTAGAGGAACGTGAAATCTACAAGGATGAGCTGAAGGATATGGCAGAATGTGGTCTTTGCGGAACCGCAGCTGTTATTTCTCCGGTTGGTAAGATTGTAGACCATGGAGAAGAAATCTGCTTACCTAGTGGTATGACTGCAATGGGGCCAACTACCCAGAAGCTTTATGATACTTTAACCGGAATTCAGATGGGACGCATTGAAGCACCAAAGGATTGGATTAAGGTAATTAAATAGTTAATAGCAAGAATGCAAGGCTGTCACAGCAGGGACCGTTGTGACAGCCTTTTTATATGCGAAAAATGTAAGAAAAGCCCAAGTTTTCTAAGATTAGGAATTGAATTTCATAGGGATGCAATATATAATAATTATGTATGCGATTTTGTTGCAAAAGAGAAAAGCAGAGAAAGCGTTGGGAGATAGTAATATGAATAAGATGCTGGTAGATTTACAGGATTTTGTGAAAGAAATATCGAAATTATATGGAGACCGTAAGGCATATAAGTATTTTGTGGAGGAGACGGTTGTCAGCAAATCCTTTAAGGAATTAGAGCATGACGTCAATGCAGTTGCTTCCTGGTTAGTGAACAAGGGATGGAGAAGAAAGCACATTGCAATTCTCGGTTCTTCCTGCTATCCATGGATAGTGACCTTCCTTGCCATTGCCAATAGCGATAACGTGGTGATTCCGTTGGATAAAATGCTTCCGGAAGAGGAGATTTTGAATCTTCTGGTAATGGGTGATATTGACGTGGTGTTCTTGTCGGAAGAATTCGAGACCATGATGAAGTCAATTCGGGAAAGTGAGAATTGCGTTACAGATATTATCAGCTTCTCCGGAACTACCTATCGGGAAATTCTTCGTACAGAGCCGGTAGCGCTTCCGAAGATAGATCCGAATGCTATGGCAGAGATTTTGTTTACCTCAGGAACTACCGGAACCAGTAAGGGAGTTGTTCTGAGCCAGAAGAACATTGTAAGTAATATTAATGAAATCTGCCGTATGGATTTCACACAGAATTTGAAAGTTAATCCTGTGGTTATGTCCGTACTCCCAATTCATCATACATTTGAGCTGACCGTTGATAATCTGGGTGTGCTTTATTGTGGTGCAACTGTATGTATCAATGATAAATTAGAAAACATTGTAGCGAATTTGAATCGGTTTAAGCCTTCTGTTATCTTGGTTGTTCCGACTATTGCGGAGATATTCTACAAGAAGGTTATGGAGGGTATTGAAACCGGTGGTAACAAGGGTAAGATTGCCTTTGCAAAGAAGGTAAATAAGACCTTGAGTGCTGTTAAGATTGATGCCAGAAGAAGTCTGTACAAGAGTCTTTTGGATAAGTTCGGCGGTAACCTGACCAATGTAGTTGTTGGTGGAGCAGCTTTGCGTTCCGAGGTTGCAGAAGCCTTCGATGAATTTGGTGTAAATATGTATCAGGGTTATGGTTTGACAGAGTGTGCTCCACTGGTAGCAGCCAATTACCCGGGAAATAATAAATTCGGTTCCGTTGGTAAGCCGGTTTCCTATATGGATATTAAGTTTGATAATCAGGAAATTTTGGTTAAGGGTGACGGTGTTATGCTGGGTTACTATAAGAACCCGGAGGCAACTGCAGAGGCAATTCAGGATGGTTGGTTCCGCACCGGTGATTTAGGATATTTGGACAAAGAAGGTTATTTGTATATTACCGGACGATGCAAGAATCTGATTATTTTAGATAACGGAAAGAACATTTATCCGGAAGAATTAGAGGAATATATCATGACGGTGCCGGGTGTAAAGGACGTTATGGTTTATGATGACAAGGGTAAAATTAGTGCCATTGTGCAACCGGTAAATGTTAATGATAAGGCGTCTCTGAAGGCAATTAAGCAGGGTATCCGAAAGATGAATGAAAAACTGCCGGCATACAAGCGGGTAATAGGTTTGGATTTCCGGGCGCAGGATTTCCCGAAGACAACCACATTGAAGATAAAGCGTCGTGAGGTTATGGCTTGGATTAAGGAACAACGGGATAAACGTGCCGTAGATTATGTTCCGCCGAAAACTGCAGAGCAGAAGCGATTGGCGATGGCATTTGAACAGGCATTGGGTCGCAGACAAATCGGTATTAAGGATAATTTCTTCGAACTTGGCGGCGACAGTTTGACTGCTTTGGAATTAGCTGCAGTGATTGGTATTCAGGCCCAGGATATTTATGAGAATCCGACCATTGAGAAATTAGAGAAAGCTATGCTTATGTGCGAACAGGCAGCTACAGAAGAAGATTATGTAGATGTAAATGCTTTGATTCGCAACAATAATAATTTGATATACGAGAAAGAACCAAAATATATCTTATTAACAGGAGCAACCGGATTCTTAGGCGCCCACATTTTACGGGAATTATTACGCCGTAAGATGAATGTGGTATGCTTGGTTCGAAATGAAGAACGCTTACGTCCGACCTTGAAGTATTACTTCCCGAAGGAATATGAGTACTTCACATATAAGGTGGCAAAGGGTGATATTGAACAGCCGAATTTCGGTCTTACACCGGAAGAATATCAGAAGCTGGCAAAACGTGTGGATATGGTAATTCATACAGCAGCCAATGTGCATCATGCAGGTAATTATTCTGATTTCGAGCGTACGAATGTAATGGGTACCCAGCACGTGATTGACTTCTGTAAGGACGCCAATGCAGTATTGCAGTATACATCAACTGCCAGTGTCAGTGGAGCAGGTACGGTTACGCAAAGTAATACAGATACTGTCTTTGATGAATTTAATCTGGATATCGGACAGAACTATACGCAGAACGTATATATTCATTCTAAGTTCAAGGCAGAGGAACGTGTATTGCTGGCAAGAGAGCAGGGCTTAAAGGCGAACATTTTCCGTATCGGAAACCTGACTTGGAGAATGAAGGATGGTAAATTCCAGAAGAATGCTCAGGATAGCGGTTTCTTAGATCGTTGCCGTGGCTTGTTTAAGGTGGGTATGTACAGTAGTGAACTGGCGGCATATCCGTTGGATTTTACCGCTGTAGATGAATGTGCAGATGCGTATGTACGTCTGGCGCTCCACAACCGAGTAAATAACATTTATAACTTATATAATCCGAATATCTTCTACTTGGAGAGCTTGTGCAACAAGATGCTGTTGCGAGTGAAGCGTGTACCGAAGGATGTATTTGAGCGTACTTTGAAGGAGAAGATTCAGGATAAGGAAGTGGCAGTATTGTCGTTCTATAATGCCATTGCAACCTCTTCCAGAAATGTACCGATGAGCAACGAATTCACGGTAAATGAGTTGAAGAAGTTAGGATTCAAATGGTCGAAGATTAATTTGCGGTATTTGAATTACTTGAAGACGTTATAAGCGAAGGATACAAAGTCACAAGAAGGGACAACTGGGATGAAGATAGGAATTGATATCGGTTCAACCACCATTAAGTGTGTTGTACTGGATGATCAGGATACAATTATACACAAAAGTTATGAACGGCATTTTGCCATGATAACAGAGAAGACACAGGAAGTTATTCAGGGCTTAATTGATAAGTTCCAAATTACCGAACCGGTGACCTGCGCGATTTCCGGTTCTGCAGGCATGGGTTTGGCTGAACGTGCCAATATTCCATTTGTGCAGGAGGTATATGCAACTAAGGTTGCAATGAATCATCGGATACCGGATGCAGATGTGGTTATCGAGTTAGGTGGAGAAGATGCGAAGATTCTGTTCCTGCAAGGGAATTTGGAAGTTCGTATGAATGGAACCTGTGCAGGCGGTACCGGTGCATTTGCGGACCAGATGGCAAGCTTAATGCAGGTATCAGTAGATGAAATGAATGAATTAGCCAAGCAGCATGAGAAGATATATTCCATTGCTTCCCGTTGTGGTGTATTTGCCAAAACGGATATTCAGCCTTTGTTGAATCAGGGAGCAAGAAAGGAAGATATTTCAGCAAGTATTTTCTATGCGATTGTAAATCAGACGATTACCGGTCTGGCACAGGGACACCCGATTGAAGGTAAAATCGTATACCTGGGTGGACCGTTAACCTTTATGTCAGAATTGCGCCGAAGTTTCGATAAAACCTTGGATTGTAAGGGTATATGCCCAGAGGATTCCTTGGTATTCGTTGCCTTGGGTGCTGCTTATTATGCAGAAGGAACAGTGGATTTACAGCAGGCATTGGTGAAAATTGGAGAGCAGGGTGACTTCGTAAGTGCCTCTGCATTGAATCCGTTATTCCGAAATGAAGAAGAGTATATAGCTTTCAAAGCACGCCATGACGAACATCGGGTGCCAAGAAAAGAAGGCAGAGAGTATCATGGAGATGCGTATCTTGGAATCGATTCCGGCTCCACAACCTTGAAGGTAGTGTTGACGGATGCAGAAGGTTCCATACTCTATTCAAAGTACCAGTCCAATCAGGGTAAACCGATTGATGTGGTACGGGATACTTTAATTGAAATGTACGAACAATATCCGGACGTGCGCATCGTAGCAAGTGCAGTTACCGGATATGGTGAAGATATGATTCGCAACGCTTTGGGCGTCGATGTGGGCGTGGTAGAGACAGTTGCACATTTTACGGCTGCAAAATACTTTATGCCGGATGTGGAATTCATCATCGATATTGGCGGTCAGGATATGAAATGCTTCAAGATTCGGAACGGAGCCATTGATAACATCTTCTTAAATGAGGCATGTTCTTCCGGTTGTGGTTCCTTCCTGCAGACCTTTGCAAGTTCCTTGGGATATCCGATTGAAGAATTTGCGAAACTGGGTCTGTTTGGCGATAATCCGGTAGATTTGGGTTCTCGTTGTACCGTATTTATGAATTCTTCCGTAAAGCAGGCACAGAAGGAAGGCGTAACTGTTGAGAATATTTCTGCAGGTTTATCTATAAGTGTTATTAAGAATGCACTTTACAAGGTTATTCGTGTGCATTCTGCGGATGAGTTGGGTAAGAAGATTGTTGTACAGGGCGGAACCTTCTTGAACGATGCAGTTCTTCGTGCATTCGAGCAGGAAATGGGTGTAGATGTTATTCGTCCGGATATTGCAGGAATGATGGGTGCCTATGGTGCTGCATTATATGCAAAGCAGTCGAAGCACGTAACCTCCAGCAAAGTTTTAAGTTACGAGGAATTAAAGGCATTTACCTATTCTATTAAGAGTGTTACCTGTAATGGTTGTAACAATCACTGCCAATTGACGGTAAATGATTTTGGTAACGGACGCCGGTTTATTGGCGGTAACCGTTGTGAAAAGCCGGTTACGAATAAGGCTCAGGATGATTCTTTGAATCTATATGAATATAAACTGAAGCTGTTGGCAGACTATCAGTCGGGTGAAGGTACCCGTGGTGTGATTGGCTTGCCGATGGGATTGAATATGTATGAAATGTATCCGTTCTGGCATGCATTTTTCACCAGTCTTGGTTATCAGGTGAAAATGTCCGGATTCTCTAACCGGAAACTGTATCTAAAGGGACAAGGTACAATTCCGTCGGATACGGTATGTTTCCCGGCAAAGATGATGCACGGACACATTCAGGAGTTAATTGAAATGGGAGTAGATGCAATTTTCTATCCGTCTATGACCTTTAACTTCAATGAAAAGAAGGGCGCAAACCACTATAATTGTGCTGTTATCGCCGGTTATCCGGAAGTAATAGAAGCAAATACCATTAACTTTGGAACGATTAAATATATTAATGATTATGTTGGACCACATGTAAAACGGGAATTCCCGGGACGGATTCATCAGGTGCTGGAAAAGCATTTGGGAAGCTTTACCAAAGCAGAGGTGAAGACCGCCTGTGCCAAGGCATATGCGGAATACGAAAATTACATGAATCAGGTACGGAGTCAGGCGCAACAGATTATCACAGAGGTAAGAAAGCATGATAAAAAGATTATTGTGTTGGCAGGACGTCCATATCATGCAGATCCGGAAATCAACCATGGTATTCATAAGTTGATTGCAGCATTGGGATTTGCAGTGATTTCAGAAGATGCAGTAGCATCTTTGGTACCGAAGTTCAAGGTGAACCTGTTAAATCAGTGGACCTATCATGCTCGTTTGTTCTCAGCAGCACAGTATGTAGCAAAGCAGCCGGATATGTATCTGGTGCATTTGGTATCCTTCGGTTGTGGCTTGGATGCGGTAACTACCGATGAAGCCCGGAGTATTTTGGAGGATGCAGGTAAACTGTACACCCAGATTAAGATTGATGAAGTTACCAATCTGGGAGCCATTAAGATTCGTTTGCGAAGCCTGATGGCAGCCATTGAACAGACAGAGGAAGGAACGAATTCACATGGAGAATAAGAACACCCATTATAAAGAACGGGTTAAATTCACATTAAAAATGAAAAAGGATTACACCATTCTGATTCCGGATATGGCGAAGCTGCACTTCCGATTGATTGAACCAATCTTAAGTCGTCAGGGCTTCCATATTGACCTGATGGGTGCAGAAGGTCCGGAGGTACTTCAGAAGGGGTTAAAATATGTACACAACGATATCTGTTATCCGGCATTATTAATTACCGGACAGATGTTGACTGCTATGGAAAGCGGGAAATACGACCCGAATAAAGTGGCCATGGTTATTACCCAGTCCGGTGGCGGATGTCGTGATTCCAATTATATTCATCTGATGCGAAAGGCATTTGAGAAGGCAGGTTACCCGAATGTACCATTTATCTCAGCGAACATCTGGGGTATGGAAATGAACAGCGGTATTAATCTGTCACCGCGAACCTTGTTGATGGCCTTAGCCGGAATGATTTACGGAGATATGCTTATGATTGTCAGCAATCAGGTGCGTCCGTATGAGATAAACAAAGGTGAGACTGATGCATTGATTGATCGCTGGATTGAGCGGTTAACAGCTACATTTAAGAAAGGCAGAGGCTTCATGCCAAAGGCAATTGAGAAGAATCTGCAGGCCATCGGAGCTGACTTTGCGGCAATTCCGATTCAGAAGGTGCCAAAGGTTAAGGTGGCGGTTGTAGGAGAATTGTTCCTGAAATACTCTGTACCGGGCAATAATCATTTGGAAGAATTCCTAGCAGAGCAGGATTGTGAAGTGTTCATGCCGAGTATGCTTGGATTTGGTGTTTATAAGACCAACGGAGCGTTGGAGGATTTGCGACTTTATGGTGGTAAGCCATTCAAGAAATTGATTATGGAAATTGTTATGAAATTCCTGTTCAATGTGGAAGACTTACTGATTCGTAATATTGAAGCTTATGATGTATTCACTGCGCCGGAACGGGTAAATACTCTGAAAGAGCGGGCGGAAGGCGTGATTGGTATTGGTAACAGTATGGGTGAAGGCTGGTATCTGGCAGCAGAAATGCTTGAGATGGCAGACCACGGTTACGAGAATATCATTTGTGTTCAGCCATTTGGCTGTCTTCCAAGCCATGTATGTATCAAGGGTATGATGAACAAGGTACGTCGTATTGACCCAAGAGTAAATGCAGTAGATATTGAATACGATCCGGGTGCAACGAAAGTAAATCAGGAAAACCGTATTAAGTTAATGTTGGCGGTAGCAAAAGAAAATCTTCAGGAATAATTACATCCTTTTATCAGATACTAATGAAAACAAGGAATGCACGAAAGGAGAACTTTATGGCAGTAGTGCATGTTACAACAGAGAGTTTTGAAGCAGAGGTATTGAAGGCAGGACAGCCGGTACTCGTAGACTTTTTTGCAACCTGGTGTGGACCATGTCAGATGGTAGGACCATTGGTTGAACAATTGTCAGAGGAAAATCCGACTGTGAAGTTTGTGAAAATAGATGTAGATGAGGTCGGAGAAATTGCAAGACAGTATCAGGTAGAGTCTATTCCCACATTTAAGTTATTTAAGAATGGGCAGGTAGTGAAGACCGAGGTAGGTGCATTGCCAAAGTCTATGTTGCAGAAGATGATTGAGGGGTAATCCTGTATCAGAGAATCGTCGGAATGAATTCAGATAGGAACGGAAAGAAGGGATTCCCATGCATGAGATTTATGACATTATAGTAATCGGAGCCGGAACTGCCGGGATGACAGCTGCTATCTATGGACAACGTGCAGGAAAGCAGGTGTTAATGATTGAAGAAGGCATGTATGGCGGACAGATTATTAATACACCGGAAGTAGAAAATTATCCGGGTGTAGCGAAGATTCCGGGATTTCAGTTTGCCATGAATCTGTTTGAACAAGCATCTGCATTGGGTGCAAAGCTGGAAAGTGGACGGGTGACGGGTATCACCTCGGTTTCGACAGATGGAAAACCGATATTCACAGTATCCATGGGGGAGCAAAACTTCCAAGGAAAGACGGTTATATTGGCGACGGGAGCGAAGAATCGCAAACTGGGATTGTCCAATGAACAGGCCTTGACGGGACGGGGCGTGTCCTATTGTGCGACCTGCGATGGAGCATTTTACAGAGATAAAACCGTAGCAGTAGTCGGAGGTGGCAACACTGCCTTAGAAGATGCAGAATACTTGGCGGATATCTGTAAGCAGGTGTATATCATTCACCGTCGGGAGGAATTCCGGGGAGAATCCGGTCTTGCCAATCGGGTAAGTCAGAAGCCAACCGTTACCTTAGCAATGAATGCAGTGGTAACAGGGTTGATTGGTGAAGGTCATTTAGAGCAAGTAGAAATCGAAGATGTAAGAACCAAGGAACGTAAGCAGTTGTCGGTGGATGGCGTTTTTGTTGCAATCGGACAAGAGCCTGACAACGGTGCATTTGCAGACCTTGTAGAAATAGACGAACAGGGATATATAGTAGCCGGAGAAGACTGCAAAACTGCAACACCGGGTATTTTCGTAGCAGGCGATTGCAGAACAAAGACAGTGCGGCAGTTGACTACGGCGGCAGCAGATGGTGCAGTGGCTGCTCTTGCAGCAGTATCCTATATGAATTATAACAGCTGATTGTTATGAGTAGTTTGGCTCAGCCAAACTGATACAAAGAAAAGGTGAACAATATGAGTAAGAAGGCATTAATTGCAATGAGTGGTGGTGTGGATTCTTCCGTAGCCGCTCTTCTGATGAAGGAGAAGGGCTATGATTGTATTGGTGTTACCATGAAATTATATGATAATGAAGATATTGGGATTTCAACGGAAAAGGCATGTGGCTCTACGGATTCCATAGAGGATGCGAGACAGGTGGCGGACCGGATTGGAATCCCTTATTCCGTTGTGGATTTTCATGTGGATTTTAGAGAAAAGGTAATGAATCCGTTTGTAGATTGCTATTTGCAGGGACGGACACCGAATCCCTGCGTGGAATGCAATCGTCATTTGAAATTTGCACAGTTATATAAGGCAGGAGAAGAATTGGGCTGTGACCTGATAGTGACCGGTCATTATGTTCAGATAGCATATGAAAATGGAGAATATCAATTGCGGAAAGCAGTGGATAACGGAAAAGATCAGAGTTATGTGTTATATTCTCTGACCCAGGAGCAGCTGGCACACACCATGTTTCCGTTGGGTGAATTGTCCAAGGATGAGGTGCGGGCCATTGCCGAGAAACATGGATTCCTGAATTCTGATAAGAAAGACAGTCAGGATATATGTTTTATCCCGGACGGTAATTATAAGCGTTTCATGAAGGAGCAATATGAGATAGAAGTCGGGCCGGGAGATTTTGTTGACAAAGACGGTAAGGTGCTGGGGACACATCAGGGTTACTATGGATATACAATCGGACAGCGGAAAGGATTAGGGATTGCTGCAGAGAAGCCGTACTATGTAGTAGATATTTTGCCGGAAACCAATCAGGTGGTGTTGGGAAGCAATGAGGACTTGTTCCATACTACACTGATTGCAGAGGATTTTAACTGGATTACCAAAGGTGATGTGGAAACACAGGTAGTACAGGCAAAGGTGCGGTATCGGCAGCAGGCGCAGGAAGCACAGGTTAAAAAGCTGGAAGACGGACGGGTGCAGGTGACATTTGCCGAGCCACAACGGGCCATTACTAAGGGGCAGTCGGTAGTGGTGTATCAAGGCGACCAGGTGCTGGGCGGTGGTATCATCACGGCGGTTGTTGATAGGTAGTGATGAGTAATCGTCAAATAAAGTAGGGATGATACCAAAGGAAGTAACACACAGGATAGGTGCTGTGCACAGAATGAGTTGGTTTTTGAAGCAAGGTGTGGTATACTATTATGGAAAAAAATAAGCAAATTGTAGATGCGTTACTAGCCTGGTATCCGGAACACGCAAGGGATTTGCCTTGGCGAAAAGACCGGAATCCATATCATGTGTGGCTGTCAGAAATCATGTTGCAACAGACACGGGTAGAGGCAGTAAAAGAGTATTATAAGCGATTTTTAAAAGAGCTTCCAACCATAGAAGATTTGGCAGTAGTGGAAGAAGATAGATTGCTGAAACTATGGGAAGGGCTTGGTTATTATAACCGGGCGCGGAACCTAAAAAAGGCAGCTATGACGGTGGTAGATGAATTAGATGGGCAGTTCCCCGATACTTATGAAGGGATATTGGCACTGGCGGGTATTGGAGATTATACAGCCGGAGCCATTGGGTCCATTTGCTTTGATTTGCAGACACCGGCAGTAGATGGTAACGTGTTGCGGGTGTATACCCGTCTTATGGAGGATGCATCTAACATTGATAAGCAGTCCACCAAAAAACAGATTCGGGAACAACTTGCAGAGGTTTATCCTAAAGGACACTGTGGTATGCTGACGCAGGCATTAATGGAACTGGGAGCCACAGTGTGTGTGCCAAACGGAGCACCGAAATGTGACGTATGTCCCCTACAAGAATTGTGCATGGCAAGGCAACATGACAGTTGGCAGCAGTATCCGGTACGGGATGAGAAGAAGAGTCGAAGAATAGAAGAAAAAACGGTGTTGGTATTGCAGTGCGATAACCGAATTGCAGTACGCAAGCGACCGAAGAAGGGGTTGCTATCCGGCATGTGGGAATTCCCGAATGTAGAGGGAAGACTGACGGAACAACAGGCAGCAGATATTGCAACGAAATGGAAGGCAGCACCGGAGCATTTGAAAATGAATTATTCCTATACCCATATTTTTTCTCATGTGGAATGGCATATGACAGCATATTATTTGACCTGCCGAACGATGTGTGAGGAATTCCAATGGGTAACTATAGATGAGATGGAAGCAGATGTGGCAATGCCCTCCGCCTTTCGTCCATTTGTGCAGGTGCTGAAGGAATCTAAATAATAAGAGAAAAACATAAATGTGTATATAGAGAAGAGAGAAAAGAGAAGGAGGATATGTAAATGCATAGACCAACAGGCGAAACAGTATTGATGTATGGGTTTACAGACCCACAGAGAACCAGAGAATTGCAGTATGTAATGGTACAGATGGGAATTCGTGTGAAGACCGTCCACGATGACCAGTTAGGACAGACTGTAGGGTATCTGGCAGGGGTGAAAGACATGGAGGAGAATCCGAATCCGGAGCAATTTCCACCGTTCGGCAAGGAAGTTATTGTGATGCATAACTTCACCATTTCCAAGCGAATTGACTTGATGTTAACCAACATTAAGAATCGTGGGCTGGAGGGGATTCCGCTTAAGTGCGTATTGACAGGAACCAATAAGAAATGGACCTTCTATGAATTAGCGCAGGAATTGGAAAAAGAACATAACGCAATTTTGAATGGTGAAATACCAAAGCATGAGTAAAAGCGTAAATTGAATAAAATAGTAAGACAGAGAGAATGCATTCGTGTGTTCTCTCTGTTTTTGTTGCAGTAATTGTGTATCATAGAACCTCTCTCCATCTTGTCTAACCCGACCATTATATGTTACACTAGAAGAAGTGGATTTATAGAATAACAGACAGTACACAAGACAAAATGAGCGAGGTTACAACCATGATAAAAGTATTAGAATACAGCGGACACATTCGGAATTGGGAGGCTCTTTGTGAGGAGCTTGGAATTGATAAAACATTAACAAGAACAGCTCGGGAAGAGCGGATTATTATTCGTGCTTATGAGACCTGGGCAGGAGATATGGCACATCATATCCATGGTATGTTTGCATTTGCATTGTGGGACGATGCAGAGGAGAAATTATTCTGTTTGCGGGATCAGTTTGGAACCAAGCCATTTTATTATTATGAGACTGCAGATGGCACTTTGCTTTATGGTGGTAGTATTCGTAAGATTATGGAGCAGCCGGGCTTCGTGAAGGAACTGAATGAGGAAATGTTGCAGTTGTACTTGAGCCTGACCTATGTAGCTGGTGAGGACACATTTTTCAAGGGCTTGAAGAAACTGTTGCCGGGTCGGCATCTCACATGGCAGAAGGGCAAATTAACGATTGAACGTTATTGGGCACCAAGATTCCGACCGGATGATAGTAAGTCTTTGGAGGATTGGGCAGATGAGATTCATACCACCCTTCAGGAAATCATGAAAGAAATGAAGACAGAGGATGAAACAATCGAATCCTTCTTATCCGGTGGTGTAGATTCTTCTTATGTGTTAGCAATGTCTGATGCGAAGATTGCTAATTCTTGCGGATATGATGATGAACGCTTTGATGAGTCCGGATTGGCGGCAAAGACAGCAGAACTCCTTGACCGGGAATTCTCCAGATGTCGTGTAACACCGGAGGAGTATTTTGATATTGTGCCATACGTTATGTACAATATGGAGCAGCCAATCGGTGATGCGTCAGCCTTGGTATTTGCCCTTGGTTGTAAGGCAACCGCTGAGCATACGGAGCTGTGCTATTCCGGCGAGGGTGCAGATGAATTCTTCGGCGGATACAATATGTATCGGAACGCAGAGCGTTACGGAGAGAATTTAAAAACCTTCTATGTGGGTAATACTAACATTATGAAGGAAGATGAGAAGAAGCAGATTCTGAAGCGTTATTATGAGGGTGTGCTTCCGATTGGAATTGCGAAAGAAATATATGAGGAAAATGAGGGCTTAGACCCATTATCCAAGATGTCCGATGTGGATATCCAGATTTGGCTTGAGGGCGACATTTATTTGAATATAGATAAAATGAGTACGGCAGCAGGACTGGAGGTTCGCATGCCGTTAACAGATACCAGAATTTTTGACATTGCATCTCGTATGCCGTCTAAGTATAAGGTAAATGAGGAGCAAAATAAGGTAGCATTCCGTACAGCTGCCGCTAAATTATTACCGGAAGAAATTGCTTTCCGTAAAAAATTGGGCTTTATCGTTCCAATCCGTATCTGGATGGCAGACGACCGGTACAATCAGGATGTGAGAGCGAAGCTTCGAAGCGCTTCTGCGGAGAAATTCTTTGATGTGGATGCTATCAATGCCATTTTTGAGGACTATATCGGTGGCAATTCAGACAACTGGAGAAAGGTGTGGACCATTTACACCTTCTTAGTATGGTATGAGGAATATTTTGTAAAACGGTAGAAGGATTTGATGTACAAGGAATGATAGCAGAGTATCTTGCACATTTGCTTACATAGCAGAAGCTTGATAATGTGGGAAAGGGGTAACAGTATGAGTGCAAAAGCAATTGTTTATACGTCTAACACCGGATATACTGAGCGGTATGCCAAAATGTTAGGGGAAAAGACCGGATTACCGGTATATGCTTTGGAGGAAGTTGGAAAGAAGCTGGAAAAAGGAACGCCTATTATTTACCTTGGCTGGCTAATGGCAGGTAGTGTAAAGGGCTACAACAAGGCAGCGAAGAAGTATGAAGTCTGTGCAGTTTGTGGCGTAGGGTTAAGTGACACCGGAGCAATGCAAGAGGATGTGCGCAAGGCACATAATTTGCCGGCGGACATGCCGGTATTTACCGTGCAGGGTGGTATGGACCTTGATAAATTGCGTGGCATTAATAAGATGATGATTCAGATGCTGACAAAATCCATGACATCCAAGAAGGACCGAACCGAAGGCGAAGACCGCATGGTGTATCTGTTACAGAATGGTGGGGATTATGTTAGTGAGGAACATTTGACAGTAGTGTTGGAATGGTATAATAAGTAGAGAAGGAACTGTAGTAATGAGTTTTAATGATATATTAACGAAAATGAATGATGTGATGTATACCTATATCCTCATAATTATGCTGGTGGGAGTTGGTGTATATTTCACTATCCGTACAAAAGGCGTTCAATTTCGATTGTTAATAGACGGAATTAAATCCATGATGGAAAAGACAGATGCAGACGAGAATGGTAAGAAGAAAGTATCGTCATTTCAGGCGTTAATGATTTCTACGGCATCGCGCGTGGGAACCGGTAATATTGCAGGTATTGCCACGGCTATTGCAGCCGGGGGACCGGGGGCGGTATTCTGGATGTGGTTGATGGCACTGATTGGTGGTGCTTCGGCATTTGTAGAAAGTACTTTGGCACAGGTGTACAAGGTACGGGAAAATGGGCAGTATCGAGGCGGTCCTTCTTACTATATGGAGCGAGCACTTGGAAAGCGTTGGCTTGGAATTCTGTTCTCCATACTATTGATTATATGCTTTGCTTATGGTTTTAACGGATTGCAGTCCTACAACATGTCTTCTGCTTTGGAATATTATATTCCAAACTATTCGAAAACCATTTTTCCGATGCTTGTTGGTCTGGCTCTTGCAGTAGCTGCCGGACTTGTTATCTGGGGCGGTGTGCATCGAATCGGTTTTATTTCTTCCGTAATTGTTCCAATTATGGCAACTGCTTATATCTTAATTGGATTAGTGACAATGGTATTGCATATTACGGAATTGCCAAAGGTATTTGCTGTAATTTTGGAAAATGCGTTTAATTTCAAGGCTATGGCAGGTGGTTTTGCAGGTAGTGCCGTGGTGATTGGTATTAAGCGGGGGTTATTCTCCAATGAAGCCGGTATGGGTAGTGCACCGAATGCGTCAGCTTCTGCTGATGTAGACCACCCGGTAAAACAGGGCTTGGTGCAAGTAATATCTGTATTCATTGATACGATTTTGATTTGTTCCAGTACGGCGATGATGCTACTGGTTTCCGGTGTAGAAGGTGTGAGTGGTACATTTGATGGTATACCTTATGTACAGGCAGCGATTAGTGCCAACGTGGGTTCGTGGGGCATTCATTTTATTACTATTTCGATTTTTGCTTTTGCATTTAGCAGTTTGATTGGAAACTACTATTATGCAGAGTCTAATATATTATTTATTAAGAATAATAAAGTGTTATTGAACATTTTTCGTGGAACCTGTGTAGTAGCAATCTTCTTGGGCGCACAGGCAGACTTCTCGTTAGTATGGAATTTAGCGGATATTACCATGGGATTCATGGCGATTGTAAATATTATCGCGATTTTTCTATTAGGAAAAATTGCGTTGAAGGTATTAAAGAATTACGAAGAACAAAAGAAACAAGGAAAGAATCCGGTGTTTTACGAAGATGAAGTTGGTCTTACCGGAACGGTGTGGACAAGAGACCGGAATAAGTAATGACGAGGTAGTGGGGAGTATATGAAAGGAAAGAAATTAATCAGCAACGTACAAAAGATATTGGGGTTGGCATTGATAGGTGTATGTATCACCTATGTAATAGGCGAGTTGTTCTTGTCGTATCCGGATCCCACAGACAGAAGAACCTGTGAAGTGATGGATGCGGAATGGATTGGAATACAGGCTGATGGGACTCGGATGCCAATTGAGATTCCCGGCACGATTGAAGCAGAACGGGGAGAACGGGTAGCGATTGAAACAGTTCTCCCGGAAGATCAGAAACCTGGTTGGTGCTTTATTCGCGGAATGCAGCAGGATTATCGAATTTATGTAGATGATGAGCTTCGTAAGGAATATACAACGGAGGATACTCGTATTGTAGGAAAGACTAGTGCCAATGCTTACATATTCTTTGAGTTATATCCATCGGATGCAGGGAAAACCTTGCGGTTGGAGCATGTGAGTGATTCCAGTTATACCGGATGGTTTGGAACTATTTACACCGGTGAGAAATATGAGTTGATTCGATTACTTATAGGAAGATATGCATTTCGTGCCATGTTAGCGGTAGTTATGTTTGTTCTGGCGGCACTTGCAACCGGTTATGGTCTGTTGAACCGGTTTAAGCATCATGAAAATCAGGAATTGGTATTTGTAGGATTGGCAGTTATGATATGTGCAACATGGCTGTTAGTCGAATCCCAACTAAGGCAGTTCTTTATGACGAACAGTACAATGGCCACAAGTATCGGATTCTATTTGGTGTTGTTATTGCCATTCCCATTTTTGGCATACTTGAACTGCTTGCAGAAGGGGCGCTATGAGAAAGGATATACAATTCTTACCATAGGAGTTTTAATTAATTTTGTATTTACAACTTTTATGCAGTTGATGGGAATAAAAGACTTCTTTGAAATTATGATGACATCCCATGTATTGATTGTAGCAACGTGTTTGTATGGAATCGTAACCATTATTCTGGACATTAAACGAAAATACATTCGGGATTATATGAATGTTGCAATCGGATTTTGCGTGGTGGCTGCGTCTGGATTTGTAGAAATTCTATTGGTATATAAGAGTTCGGAAGTAGAGAATGGAGTTTGCTTGAGCTTCGGATTGCTGTTTCTGCTAGGAACTGCAGTGTCCCGTATTATTAAAGTCATATTACAAAATGAAAAGGAAAAAGAAGCAGCCGTAATTGCCAGTCAAACTAAAATGCAGTTTCTTGCAAATATGTCTCATGAAGTTCGGACTCCAATTAATAGTATTATTGGAATGAATGAAATGATTTTGCGTAGAAATTCAGATTCTGAAACTCATGAATATGCTAGGAATATACAGAATGCTAGCCGATTGCTGTTAGGTTTGGTAAATGATATTCTGGATTTTTCTAAAATAGATGCAGGTAAACTGGATATTATTGAAGTAGATTATCATTTGCCTACAATGCTAAGCGATGTGCTACAAGGTAACCAAGAAAGAGCCAGACAGAAGGGCTTAGAGTTATCTTTAAATGTAGATGATGAATTACCTGTTCGATTACGAGGGGATGATATTCGAATTCGTCAGGTGATTAATAATCTTGTTTCGAATGCTATCAAATACACGGAAAAGGGTGCAATTGATATTTTGGTAGATAGTGTTAATGAAAAACAGAACTTTCATTTGAGAGTTTGTGTTAAGGATACGGGTATTGGCATTCGGGAAGAAGATATGGAAAAGCTCTTTGATGCATTTCAGCGAATGGAAACAAAACGGAATCGGAATGTGGAAGGCACCGGTTTGGGATTAAGTATTACCAAACAATTAGTCGAACAGATGAATGGAAACATTCAGGTGAAAAGTGTGTATGGTAAAGGTTCTACGTTTATCATTGAAATTCCGCAACAGATAATAGATGCAACAGCTATGGGGGATTTTGAAGAGGCTTATGCAAAAACGTTTGAAGAGCAGGTGAATACTAGCGCACAGTTATTTATACCAAATGCCAGAATCCTGGCAGTAGATGATAATAAGATGAACCTTGAAGTTATTCAGGCGTTATTAAAAGATAGCGGAATGGAGGTAGAGGTTGCCACTGGTGGTCAAGAATGCTTGGAATTATGCAGACAGAACCATTATGACTTGATATTAATGGATCACATGATGCCAGGGATTGATGGTATTGAAACCTTCCATCGCTTGAAAGAAGATAAAGAGAGTTTGAATCAGAATACCAATGTAATTGCTTTGACGGCGATTGCTATTGCAGGCGCTTCTGAATTGTATTTAAAAGAAGGATTTGCAGATTACTTATCGAAGCCATTTTTTCCGGAAGAGTTGGAAGAACTTATGAAGAAATATTTGGTTGAAGGGAAAACACCACAAGTATCGGATGCCGAGCTTGGTATAAATGAGCAGACAAGTGATAAAACAGAGCAGACATCTGTATATGCAACAGTGGAAGAATTGTTAGTAATTGATAAAGAGCAGGGAATCCGTTATTGTGCGGACAATGAAGCTTTATATCTGTCAATGCTGGATATGTATTGCGAACAAGCACCGGAATATATTGCGGCTATGAAGCAGCATTGTGAGAATAAAGAATGGAAGGAATATGCAACCATAGCCCATTCAATTAAGAGTACCTCTATTACGTTAGGAATAACCCAATTTGCAGAATTGGCAAAGCAGCATGAATTTGCAGGTAAGGATAATAATGAGGCATTCATTCAGAAGGAATTGGAATTCTTTCTTGAGGCATATCAGGCCCTGATTGATAAGATTCAGAAAATGTTAGAGTAGCAAAATTAAAAGCATATAAAAATGGGGCATATCATTGCGATATGCCCCATAGTAATTTTATTAATCTGTAAAGTTATCGAAGTATCCCTGGATAAAGATGATTGGAGTTCCCTTATCACCGGAACCACTAGTTAAGTCACAGAGTGAACCGATTAAGTCAGTAAGCTGTCTAGGAGTAGTACCCTGAGAAGCCATGTTACCAACTAAATTAGAATCCTTCTGCTTAATACTCTGTTCGATAGCAGCCTTTAACTCAGCACCGCTTAAATCCTTGAAGTCGTTATCAGCAAGATACTTTAACTTCAATTCGTTTGGTGTACCAACTAATCCGGATGTAAATGCCGGAGATACAACCGGGTCGGCTAATTCCCAAATCTTACCCTGTGGATCCTTGAAAGCTCCGTCACCGTAAACCATAACTTCTACATGCTTTCCGGTTAACTCTAATATTTTTGCCTGAATGTCATCTACTAAATCCTGACACTCTCTTGGGAATAATTTAATCATGTCTTCTGTAGACTTGTTAGAACCAAGTAAACCATATTTGGCATTATAACCACTACCATTAATAGAAGCAGTCATGATGTCGTCAAGACCGCAAACTGCTTTCGCACCGGCAGCTTTTAGCAGACGTTTTGTTCTTGCACGAGTGTGAATATCGCAAGTCAATACACAGTCGGTGTAATCTAAGATGGTTTTCGCTTGGTTTGCAAAGATGATTTCTACCTCTGCACCAGCTTCAGTAATAATATCAGAGTAGTACTGAACATAGTCAACACCTGTGAATTCGTGCTTGTTCTCGCCAAATAATTCACGATATTTTTCTAATGTTAATACATCGTTGTATGGGTTGATGCCAGCTTCATCTAATTGATCATAGGTTAATAATGAATTACCTACCTCATCACTTGGGTAACTTAACATTAATACAACCTTCTTTGCACCCATAGCAATACCCTTCAAACAGATTGCAAAACGATTTCTTGAAAGGATTGGGAAGATAACACCAATGGTTTCTCCGCCTAATTTTGCCTTTACATCATCTGCAATGTTTTGAACAGATACGTAATTACCCTGTGCACGTGCTACGATTGACTCGGTCAATGCAATAACATCTCTATCTCTGAATGCAAAGCCTTCGCTTTCAGCGGCTTCCATAACGCTGGTAACAGCGATGTCAACCAAGTTGTCGCCCTCACGAATGATTGGACAACGAATACCTCTAGATACAGTACCAACTTTTCTTTCCATTGTAAAACCTTCCTATCTATTTAAGATTAATTTTGTTAATTCTACTGGTTCAACAATCTTTCCGTCTTTGTAAACACGCATATTACCTGAAGCGATTTCATCGATTAAGATAACTTCGTCATTATTGTAACCAAACTCAAATTTAATATCCCATAAATCCAGACCAATTGACTTTAAGTCGTCAGCTACAATCTTAGTAATCTTTAAAGTCTGTTCCTTCATGCTCTGGAACATTTCTGGAGTCATAACGCCTAATGCAGCAAGACCTTCGCCTGTTACAAGTGGATCACCCAGTGCATCATTTTTGAATGTACACTCTACATAGCCGCCTTCCAATACAGTGCCATCTTCGATATATTCGCCATATCTGCGGATGAAACTACCGGTAGCAACCATACGGCAGATTACTTCCAAACCGTGACCAAATACAGTTGCAGGAAGTACTTCCATAGTAGCATTGTCAACATCAGCGCTTACATAGTGAGTCTTGATGCCAGCTTCCTTTAATAATTCGAAGTAATGGATAGAAGTCTTCAAGTTCTCTTTACCGATTCCTTCGATGGTTAATCCAACACTGTTTTCGCCTGGATCAAATACACCGTCTTTTCCGGTACAATCGTCTTTGAACTTCAACATTACATTGCCGTTCTCAAGGCTGAATACGTCTTTTGTCTTACCTTCATAAATCTTTTTCATAGCATGACTCTCCTTTGTTTGTACGTATACAAAATTTAACACTAATACTTTAGCACAAATGTTGTCATATGGAAATATTTTTTTGAAAAAAATTTTGAAGGTCGATTTTGCAGGGGATTAGCATAGTAAATGACGGCTTTTCAAAAGTACTATGTTAAATAGAATACATTAGACTCATTGTTAAAATTGTTATAGGAATTGCTAAAGAAATTTTTGTAGAAAACATGGATAGGATATTATATAATAAAGAACAAAAAATGGAAAGGAACGGAAGTTCGTGAAGGAAAAAGCAACTCGAAACAAAACAATTGATATTTCCTTGGAAGATGGAAAAGAATATTTGGAACGTTGTATAGCAGTTGAGCATTCGGTGACCGTTTCGGACATTTGCAATCAGGTGATAGTAGGCGACACCATGAAGGTTATGGAACATTTACCACATCGGTTTGTGAATTTGCTGATAGTGGACCCGCCGTATAATTTGGATAAAGATTATCATGGTAAGAAGTTTAATGCTAAAAGCCGGGAGGCTTATCGGGAGTATACAATCACTTGGCTAGAGACAGTGTTACCTTTGCTAATAGAGAATGCTTCTATATATGTATGTTGTGACTTGAAATCCAGCTTGGTGAGTGGGGAGGTGCTGTATAATTATTTTCATGTGCAGAATCGGATTACCTGGCAACGTGAGAAGGGCAGAGGCGCTAAGTCAAATTGGAAGAATGGTATGGAAGATGTCTGGTTTGCAACCATGGGAAATGAGTATACATTCAATTTGGATGCGGTGAAGATTCGTAAGAAAGTTATTGCACCCTATCGGGTAGAAGGGAAACCGAAGGATTGGGAAATAACGGAAAACGGTAATTTCCGTAATACCTGTCCGTCTAATTTTTGGGATGATATTTCCATTCCTTATTGGTCTATGCCGGAGAATACAGCCCACCCAACCCAGAAACCGGAGAAGTTGATAGCCAAATTAATTCTGGCAAGCAGCAACGAAGGGGATGTGATTTTTGATCCCTTTGCTGGTTCCGGAACCACAGCGGTAACAGCTAAGAAGTTAAAACGCAACTTTGTGGTGATTGAGCAAAATGAATTGTACTGCGTCTGGGCACAGAAACGTTTGGAGATGGCAGAGGAAGATTCGAGCATCCAAGGATATTGCGGTGGTGTATTTTGGGAACGGAATTCACTCGTTGCACAAAAACAATGCAAAGAAACTTTTGGTGAAGAAAACAATTTGTAGTTGAAACGAGATTAAGAATAAAGAAGTAATTTTCGCTGTATACTAAGGATAAATAAGAAATTTGTAAAGTTCTGAAATTTTGCATTGCACATCGACATTGGTTGAATTATAATAAGTTTCGTGAAAACGATATGATAAAGGAGTGGAAAACATGAAACAAGATATGATTGTCATTTTGGACATGGGTAGCACAGAGAATACTGTCATTGCCCGTCAGATTCGTGATTTAGGCGTATATAGCGAGATTCATCCTCACGATATTATACCTGCGGAATTGAAGGCTCTGAACAATGTAAAGGGTATCATTTTGAATGGTGGAGAAAATCGAGTGGTTGATGGAGTAGCGATTGATGTTGACCCAGCTATTTATGACTGCGGTTTTCCTGTAATGTCTATCGATCACCCAACTGCAAAATGTGAGCAGCAGTTATCTGAGTTGCCGGATGAGGCAACCATGAAGACATTTTTGTTCGATACCTGTAAGGCAGAAGCAAATTGGAATATGAAGAACTTCATCGAAGACCAGGTAGAGTTGGTTCGCCGTCAGGTTGGAGATAAGAAGGTATTGCTGGCATTGTCCGGTGGTGTGGATTCTTCCGTAGTTGCTGCTTTGTTATTAAAGGCAATCTGTCAGCAGTTGGTTTGCGTACATGTAAATCATGGTTTAATGCGTAAAAATGAGTCTGAAAGCGTAGTAGAAGTATTCAAGAATCAGTTGAATGCAAACTTAATTTATGTAGATGCAACCGAGCGTTTCTTAGGAAAGCTGGAAAATGTTGCAGACCCAGAGCAGAAGAGAAAGATTATCGGTGGCGAGTTCATTCGTGTATTCGAGGAAGAAGCAAGAAAATTAGAAGGAATCGAGTTCTTGGGACAGGGAACCATTTACCCGGATATTATCGAAAGCGGAACCAAGACTGCAAAATGTGTAAAGTCTCACCACAACGTAGGCGGACTTCCGGAAGATTTGCAGTTCGCATTGGTAGAGCCACTTGCACAGTTGTTCAAGGATGAGGTTCGTGCTTGTGGTGTTGAACTTGGACTTCCTGCTAACATGGTATATCGTCAGCCATTCCCGGGACCGGGACTTGGTGTGCGTTGCTTAGGTGCAATTACCCGCGACCGTTTGGAAGCACTTCGCGAGGCTGATGCAATTCTTCGTGATGAATTTGCAAAGGCCGGTTTGGATAAGACCGTATGGCAGTACTTCACAGTTGTACCTGATTTCAAGGCAGTTGGTGTAAGAGACAACGCAAGAAGCATGGGCTACATGGTAGTAATTCGTGCGGTAAATACTGTTGACGCTATGACCGCAACTATTGAGCGGATTGATTACGATATCTTAGAGAAGATTGCAGATAGAATTACTGCAGAAGTCCCGAGCGTAAATCGTGTATGCTATGAGCTGACGAAAAAACCGGTGGCTACTATAGAGTTTGAGTAATAAACACTGTAATCAGGCAACCTTAATTTCCCCTAAAGGGCAAAAATAGGTTTTCGAGAGAGTAGAATAAGACCTTGAGAAGATGAAGAAAATTCGTCTTCTTAGGGTCTTTTTGTTTGTGCAAGACCTTGAAAATACTAGAGATTATGAGATTGAGAGTGCCAATGGAATAAAAATCCGAGGTGTGTTGGAAGAGAAGGGTGAGAAAGTAAAAATTACCCTTTTCGGAAAGTTGGAAGTGCCTAGGGACAAAACACAGCTTCAGAAATGGCGAAAACAAGCCGTTTCTGGAGCTTTTTTCTTTTCGTTGATACCTCTATGATACCTGAATGGACAGTGCCAAGTGTATTTTGGAATACTGCAAAAGGTGTTAGAGGTATTTCTATTTTTCAATTATCTTTCTATTTTCAAATTTCCCAATTTTATTTTCAGGTAGGACTGATAGTACCCCTAAGTAGGCGGATTACGCCCACGACAAATGTGATGAGGGTATCTATAATTATAACTGTGCAAAGCATAGTGCTGACGGAAATTAGCAAAAAGTTTCATTTCAGGGCTGACATTTTGCTGTTCTCGTCGGCTACATATTGGAAGGAAATAACTTTTGACATCAGACGAGAGTAAGACTACCACCTAATGAGAGTGCAGCTTCCACGACAAATATTATTAGGACTGCTATTATTAATGTCTGAGTTGGATAAAT
>JAFTZJ010000035.1 GCA_017461045.1 Lachnospiraceae bacterium | reverse complement strand
TTTTTGAAATGTAGGTCTTTGATTGTAAACAGCGCTGTCCTAACCTTAACCTAATGGCATAAAAAAATAGGACTAAATCAGTGCAAACCCTTGATTTTGTTGGGTTTCTCTTAATTTAGTCCTATTATAACAGGTCCATGCCGTGTTACATTCAACTTCTCTGCCAGTTCTTCCTGAGACCAACCGTTTTTCTTTCTTAAATTAATGATTTTGTCTGCTAATATCATCTTAAAATCCTCCACAATCTTTTTCCGATTTTTCGCATGCATTTATTCTCATCGGTTGAATATAACCTAGCATTTTTGCCTGTTGCAGACTAGAAATCTGACCCGTCAATTTGTCAACCGGCAGTTGCAACTATTGAAAATACTAGCAATTCGGCATTCCATCGGATATTTTTTGCCCGTATAGAAAATAAGCAGTCAAGCCTCCGGCATACCGGTTCCTATGACTGCTTTTCTCTTAATTCGTGACCGAAACTCTCTGGGTTTGTTTCGTCAATTCATGAAGTTCCAATTCTATCTGCAATGTTTCTTGGATTTGATCCCAGTAATTATCAATCTGACTTTCGTACACCTGTATCACATTTTGCTCCCGGAATTGTTGAATAACCCACTTGGCATATCGTGCCCGCCATGTAGCAACCATAATTCCGAATACAATTCCTGCCACAATGAGAGCTGCTGCCACACCAAAAACTACAGGTCCACCTATGATGGCTACTGCATGTGCCACTTTGGCAGTTCCTCCTAATGAGATTCCCAGATTACTGATGAATTCAACTATCTTGGCAAGTAGTATATAAGCTCCAAGATTACTGCCTCTTGCTACAATACATGCCCAGAGTGCCAACAGTCCAAAGGTTGCACCTCCGGCAATTACCGGCAGGGTTATTTGTTGTTTATCCATCGCCGGAACAGAAAGCTTCGGGCGAACACCTCCTATCATGAAAGCATCCGTTTCTTGAGAAGCATCCGATTGCTCCTTACCGTTCCCGTCAAACATATGATAATTAAATTGTTGCTTCTGTTCTATTAATACCTGTTTGCATCTACAACCTAATTCCTGACAAATACTATCAACCACTGCTTCTTTGTCTGCCTTTCGATTTCCTGCATTCAGAAGTTTCAAGGTCTCTACAACAAATCCTTCACTTAATGTACTATTGCAATGACTTCGGAATTGTCGCTTACTTTCTTCGCGACAAGTGTCCAAAATAACATTCATTTTTTCGATTGTAATACTCCGACTCATACTATCAACCTAAAGTATTTAAGCGATTATTCTAATTCAAATGAATAATCGTCCAAATTCACACGAATCCATTGTTCATTGCTGTTGAAAAATACACGAACATAACCATCACCTAATTCTACATCTGATGCCCACCAATAATCGTCATGGAAATAAGGCTGTGCATATAGAGTTTCTCCATCTGCATTCATAATGAATAAATCCGGTCCCATTTCACCACAAGCATATATGGTTCCATTTTCATCTATTTCAACATCTGTGCAAGTACCCATTAAATCCTCGTTACGCCATACTTCATTTCCTGTCATCTTATTAAAGGCAATAATTGTACTGGATTCTACAATATAGACAAATTCCTTCGGCGACTCAATCATCTGAAGCTGATCTATCTGTGCTGCCGGATATTCTCCTGTATGATAAGTCCAAAGCACTTCTCCTTCTAAGGTTGCTGTTACCGTTGCAACCTCTCCGGTGGCTGTATATTCATGTGCGAAATCTACTTCGATAGAATCCAATGACGGATCATACATTTCCGGATCTGTAGAACCTACGATTTCCTCTTCGGTTGTATCGGTTGCTTCTTCTGTGGCATCTGCTGCCTGGTCATCTTTATTTCCCCAACCAATCTCTTCCGTCATCGGTACCGATTGCACCTGGCTTTGTTGCCCATCTCCTTCGCCACTCAGAACCACCGGCAAACAACCGGTCATACTCATCATCATTAATGCTACTAATCCTAAACAAATCCATTTTTTCTTCATACTCATCATCCTCCTATTTCTTTCTATTAGTTATTCTTTCTATTAGTTATTCTTTCTTTTAGAATATACTATCTTCGTAAATGGAACTATACTCTTTTAAACGTTCCATAACACGCTCTGCTTCTTCCCCTTCCAAAGGCGTTGGCTGATATGTATTACAATCCGGTTTCGATGATACACTACAAGGTATCACCTTACTCTCCCCATATACAATAGAACCATCTGCCTCTACTACAAAGGTTTGCTGAAATACAAAGGTATCCTTGTCTGCCGGATTCCGATTGGCGCCAAAGCTAAAGTTTCCTAAGCTGTAGCATATAATCTTTCCATTGTATTCCTCAATTCCTTGAATTACATGAGGATGGCTACCTACAACAATATCAGCTCCGCTATCAATTGCAAATCGGGAAACACCCTCCTGAATCGAATTGCTGTAGTTTACACTCTCGGTTCCGTAATGGAACATAATGCATACGATATCTGCTCCATTTTCCCGTTCTGCATCGATGCCTGCTTTTATGGTATCCCGAATCCATTGTCCGTCTCCCCAAACACTGTATGCCAGACAGGAAACCTGTACGCCATCAATTTCTGTCCGATAGGAATAGCCCTCTCCGCAATAACCGATATTATTCATCTCCAGAAGACTTACCGTTTCCTGAAATCCTGACGTGCCACAATCATAAATATGATTATTGGTCAGGCTACAAACTTCAATGGAGCCCTCCGTTAAAACATTCACATGTTGTGGTTCTCCTTTAATCGGGAACTCTTTTTCCACTGCTATAGGACTGGAGGTTAATGCACCTTCTAAGTTCACAAAGGTAATATCATCTGCTTCAAAAATAGGCTTTACATTCTCCATAAAGAACCCTGCACCATTGGCATTATAATAATCTACAAATTGCCCTCCGGAGCCCTGTCCTTCATATCCGCCCAAAGTACAATCTCCCGCAAATGATATGGTAATTGTTTGTAATGGCGGTGCTTCTGTAGTTGCCTCGGTAGTCGCTTCTGTTGTAGTCACTTCTTCCGTCTCCTGAATGGCTACCTCATCCGTATCTGTTTCTGTGCTTTCTGTGGTTTGCTCTCCTAATTCTCCATAGATTGCTTCTTCTATCATAGTTTCTATGCTTTTGCATCCGGTCAGCATCAGACAAAAAACAATTCCTATGAGCATCCAATATTTTTTCATTTTTACTTCCTCTTATATCATTTCATACTGTAACAGTTCATATTTCAACTGACTGCCTTCTACGATTCCGTCCGGCAACAAGGCTCTTGCCACCAGCTTTAATTCATCACTTTCCACATCGGTCCGTTTTAGATTCGCATAATCTCCGTCAATGCGAACCACTTCATAATACCATGTTTCCATTGTAATGCGTCACCTCCTAAACAATCTGTATCCGACTGCCTCCTGACTTTTCTTTCGTCACTACAACCTGTCTGTCAATTCGCTCTTTCAAATCCGCCACATGAGAAATGATTCCCACCAAGCGGTTGCCTTCCGCCAATTCAGCCAACGCCCGCATAGCCTGTTGTAAGGATTCTTCATCTAAAGAACCAAATCCTTCATCTACGAACATCGTATCCAGGCGAATGCCTCCTACCGATGATTGTACCTCATCTGACAGACCTAATGCAAGCGACAGTGACGCTTGAAAGGATTCACCACCGGAAAGTGTCTTCACACTTCGCTCCGTACCGTTGTAGTGATCTATTACATTTAATTCCAAACCGCCTTGACTACGATTGTTATCCGCTGCTGCCCGTCTCTTTAATTCATATTGTCCCCCGGACATAATCATAAATCTGGTATTGGCACGTGCGATGATGCGCTCAAAATATGTCATCTGGATATAGGTTTCCAGCATAATTTTTTCTTTACCGGAAATATTGCCATTTGCCGTGTTGGACAAGGCCTTTACCCAACTCCATTTCACTTCTAACTCTGCAAGCTTTGTTGATTTATCTTGAATGTTATTGAGTGCTGAACGATTCGCCATCACGCGTGTGTGAATTGTCCGGACCTTAGACTCGAAACTAACTTTCTGCTCTTTCAATTCCTGCAGCTTCAGTTGTTCTTGTTCTGTATCAATATTCTCTGCTTCTGATAACTGCTGCTTCCACTCTCGAATTCTGGTTTCCCATTCTGTTACCGCATTCACACAAGTCTGATAATCCCGCTGTGCTTTATCCAATGCTTGTTGTAACGACTGCTTATTCGCTATTAAACTGCGCTTCTTCTGCTGTGCATCGTCTTTACTTGCATAGGGCAGCTTCTCCTTGCGTTCCAACAGTTGTTCTGCTAATTCCTGCTTCCGGGTGTTATCTGCTACCATAGTTTCCTTTAACTGTTCAATCCCCGGCTGAAGCTGTTGAAGCTGCTGTTCCATGATACGAAGGAACTCTTCCAGCTCTGCTTTTCGCTGAATCCGCTTATCTTCCTGTGCAATCTGTTCTTTGTATGCCTGAATACATGTATTCTGACTGCTAATTTCTCCGTAAATACTATTAGATAAATCCCATTTATCTAACCAATCTTCCTGCAAATATTCCCTTGTCATTCTTTCATATTCCTGCCGAACCTGAGAATGCTCTTTCAAATCGGCTATCTGCGCTTCGATATTCTCACGCCTCGTTGCAACTGCACCGTTCACCTTCCCTGCCTCTTTGCTGGCTTCCATGCAAGTTTGCTCCGCTTTCTCTGCCAGTTTCTTCGCTTCCTTTAACTGGACCTCTGTTGGCGCTTGGTCAGACATTTGCGCCAAACAAGGATGCACCGTAGAACCACAGACCGGGCACGCCATTCCCTCTTCTAAGTTTGCTGCCAATAAGCCTGCCTGTTCATCTAAAAATGCCTGATTCATGCATTCATATATGTGTTTCTTTTGCTTTGCTTCCTCCGATAACCGGACGTATTTTCCCTGCGCCGACTGTCGTTGACTTATTAATTGCTTATACTGTTTCCACGCTTGTTCCAAATGCATTAATGAATCACGATAGTTCTCTATCTGTTCTTTTTCACGAACCAGCTTTTCCCGCTGTTCCCCTACTGTTTCATAGGTCTTATACTCCGCAGATGCTTCTTCCAGTTCCTTTGTTTGTCTTTGATGTTCTTCCTGCTTTTTCGCTAAGAATTGTTCATTATTGGCTAACTGTTTTTCCAATCTCTGCAATTCTGATTCTTTTTGTTCCAGTTCATCGTATTCCTTTAATGCCGCATCTAACAACGTAAGTTCCTTGTCAATGGCTTCTCGCTCCGGTTGTCTGGCCTGTTCTCCTTCATAAGCCACCTGCAAGGTTTGCCGTTGTTCTAACATAGTCGTCAATTTCGGTTCTGCATCAACCAAACTCACACGTATTTTTGTGTACGTTTCTGCCTTTCCAAGTCTTCCGTTCACAATTGCCAGTTGCTCGTCTATCTTCTGCTTTTCTACTTCAAGAATACGTTCCTGTTCATAATCCTGTTTAAGAATCTGCCCGATCAATTCCTGCACATCTGTCACCGGAAGCTGTCCTGCTTTTGCTTTCTCAACCTCCAATGCCAGCACATCATTTTCATTATAGAGAATTCCATCAATATATTGCTTTACGCTGTTTTGCTCTGCTTCATATTCCTTGTTCAATTTTCCGGATTCATCTTTTAACCGTTCCTGTAAAACTTGATAATTCCTGGTTTGAAAAATTTCCCGAAAAATATCCTGTCGTTCTTTGGTGTCCGCAAATAACAGCTTCAAGAAATCTCCTTGAGCAATCATTGCTATCCGGGAAAATTGTTTCCGATCCACACCCATAATTTCACGAATGGCATTATCTACTTCTTTCCGCTTCGTAATCACAGTACCATCCGGGCAAATCAATTCAGCATTAGCTGCCTGCTTGGTTACTCCACCACCCCGTAATGCCGGGCGCTCATATTCCGGATTCCGCTTTACCGTATATTCTTTTTCTCCATAGGAAAATGTCAGTTCTACCTCAGTCGGTGTCCCCGGCTCTGCATACTTGGAACGAAGCATGTTGGCTTCCCGATTCTCCCCACTGGCCTCTCCATATAATGCGAATGTAATTGCATCAAAAATCGTTGTCTTACCGGCTCCGGTATCACCGGTAATCAAATACAAACCATGTGTTCCCAACTTATCCATATGAAGTTCTGTTCGCTCCGCATACGGACCGAATCCGGTCATAATTAACGTAATCGGTCTCATTCCATATCCTCCCATATAGATTCCATTAAGCTTTTTGCAAATGCCAACTGTTCCTCACTAAGAGGTTGATGATTCTGCTTCTCATAGAAATCCGAGAATAGTTCTAACGGAGTTTTCTCTTCTATTTTCTCAATCTGTTCGAAGCTTGACTGCCCTCTGGTTCGCTTATTGTCATAATCTAATTTCATCAGATTCGGATAAATAGTCCGTAGCTTACCAATTGCGTCCGGAATATCCTCCTCATCCGTTAATGTAATATGAATATAATCGTCTAAATTCGTCCCTTCATAGTTCTCCTTTGCTGTCAATTCCATATAGGTTCCTTTCAACTCACGCATATCCCGCTTCGGCACCAACGGAATTGTTCGGACGGTACAGGTTCCCTTCTCCTGCAATTCCACAACAGTCACAGACTTATTGTGCTTTGCTTCTGAGAAGGAATATTTCAATGGGGTTCCGCAATAGCGTACTGTATCCTTCCCCACCTTCTGCGGTCCATGAATATGACCTAATGCAACATAATCAAAAGGTTCGAATACAGAAGCATCTACATTATCCGAACCGCCAACAGATAGTTCTTCTGACTCTGAACGTGTTGCCCCCGTTACAAATTGATGTGTCACTAAAATATTTCGATTCTCCGGGTGAATATCCATATGGGAAATCACAGTCGCCATGGCATCTGTATAGGATTCAATTTCCGCATCTAAAAAAAACCGTTTCACATGAGACGGTTTCAAAAATGGCAACATGAAAATATCCACCCTGCCAAATGCATCTTCCAGAGAAATGGGAATAATCTTTCCTTGAAACACCGGCGACATATGAATGCCACTTATATCCATTAACCGGGCACCAAAGGCAATCCTCTCCGGTGAATCATGATTACCGCTTATGACAAATACCTGCCGTTTCTGTGCTGCTAACCGACATAAAAAGTCGTCAAACAACTGCACCGCCTCAGCAGGCGGTACGGTTTTATCGTAGACATCTCCGGCAATCGACACTCCATCCGGTTTTTCTTCCTCTACTAGCTGTATAATCTTTGTTAATATATACTTCTGGTCTTCCAGCATCGAAAACTCATTGACACGTTTTCCCAGATGTAAATCTGACAAATGAATTAATTTCATTGTTTTCCCTCATAATACGCACGTTTATCCTGGTACATTAACCCGTCTGCTTCTGCCATCATCTCTTCAAAATCTCTGTCTGCATTCGGTTCCCAGACAAGTCCCAATGCCATCATGGCTTCGCTGGCTTTCATATCCTTCTTCAGTTTCTGAATTCGATTTCGTATTTCCTCCTCTGTAAGTCCGCGGCATAATACCAGAAATTCATCACCACCAATTCGGAACAACTGCTGCCCGTGAAAGCTTCTCTTTAAACAATGACTGGCACGAAGCAACAAATGATCTCCTTCTTGATGGCCATACTCATCATTTATCCGCTTCAAGCCCATTACATCACAATACAACATTCCAATGCTCTCATCGCGATTCCAATTATTCTGACATTCAATCATAGCATGTCGATTTCCAAGCTTTGTAAGCTGGTCCTGCATACTCATTTCTTCTAATCGCTTTATCAATGCACGACGTTTTAATAATCCGGATATAAAATATCCAACAATCCAAAGTAGTGTCGAAATATGATCCAACAATTCCTTAGGCGGATTATCAACACCATAAAAACCAATGATTCTGTCTTCTTCATAGATTGGGCTTACCACCAAACTATGAATTCCTTGCGGATACAGGTATTCATATGCTAATGGTGTCTCCTCCCTGATTGCTTCTACATCTTTTATAATAAAGCTCTCATTTCTCCGGAACGATTCATACCAAAGCGATGCCACCTCAAAAGGAACCTTCTGTAATATATCCTTCTGAGGAAGGATGCCATCACCACACCATTCAAAAGTATTGTCTAATGTCCGCTCCGAATTCTCTTCGAAAATGTAAACTCGTTCACTTCTTAAATGAGTTCCTAAATACGCCAATAAAACCTCGATAGAACGTACAGGGTTCGCCTCTGCCAAAGCAATTCGCAATCCTTCATTTACCATACTTTCATTGCTGATATATTCCTGTACAATCTTCTTTTGCTCTTCCTGTATAGCCATATCAAAAGCAAGTTCCATGTGGTAACGCTTTCCGTCCTCTACTACCAACGTATCCTTTACAGAAAGTGTTTTTTCTAATTCCGTATTGAAATGCTGCCACTCATAAAAACAACCTTCCTTTAGGCATTTATTCGTACAAAACTTACATGGTGCAGTTTCATTCTGCAATACCTCATAACATTTCTTGCCCTTTACTTCATCAAAAGATGATAAGCCATACATTTCACAGGCTTTGCGATTCATATATTCCAATTCATAGGTATCGATGTCACACACATATACAATTTCATTTAATTTTTCATAAAACTCCCAAATCTTACCCATTTCGAAACCTCAACTTCTGTCATTCTACAATAATAGCATCTGACACTCCGATTCTATTTTACATGATTTCTTCAGCTATCACAATCTTTTTGTTTAGAATTCTTCTATTTTCAGTATGAACTGTCACAGTTTACGATTTTCTTAATCTTTTCTACATAAATTGACGTTTTATCAATCCAATGCTACAATACCCATGAAATTATATCTAGGAGGAGTAGAAAATATGAAAAAGAAATTAGTCGCATTATTATTTGCAGGATTACTTGCTATTTGTCTGGTAGGTTGTTCAAAACCGGCAAACCTGGAAGAATACTTTGAGAAGCCAGCAGTTAAAGAATCCATGGATCAGGAAGTTGCTGCTCAGAAGTTAGCAAACTCTGACACATTCTCTGATATTGGCTACAGTATAAGTGGTAATACATTTACATTCACTTATACCAGTGCTATGCAGATTGATAATGTACCACTTGTATCAAGCCAGTTGGACGCAGCATTAACCCAGAGTTCTGTAGAACCTTTCATTAATGACCTTGAGGATTCAACCGGATTTGATGACATTACAATTCAGTACATCTACTACAATAACGATGGTAGTGTATTATTAGATAAGTCATTTACAAACTAATTTGATACACAAATTACGAAACCTACAATCCAAAACGGATTGTAGGTTTTTTCTTTTAGTCCTTCGTAATGTTATTCATGTAATAGGTTTCTCTGTATACCTTCGGAGTCATTCCGTTCACTTCTTTGAATGTACTAATAAATGCACTCTGAGAAGAAAAACCTAAGGACAATGCAATATCCGAATAAGAGAACTCGGAATACTTCAGCATATTCTCTGCAGTACCGACTCTTGCTTTCTTAATAAAATCCTTCAATGCGATTCCGGTTTCCTGCATAAAAAGCTTTGATAAATACGCCGGATTCAGTTTCACGAAATCTGCCAACGCCTGAACCGTCAGTTTTTCATGCAAATGCTCATATATATAATCGATTACCTTTCGCACATGAATAGAAATAACTTTTTCCTTTTTCACTTCCCGCATACGCTCTGCAAAATCCACCTGCATCTCGCCAAGCATATCAATCATCTTTTCACAGGAAGTGCATTTATCCGCCCGTCGAATATAAATATCACTTAACGTATACGCCGTATCATGATTCATTCCGCCTTCCACGCAAACTCTCGATACCAATGCCACAGAAATAATAAAATGATATCGGATATTCTTGATTGGGTCATCCGACAATTCTCCTTTCCCCGCCCAAAAATTATTACGAACCGCAGCAAAATTCCGCTTTACTGCCTCTACATCACCGGACCGGATTGTCATATACTTTTCAAATTCCGTTTGGAAAGGAGTTCTGGTAAATCCGCTCTCCTTTTGTACATATAAACGATAGTTTAAATCCCGATTTGTATTCATGCTTCATCACCTCCTTTTCAGTATAACAAGATTTTTTCTCCATATCAACTTTTTGATATAAAGTTCACTTTTCTGATATAACAAAACTTTGGTAATCATATAATCAGATTATGGAGGTGACGATTATGGCGCAAACAAATGATTTAACAAAAGGAAATGTTCCAAAGCTCATACTCGGTTTCTTTTTTCCGATGCTTTTTACTAATATGTTGCAACAAATCTATACAATCGCGGATACCGCTATCGTAGGAAAGGGTCTTGGAGATAATGCACTGGCATCTGTAGGAAGTATGTCTTCCTTATCTTTCTTGATTGTCGGATTTTCCATTGGTCTTTGTAATGGTTTTTCTGTTATCATAGCACAAAACTATGGTTCTAAGAATTATGACCAGCTTAGGAAGTCCGTTGCATCATCCGTAAAACTTGCTTTTCTGTTTGCAGTTGTACTTTCCGTTCTCAGCATTCTGCTATTACGGACAGCCTTGATTGCGTTACAGACGGATATACGAATTCTGGATGACAGCCTGACTTACGGATATATTATTTTCGGCGGCTTAATTACTACTATTTTCTATAATTTGTGTGCTTCTATTCTACGGGCACTGGGAGATAGTAAAACACCATTTTATGCGATTATTGTCTCTACGATTGTCAATATCGTATTGGACTACGCACTTATCTTTATTGTAGGAACCGGCGTGGAAGGTGCTGCCATTGCAACCATTTTCGCTCAGGTCCTTTCCGGTTTTATTTGCCTCATTAAGTTGAAGCGCATCGACATTATCCGCTTAACCAGAGAGGATTTTTATACAGATATTAAAATGGATTTCACTTTAATTAAGAACGGCATTCCAATGGCATGCATGAATTCCATTACAGCTGTCGGCTGCATGGTAGTACAGTACTTTGTAAATGGTCTGGGCGTTGCATATACATCTGCTTACTCTGCATGTGGAAAATTCGGTAATTTATTCATGCAACCGGCTTGTACCGCTGGCTTTACTATGTCTTCCTTTACCAGTCAGAACTACGGTGCCAAGCAATATACCCGTATTAAAGAAGGTTTGCATGTCTGTCTGGCAATTGCATTTTTCTTCTACCTGACGCTGGGTTCTCTCATGGTATTCTTCCCTAGAGAATTAGCAGGACTTATGTTAAATGGAGAAGAGGCCATCGAACTTGCAACACAATTCCTTCCAATTAGCGGAAGTATGTTATTTGCCGTTGACTTTCTGTTCGTGTTCCGTAGCGGATTGCAAGGCATGGGCTATTCTATGATTACCATGATTTCCGGTGGTGTAGAAATGGTCATGCGTATTGCTACAATCGTATTGTTCATAAATGAAATAGGGTTCCGGGCAACTGCCTATGCAGATGTAGTTGCTTGGTTCGGAGCTTTAGCTTTGAATTTAATCGCTTTTGAAATCGTATTACACAAAAAGCTTCATATAAATCGCAAAGAAGTATGTGCATAAACAAAGGGAATCTGAAGGAGGTATTATTATGGTAAATGTACAGGGAAAATGGGCACTGATTACCGGTGCCAGCAGAGGAATCGGTTATCTGGCTGCACGCTTTATGGCGGAACAAGGATGTAATCTGGTATTACACAGCCGTAAGGTAGAACACTGCCACAAGATATTACAAGAGGTTCTGAGTTACGGGGTAAAGGCCTATGTGGTATCGGCTGAGTTATCTGATTTAGCAGATGTAGAAGCTATGTTAAGCTTTATTGATTCCAAGAAAACACCAATCGATATTATTCTCAATAATGCAGGCATTCAGATTGCTTATCGGGATGAATATTTGAACACACCTATTGAAGATTACGAAATCAGTTTCCGTATCAATACCATCGCACCAATGATGATTTGCTATCATTTTATCCCGGGCATGGTAGAGCGTGGATTCGGTCGTATTGTAAATACCACCAGCGGAATTAATTTGGACCCACAACAGGCAGGCTATTCTGCAAGTAAAGCGGCATTAGATAAAGTAACCAGAGACCTTGGTTCTAAATACCAAGGAACCAATGTATTAATCAATCTTGCAGATCCGGGTTGGTGCCAGACAGACTTAGGAGGAGTTAATGCACCAAACAAACCGGAAAGTGCGATTCCGGGTGTTATCGTCGGTGCATTTGTAAATGATAACAAATCCGGACGATTATTCGCTGCTCATGAGTTTTACGATATGACTCTGGAAGATGCAGTAACGAAAGCAGAACAGGAAATCCATTGCCCATATTACTAAAATATTGCAATTTTCTCCATTTTCTATTATGCTAATATTATCGAATATTTCGGTTAAATTACATCTAATTGGAGGAAACAAATGGCTAAGAGTGTACAAGAATTAATGGACTTAATTAAAGACAACGGCATCCAGATGATCGACTTTAAGATTGTTGATATCAATGGACAGTATCGTCATGTTACCATTCCGGCTGAGCAGTTCAACGAAAGTACTGTAACCGGCGGTATTGGTTTTGATGCATCCAACTATGGATATGCAGTTGTTGAAAAAAGTGATATGGTATTTATTCCGGACTTGGATACCGCATTGGTAGATCCATTCTGCGCAATTCCAACGCTTTCAATCACCGGTAATGCTATGATTATTGACTATCCGGAGAACAGACCTTTGGATCAGTATCCACGTAACATCGTTCTGGCTGCTGAGCAGTATATGAAGGACACTGGAATTGCTGATACAATGTTAATTCTTCCGGAGTTTGAGTTCCACTTATTTGATAATGTAGGTTGGGCAGTCAGACCGGATGATATTTCTATGAGTTTAGATGCAACACAGGCTTACTGGAACAGTGATGTAGAAGGCAAGGGTTGTGTTGTTCCTCACCAGAAGGCATATCATGTAGCAAAGCCATTTGATACTTCTTATGAATGTCGTTCTGAAATGTGCTTAGAGATGCAGAAAGCCGGCATTCCAATTAAGTATCATCATCCAGAAGTTGGTGCTGCCGGTCAGTTCGAAATCGAGCCAATGCTTGGTCAGATGTCTAAAATGGCAGACAACACTATGATGATTAAGTACATCATTCACAATACCGCACTAAAATACGGCAAGGTTGCAACTTTTATGCCAAAACCAGTTTACGGTGAAGCCGGTAACGGTATGCATGTTCATATGTTATTGTTAAAGGACGGTGAGCCTGTATTCTCTGATGATAACGGTTATTCACATTTGAGTGAGACAGCCCATTACTTTATGGGCGGTTTATTAAAGCACATTTCTTCCCTTTGTGCATTGACAAACCCAAGTACTAACTCATTTAAGCGTCTGGTTCCAGGCTTTGAAGCACCGGTTACCGTTGGTTATGCAACTTCCAACCGTAGCGCAGTTATCCGTATTCCTGCTTATGCAAAGACCCCTAAGATGAGACGTTTTGAACTTCGGAATCCGGATGCTACCTGTAATCCATACCTTTGCTATGCTGCAATTCTTATGGCAGGTTTGGACGGTGTTAAGAATAAGATTGACCCACATGCAAATGGCTGGGGACCATACGATATGAACCTTTACTCATTGTCAGATGAAGAAAAGGCAAAATTGTCTTCTCTTCCAACTCGTTTGGAGGATGCATTGGATGCATTGGAAGCTGACCATGATTACTTAACCGCCGGTGGTGTATTCCCAGAGCAGTTAATCAAGAACTTTATTGCAAACAAGAGAAAGGAATGTGCAGAATTGTCTAAGATTCCACATCCTGCTGAGTTTGATAAGTATTTTAACCTGTAAGGTATAAGCGAATCAGCGACTTACATAATAAAAGGAACAGCAAAAGCCGGCTTAAGAAGCCGGCTTTCCTTTTCTTTCAATTTACTATTTCTTACCTTGTATCACTTTAACAAGCTTCCCATCTATCCAATGGAAGAATAATGCCAATCCGATACCACCTGCATATACCAATATGTAAAGTAATATATCCGGCAATTTTTTATCCCCCAACAACATAATGAATAAATTATGAACCAAATATAATTCCAAAGCAATTTTGCCAAAGAACCGAAGGATACAATTATTGAATTTCAGTTTCATGGAAATGAGTAACAACAACAGTACAAATACTACAACCACTGTAGTTTCCGAAAGCAAAGTGATGAATTTATCCAAGTACTCCGGATGTCCCGGATATTCCGTCCAATAACCAAAAACTCCACCTACGAATTTTCGTAAAACGAATAGTCCTCCAAACAGCACTGTGCTCACACTCAATAAAACTATATAGTGTTTCTTTGCAAATCCTACAATTCCTTGCCGATACTTTGCAATCAGCATACCAACCAAGAACAACGCGGTTGTGTTATACCACCATTCTCCCATGAACCAAATGCCCTGACTTGGGGTGTAATGGTCATGTCCCAATAACAAACTGCCTACAATCATTGCTACAACCACAATCACCATTTTCACGAGACCATACTTCCGTTTATTCGGGTTCTTAAAAATAATATAAAATGCAAAATACAGAATAGCAATTTCGACTATATACCACATATTGCTATTCAGCAAAATCACGCCCAGCACATTGCATATGATAAACACCGGATTCTTTTCTTGCATGGGCAACCGCACCAGACAAAACAACAAATTAATCACGAAAAATGGTATCAAAATCGCAGAGTACCGTTTTCGAAAGAATCCATCTAAATAGTTTTCTTTCGTAAGAAGACTGGTATATAATCCGTATCCGGAATAAAAGAAGAAAATACCGGTGCAAAAAATACCCAAATCATTAAAAATATTGATAAATCCTTTATTCACCACTCCATAACTCGTAACCAATTGCGTCAAATGATGCAAAATAATAGTAACTGCCGCGAAGCCCTGAAGACACTTTGCCTGATTCAGTTCCAAAAAATCTTCATGGTAATTCCCTTTCTTTGCACACTTTATCCGAAACAACAAAACAAATAATAAAATCGGAATAAATATCGTTAGTGGTTTTAGCATAAATTGTTCCCTTCCTATTCTTCTCCAAAAGTTCCCAATAGTTTATAAGTAATTTCAAACAATTTCTGTGCATCTTCCAATTCCAACTGAACACAACGTCCGATTTGAGCAGGAATTTCAATTGCCCGGTCTTTTAACGCTTCGCCTTGCTCCGTAATCGCCACATGGAGAACCCGTTCATCATCACTATCTCTTTTCCTAGTAATATACCCCTTTTGCTCCAATTTCTTTAGTACAGGGGTCAGTGTGCCGGAATCCAAAAACAAATAGGAACCAAGCTCTTTTACATTCATTTCCTTATGTTCCCATAGCACCATCATGGCAATATATTGCGTATAGGTTAAATCAATGGCATCCAAAAAAGGCTTGTATCGTTTTACAATTTCTTTGGAACAAACGTATAGAGGGAAACATAACTGATTCTCTAGTTTTAATACTTCATATTTATCCTTCATGCGAGTTCTCCATTTCAATCTATTGTATACAATTTAATTTACCACCAGATATGTCTTTTTGCAATTCCTAAATGCTTTTTATGCAATAGAAGCTTCATATGCTGCACGAACAGCACAAGCTAATTGATCTGCACAAGAAGTTGGTCTTCTTCCACAAGTAATACCTTTACACTTTTCTTCAATCTGTTCAACAGTCCAACCATCTACCAGAATCGGAATCGCTTTCAAATTCCCATTACATCCACCCGTAAAATTAATTCCTCGAACTATATCTCCATCCAATAGCAAATGAATTTCAGTTGCGCATGTATTCTGCGTCTTATACGTGTATTCCATACTTCATACCTACCTTTACAATAACTTTGCAATCTCTGCATCAATAGCTTCTGGTGTCTTCGTCGGGGCAAAACGTTCTACCACCTTACCGGTTCTATCAATTAAGAATTTAGTGAAGTTCCACTTTACCTTACTTCCCATCATTCCACCCTTCTGAGACTTCAAGAAGGCAAATAGCGGTTCTTCCTCCGGTCCGTTTACATCTACCTTGGCAAATTGAGTAAATGTAATTCCGTAACGTGAATTACAAAAGTCCGCTATTTCCTCATCGGTTCCCGGTGCCTGATTACCGAACTGATTACATGGAAAGTCCAGAATCTCAAAACCTTGACTCTGATATTTCTCATATAAATCCTGAAGGCCTTCGAACTGCGGTGTAAAACCACATCCAGTAGCTGTATTCACAATCAACAACACCTTTCCCTCATAGTCCTTCATCGATACTTCATTTCCTGCCTTGTCCTTTACAGAATAATCATAAATATTCATTCTGATCCCTCCTTCAATTGCTTGCATTTTAATTGTGTGCAATCTTTATTGCAACTAAATTGTACACAATCTATTTGCGCATGTCAACACTATTTAAAAAAGAACTGACACCAAAACGTTAATTTTCATTTCTAACGTTCCGGCGTCAGTTCTTTTCTCGTTATAATATCCTAGTTGAATTCGTTCTTAAATCTCAAATTCACTTGCATTTGTCAAATACTTCTGGGTATACAGGAATACCCGATCCCCTTCCCGCAGTACCATATTTCCATTTGGAATCAGCGCCTTATTCTTACGCTTTACCAATACAATAATGGAATGACGGGAAATATCCAAATCCCGAATTCGAACCCCGGTCCATGGATTCTGCTTCCGGAGAATAATTTCCTTCAACTTAATTCGTTCGTGTTCCTCGTATGGTTCCGCTCCTAAAATTACATTATCTTCCGCTTCGATAATAATATCTCCACGCGGTATGATAATATCCTCTTTTCGCTTAATAACCGTAATGATAATTCCTACAGGCAAGTCCAAATCCGCCACTCGTTTTCCTACCCAAGGATCATTATCATCTACAAACACTTTAATAAAATGCATATCAGCTTCGTAGCCGATTTCCGTTTTCTTCTTAATGTTTGTGTACTGGTCTACAAAACCCGCGGAAATAATACCTGTAGGAATTGCAACCATACCAACCCCAAGGAAGGTAATCAAAATACCAAACAGCTTTCCCATGACGGTTACAGGATAAATATCACCATATCCTACAGTAAGCAAGGTTGATGCCGCCCACCAGATACCGGAAAAAGCATTGGTAAATACCTCCGGTTGCGCCTTATGCTCCAAGCTGTACATACATAGACTGGACGCCACCATCAAAACCAAAATAATATATACAGAAGAAATCAATTGCTGCTTCTTGCCACTAATAACATCCCGAATAACACTAAAAGAATCATAATAAGCATTGATTCGGAATAACCGGAATATCCGCACAATTCGAATCATTCGGAATGCTACCGTTCCGGCCGGGAAGAATATCGGCAGGTAATACGGCAAAAACGACAATACATCAACAATTCCGTTAAAAGAAAAAACGTATTTCCGTATAGCATTTGCTTCTTTTAAATCCCGATACAAAAAACGTGCTGTCCATATTCGCAATACATAATCTATGGTAAAAAATCCAACGGTTAATCCCTCGATTAATACCAACCAAAACTCATACTGCTGTCGAATCGGCTCATACGTATACAGAATACTGATAATTAAATTAATAATAATCGAACCAGCATTCAAATAATCATATATTCGACTGGTACGATCAAAGTCACTACCTACTTCAATAATTTCAAATACCCGTTTTCGTCTTTTGAGCATTTTTTTATTCATTGTCACTTCTCCATAATATCTTATCCAACATACAAACTCGGTTAAACGGAAACGAAAAATAATATCCGTCTGCAAAATCATCTGTTAAAGCCATCATTTCCTGTGCCAATCGGATTCCTGCCTGCTCTCCTTCTTCCCGTGTCATATCTTCTCTGTAACGTGACAATACTTCTTCTGTCACATCAATACCGGTCATCTCATTCTTCATAAATGTTGCATTCTTCAAGCTGACAAACGGCATAATCCCGCAAAGAATCCGCGCTCCGGTTTCCTCCTTAATCCGTCTGACACGTTCAACTCCTTCTTTCGTTGAAATCGGTTGTGTCAAAAAGAAGGTTGCTCCTGCTTCCATCTTCTTCTTTACCCGCATAATTTCAACCTCTAAGTTCCTGCGTCCCTGATTAATGGCACCGCCGTAACAAATAGGCATATCTGCAAACTGTTCTTCATTCATATCACTCATAATCTGCATAAGCCCTACGGAATCAAAATTAAATACACTCTTCACACTAGCTCGAGCCATAGTAGGAATCGGGTCCCCGGTAATAACCAGAAAATTCTGAATCTGATTAATATGCGCTCCTAGCAACTGGGAACGCATAGCAATTGCATTCTTATCTCTGCAACAGATGTGTGGCATAACACACATACCCGTTTCTCTTGCCACTTTCTCTGCCATCAGAATGGAATCTGCTCTGGTTCTTCCGGAAGGAGAATCCGGGAATGTCAACACATCTACACCGCTCTTCTGCAACAAATGTGCGGCATCCATTAACTTCTCATCATCACTTCCTAATGGAGGTGCTAACTCTACTGCAATTAGCTTTTTTCCTGTTTTTCCTGCAAAGAAGGAAGAATCCTTCTTTACTGCTACTTCTTTTTCTTCCTGAGCCGCGATTACTTTCTTATCCGTCTGCAAAGCATTCATTTGCTCTTTCAACTTGCGGATATATTCCGGCGTAGTGCCACAGCAACCACCCACAATATCCGCGCCATCTGCCGCAATATCACAAAGCTTCGCTACAAAGTAATCTACATTCCGATTATCAAATATCATACGATTGCTGACAATTTGCGGATATCCTGCATTGGGCAAGGCTGTAATCGCCTTATTGCCGGAAAAAGAAATCCCCTTTATTATCTTCTGCATATGTCCGGGTCCTACCCCACAGTTAAATCCTACTGCATCAATCCACTCTATGCCTTCTGCCTGCTGTATCAACTTCCGAGCACTTAAGCCGGAATGGCTATAACCAAATTGATTCACCGAGAACTGCAGAATTACAAATGCTTTATCACCAATCCATTCGATTGCCTGACGAATATCCTCTATATCGGAAAAGGTTTCAAATACAATAATTTTCGCTCCTTCTTCCAAAAAAGTGCGACAAATGCTCACATATTCCTCAGCAACTGATTCCCGATTCTCCTGATTATCACAAATAATTTGCCCAATATCCGCAGCAACATAAGTATCTGTCCCCTGAGTTTTATCTTGAACTGCTTCCGCTGCCAGACGATATCCCTGTCGAATGTTTTCTTCTACTTCTTCCCATGGCTGTTGTAAAGATATTGTATTTGCGGCAAAGGTATTGGTACGGATAATCTGCGCCCCTGCAGCTATATATTCCTCATGGATTTTTCGCACCCGTTCCGGATGCTTTATATTGGCAAGCTCCGGCAACTCTCTGGTGTCATATAATTGTGAATAATAGGTGCCAAATGCTCCGTCAAATAATAGTTTTTGTTGTTTTAATTTTTCTTGTATCGTTAAAACCTTCATACGCTCATTCACTTTTGCAAATCAATTCCGGATTATATGCCTTGGATTGTAACTTTATCTCATATTGCTCTCTCGGCATTGGTCTGTCAAACAAAAATCCCTGTACCACATTACAGTTCATTTGCTTTAAGTATTCCAACTGTTCCCAGGTCTCTACACCTTCTGCCACTACGTCCATCTCTAATTCCGTTGCCATCCGAATAATATTGGACAACACAATCCGGTCGCTTCTTCCTATGGTATCAATAAATGTCTTATCGATTTTCAGAACATCTACCGGGAAGGTACGAAGCAGATTCAAGGAAGAATAACCGCTTCCGAAATCATCTATGGACATTGCCACATCACATTCCTTCATTCTATTCATAAAGGCAATTAACCGCTCTGATTCTGCCTCATCGACTGTTTCTGTTAATTCGATTTCCACATACTTGCTTTCTGTTTCATAGGTTCTCATGATTTCCATAATCTCATCTGCAAGACGTGGGTTAGTAAGATGCATTCTGGAAAAATTCACTGATACCCGAACCGGTTCCATTCCCATTTCCAGCCAACGCTTAATGTCCTTACATACCTGTTCAAGCATAAAGAAATCCAGCTTACATACCATACCGTTCCGTTCGAAAACCGGAATAAAATCTCCCGGCGGAATCAGCTTGCCGTCATGCTCCCAACGAACCAACGCTTCCGCTCCCACAATGACATAATCCTCCGTCTGAACCTTCGGCTGATAATAGGTCTTAAATTCTTTCTGTTCAAATGCGTCAGCAAACCTTGATGCATACTGCTTCTCTTTATACAACCGATCCTTGATTTCCTGGGATACAAATGTATAGGCCTTATTTTCACTATATTTTGCAACATTGTACGCCATTCTACAGTCATCCATGACCATGCCGCCATGCTCAACAGACTCATCAATCTCAATAACTCCGGCAATGGCACTTACGATAACCGGAAATTCCTGATTACCTATGATACCAAAGGTCTTCACCCCTGCTATTAACTCCAAGAACTCATAGGTTCTTGCCTTCTGAATCAATGCGACAAAATTATCGCCACCCATTCTTCCCAGACATTCGCCTTCTACCAGAAAACGACTTAATTCCTTCGCATACCGAATGATAATCTTGTCCGTCTCATTTACACCGAATCGCTTATTGACCAAACTAAATCGTTCCAGATTAAAATAAAATGCATTGTACTGTGTTAACTCATTCTTCCGCACGCATTCATTTATATATGCCATAAAACCTCCGGTATTCGGAAGACCGGTTAGGTTATCCGTAATTCCCATTCGCTGTAGCGAATGAATCATACGATATCTTCCAAAATGAATAAAAAGGGCATCAAAAAAAGGCTTCAGTTCCTTCTTCTCCTCCTCGGTAAATGCCGGCTTTCCCTGAAGCTTATATATAAAAAAGGATACGATACCATTTTCTCCGGTTCGGTATGTATTACAATATTCGGTACTTCTGTCTACTGATGCACCATTGCTGTAAAGTACATCTGCCCGCTCTTCTCCCTGTCGGTTGCACATTCCAGGAGGTGCAGAAAATGTACCCTTCAATTCACCAATGCCATACTGTTCAGCAACAGCTGCAAATGCCTGTGCAATAATTGCCAAAGAATTGTCGGTACCTGCTAAGGTCTGAATAAATTCACTTAATAAGATTCCATACTCCATAATAATCTCCTTCTTGTACACCAATGCCCACACGATTGGGTAAAAAACGCCTTTTCTCTCATATATCCTATCATTATACCACTAAATCAGCCAATAGTATACCAGAAATGAAATTCTTATCAAAGTACATTTATTCAGAAAAACTCTTTATTTCTCTTCATTGTTAATCAATTTATTAATCATCTTTACTTCTCCCATAAGACTTATGGCATCCAGACAGAGACACACTACGAAAATCCCAATCGCCATAGGGATTAATACGAAAATCGGCGTGCTGGCATACCAATCAAAAATCCACCCACATACTAGCACCAAAGCAAGCACATACACCAGCTTCAAGCCGGTTTCCAGTATGGGATACGGATATTCAAATCTGTTTAACAGGTACATCCCTGCATAAATCACAATATTCAGCCCCAACACCTGAAATACAGAGCTAATACAAAGCATGGATGCATCGTAGCATAATGCTACCAATGCCAGTACTACCAATGCAATTCCGGTGGTTGCCATGATATTCAAAATTATTTTCTTCATTGACCATTTCTCCTTAGCAGCGCGCCCCTAATATCTTTCAAATATTTTCTGGTTACACATATTCGCTCTCCATTGGAAAGAATCGCTTCTAATCTACTGTTTACTAAGGATTTCACTCCTTTTAACATTTCAATATTCAGAATAATTGACTTACTAACCCGTACAAAGCCTGCCGGAATCAAAACTTCTTCCAATTCATATAATTTCCGATTGCTTTGATATACGTCCTTCTCGCAATAAATGAAGGTCTTCTTGTCTACGCTTTCCACATAATAAATCTCCTGCAGGGAAATGGTATACTCTTCACCCTCCTTGCGACCGGAAATCGTCTGTTCTACCGTGCGCACGAAGTCTGCAACCCGTTTAACGCTTCCCGTCATTTCACGATATTCAACTGTTACTTCCGGCTCAGTTAGTTCCTGCCGTTCCCGCATGATTAATCGCATAGTTCTCTCCTGTTCAGTCTGTTTACTAAACAGTATTATAGCATAAAACAAGGTAAATACTATACGATATCCGCTCTTATTCCTTCCTTTTCTTCTTTCGGTTGTTACAATAACAGATATAGAAAATCAGCACCAAGATAAAAGAAACCGACTGGGCAATGGAAATTCGAACCACCATCAATTGGTCTACCCCTGTATCCGTTACCACATGCAGAAGGTTCACAATGGTATTATTTACAAAATGGTCACCCATAGCCATGTATTGGCTTCCAGTCATCTTGGTTATCATTGCGAATTTGAATCCAACCAAAGCCGACGTTACCAACAACATAATGACATTGGCAATCATTCCCTGCATACTGGTTGTTCCATCACAGTAATTCCGAATCGGACCGATGATATGCCAAAAACCAAACAACACCGCTGAAATAATTGCCGAAATCAGAAATGAATATTTCTCTTGCAAAATCCGCTCAAAAAGCCCTCGGAAGATACCTTCTTCCATAACTACATTTACAATATTCCCCAGAATGCAAATTACAAAAAATATCCACTCTGTCTGATACCCAATATTCTGCTCAATCGCATAGGCAGTCACGTATACTTGCAAGGAATCGAAGTGCCCTTGTGCGACCGCAATTAATACTTCTACGCCATAGGCAATGACAAATACCCCAAGACCGAATGCCAGACCCGCCAGCATTTTCCGTACGCAATGCTCCTTGGAATATCCGATTTCTTTCATGGTGTAGCCCAGGTAGTTTGCAAGGAGAAATAAAATCCCAATTCCTATTAACTTATGTACAAATGCCTCTCCAATCCATGTCTGATCCGTTCGTATAACAAAATACTCTAAAAGCCGAAAGCCATAGCACAAAATGTAAATAATCCCTATCACCATGAGTCCATTTTTCTTACTATCTAATTTTGCCATTTTTATCCTTCCTTTCATTGGTTCTATGATTTGCTTTGCCTGAAAGATAGCATGGCATGGCAGCGGTTTCAATCCGTCCCATACCAAGATGCAAAATATGGATACTGTGTTGCATGTTGTGAGGGGGAAAATAAAAAACCTCCTTACCGGTTGTTCGGCAAGGAGGGATATGTCGTTGTTTCAATCTTATAATCTTCCGGTATTGCAGTAGAATCGCTCGCACTTACTGCTACATCAACATTGACTGAGAAATGCCTTTTTCATCAAACGTATTCAAAAATTCCCTGAATAGCATCCGATACATTGATCATTTCTAAAATTGGCAATTTATCCACTTTCTTATATCCTCGAACCGACAAATCCAACAGTGCAAGTTTTTCACATTGTATATAACCTTGATTTTCTTCCGTAGCCATCCATATATGAAGTGGTCCGGGAATAGAATTGCTGATAATTGTACATCCTATTATCTCACCACTAGAATTAAAGAAATCCTTACTTACTACCAATACGGGATGCTTTATTTTTTCAATTTTAAGAATATCACCTTGATGCAGTAATTCCATTACCATACCTCTCTTCCGACAGGTTCACCCCAATCATATTCACCATCCAGCATTAACTTTCCATCAAACTCAGCCGCTCTTTCTTCCAAAGTTTTATGACGAAAAGTTTTCACTAAAGTAATAACACCATTCGATACCGTGACATCTAAAATCTCATTCACTGCAATCCCTGCACTTTTCAATACTTCTTTTGGTAATCTGATTCCTTGACTATTACCCCATTCTTTCACTTGTGCTTGCATATAAAAACCCCCTTGCCTTTGGTATATACATAGTATATACCAAAGAATGTGAAATATCAATTATTATCCCGCTATTATTTTAACAAAAAAAAATCAAAATTAAATGCGCCGGATAAAAAATATAAAAGAAATACTTTGAAAATTCATGTGACTAAGTTCTGCCAATTTTGCAAATGATATTACCACTTACGTTGCTTCTCTTGTTTGTAAACATCATGATAAAAAGAACGCAAAACAGAATATCTATCGTGCAATCATTTCAAAATATGGCCAAGCTCAAGCTTTGAACATTTACAACCATATCAAAAAAAGTTTCTAACCAACAAACCATCAAATAATTAAAGGTCGACCCATATTACTCATGGGATATGTCGTTGTTTCAATCTTATAATCTTCCGGTATTGCAGTAGAATCGCTCGCACTTACAATATCTTCTCATTTGCATGAGCATAATAAATAAGTTTAGGATTATAACTCATAACAAGTTCCCAATCTGCCTTTAATTTGACATTATTTTCATAAGCATCCACGTATTCAATCGGTTCTAAATCGCCCACAATACAAATACCATTATCCAATACCAATGAAATACTATCCTCGCTATGACTCGTTGTAGAAATAATTTCTCCCGAGATACCCATACCCTTCAGAAATTCTCTACTATCCTTGCAACTAATAACGATTGCATCATCCTCATTTATGGTTTTATAATCTAACCGTTTATCTCTGCAAAAAATTTCATCAGAATAATGGATATTGGAACATTGCGTATCAATTACAAGAAGTTTTATTCCTTGCTCCATTAATTCACTAACTAATCCAATATGGTCCGGATGATAATGTGTAGCCAAAACATACGAAATGTCACTTACTTTTTTATTGTGTTTTTTAATTGCTCCATAAAACGCCGGCATGGTTCCTGCATAATCAGTATCAACAAGTAAAGAGCCACTTTCTCCTTGAACCAAAAAAGTATTTGTATTACCATATTTTAATTTGCTTACCATAAATACATTCACCTACATTTCTTAATTCTTCCTGCTCATACGACATTCAAGAAGCAAACTTAAAGCAAAAATAATCTCAATAATAACCATGATAACTGCAACTGAAAAAGCAGAAAAAGCACAGCCAACAACGAGCGAAATAATCGGTATTACGATTGAAAAAATACGATAGCTTAATGACTTATATAACCATGAATACGGAAGTAAATGAGCACCAAAAACCATCGCATAAACCATTACCATTTTATCCGGCACCGCACTAAATACCCACATTACAATTAACAAGTATAGAAACTGGTTACAAGTGAATAGAAACCCCACATTGCCAAGGGGATTACTTTTATCAAAAATATCAATCTTCATTACTTTACCTATTATCCAGGAAAACGGCAACAAGGGACATGAACAACAAAATACAAATAAATTCTCTTTATCTTGCGATAAGTCCAGCATTATCACAATCAGTATCAATAACCATATAGCAACTGAAGCACAAATGAATGGCAATCCCTTTTTCTGCTTTACTATTATATCATTTCTTAAAGTTTCCAAATCAGTTATATTTTCCTTAATGCTACTCATTTTCACTTCTCCTTTCTTGTTGGTATTTTTGTAATGCATGAGTATATAACTCGCATTTCTTTTTCCGATAACCACTGTAAATTGCAAGACAGATAAAATATAGGCACAGTATCATAGCGAAAAAGATCAGCCATTGGTACAAATGATTTTCATCTGCAAATAATCCCAGGTTGTTAAAAAACAATATTTCATAAATCATTATCGTTGACATAAAAATAGTAAGTCTTGCAGTAAAACCAAATCTCCTTATAAATAGCCGGGTAAAGGCCACGCAAAATATAAATACTCCGCCCGCGGTCCAGACAATAGTTTTCGTAAGATTGACAATGGAAATTGTGTCAACTCCGGATATCCACTTTGCAATGAGTTCAAGTATCAGAAACCATGTTACTGCAAAGCATGTTCCGTTTCTTAACCACGTTAAAAATGTTTTAATTTCTTTTTTTGTATTCATAAATATCTCGTATAATCCAATTATCAAATATAAGATGATTGGACATACATTTCCTTTCCTTTTATTTTTGATATATCAAGGAACTCATTCGTTCCTGTATAATACTTAAAGCACTGTGGATTTGTTCCTATATTTTTACAGCTATGA
>JAFTZJ010000034.1 GCA_017461045.1 Lachnospiraceae bacterium | reverse complement strand
TTGTAGGTTCGAGCCCTACTCGGGGAGTTAAAATTAATAAGGCCCTATGGTCAAGCGGTTAAGACATCGCCCTTTCACGGCGGTAACACGGGTTCGAATCCCGTTAGGGTCACTAATATTTAGTGGCGATAGAATAAATTGCCACTAAATGCATATAATAAGATATGGCGCGATGGCCAAGTGGTAAGGCATAGGTCTGCAACACCTCTATCGCCGGTTCAAATCCGGCTCGTGCCTCTCAAAGACATCTGTATAGATGTCTTTTTACCCCTAACGCGGGGTGGAGCAGTCTGGAAGCTCGCCGGGCTCATAACCCGGAGGTCATAGGTTCAAATCCTGTCCCCGCTACTTAAAGACGATTATTATCAATCGTCTTTTTTTATTGACAAAATCATATCCTCCAATTAAAATGAAACAAGATTCATTTTAATTGGAGGATATTTTTATGGATAAAAAACGAAAAGAGATAATCGCAAGGAATGAAATCTCAGAGTTGCATACATTTAATTTAGGAAAAATACCACAAAAGGTTCTAATTGAAGGAAGAAGCAGAGCGTTACCTATTATAATTAGTTTACATGGAGGTCCGGGTACACCGATTCCGTTTTCAGGTGGATGTAGAGGTTTATTTCCTGCGTTTACCGATCGATTTATTATGGTATACTGGGATCAGTTGGGATGCGGAATGAATGATTGTAAGTTGAAGGATGCATTTGATATTGAATCTTTTGTGGATATGACAGTTAATTTAATTTGTGAAGTTAAGAAATTGTTTCCGGATAACAAAATTATTCTATTTGGTATGTCCTGGGGAAGTGTTCTTGCATTGAAAGCATGCTACAAAGCTGAGGATAAAATTAATGCAGTAGTAGTATGGGGACAAGTGCTGAAGAATTTATTTCTAAACGATGAAGTCTATGAAGCATTAGAACAATCCGGTATTTCGGAACGCAAAATGCAGAAACTTCGTTCGATTACAGTCGAGAATTTTAGAGATAAGGATATGCAACTATTATCGAATAGCGTTCGAAAATATACAGACGGATACAATAATAAGCAAGGCGAACAAGCTGCTATTGGGCCGATTATAAAAGGGTTATTAACCAGTCCGGATTATTCCTTTATGGATTTCAAAGCGATTATGATGAATGGAACTGCAACCAGCACTCGTCTTTGGCCGGAATTGTTGAAAATTGATTTGACCGAAGCCTTGCAGAATGTGACAGTGCCTTATTATATATTGCAGGGAGATACAGATATTGTTACTTCAACAACTGCTATCGTAGGTGCAGTAGAGCAAAGCGAAAATAGTAATTTGCATTGCCGGATTGTTAAGGATTCCGGTCATATGCCGGGAAAAGCAGGTATGGATGAAGTGTTTGATACACTCGTTCAGGTGGCAAATGAATAGGAGATGGGTTTATGCCGAAAGTTACACAGGAATATATTATAAATAAAAAGAAAATGATTGTAGATGCGGCTTACGATTTGTGTTTAGAGAAGACAGTAAGTACGGTGACAATGCAGGATATTATCAATCGAATAGGAATTAGTCAAGGCGGTATCTATCGTTTTTATCATGACATCGATGAAATATTTGCAGATATGTTGTTGGAAATGAGAACACGAGTACAGATTAAGGAACAGGTGGATGAGATTTTCACAAAGGCAAATGACCTGCCCGCAAAGGAAGTTACCTTTCTTGTGTTTGATATGCTGGCTGATTTTATGGAACAGGAATTGATGGGTATCGTAAAGATTGATTTTGAACTATCGGTGTTAGCTATGAATGCACCGGAACGGGTAGAAAAGATACTTGCCGGAGCGCAGGGGGTGGGACATATGGAATATGTCATGTATCGAACATCTGAATTTTTTAAGCAAAAAATGGAATGTGGAGAACTCCGGGCAAGAGTGAATGAGGTTGAACTGTTAACATATATTTCATCTGCTTATTCCGGAATTCAGATGAGTTGTATTGTGAATAATTGTTATCGTAATGGTCCTATGGCCGAATATTATCAGCCGAAAGAATTGTTGAGAACCATGGGAAAAACTGTGAATTACTTATTAGGAGTAGATGAGGAGTAAGGTGTTTTTGCGGTTGTATTTAGAATGAGATAGTTGATTATAGAGTATACGGAGGTAACAGAATTGAGTATTATAGATATAATTAGTCAAAGACATAGTTATAGGGGGAAGTACAAGCCTATTCCGGTTCCGAGGAAAGACTTGGTTACAATAATGAAAGCTGGTCTGGCTGCACCGTCGGGCTGTAATAAGCAGACGACAAGTTTAATTGCGGTAGATGATGAAGAGATTCTGGAAAAACTTCGTGGTGTCATTAATCCGCCGGTTGGAGAAACCGCTCCGGCTATGATATGTGTATTAACACAAAGAATTAATGCATATAGAGACAAATGTTTTGCTGTTCAAGACTATTCAGCAACAATCGAGAATATGCTGTTGGCAATTGTTGAACTAGGATATCAAAGTTGCTGGTTTGAAGGGCACATTACGGATGAAGATAGAATAGGTTACCAAATGGCACAGATTTTGAATGTTCCGGATGATTATGAATTGGTATGCTTTTTGCCGGTTGGTATTGCTGAAACACAACCGGATGTTCCAAAGAAACGTACCTTTGAGGAAAGAGCGTGGTTTAATGGATTTCCGGGCAACAAAAAATAAGCGATTTGAAAAAAACTAATTTAATTGACCTATTATACTTCCTTATATTGAAAAGATAGATTAATATAATTCTAGTACATTTTATTAATCCGGTAGGGTTAGGAGGACAATCATGGGAAACGATTATAAGTTAAATGATATAATTAAAATGAAGAAGGCGCATCCATGCGGAACCAACGCATGGGAGATTCTGCGGGTGGGAATGGATTTTCGCTTGAAGTGTACCGGGTGTGGGCACATGATAATGATTTCCAGAAAAGATGTGGAGAAGAATTTTAGAGGATTTGTAAGTCAGAGTGAAGCATAACTGGAATTCTGATAAAAAAAAGAAGCTATTTTGATGGAGGTATTCAAATGAAAAAAATACTTGTGACAGGTGGAACGGTTTTTGTGAGTCGATATGTAGCAGAATACTTTGTGAAACAGGGATATGAGGTATTTGTTTTGAATCGAAATAGCAAACAGCAACCCGAAGGTGTTACGCTGATTGAGGCGGATAGAAATCATTTAGGAAATGCTATAAGGGATTATCATTTTGATGTTGTGATAGATGTCGCAGCCTATACAGATGCAGATATAAACATGCTACTGGACGCAGTTGGTGGATTTGAAGACTATGTATTCATCAGTTCTAGTGCAGTGTATCCGGAATATGGTACGCAACCATTTGTGGAAGAGGGAGAGATAGGGCTTAATAAGTTTTGGGGAAAGTATGGAACTGATAAGATTGCGGCAGAGGCGGCATTGCAAAAACGGGTTCCGAACGCATATATTCTCCGACCGCCATATTTGTATGGACCGATGAATAACGTATATCGGGAAGCCTTTGTTTTCGATTGTGCGTTACAAGGGCGTAAGTTTTATTTGCCGAAAGATGGAGAAATGAACTTGCAATTTTTCCATGTGCAAGACTTGTGCAGATTTATGGAAATTATTCTTGAAAAGAAACCGAAGCAGCATATCTTTAATGTTGGCAATCAAGAAACAATATCCATTAAGGATTGGGTTGCATTGTGTTATCAAGCAGTCGGAAAAGAAGTGGAATATGTGAATGTATATGAAGATATAGAACAGCGACAGTATTTTAGTTTCTATAATTATGAGTATTATCTTGATGTGCAGAAACAATCTGAGCTGATGAGTGAAACAAAGCCTTTATTAACGGGTCTGCAGGAGGCGTTTGAGTGGTACAAGGAAAATACTGATAAAGTAACAAAGAAACCGTTTCTGGAATTCATTGATAATTATTTGAACCAAAAAGAATGCATTTCAATCAAGTGATAAAGCCGGTGAGGGTTCAGCAGAAGGGAAGATAATTGGTATGGAGTGTATCGGTAGGAGGTATTATGATAATTCAAGATAAGAATATAGATAAAGGCAAAGGATTTGACTGGGGACGAACCTCGGAAGATTATGCAAAGTACAGAGATATATATCCGAATGAGTTCTACGAGAGAATTATAAATCGTGGTTTGTGTATGGATGGACAAAGGGTATTGGATTTGGGAACAGGAACAGGTGTGTTGCCAAGGAATTTATATACCTACGGAGCAAATTGGACCGGAACGGATATTGCAGAGAATCAAATTCAACAAGCAAGAATTTTGGCCGAACAGGCAGATATGAAAATTGATTTCTTTACAAGTGCGACAGAAGCAGTGGAGTTTCCGGATGAAACTTTTGATGTGATTACTGCTTGCCAGTGTTTTTGGTATTTTGACCATAAGCTGGTAATGCCACGACTTGCTAATATGTTAAAACCGAATGGAAGGTTACTTATTTTATATATGGCATGGCTGCCTTTTGAGGACAAAATTGCGGGAGCCAGTGAAGAGCTTGTATTAAAGTACAGTCCGGATTGGTCCGGTGCCGGGGAAACCAGAAAGCCAATTTGGATACCGGAAGTGGTTTATGACTATTTTGAAATGGTAGACCATGAGGAGTATGATGTTATGGTTCCGTTTACGAAAGAATCATGGCATGGAAGAATGCGGGCTTGCAGAGGTGTCGGAGCATCTTTGAGTGGTGAAGAACTGCAACATTGGGACAAAGAGCATATGCAGTTGTTAGAGAACATTGCGCCGGAAGAATTCGAGGTTTTACATTATGCAGCGTTGGCTGAATTGAAAGTGAAAAAGTAATAGGGATACACAAGAATTTAGGAGGAGAAAAGTATGATTTATGATATTTCGCAAGAGGTATTGTCTTGCAAGACATTTCCGGGAGATCCGTCACCCATTGCAGAACGGAAAATGACCATAGAGCAGGGTGATGTATGCAATTTAACATTTTTATCTATGTGTGCCCACAATGGAACGCATGTGGATGCTCCGTATCATTTTATTAATGAAGGGAAAACGATTGACGAGGTTTCGCTGGATGCTTTTGTAGGGGATTGCTATGTTGTTCATCATGTAGGCGAGGTGTCTGCAGATGATGCAAAGCGGATGTTAGCGCAGGCGAAGGTAGTTGGCGCCTATGAGCGTATTTTGATTGGTGGAAAAGCAACTGTAACGGCTCAAGCAGCCCGGGTATTTGCCCAGGCAAAGATAAAACTGATTGGAAATGAGAGTCAAACAGTTGGGCCGGAAGATGCGCCTATGGAAGTGCATATGATTTTGCTTGGAGCAGAGGTGGTTTTATTGGAAGGAATTGTATTGTCTGATGTTCCGGCAGGAAAATATTTTCTGAATGCGGCACCGTTGAATCTTGCAGGTTGTGACGGAGCACCTTGTCGTGCAATTTTGGTTGGATAAACGACATGGATACGTCGATGGAGGAACATGAATTATGGAAATTAGTGTATGTAATGAAGCTGATATTATTGCTGCCGGTGCATTTTATGATCGGGTTGTGAAATATCTTTGTGAACATATTAATTATCCCAAGTGGAGATATAAGGATTATCCTTCGGAGCAATCTGTTAGAGCAATGACGCAAGAAGGGGGACAATTCATTTGCAAAGACGGGGATACAATTATTGGTGCATTTGTATTGAATGATGATCCGCAAGGGAAATACGAAAATGCTATATGGAGCAGGATGTTGATGCCGGGAGAATACATGGTGTGTCATGCCCTTGCAATTGAACCGACCCTGCAGGGATTAGGGCTTGGTAAACAGGTTGTTGAGTTTTGTAAAGTGTATGCAAAAGAGCATGGGTATAAAGCTATTCGTTTGGATGCAGTTCCGGATAATGCTCCTGCAAAACGGTTGTATGAGAAATGTGGTTTTCAATATGTAGGGGATGCGGACTTAGAGCGGAATATAGCAGAAATTCCGTTGTTTTCTATGTACGAAATGAATATCCAATGATTTTGAAAAAAGCACTTGAATTTTCGAGGGAACTGTGTTAAATTATGTATTTGTGAGACATTACACAATTTCCTTGCTCTTTCGTAGGGAAAGGGCCAGAGACCATAAGGAGGTGCAAAGACATGAACAAATATGAATTAGCGTTGGTTGTTAGTGCAAAGCTTGAAGATGAGGCTCGTGCAGCAGCAGTTGATAAGGCAAAGGCTTATATCGAGAGATTTGGCGGAACAATCACAGAAGTCAAAGAAGAAGGCAAGAAGAAGTTGGCTTATGAAATTCAGAAGATGACAGAAGCTTACTACTACTTTGTAATTTTCGAGTCAGAAGCTGATGTTCCAGCTCAGGTTGAAGCTAATGTTCGTATTATGGAGCCAATCATTCGGTATTTGTGCGTACGTCAGGACGCGTAGATTGAAAGGGGTTATCCGATATGAATAAAGTAATTATGATGGGTCGTTTAACAAGAGACCCAGAGGTTAGATACTCTCAGGGAGCAAGTCAGACTGCAATTGCAAGATTTTCACTTGCAGTTGATAGAAGATGGAAAAGAGAAGGAGAACCGGATGCGGATTTCTTCAATTGTACAGTTTTTGGTAAGCAGGCTGAATTTGTTGAGAAGTATTTAAGACAAGGAACCAAAGTTGTAATTACAGGTCGTGTACAGAACGACAATTATACGAACAAAGAAGGACAGAAGGTATATTCTGTACAGATTATTGTAGAAGAAATTGAATTTGCTGAGAGCAGAAATGCGGCTACAAATAATGCAGGCGGTTCTACTTATCAGGCAGATTCCAGACCGTCTCCGAGTCAGGCTGCTGGTGATGGCTTTATGAGCATACCAGATGGTGCTGAAGAGGAGTTGCCATTTAACTAAGTTGGAGGTAAAAGTAATGCCAGTAAATAAGAGCGATAAAGCGGAACGTTCAGAAGCTCCTATGAGAAGAAGAACTATTCGTAGAAGAAAAAAAGTATGTGTATTTTGTGCAGATAAGAACGCAGTTATCGATTACAAAGATGTAAATCGTTTAAAGAAGTTCGTTTCTGAAAGAGGTAAAATCTTGCCTAGAAGAATTACCGGTACATGTGCTAAGCATCAGAGAGCTTTGACAGTTGCTATTAAGAGAGCACGTCACGTTGCATTGATGCCATACGTACAGGACTAATCCTTGATTTCAGGAGTTTTATGAAGTTAAGGTTCGAGTTTAGACTCGACAGTTTATATGTAAAGTATATGTTAGATCCATAGTTCGAAAGAACTATGGGTCTTTTTTGTTGTTTTTTGTTTTGAATCGTGATAGAATAGCACTGGTTAATAAGTCATATATTTTATGATGGGAGGAAAAATGAAATGAGAATTTTAAAACGTTCAGTGGTAGTATTAAGTGCAATGTTGATAATGGCTTCTTTATCGGCTTGTGGTGCTAAAAAGGATGCAGTAGATCCGGATACAACGGAATCAGCATCAACTGAATCGGCAACAACAGAAGCAACAACAGAAGCAGCAACAGCTGAAGCAACAACAGAATCGACAACAGCAGAACAGTCGAATGCAACAGATGCAGAAGATACATCAATAATTTCAGAGGACGAAGCAATTGAATTGGTTAAGCAGGAAATGGGTGGAGATTTCAGTTATATTCCTGCTGATGAACTGGAGGAGAGAGATGGAGGTCAATATTACGTAATCTATGTAAAGCAACTCTTGGATACCGGTAATTTGACGACTCTCACAACCTATCTGGTAAAAACAGACGGTTCAGAGGTTTTTGATATGTATGTTACTTCTTCTTATGTTGGTGAATATGTTCATTCCGGTGCTACAGGAGAAACAACATTTAAGGTGTTTGAAGATGGCTCATTTGAGATGATTACAACCGGTAATGTTAATCAAGAGATTAGCGGGTTGTATGAATTTGGAATAACAAGTGAGGCAAGCGTTATTCAACTGAACTTGTATCCGCATACAAGTGTTGTGGAAAACAATGGAGAAACAACAGAAAGTGACATGACAGGTGTAGAGGGTATTGCAATTATTGAAAATGGTGAACTCACATTAACAATGGAAAGTGAAGAGATGGTTTTTATCCAAAAGTAAGGACTGACTAATAAAAAATTCAAGGGACAAGTTAATTTTGACTTGTCCTTTTCTTATTATAATAGTATATTAAGTAATGTGTGATTTTAGATTCAAATTAAAGGAGAATAGACAAATGAGTCGCTATACAAAACAGGATATCATTCGAATTATTAAGGAAGAGGAAGTGGAATTTATCCGTTTACAATTCACGGGTATGTTTGGTTCTTTGAAAAATGTTGCAATTACTTCCAGCCAGTTGGAAAAAGCATTGGACAATAAGTGTATGTTTGATGGATCTTCCATTGAAGGATTTGTACGTATTGAGGAATCAGATATGTATTTATATCCGGATTTGGATACCTTTGTGATATTCCCATGGAAACAAAAGCATGGTAAGGTTGCTCGTTTGATTTGTGATGTATATAAATCAGATGGTACTCCGTTTGAAGGAGACCCTAGATATGTGTTACGAAAAGTCTTAAAAGAAGCGGAAGATATGGGTTATGGCTTTGATGTAGGACCTGAATGTGAATTCTTCTTATTTAATACAGATGAGGATGGATTGCCAACTACAAATTCTTTGGAAAAAGCCGGTTACTTCGATATTAGCCCATTGGATTTGGGTGAAGATGCAAGAAGAGATATGGTACTTGCATTAGAAGGAATGGGATTCGAGATAGAAGCATCTCATCATGAATGTGCACCGGCACAGCATGAGATTGATTTTAAGTATGGTCCGGCACTGGGTACAGCAGATAATATTATGACCTTTAAGCTGGCAGTTAAGGTTATGGCTCAGGAGCATGGTTTGTTTGCCAGCTTTATGCCGAAGCCGGTATATGGTATTGCAGGATCCGGTATGCATACCAATATGTCTTTAACCAAGGATGGTAAGAACATTTTTGATGACCCAAATGGTGTAGATGGTTTAAGTGAAGACGCATATCATTTCATTGCAGGTGTTATGAATCATGTAAAGGGAATCACTGCAATTGCGAATCCGTTAGTAAATTCTTACAAGAGATTAGTGCCTGGACATGAGGCTCCGGTATACATCGCATGGTCCGGAACTAATCGTAGTCCATTGATTCGTATTCCGGCATCCAGAGGTGCAGGAACCCGTATTGAGCTTCGTAGCCCGGACCCGGCAGCAAATCCATATTTATTGTTTGCATTGTGCCTTGCAGCAGGCTTAGATGGAATCAAGAAGAAAATGGTACCGCCAACTCCGGTAAATTCAAATATTTACGAGATGAGCGGACAGGAAATGAAAGAACAGCAGATTGAACATCTGCCGACGAATCTGGCCAATGCGGTGCGCGAAATGGAAGCGGATCCATTTATTCGTGAAGTATTAGGCGAACATGTATATAAGAAATATTTGCAGGCAAAGAAGAAAGAATGGGATGAATATCGTACACAGATTACCCAGTGGGAAATTGATGAATATCTGTATAAGATATAATGGAGGTCTTCATGAAATTTACGAAAATGGAAGGTCTTGGAAATGATTACATATATGTAAATTGTTTGCAGGAAACAGTTGAAAATCCGAAAGAATTTGCAATTAAATACAGCGACCGTCATTTTGGTATTGGTTCCGATGGATTGATTATGATTTGCCCTTCAGAAGTGGCAGACTTCCGAATGGATATGTATAATGCAGATGGCTCACAGTCTGAGATGTGCGGCAACGGAGTCCGTTGTGTGGGAAAATACGTGTATGATTATGGCTTGACGGATAAAACTACGGTGTCAATTGAAACCTTAGCCGGTATCAAATACCTGGATTTAACGATTGAGAATGGTAAAGTATCGTTAATTACGGTAGATATGGGAGAACCGGAATTGATTGCGGACAAGGTCCCGGTGCTTGTAGACAGTGAACAAGCCATCGATACACCGATAGTAGTAAATAACAAGGAATATCGTATGACATGCATTTCTATGGGAAATCCGCATGCGGTAATTTTTGTGGACAGCGTAAAGGATTTGCCGATGGAAGAAATCGGACCGTTGTTTGAGAATCATTCAGTATTTCCGAATCGTACCAATACGGAATTTATTGAGGTGTTAAGCGATACGGAAGTAAATATGCGAGTTTGGGAACGTGGTTCCGGCGAAACACTGGCTTGTGGAACAGGTGCTTGTGCCAGTGCAGTGGCTTGTGTGCTGAATCACAAAACCCAGAATACGATTACATTACATCTTTTAGGCGGTGATCTGAAAGTAAAGTGGGATCGAGATACGAATAAGGTATATATGACCGGACCTGCAAAAGTGGTATTCGATGGTGAAGTGGAAATAAATTAAAAAATCCGAAACTGCGTAAAAATGATTGTAATTACAGACGATTCATATTAAAATGTATATAGACGTGTGCGGAGAAGGCACTGTGTAAAAAAGATTGGAGGATATGAAATGGATAAGGAAACAATTAAGAAACAGTCACTTGAAGTTATCGAGCAAGTACTTCCGGAATTAGATGTTGAGAATGTTGATACGTCAGCATCTATCACAGATGATTATGATGTGAACTCAGTTTCAATTATTAAGCTGCTGGTAGGACTTGAAGACAAGTTCGACGTATCATTTGAAGATAGTGAATTGGCATTGAATAAGTATGCAAGCTTTGACGATGTTATTGATTCAGTAGAAAAGAAAATGAACTAATTTGGGAATTGGAGGATAAGAACATGGCAAACGAAAAGATTTTGGATGTAACATATCCGGGTATAACTTCTTGGCAGTGGCACGCAACATTATTTTCAATCTTAGGAAATGATGAAAATGCAAGAAAGTGGATTTTCAGTAACTATATTCAGTTACGTTGCTACACAATTAATGAAATTTTCACCGGTGATGATATGCTGTTTACAGATATGATGCCGGGTAGTAGTTCTTTGAAGGAATGCCCTTACTTAATTTCTTCTTTGATGACGAAGGAACAGGTGGATAGCTACTGTGGTAATATTATTGATTTCGTTATTAAGACCATTGATTTAAATGGTTATGTATACGGTGTATTTGATGAGGCAAAGATTCTTTGCAATGCAGAAGTAGATTACAAGTTCCCTCATGAGTTATTTATTTACGGATACAATATTGAAAAGGAAATCTTCTACGTAGGTGACTTTACATTTGGTGAGCACTATACATATTCTACAGTTTCATTTAGTGATGTTGAGCGTGGTTATGATGTAATCAGTGCTCCGGAAGATCATATGTTCAAGGATGATTACAAGGGAACCAGAGGTTTGTATGTAATTTTGAAGAACAATGAAACAACCTATTATACACTGGATATTGAGTTAATTAAGAGAACCTTAAAGGAATACCTGAATTGTGAAGATACCAAGGATCATTTCCGTATGATGCGTAATCGCTTCACAGATACAACATTTGGTGTAGATGTTTACGATAAGGTAATTGAGCAGATCGAGAAGCAGTTAGGTGCTGATGAACCGGACTATGATGTTCGTTCTCTTCACTTGATTTACGACCATAAGGTATTAATGTTAGAGCGTATTAAGTACTTAATGGCAAATGATTATCTTCCATTTAGCCAAGCAATCGTAGATGAGTATACAAGCGTTGTTGAGAATACTCAGACTGCAAGAAACTTATTGGTTCGTATTTCAATTACTGAAGAAATCGACCGTGCAGATCGTTTTGCGAAGTATTTATCAGCAGCAAAGGAAACAGAAATTAAGGTATTATCTCAGGTATTAGAGCAGTTAGAGCAGAATGCCTAGAAAGAAACAATTATGATAGAAATATATTCTTTGAAAACGAAGCGGGAACTGAATGACGGGGAACGGCAACAGGCATTGGATATATTAACACCGGAACGCAAGGCGAAAGCCCTGCGTTTTCGGCGTTTTGAAGACCAAAATAAAGGCATAGCCACAGGCGTGCTGGAAGCCTATGTCCTTTGGAAATATGCGGGATTGTGCGGTGATGCTCTGCAGATTGCGAAAAATGAACAAGGGAAACCTTATCTTCTGCAGCGTCCGGATGTGCACTATAACATTAGCCATGCAGGAGATTGGATTGTTTGTGGGGTTGGCGGACAACCAATGGGAATTGATGTTGAGCAGAATAGTAAATACAGTGAACGGATTGTTAAGCGGTTTTTTCATGAGTCAGAGACGGAATCGATTCTGGCATTGCCGGAAGGAGAACGGGAGGCATTATTTGCCAGGTATTGGACTATGAAAGAAAGCTTTATGAAATTGGCCGGATTAGGATTTGCTTTGCCACTTAGTAGTTTTGCTGTAAATCCGGAAAACGGTGAAGTTGCCATCTTGCCGGCAGTAAGTAGGGATAATGCTAACATATTAAAAGAACAAGGTTTGATGGGAAAAGAAAAACCCATCTGTCAATTCATAGAATTGGAGACGGGTTATCAATGCTCGTTATGCACAAAAGGAAAAACAACAATTCGAGTACAACAACTAAAACTTGAAGAATGTATAGAAGAATTGCTGTCTGCGAATTAAGTAATTTGAATGGCAGGAATTAAATCCAACCTCCATCAAAGCGAATTAGCTGACCGGTCAGGTAAGTAGGAGATGAGAGGATGCTCAAAGCGAATGTGGCGGCCTCCTCCGGTGTAGCCATTCGGCCAAATGGAATCTCATTTTCTAGTTCAGACAATTCTTCTTGCGAAAAACATTGATTCATGGAGGTTTTGATAGCACCATAAGTAATTGCATTTACAGCAATTCCACTTGGTGCTAATTCTTTGCCCAAAGCCTGCGTAAATGCGTTAATTCCACCTTTTGTAGCGGAATAAGCAACCTCACAGGAGGCACCCACCTCTCCCCAGACGGAAGAGATATTCAGGATTCTTCCGGAATGTTGATGAACCATATGTGGAACTGCTTCGTGGCAGAAATAAAAAACGGAGGAAAGATTTGTGTTTAGAATCTGATTCCATTCTTCTACAGACATATCTGTAAGAAGACCTACGTGAGAGATACCGGCATTGTTAATAAGAGTATCAATCGTTCCCCAATTGGAAATAATATGAGCAATAAATTCATGGACGAATTGATAGTCTCCACAGTTGCCGGACATTGCAATACAATCTACGCCGGCATCCAACAGCTCTTGACGGGTTTGCATTAACTCGTCCCGGTGGCGAAAAGATGTAATGGCGATTCGATCATATTCTGCAGCCAGTTTTTTGGCGATTGCGTTTCCGATTCCGGTAGAAGCACCGGTTATGATTGCAGATTTATGCATTTTTGAGTCTCCTTTTCTAAAAATAAGCAAAAAAATTAGTACAAAACTCTTAAAAATAATATAACATAGAATCAATGACTTGAAAATGAAACTTTTGTTTGATATACTCAAATACAGAGTTTTTTCGACACGATATATCAGTTGGGAGGTTTTTGTTTTGAACAAGAAGATGTTAAAAGTATTTGGTGAAGCTTTTTTGAAAACGTTAATCGTGATTTTAGGTGTTGCAATTGTAATATTTGCAATTTATTTTATGATACAGGTATTTGGTGGCGGTAAGAGTGGAAAAGGAACCACAGAGGATACTCCGATATCAACAGAGGATCTTGGATTAGATGCATCTACGGATGGCAGTTCAGATACTGCAACGGATGCGGCAGAACCAACCAGTGAAGAGCCGGCTACACAGGAGCCAATTTCTTCCGTTGGTCATTCGATTGAAGTGTTGAATAGTACAGAAGTAGCAGGTGTTGCAGCGGGATGGCAGGAAAAGCTGAATGGAGCAGGATTCACTGTAACGCAGATTGGCAATTATGAGGAACAGACATTAACCAGTACTAAGATTATTGTTTCCCAGGATGGAATGGGACAGGATTTAGTTGGTCAGTTCAAGAATGCAACCGTTGAGGTTGGTACTATTAGCAGTGGTGTGGAGATTCAGATTATTATCGGAACTGAAGATGCACAATAGGCATTGCTAGTGAGGGATAATGAAAGAATCGCAAACCCTTTTTGGGATTCCGTTTCAATTATATAGTGAGCAACAGCTTTATCATGCCAGTTGCGATTTTTTGGAGGAACCGGCATTGTACACAGTTGCTTTTGTGGCAGCAGAGCAATGTGGAGTTTTGGCAGAAGCAGATAAGCAGTTGAAGCAAAGTGAACAGATAATTTGGCTGGCTGGTGATGATGCGGTCCGAAAACTGTTTCCAAAGAAAGAACGTCATGAGGTAGAAGGGTTTTCTGTTTGCAATTACATAATGAAGCTATGTGAGTATGCGGCGGATATGGGATTGGACTTATGTTTCTTAATGGAAGAACGTAAGGATGTAGAGATTATCCTTGATGAGGTTCGAAAGATTTATCCGTATCTTTCTATACATGGCTTGTGCTTGAATGATATGATGTCTGCGGAAATGATGATTAATGAGATTAATTCCATTGCACCTGAAATTCTTATACAGGGTGTTCATGCAGGGGAAATGCGACGATTCATGGAGTGTGACAGAAGAAGAACCAATGCAAGGCTTTGCGTATGCGTTGGAAATCTGTTGCTTGATGAAATGTCTAAAAAGAAAAAAATGTTCCATACTATTACTATGAGCAGGATGTTAAAAAAACGCTTGCACAAATATAGTATAAAGGAACAGAAATAATATGAAAAAGTACAGTAATAATAGTCGAATTCGTAGTGCTCTTATGATACTGGCAGGTACGGGCTTGATGGCAGTGGCAGTAAATTGCGTGTTTGAGCCTATGTTGTTGGTAACCGGCGGAGTGACGGGTATTGGAATTATACTGAAAGAATTGACAAGGAATATGGTAGGTGAAGAAGGTGTCCCTATTTGGGCAACCAATCTTATCTGCAATATTCCTTTATTTATTTATGCGTATTACTATTTGGGGAAACGATTTGTTAGCAAGGGGCTTTTGTCGGCAGGAGTTTTTACTGTGTATTTGGGGCTGGTTCCGATTAATACAGTTCTTCCCAGTCAGGATACGATATTAAATACAGTATTTGGTGCAGTGTTAATGGGAATAGGTCTGGGACTTGTGTTTGCTTCCGGAACGACGACAGGTGGAATGGATTTGTTGGCAGTTATACTGCAACGTAGATTTCCGTATTGGTCAGAAGCTCAAATTTTGGCGATCGTGGATGGTGGGATTGTAATAGCAGGTGCTGTTATCTTTGGCGTTGAAAATGCACTATATGCACTGTTGGCGATTTTTATTGTAACAAAAGTGTCAGATGGCATTATGAATGGGTTAAAGTTTGCAAAGGTTGGATTTGTTATTTCTGAAAAGGCAGATGAAATTGCCCGGTATATTATGCAACAAACAGAGCGGGGAGTGACTCGCATTGAAGTGACCGGAATGCATACGGGAAAACATCGGAGTATGCTGATGTGTGCCATGTCCAGAAAGGAAATTGTAGAACTCAAGGAATTGGTATTTAGCATGGATTCCCATGCTTTTATGATTGTAACAGATGCCAGTGAAACAGTGGGAGAAGGCTTTGCAAGTTATAGGGCAGAATACACTATAAAAAAGGAAAAAAGTTAATAGATTTGCATAAAAAAAAACGTCAATATACAGAATCAACAAATTCCAGAAAATTTATTTGTGGAATAGTAATATGGTTTTTGTGAGGCAAATGCGGTATCATAGGACTATCGTTAGTCAGAATATTAAACATAATCCAAGGAGGAAATAAGAATGGCTAGTTTATCACTGAAGAATATTTACAAGATTTATCCAAACGGCTTTAACGCAGTTAAGGATTTTAATCTTGAAATCGAGGACAAGGAATTTGTCATTTTCGTAGGACCATCTGGTTGTGGTAAGTCTACTACATTACGTATGATCGCAGGTTTGGAAGACATCACTCAGGGTGAATTGTGGATTGGCGACAAGTTAGTAAATGATGTAGAGCCAAAGGATAGAGATATCGCAATGGTATTCCAGAACTACGCTTTGTATCCACATATGAGTGTATTTGATAACATGGCGTTTGGTTTGAAGTTAAGAAAGGTTCCAGCTGAGAAGATCAGCAAGCAGGTACATGAAGCTGCTAAGATTCTTGACATTGAGCACTTATTAGACCGTAAGCCAAAGGCTTTATCTGGTGGTCAGAGACAGCGTGTAGCTATGGGTCGTGCTATCGTTCGTGAGCCAAAGGTATTCTTGATGGATGAGCCTTTATCAAACTTAGATGCTAAGTTACGTGTACAGATGCGTGTTGAGATTTCTAAGTTACATCAGAGATTACAGACAACCATCATCTACGTAACACATGACCAGACAGAAGCTATGACTCTGGGTACCAGAATCGTAGTTATGAAGGATGGTATTGTTCAGCAGGTAGATACTCCACAGAACTTATACGATAAGCCATGTAACTTATTCGTAGCTGGTTTCATGGGTATGCCTCCAATGAACTTCATTGATTGTAAGGTAGTTAAGTCTGGTTCAGACGTATTGTTAATGTTCGGTTCTCACTCAATTAAGGTGCCTGATACAAAGGCTGCTAAGTTGATTGAAATGAACTACATTGATAAGGAAGTTATCTTAGGTATTCGTCCAGAGAACATCCATGATGAGCAGTTATTCATCGAGTCTTCACCAGAAAGTATCATCGATGCTAAGATTAACATCTATGAAATGTTAGGTGCAGAAGTTTACTTATACTTCACAATTGACCAGTTCGATATTACTGCAAGAGTAAATGCTCGTACAACTGCTAGACCTGGTGATACAATCCAGTTAGCATTTGACTTAAGCAAGATTCATATCTTCGATAAGGAAACAGAGCAGGTTGTAGTTAACTAATCAGAACGAATCTGTCTAAAAAATGAACTTTTAGAGGAAATACATAAAAATATGTATTTCCTCTTTTTTTTTGGTGATTTTGCTATATTATTATAGTAGTAGAGCTATGCAAACAAACTATGTAAAAGGAGTGGATCAGATGATTTCAAATCAAATCCTTCAAGATACAATCGAGGGAATTAAGTCAATTACAAGAATTGATTTAGCGGTTATGGACACAGAGGGGAAGGCGTTAGCATCAACATTGCGTGATGCAGATGAATATGAGAAGGCAGTTTTAGCATTTGTAGAGTCACCGGCAGAAAGCCAAGTGCTTCAGGGATATCAGTTTTTTAAAGTGTTTGATGACAACCAGTTAGAATACGTAATTCTTGCCAAGGGAGAGGCAGATGATGTGTATATGATTGGCAAGATTGCTGCATTCCAGGTTCAGAATCTTTTGATTGCGTATAAGGAACGATTCGATAAGGATAACTTTATTAAGAATCTTCTTTTAGATAATTTATTGTTGGTAGATATATACAATCGTGCGAAGAAATTACACATTGATACAGATGTGCGCCGCATTGTATTCATTATTGAAACCAAGAATGAAAAAGACAACAATGCATCCTTAGAAACCGTACGGAATATTTTCTCTGCAAAGTCAAAGGATTTCATTACGGCCGTAGATGAAAAGAATATTATTCTTGTAAAAGAAGTGAAGGCGAATGAAACCTATGATGATTTGAGTAAGACCGCAAAAGTGATTGTAGATATGTTGAACACAGAAGCAATGTCTACCGTTCATGTGGCATACGGAACAATCGTAAACGAGATTAAAGAAGTATCTCGTTCTTATAAAGAAGCAAAGATGGCATTGGATGTTGGAAAGATTTTCTACAGCAATCGTAATATCATTGCATATAGTAATTTGGGAATCGGTCGTTTGATTTATCAGTTACCAATTCCATTATGTAAGATGTTCATTAAGGAAATCTTCGATGGTAAGTCTCCGGATGAATTTGATGAAGAGACATTAGGAACCATTAATAAGTTCTTTGAAAATAGCTTGAATGTATCTGAGACTTCACGTCAATTGTATATTCATCGTAATACATTGGTATATCGTTTGGACAAGCTTCAAAAGAGTACCGGTTTGGATTTGCGAGTGTTTGAGGATGCGATTACGTTTAAGATTGCCTTGATGGTAGTAAAATATATGAAGTATATGGAGTCTATGGACTATTAAAACGAAGTTGAAAATACGAAACGAAAGGGACACAAAATATGTTAGTGCTTGACCATGTAACAATGAAGTACCCTACGGGAACAACAGCATTGAATGATGTTAGCATTACAATTGAAAAGGGCGAGTTCGTTTTCATTGTAGGTAGCAGCGGTTCCGGTAAGACAACCCTAATGAAATTATTATTAAAGGAATTGGATCCTACAAGCGGAAGCATTCAGATTAATGGAAAGGATTATGCGAAGGTAAAGCGCAAGGATATTCCGAAGATTCGTCGGGATATTGGCGTAGTATTCCAGAATTTCCGATTGTTAAAGGATCGTAACGTATATGAAAATGTTGCCTTTGCACAACGAATTGTAGAGACACCTCCACGGTATATTCGTCGTCAGGTGCCATCTATGCTGACATTAGTAGGCTTAGGTGATAAATATAAATCTTATCCAAAGGAATTATCCGGTGGTGAGCAGCAGAGAGTTGCATTAGCAAGAGCATTGGTTAATAATCCGTCCATTCTTCTTGCAGATGAGCCGACGGGCAACTTAGACCCTAAGAACTCGTGGGATATTATGAATCTGTTGGAAGAGGTTAATAAACGAGGAACAACAGTTGTTGTAGTAACTCATAATAGAGAAATTGTAAATGCAATGAAGAAACGTGTCGTAACCTTGAAGAAGGGTACGATTGTTAGTGATGTGAAAAAAGGTGGATATATAGATGAAGATTAGTACATTATGGTATTGCTTTCAGCAAGGTCTAAAAAATATTAAGAGAAATCTGCTCTTTTCTCTGGCATCGGTGGGAACGATTGTGGCCTGCTTGTTTTTGTTTGGTATTTTTTATGCAATTGTTATGAATTTTGATGCAATTATGCAACAGATGGAAGAGTCGGTTGCGGTTACTGTATTCTTTGACGAAGGAATTTCAGAGGAACAGATTAAAGCAATTGGTGAAGAAATTCGTATACGTCCGGAGGTTAATACAATGGACTATATGTCTGCTGAGGATGCATGGGAGTATTTTGGACCGCAATTGTTTGATGGTAATCAGGAAATGATACAGGCGGCGTTTGGTTCGGATAATCCGTTGAAGGATCACGCGTCTTATAATATTACCGTATCGGATGTTTCGAAGCAGGCAGAGCTTGTAAAGTTCTTAGAAGGATTGGATGGAGTCCGGAAGGTTAAGAGTTCAGAAGGTACAGCTAAGAGTGTAGCTTCAATTAATTCCTTGGTAGGTTATGCTTCGATTGGTGTAATTGTTATTTTGTTGCTGGTTTCGATTTTCTTGATTAGCAATACAATTACCATTGGTATTACAATTCGTAAAGAAGAGATTTCGATTATGAAGTTAATTGGTGCAACGGACTTTTTCGTACGAACACCATTTATAGTAGAAGGTATTACCATTGGTTTGGCAGGTTCCATAATTCCATGTGTAATTTTATTCTTTATGTATGGAATGGTAGTAGATTTCTTATCGAATACATTTTCTGATTTGATGAGTTGGTTGACTTTTTTACCAAGAGGCGAAGTGTTTAATACATTAATTCCGATATGTTTGTTAATTGGTATTGGAATTGGTTTTGTAGGTAGTGTAGTAACAACAAGAAAGCATTTGAAGGTATAGGTGATTAAAATGAAGAAATGGAAAAGTGCCTTAAAAGCAGTGGTTGCTGTATCAATGGTATGTCTTCTTTCTACACAAGTGTACGCAACACCAATGGATGATGCGCAGCAGGACAAGGAAGAGGCAGAGGATAACAAAGATGATGCACAACAGGTTCTGGATGGATTAGAAAGTGAAAAGAGCAATCTGGAAGCCAGAGTTGTAGAATTAGATAACCAGATGGCGGAAATTCAAACAAGAATCAGCGATTTGAATGCACAGAAAGCAGATTTGGAAGTGCAAATTGCAGATAAACAGGCGCAGTTGGTTGTTGCAAAGGAGGATGAAGCACAACAATATGCGGCGATGTGTGCCAGAATCCAATTTATGTATGAAAATGATAGTACGAATTATGCAGATGCATTATTGTCTTCCGGTTCTATGAGCGATATGCTGAACCAACCGGAATATGTTTCGGCAATGGCAGATTATGATTATAATATGCTGGAGGAGTTGGTGGCTACCAGAGAGCAGATTGCCAATGATGAACAGCAATTACAGATGGATTTGCGTGCAGTAGAGCAGTTGACTACACAGGTACAGGAAGAAGAAGCAGAAGTAAATGCTTTGATTGCTGAGAAAGAAGAAGAGATTAATGAATATGAAGATATGATTAGCCGACAGAAGCAAATCGTAGCACAGTGTGAGGCTGAATTGCAGGCTGCAAAGGATAAAATTGCGCAGTTAAATGCAGAAGCGATGGGAAACTCCAGTTTTGTTCCATATGAAGGCGGAGCATTGGTTTGGCCGGTTCCATCCAGTACGAGGGTGACTTCTCCGTTTGGCTATCGTTCCAATCCATTTGGCGGTAGTGGTGGTGAGTTCCATCCTTCTATTGATATTGGTGCACCGGGAGGAACTCCGATTGTAGCAGCAGCCAGTGGTGTAGTAGTTATTTCGAAATACAGTTCTTCTGCCGGAGAATGGATCGTTATTTCTCATGGTAATGGAATGTATACGAGTTATATGCATGGAACACGGAATTCCAGATATGTAGGCGTTGGTGATTATGTATCAGCAGGACAGAACATTATGTTAGTTGGAACAACCGGGCGTTCAACCGGTAACCATTTGGATTTTGGAGTATGGCAAGGATGGCCGGGATATGGCTCATATGTGTCTTATTCAGTTGATCCAATGAGTTTTTATTAAGAAAAGGGTATAAGATATGAAAAAGATATTTAAATTGAGTGTCGCATTGACACTGGTTACCATCCTGTGTACCGGTTGTTTTTCGCCGTATAAACTATTGCAAAATACGTCCTCCGGTAACAGTGGTTGGGGAAATGGTGGTTCGGGTGGTTCCAACGGAATGGATTTCGAATACACAGAAGATGTAGAAGAGAAAATAGAGACCATTAATGAAATCATTGACGAGAAATTTTATTTTGAAGCCAGTGATGATGAAGAACGGGAAGAGTATCTGTATAAGGGTCTTATGGAAAGCTTAGATGACCCGTATTCTGTATATTATACAGCCGAAGAATATACAGAAATGATGGATACCTCTACAGGTTCTTATCAGGGAATCGGTGTTTCTGTTCAACAGAACATGGAAACAATGACAATAACGGTTATCCGTGTATTCCAGGGGAGTGGAGCTGAGGAGGCAGGATTATTGCCGAAGGATATTGTTATTGGTGTGGATGGCAGAGAACTGAATGGCGAAGAAGTATCAGAAGTTGTTACTTGGATTAAGGGCGAACCGGGTACCACAGTAGATGTTACGGTATATCGACCAAGTACCGATGAAGAAATTACATTAACTATTGAGCGTCGTACCATTGAGAATTCGACGGTTAGTTATCGGATGGAAGAAAACAACATTGGTTACATAGAAGTAACCGAATTCTACGAAAAGACTTCAGAACAATTTGAATTGGCTATTGAGGATTTACAGGCCCAGGGAATGAAGGCATTGATTGTGGATTTAAGAAACAATCCGGGTGGTTATGTAAATGTAGTAGTTGAGATGTGTGATTTGTTTATTGAAGACGGTACCATCGTTTATACGGAAGATAAGGATGGCAACATCATTGATCAGTACAATGCGGTAGACAGAAATTCCTTGGATATTCCGATGGTAGTGTTGGTAAATGGTGATAGTGCCAGTGCTTCAGAAATTTTTTCCGGTTGTATGAAGGATTATGGAAAAGCAACTATTGTGGGTACTACAACCTTTGGTAAGGGGATTGTACAACAGGTAATTCCTTTGAATGATGGTTCTGCTGTGAAACTTACAATTGCTAAGTACTTTACTCCGAATGGCAATGATATTCATGAGATTGGTATTGAACCGGATGTAGTGGTTGAATTGCCGGAAGAATTGTTGTATGAGCCGGTAATTCCGCGAGATCAGGATGTTCAATTACAGAAAGCAATCGAACTGTTAACGGTGGGCTCATGATTTTAAGAAATAATGTGAATAACGCATAATAAAATGGCTAAGGATGTTCCTTAGCCATTTTCTATGTAAGATTTGAATTAACCTAATGCTGCAAACAATGCTGCGATTTCGTCTGCAGACAACTGCTTGTTTGGATCGTCTGAAACCATAGAAGAAATATCTACCGGAGCCGGTTCTTCTGCAGGAGCCGGTTCATCGATTGGAGCAACTTCTGCCTCTGGAACAACGGTCTCTGTCATAGGAGTTACAACCTCAAAGATTGGTGCGGCTTCTTCAACCGGAGCCGCCTCTTCTTTTATAGTTTCTTCCACAACAGTTGATTCTTCTGCCACAGACTCAAATGAATCAAAGAAGGAAGCTACTTCTGCCGCAATCGCAGCAGTATCATCGGTTGTGAATGGTGCCTCCGTAATAGGTTCTTCGGTTGTTGCTTCTTCAACCGGTGTAACTTCAACAGCAGTCTCATTTGGGGTGGCCACTGCCTCAGGTGTAAAGACCGGTGTAGCAATCGGTGATACCTGCTGAACCATTGGCTGATGTGCTACTGCAGTCATTTGAATCTGTAATGCCTGAATGCTGCTATTAATGCGAGCTAATTCCTTGGACAAATCTGTTAAGGAAGCAGTTACATTGCTATTTGCCATTGAGTTGCTATCTGAACTTTGTGTTGCAAGAGTTTCAATGCATTTTTCAAAATTGCTGTTTATCTGATTGCAATTCTCTGTTAGACTGCCAATCAATCTCGCGGTATCATCCTGATTATATTTTACCTGGAACTTTGCTGCCTTGGTTTGTTCTTGAATTAAGGTCTGAATCAATGCTTCATTTGCTTGTTGATTCTGCATGGCCTGATTCAATAATTCTTCCAGATGTTCAGCAGAACGTTTGCTATAAACGTAGGTTCCTTTGCCTAAGGTATTAACTAAACGGATTAATTCTTCTCCTTGTAGCTTCATACCCTCATAATTCATGCGTTCTCGTTGTTCTTCACCAACAGATACGGTTGGTTCCTGTTTTTGCATTTTTGCAATGCTCAGGAATAGCCATAATGCCGCTCCCAATAGAAACAGACAAGAAAGACCAACTGCTAAAACAGAACTACGAAATTCCAGTAAGCAATAAATCGTGGTTACTGCGGCTACAATGGTCAATAATCCTGCTGCAATCCAGGTGTTTGACTTCTTCTTCATAATGTACCCCCTGTACCTTCATAATGTATCTGATATGTATTTATTTCACAACATTTCATTAAACTACAGTATAACATAAAATGACAGAATAATATAGTAAAACATTGAAAACTGCAAAACAATATGAAAAAATAAAGAATTACAAAATGAACAAATGTTCGAAAATGCTGTACTTATAAAAAAAATTATGATATAGTAAGTGCATAACGGAAAATGGGAAAGACTAAGTGAAAGAACGTTATTACGAGGTATAGTATGGATCATTTTGAATTAGTATCGGATTATCAGCCAACCGGTGACCAACCACAAGCCATTGAAGCATTGGTAAAGGGTTTTCAAGAGGGTAATCAAATGCAGACCCTTTTAGGAGTTACAGGCTCCGGTAAGACATTTACCATGGCAAATGTGATTGCACAATTGAATAAACCAACCTTAATAATCGCACACAATAAGACGTTAGCAGCGCAGTTATACAGTGAGTTCAAGGCGTTCTTTCCGCATAATGCTGTGGAATATTTTGTGTCCTATTATGATTATTATCAGCCGGAGGCGTATGTGCCGTCTACGGATACTTATATTGCAAAAGATTCCTCGGTGAACGATGAGATTGATAAATTACGGCACAGTGCAACTGCAGCATTGATTGAACGGAAAGATGTGATAGTTATTTCATCGGTTTCTTGCATTTATGGTATTGGTGACCCGGATGATTATCGGGAAATGATGATTTCTTTACGACCGGGTATGAATAAGGACCGGGACGATGTAATACGAGAATTGATTAATATTCAGTACGTTCGGAATGACATGGATTTTAAGCGTGGAACCTTCCGGGTGAAGGGCGATGTATTGGAAATTATTCCGGTATCCACCTTTGAAGATGCGGTGAGAGTTGAATTCTTTGGAGATGAAATCGACCGGATTACGGAATTTGATCCATTAACCGGAGAGATTCATCGTTCCTTGAATTTTACCTGTATTTTCCCGGCTTCTCATTATGTAGTGGCGAAGGAGAAGATGGATCGGGCAATTGGAGAGATTGAGGCAGAATTGGCAGAACGGGTGACATTTTTCAAAGACCGGGAGAAGCTAATTGAAGCGCAACGGATTGCAGAACGGACGAACTTTGATATGGAAATGTTGCGGGAAACCGGTTTTTGTTCCGGAATTGAGAATTACTCCCGACCGTTAGCCGGTTTGCAACCGGGGGCGACGCCGAATACCTTGCTGGAATTCTTTAAGGATGATTTCTTGATGATTATTGATGAGTCCCACATTACAGTACCTCAGATTCGTGGTATGTATGCCGGAGACCGTTCCAGAAAGTCTACCTTGGTAGATTACGGATTTCGTTTGCCGTCAGCATTGGATAACCGACCATTGAACTTTGATGAGTTTGAAACGAAAATTGACCAGTTATTATTTGTATCGGCAACTCCTTCTGTTTATGAAGAAGAGCATGAGATGTTGCGTACGGAGCAGATTATCCGTCCGACAGGATTGCTGGACCCAATGATAGATGTTAGACCGGTAGAAGGTCAGATTGATGATTTGATTTCTGAAGTAAATAAAGAGGTGGAACAGGGGCACAAGGTTCTGGTTACTACCTTAACGAAGCGGATGGCAGAAGATTTAACAGATTACATGCGGGATGTGGGAATTAAAGTAAAGTATTTGCACTCAGATATTGATACATTGGAGCGAATTGAAATTGTTCGGGACTTGCGACTAGGTGTATTTGATGTGTTAGTGGGAATCAACTTATTGCGTGAGGGATTGGATATTCCGGAGATTACCCTTGTGGCAATTTTAGATGCGGATAAGGAAGGATTTTTGCGTTCCGAAACTTCATTAATACAGACGGTGGGTCGTGCAGCGAGAAATAGCGAAGGCCGCGTAATTATGTATGCAGACAATATAACACGTTCGATGCAGGTGGCGATTTCAGAAACCAATCGACGTCGGGAGATTCAGGATGCCTACAATCAAAAGCATGGTATTACGCCGCAGACCATTGTGAAAGAGATTCGGGATATTATTAGTAACGAGAATAACTTGGAAGAAGTGCAAGAGGCAACCAAGGATGTGGAATCTATGACCAAGAAAGAGCTGGAGGAAGCTATTGCAAAGAAGACTAAGAAGATGAATCAGGCGGCAGCAGAGTTGAATTTCGAATTGGCGGCAGTGTTGCGTGATGAATTAAAGGAATTGAAGATTACCTTGAGGGACATTGATACCTAACAAAGAGTATGGAGATAAGAAATGGCAGAGAATAAAAAGTATATTAAAATCAGAGGTGCCAGTGAGCATAATTTGAAGCATATTGATATTGATATTCCGAGAAATGAATTGGTGGTTATGACCGGATTATCCGGTTCCGGCAAATCATCTTTGGCATTCGATACCATTTATGCAGAGGGACAACGTCGTTATATGGAGTCCTTGTCTTCTTATGCGAGAATGTTCTTGGGACAAGCAGAGAAGCCGGATGTAGAATTGATTGAAGGATTATCACCGGCAATTTCCATAGACCAGAAATCCACCAATCGGAATCCGCGTTCTACAGTAGGAACAGTGACAGAGATTTACGATTATTTTCGGTTGCTATATGCCAGAATTGGTGTACCTCATTGTCCGGATTGTGGAAAAGAGATTGCACGGCAGACCGTTGACCAGATGGTAGATGCCATTATGGAATTGGAACAGGGCACCAAGTTTCAGTTGCTGGCTCCTGTAGTAAAGGGGCGTAAGGGACGCCATGAGAAATTATTGGCCAGCGTGAAGAAGAGTGGTTTTGTGCGCGTGATTATAGATGGTAATTTATATGATTTATCTGAAGAAATTACCCTGGATAAGAATATTAAGCATTCCATTGATGTAGTGGTGGACCGCTTGATTGTAAAGGAAGGAATCGAACAGCGATTAGCTGATTCTATTGAGACAACGTTAAAGCTGGCAGAGGGAACCATGACAGTTGATATTATAGGTGGGGAACCGATGAATTTCAGCGAAAGTTTTTCTTGTCCGGATTGTGGCGTTAGTATTGAGGAGATTGAGCCCCGCAGTTTTTCGTTTAATAACCCGTTTGGTGCGTGTCCAATATGTCATGGTTTGGGATATAAGATGGAATTCGATATTGATTTGATGATTCCGGATCGAAAGCTTAGCATTAACCAAGGATGTTTTCAGGTTATGGGCTGGCAGTCAGCGGCAAAGAAGGGAAGTTTTTCAAGAGCGGTTCTGGATGCTTTGGGTGAGGAGTTTGGTTTTGATATGGATACACCATTTCAGGATTATTCCCAGGAGATTCAGGATTTGTTGGTATATGGTATTGGTACAAGACCTGTGAAGGTGCATTATAAGGGGCAACGGGGAGAAGGTGTCTATGACATTACCTTTGAAGGATTGATTGAGAACATTAAACGCAGATACCGAGAATCCTCTCAGTCGATGAAGGAAGAGTATGAGACATATATGTCGATTACACCATGTGAAGAGTGTGGCGGTAAGCGATTAAAGAGAGAATCCTTGGCAGTTACCATTGATAATAAGAACATTGCTGAGATCACAGAGATGTCAATTGCAGATTTGCATATGTATCTGAAGGATTTGACGATTACGGAACGGCAGCAATTAATAGGCGGAATGATATTAAAGGAGATTCGGGCAAGAATTCAGTTCTTGATGGATGTGGGCTTGGATTATTTGGCATTGTTCCGGCCTACGGCAACCTTGTCCGGTGGTGAAGCACAACGTATTCGGTTGGCGACGCAGATAGGTTCCGGACTGGTAGGGGTGGCATACATTTTGGATGAGCCGAGTATCGGTTTACACCAGAGAGATAATGATAAGTTAATTGCAACCTTGAAACGGTTACGGGATTTGGGTAATACGCTGATTGTAGTTGAGCATGATGAAGATACCATGCTGGCAGCAGACTTTATCGTAGATATTGGACCTGGAGCAGGGGATTATGGTGGAGAAATCGTAGCAAGCGGTACGGCCAAGGAGATTATGAAGTGCAAGGAATCTGTTACCGGAGCTTATTTGAGTGGCAAGAAGAAAATCCCGGTTCCTGCGGTGCGCAGAGCCCCAAACGGTTGGATTGAGGTTGTAGGTGCCAGAGAGAATAATTTGAAGAATATTAATGTGAAATTCCCGTTAGGTGTAATGACTTGTGTTACAGGAGTTTCCGGTTCCGGCAAAAGTTCTTTGGTAAATGAGATTCTATATAAGCATTTAGCAAGAGATTTGAATCGGGCAAAAGAGAAACCGGGTAAGCATAAGGATATTCTAGGCATTGAACAATTAGATAAAGTGATTAATATTGATCAGTCACCAATCGGAAGAACCTCCCGTTCCAATCCGGCAACCTATACCGGAGTCTTTGATATGATTCGTGATTTGTTTGCATCATCGAAGGATGCAAAGGCAAAAGGATATAATAAGGGTCGATTTAGCTTTAATGTATCCGGCGGACGCTGCGAGGCTTGTAAAGGTGATGGTATTATTAAGATAGAAATGCACTTCTTGCCGGATGTATATGTGCCTTGTGAAGTGTGTCACGGAAAGCGATATAACCGGGAAACTCTTGAGGTGAAATATAAGGGTAAGAGCATTTCGGATGTATTGGATATGACTGTAGACGAGGCATGTGTATTCTTCGAGAATCTGCCATCCATTTTGCGGAAAATAGAAACGCTCCGAGATGTAGGCTTAGGCTATATTAAGCTTGGACAGCCGTCTACAGCGTTGTCCGGAGGTGAGGCACAGAGAATTAAGTTGGCCACAGAATTAAGCAAGCGGAGTACCGGAAAGACGATTTATATCTTAGATGAACCGACCACCGGTCTTCACTTTGCAGATGTGCATAAGCTAATCGATATCTTGCAACGATTAACTGAGGGCGGTAATACAGTAGTGGTTATTGAACACAATCTGGATGTTATTAAGACCGCAGATTATATCATTGATATTGGTCCGGAAGGTGGTATTCGAGGCGGCATGATTGTAACGCAGGGAACACCGGAGGAAGTGGTACAGTGTCCGGAAAGTTATACCGGAAAGTATTTGGGAAAGTATCTGAATAAATAAAAGCTTGTTATTTAAAGAAGACGAATAGAATAAAAAGCATTCTAGCACTTGGTTGTGTTAGAATGCTTTCTATTATTCATGAAGTTTATTGGTGATTTTGAATAAAGGTTACAAAATCATCTTTCGGAAGTGGTTTGGAGAAATAATATCCTTGAATATAATCGCAACCCATGGCAGAAAATCGATCTAACATGTGTTTTGTTTCAATTCCTTCTGCAACGATTTCCATGTTCATATCCTTCAGCATACGGATGGTATTCTGTAATACAATGGATAAACGTGGGTTTTCTTCGCCATCCACAAAGGACTTGTCCAGCTTGACAATTGCAAGTGGTAATGATGCAACACGTTGAATGTTGGAATAACCGGTTCCGTAATCATCCAGTGAGATGGAGAAGCCGGAGTTGTTCAAATGTGCCAGATTCTCTTCCATAGTCTTTTGAGAATAAGAGGCTGCTGTTTCAGTAATCTCAAGATTGACCTGTGCTGGGTTAATCTTGTATTTGTTAATCATTTCTACTACTTGTGTTGAAAGCTCTTTATGCATGCACTGGGCAACAGAAAGGTTGATTTCAATGTAGTCCAGATTCAGTGCCTTGAATTCATCGCTGGCAATAAATTGACATACAGTATCTAATACATATGTACCAATGCGATGGATAGCTCCACTTTTTTCGGCGGCCGGGATAAAGATATCCGGCGGTACAAACCCATATTCATCATCGATCAAACGTAACAATGCTTCGGCGGAATGGAACCGTTGTTCCGAAACTGAATAAATTGGTTGATAATAAACATGAAGGTTGCGGTTCTTGATTGCTTTCTCAATGATACCATCCAAATGTCTGTATAGGTCGTAGGTTTCCTTTTTGAAAATATCCTTTGCCAGCAAGACTTCTCCGGTGTGTTCATAATCTTTTGATAGTCGCTCGCCAAACGATAAAAGGAGTTCGTATGTCTCGATATCCTTTGGAAACGAAACAAGACATACATAAGCAATCAACTTCACATTCATGTGCTTGATAGTCATATTATGAGACAGTGCTTTGTTGATTGTTTCTGCAAACTGAGCAGTTTCATCTGCATAGATAGAGTCAGCAACAATTCGAAATCTACCTTTGTCCAAATAGTAAATGGCAGCGTGTCGTTTGTTTTTCTTATTTAATTCTGTCATCTGGTCGGCAATAAGAGAAAGGGTATGTTCAGCATCTTCGATTCCTAACATATCGCGGATGGAGCGATAATTGGCAATATTTACCATAATAATATCAATGTCTTTTTTGGTGGATAATCCACGTTTTAAGTCGGAAGTATATGCCACCATATTGTGTAGGTTAGTTGTTGTGTCTACATTTTCTTCCGGACGTTGAATGAGCATGGCAATCAATAATAGTCCTAAGCAGGTTGCGAACATTTCAACCGGCATGTTAGGAACAAATAATTGAAAAGCGGTTGCAAATGCCACACCTGCAAAGATGGACATCAATGCCAAAAAGCGAATTGGACGAAATAGCCTTCGATATCTGATAATATAGTAAACTCCCAAAAATGCATAAGAGAAACCTGCTACATAAACGATTGGGAATAAGATTCCACGAGTGTAGTGGTCTGTCGCATCCATATAGAACAAACTTTTTGTAAAGATATTGACAATTAAAGATAGGCATATAATTAGATATGGCAAAGGGATTATATACTTAATCAGTTTGTTTGTGCGTAAAATATGCCATGTGTCAGTGAGCGCCACTAAATATGTAATGTAGAAAGGAATGGTCATACTATGGAAGAACAGATATAGGCTGTGTGCTACATACTTCCATAAGATGTTACCGCTTCCTGAGTTATCCAAGGAAATTGAAATAATATCAAATACAGTGGTAAGGAAAGCAATAAATACTGTTTTTAAGAAGTAATCATTTGTTTTTCCTTTCGTCATATTACGAACGAAAATCGAAATGAGTATAATTGTAATAAGTATAAGTGCACAATAATCAAAATACACAATAGTTTTCATAGAATACCCCCATGACTCTTGTAAGAGACGGTGACAAAACAACGTATACTATAATTTTGTCATAAAATAGTAAGTTTTACAAGTACTAGATATAGATGCAACAGCCATATAACTTGTGGTTGTGAGAATAATACTTGTCAAATGAAGTTGAAATGATACATAATCATAGAAGAAACGAAAACAGAAAATGAGAGGACATCTTTCTCGTTTAAGAAAAGAGGGAAAAAGTATGATTTTAGAAACGGAACGATTAATACTGCGACCATGGAAGGAAGAGGACGCAGAAAGCTTATATGAATATGCTAAGAATCCGGAAGTTGGACCTATTGCGGGCTGGCCGCCACATAAGGATATAGCAGAAAGTTTAGGTGTGATAAATAATGTTTTCACAGGAAAAGAATGCTATGCCATCTGCTTAAAAGAAAATAATATTGCTATTGGTGCTGTTGAATTGAAATTAAACGGAACCACAGATATGACAGAAAAAGATGATGAATGCGAATTAGGATATTGGATTGGACAGCCATTTTGGGGGCATGGATATGTGCCGGAAGCAGCAAAGGAATTATTGCGACGAGGCTTTGAAGACCTGGGAATGCAAACCATTTGGTGCGGATATTACGATGGGAATGCAAAATCAAAACGAGTGCAGGAAAAACTAGGTTTCAAGTTTCATCATACTTGCAACGAAGTGCCGGTGCCGCTTATGAATGAAGTACGAGTGGGGCATACAAGTGTTATGACAAGAGAACAGTGGTATAAAGAGAGGTAGGGTTTGGCAATTGGTAGAGCAAACACTTCTGAAAGGTCGGAAGGTAATAGTCGAAAAGTTAATATCATATGGATTTATTCCAAATGACGCTTTCTATGAATACAGAAAACCAATTCTTGATGGCGAATTTCAAATGCAAGTGATAATCTCAGAAGACGGACAGATAGAAACCAAAGTAATGGATACTTCTGTTAATGAAGAATTTGTGTTGCATTTGATTCCTTCGTCTAGTGGTGCCTTTGTAGGGAAAGTGAAGCAAGAATACGAAGGAGTGCTTGTATCCATTAAAGAGAATTGTACAGAAAAGGACGTATTCAAAAGTGAAACTTCAAAACAGATAATCGCATATGTTCGTGATAAGTATGGTGATGAACTTGAGTTTTTATGGAAGAACTCCGATAGTGCGATTTGGAGAAGAAAAGACAGTGATAAATGGTATGGTGCATTGCTTATTATTTCGAAGAGAAAACTGGGGCTTAATTCGGATGATATGGTTGAAATTATTGACTTGCATCTGGAACCGGAAAATATGAGTGAGTTAATTGACGGAGTCAGATATTTTCCGGGCTGGCATATGAATAAAAAGAGTTGGTATACTATTTGTCTGGATGGATCGGTTTCAGTGGAGGAGATATGTGAGCGAATTGATGTAAGTTATCGTTTAGCAACAAGTAAGAAGCGAAGGAAAAAGGATTAATGATAGAAAAATGGTTTTAGAAGTTAGGAATAATAAAAAAGTAAATCAGTTGTTTGATGGCTGGCAGGAAACTTTGATTTGGTCATGTTTGCAAGGGGTCATGGGATGTTTATACACTACTTCAAAGGCAGAGCCTGTTTCGGCAATGGCATTGTTAGGTGATTTTTGCTTTCTGGCAGGTATGGCGGACAAAGAATTGGTCAGTTTCAAGCCAGAGTGGCGCGAGCAGGATTTTGTAATAATGATTCCGCAAACAAAGGAATGGGCTGCTTTGATTGAAGAAGTGTATGGTGAAAAAGCAAAAAAAGTTGAGCGATATGCCATTAAAAAAGAGCCGGATGTGTTTGGTAGAGACAGACTGCAACAGATTGTAAATGAATTGCCATCAGGTTATGAACTTAAAATGATGGATAAAGAATTGTTTGAGTGTTGTAAGGAATTGGATTGGTGTCGTGATTGGGTATCCCAATACGAGACTTATGAAATGTATCAGAGACTAGGTTTGGGTGTTGTTTTGTTAAGAGATGGAGAAGTCGTATCCGGTGCCTCCTCCTATTCTAGTTATCAGGGTGGCATTGAAATTGAAATCGATACGAAGGAGTCCTATCGCAGAAACGGACTGGCTCTTGTCTGTGGAGCTAAGCTGATATTAGAATGTTTAGAGCGTGGTTGGTATCCAAGCTGGGATGCACAGAACCTGGGTTCGGTAGCATTGGCAGAAAAGTTGGGGTATCATTTTGAACGTGCATATGTAGCATATGAGATTGAATGGTAATAGCTGATTTGTTTGAGAAGTTAGAATAATTTATACGAGCAGGAGGAATAAAAATGAGTAAGAGACTAGTAGCATATTTTTCAGCAAGTGGAGTGACCGCAAGAGTTGCGAAAGTAGTAGCAGACATTGTGGAAGCGGATTTGTTTGAAATTAAACCAGAGGTGCCTTATACCAAGGATGACTTAAATTGGATGAATAAGCAGAGCCGGAGTTCTGTTGAAATGGCGGATAAGAGTTCACGACCTGCGATTGCAGAGAAAGTAGAGAATATGGACGAATATGACATTGTCTTTCTTGGATTTCCAATTTGGTGGTATGTTGCACCGACAATTATAAATACGTTTTTAGAGAGTTATGATATGTCAGGCAAGGTGTTAGTCTTATTTGCTACATCCGGTGGTAGCGGTTTTGGAAAGACCGTAGAGAACTTAAAGGAAAGTTGTAAAGGAGCGATTATGAAAGAAGGCAAGGTATTAAATGGCAATATTGATGAAGATGAGATTTGCTCATGGTTACCGGAAATGTAAGATGATTTTGTGAAAGTTGGAACTGGTTAGGAAATATAATGTGAGGTGAAGGAATGGTTGCATTTATTGGATGGTCCACAGTAGGAATTTTGTTCGTTGGACTTGGGATTTTTGCTTTTTTTGCAAAGGGTCCAATGGGATTTTGGGCAAATGCAAAGCAATTCGAAGTGTCAGATGTAAAGAGCTATAATCGTGCTGTGGGAATTCTATGGTGCGTATTTGGTGTTATATTTGTGGCATTAGGAACACCGTTGTTAATGGAACAAAACACACCGTATATTATACTTTCGATTTTGGGGGCTATGTTTGAAGCCATAGCAGTGATGGTGATTTATACAGTAGTGATTGAAAAGAAGTATCGAAAGAAGGATTAACGAATGACAGAAGATAGAGATATTCAAGCAATTATTGAATTGTTGGATAACAAAACCGAGGCCGGTGTCAGTCGGATTCACATTGATGTAGAAGAAAAAATGAGTAACGAAGCGGTAAAAGAGCAGTATCATCATGGGCGTTGTGATGTAGGAAGTCCTTGGGCAACTGGTTCTGTACGAAACTTTTAAGATTTTCTTCATCCCCATGAAATGTGTCTATCCTATAATTGACTTTAAAAAGTCAAAGGAGAAATTAATGATGAAGAAAGCAGGAATTATAGTACTGATTTGTCTGGGAGTATTGTTACTCAGTTATATTGGGGAGTCGATTTACGTTAGTAGCAGAGTGTATGTGGCAGTAAAAGACAGTTATCTTACATATGGTGAAGGGAATTCTCAATCAGAATTAGTGACAGATGAAATGTATCAAAGACTTTGCTATCGTGATGGTTATCCGGGTAGTACCAAAACAGATTCTTCCTTACAGGAAACCAATAAATTATTATTTCCAATTACAATTCACTGGTTTGTTGGAGGTAAGACGACCTACTGGTATACCTATGCAGTCTATGATACGGCAGGTGAATGCAGAGGTGGTAGCTGGAATATTCCGGTTACAGTTACAGTAGCGTGGGAAGAAGGGAAGTTACGAATTACGGACTATTATGAGGCACCATAATCCTAGATTTATGCTAAGGAGGACTTACAATGGAATTATTATATAAACTGGCAACAGTTGAAGATTTAGATGTTTTGACAACTACCAGAATTGAAGTGTTACGGGCTGCAAATAAGTTAGATGAATCTGAAGACATGTCGCAAGTGAAAAACGAATCTTATGAATATTACCAAAGAGCTTTAACAGATAAATCCCACATTGCAATTTTAGTATTTGATGGTGACGAATTCGTTGGAACTGGTGGTGTGAGTTTTTATACAGTTATGCCGACTTATCATAATCCTAGTGGTCGCAAGGCATACATCATGAATATGTATACCAAGCCGGAATATCGTAGAAATGGTATTGCATATCGCATGTTGGATTTGTTGATTCAAGAAACAAAAAAGTTAGGAATTCATCATATTACGTTGGAAGCAACCGATATGGGACAACTATTATATGAAAAATATGGTTTTATTAAGATGGAAAATCAGATGGAATTGCCCAATGATATATAATAAAACAACATAAGGGGTGCGAAAAATGATTTATATACCCCTGTAATTATACAGTGAGCAACTCGTAGGTTGTAAGTATCAATTATAGGTTTGTTAGATGAATTTGATGGAGGCAAGTATAAGACTATGAATATTAAAATCAGATCTGTTGTAATAGAGGATTATGACAGAATCTATGAACTTTGGAATAGCACTGAGCAATCAAGACGCGCGATGAATCCGGTGGATGATAGTAGAGATGGAATTGAACGGTACTTAAAGCGTAATCCGACAACTTGTTTTTTAGCATATATGAATGATGACGCAAAGAATGATGAGATGATAGTCGGAGTTATACTTACTGGTCATGATGGAAGGCGTGCAATTGTTCATCATATGTGCGTTCATCCTGATTATCGACGGCAAGGAATCGCTGGCATGCTTGTTCGGAAGGCAGAAGATGCCCTACGCAAAGAAGGTATTTCGAAAATATTTGGGTTGGTTTTTAAAGATAACAATGAAGCAAATGTCTTCTGGGAAGAGCAGGGATATACCCTTCGTACAAACTTGAATTACCGTAACAAGAGCTTAAATGAAAATGTCCCACAGGGCGAATGAACTTATAGGTTTGAACAAATCCAATGCACAGAAAGAAGGATAACATGAAAATCATAAATTTAATGGAAAATACAATAGGAGCGAATAACTGCCTTTATGAGCACGGATTAAGCTTCTACATTGAAACAGAACATCATAAACTACTGGTAGACACTGGTGCCAGTAACGCATTTCTTACAAATGCAGAGACTCTTGGTATCGACTTAACACAAGTGGATACGGTAATATTAAGTCATGGACATTATGATCATGCAGGAGGGATTCTGGGATTTGCAGAATTGAATTCCTCAGCAAAGATATGGATGCAGAAGTCTGCAATTGATGCATATTATCATGTGAATGATAAGCTAGAGAAATACATCGGTATTGCCCCCGAGATTCAGAAACTTCCGCAGGTAAAATGGATTGAAGGAAATTATAGAATTGACGAAGAATTATTTGTATTTTCTGGCGTGACCGGAAGAAGACTATGGCCATCCGGAAATTTAGAACTGAAAGTAAAACAAGGGGATATATTTGTTCAGGATACTTTTCAACATGAACAGTATTTGGTGATGGAAGAAGGAGATAAACGGATTCTTATATCCGGATGTGCCCATAACGGAATTTTGAACATTTTAGAAGCATATATAGACATCTATGGAACAGAGCCGGATATTGTAATCAGCGGATTTCATATGCAGAAGAAGGATGGCTATTCAGAGGCGGATTTGGAGGCGGTGAAGGAAACTGCACGAGAGTTGATGAAGTACCGTACCCGATTCTATACCGGGCATTGTACCGGTGAAGTGCCGTTCCGGCTTTTAAAAGACATTATGGGCGAACAATTGATTTACGTCCATAGTGGAGATGAGATTTGTATGGATTGATAATATGCAGAGATTGCATTTGTTATGCTTTAGTATAGAGAAAGGTTATATAAGTAAGTGTCTTGACATTTGAAATACATAGATATATAATTGCCTAGATATCAGGAGTGCTTAAGGAATTAGGCTGAGAGATGACATAATCCTGTCATTAATCCTTTGGGGAGACCCATGACCTGATCCAGATAATGCTGGCGGAGGGAGATTTGAATAAGCAAATAATATGCGATTTTTTCAACCCCTTCCGAAGCGATTTGGAAGGGGTTTTTATGTGTAGTTCCATACAGGAATTACACAAAGCAAAGCATTGGTGCACAAGTACTTTGTAAATGAAACTACCAACCATATGCTAAGGAGGTATATTAGAAGAAAATGAAGATGAATGCAAATTTAGCCATCCAGGTGCTACCCGGTGTAGCAACCGACAAAGAAGTTGTTCGAATTGTGGATGCAGTGATCGATTACATTAAAAGTACAGGCGTTACTTATTATGTTGGTCCCTGTGAAACTGCCATGGAAGGCGACTATGAAGAACTAATGGAAATTGTAAAGCAATGTCAGTATATTGCAGTAAATGCCGGCTGTCCAAGCGTAATGAGTTATGTAAAGATTACATATAAGCCGGAAGGAGAGGTACTAACCATCGATGAAAAAACAACGAAACATCATTCGTAATTGCATACCTGTATTTGTCATATTGGGTGTTCTGGTAATATGGCAGGGGGTTAGCATGACCGGGCTTGTTCCGGGTTATATGTTGCCTTCTCCGATAGAAGTGACTCAGGCATTTATTGCTGATTTTCCGATATTAATGAGTCATTCCAAAGTCACGCTATTAGAAGCTGCTTTAGGCTTGGTATGTGGTGTGGCGCTGGGATTTTTGTGTGCGGCACTTATGGATGCCTATGAACCGGTGCGAAAAGGACTGTATCCCATTTTGATATTAACCCAGACGGTTCCGCCGGTTGCTATTGCACCACTGCTGATTCTATGGTTTTCTTATGGAATCGCACCGAAGGTGGTGTTGGTTGTGCTGGTATCCTTCTTTCCCATTGCTATTGGATTACTAGAGGGCTTCCGGTCTGTAGACCCGGATATGATAAAATTAATGCATTCCATGAAAGCCAATCGCTGGCAGATATTCTGGCATGTAAAATTCCCTAATGCATTAGGTGAGTTCTTTTCCGGTCTGAAAATCGCAGTTGCCTACTCGGTGGTAGGTGCAGTGATTGCTGAATGGTTAGGAGGCTTCCAGGGTCTTGGAGTATATATGACCCGTGTGAAGAAATCCTATGATTACGACAAGATGTTTGCGGTAATTTTTCTCGTGTCTGCCATTAGCTTGTTGTTGATGGCGATTGTAAAAGTGGCACAGTACAAGGCGATGCCTTGGAATCGTTGCCAAGATGAAAAACAAAATCGCAAGGAGAAGAAATAAATGAAACTGTTAAAGAAAATGATGAGTGCACTGTTAATGGCTGTTATGACATTTACATTGTGTGCATGCGGAACAAATACAGAAAGTGGAAATAATGGATCTGCCGATGGTGAATTAACAGAAATCACCTTTGTGTTGGACTGGACACCGAATACTAATCATACCGGGCTCTATGTGGCACAGAATCTGGGATATTATGAGGCAGCAGGATTAAAGGTGACAATTGTGCAACCGCCGGAGGATGGGGCAACAACAATGGTGGCTTCCGGTCAGGCTCAATTCGGTGTTGATTTTCAGGATTACTTAGCGCCTGTATTTACATCGGAAGATGAAATGCCGGTGGAAGCAGTAGCGGCGATTATTCAACACAATACATCCGGAATTATTTCCTTAAAAGAAGACGGAATTACTTCACCGGCTGGTATGGAAGGAAAAAACTACGCCACATGGGGATTGCCGGTTGAGCAGGCAATGATAGAGAATATCGTAGAAGTCGACGGCGGTAATTATGCAAATGTAAATCTGATTCCGGAATATGTAACAGATGTACCATCTGCATTGCAGCAGGATATTGATGCGGTTTGGGTATATTATGCTTGGGACGGTATTTCTACCGAACAGGCGGGATTAGAAACCAACATGTTCTATTTCAAGGATATCACACCGGAATTTGATTATTACAGTCCGGTTATTATAGGAAATACAGAATGGATGGAAGCGAATCCGGAGATTGCCAAAGCATTCTTAGATGCAACTCGTCAGGGCTATGAATACGCCATTGCAAATCCGGAAACTGCTGCTGCAATTCTTTGTGAAGAAGTTCCGGAATTGGATGTGGAAATGGTAGAACGCAGTCAAATCTGGTTGGCAGATCAGTACAAGGCGGAAGTAGAGCAATGGGGCTACATTGACCCAGAGCGTTGGGATGCATTCTATACATGGTTATATGAAAATGGTTTATCCGAGGAGATTCCGGCAGGTACAGGTTTTACTAACGAGTATTTGAGTCAATAAAAATAAGGAGGCACTATGATACTACAAGCAGAGCATATTACAAAAGCATATGGTGAGCGTCAGGTACTGCAGGACGTTTCTATATCCTTACAAGAGGGCGAATTGGTCTGCCTGTTAGGTGTCAGCGGTGTTGGTAAGACTACGTTATTTAATGTGCTTTCAGGACTGACCCTGCCGGATTCCGGCAGGGTATTGCTGGAGCAGGAAGACATTACCGGTAAAACAGGTAATCTTAGCTATATGCTTCAAAAGGATTTGTTGCTACCACATAAAACGGTGTTGGACAATGTGGCGCTTCCGTTAATCTTAAAAGGAGTTAAGAAAAGAGATGCCAGAAATCAAGCGGAAGAGTATTTTACCCAATTCGGATTGCAAGGCACGGAGAATAAATATCCGGGACAGCTATCCGGCGGTATGCGACAACGCGCAGCGTTGCTTCGAACCTATATGTGCGGTGATCGAGTGGCGCTGTTGGACGAACCCTTCAGTGCGTTGGATACCTTAACAAGAACCGCAATGCAGGAGTGGTATTTGCAAGTCATGGAAGAAATTCAACTTTCGACTATATTTATTACCCATGATATTGATGAGGCAATTTTGCTATCTGATCGAATTTACATCATGAGTGGAAATCCGGCAAGGATTTCGGACGAGTTGATAATCGAAGAACCAAAACCACGCAGTAGTGAGTTCTTATTGAGCGAGACATTTATAGAATATAAACGAAGTATCAAAAAGCATTTCTGTCAGTAGTGATTGAACCGACCTCGAAAGTTAGAATCAAAGCTAACGATTAGAGGTCGGTTTTTTGTTCTCTTTTTATTTGTACCCCATATTTTTGCTAATTTTGCATGAAAATGGTTATTTTTGCAATGACTGTAGAAAAATACCGAACGAATGTCTAAACTTAAAAATTAAAAGAATGCACGGCAATGAAAGGAAGCATGAAAGATAAAATGGGAGGCGTGGTAAATGGTGGAATATGAAATAATTAATAAACTGTATCAACTCGAGGGAGACATGATAGAACTTGAAACACGAATTGATAATGCATCAGAAAGCATCAAGCAACTGGAATGTCTAAAAGCATGTTGTGTTGATTATCAGAATGAATTTTGTGATTGCAAGTATGACAGAAGTCAAAAAGTTGAAGAATTACTAAATATAATCGGGCAGGATACATTAATCAGAGGATATACAAACATGATAGATGAATTACTGGTAGGAAAGGAATATCTATCTGCATACAGTGAAGCAGATATGGCATTGGCTGATATTGAACATGAAATAAGTCGGCAGCGATTAATAATAAGCGAATGTACGGTTGAAAAAAGCAAATTAAGTGGAAAGATTACATATTGGGAACGGGAATTAACCAACATGCAAGGAAACTAGGAGACTAACTATTAGAAGTCAATAGTTTTTAGAAAAAAGTTTTTCCTAAAAAAAGGGTAACCTTAATAAACCCTCATCGTTGAGGATTTTAAAATTAAATATAGTTAACTGCCACTACTCAGCTAACGGAGCAAAGAA
>JAFTZJ010000033.1 GCA_017461045.1 Lachnospiraceae bacterium | reverse complement strand
TGGAGCAGAGGCTATATGAGCTTCAGAGCAGACAGGAAATACAGCAGGAGAGTAACCAACAGATAGAAAAGAATATTGGTCAGTTGAACTGCTATGCTGATCAGATGGAACTTACGGAAGAAATAAAGGAGAAGCTGATTGACAAAGTGAATGTATATTCCGATAATAAAATAGAAATCTGTTGGAACTTTGATAGCGGTTTCTTTGACTTGGAAACTATGCACAAGTGCGGTTGACATACGGACTTGTGCAGAAATCAAAAAAATAAAATTTTTTTTAGTCCTTACTTGACAGAAGAACAGTCCGTATCTAAATGGGAAGGTGCTCAGTCGGTACCGGATTTGGAACGAATCTTGCAAATGAGTCGGATATTTGGAGTAAGTACCGACTATTTGTTAAGAGATGAAATTGAAGATGTAGAAGTTGCAGAAGTTATAGAAGAGGCAGAAACGGTAGCTGTTCATAAGGTAAGTATGGAGGAAGCCAATGCATTTCTTCAAGTGAAACGAGAGACATCTAAATTGATTGCTGTTGCGATATTGTTATGTAGTTTAGCGGTATGTCCGGTGTTAATGCTTGGTGCTGCACAGGAAACCGGACGGCTTGCCATGACAGAAGATGCAGCAGGGGGGATTGGAATATGCATTATGCTGTTGATTATTGCTCCGGCTGTTATATTATTCATTTTCTCAGGTATGAAGACAAGAAGATTTAACTATTTGGATACAGAGCGTATCGAAACGGAATATGGTGTCAGCGGTATGGTAAAAGAACGAAAGGCACAACATGAATCTGCATATATCAGAGGAAATATTCTGGGAGCGAGTTTCTGCGTGTTGTCTGCATTTCCGTTATTCTTTGGTTTGATTTTTACGGAAGACGATTTTGTGATGTCAATTATGTTAAGCTTTTTACTGTTACTTGCCGGAATCGGTGGGATGTTCTTTATTCGTGCTGGAATTTTGAATGCAAGTATGGACAAGCTGTTACAGGAAGGTGACTACACAAAGGCAAAGAAACGCGAACAAGCAGAGCAGGAAAAAAATCCAATTGGAGCAATCTATTGGCCGATTGTAACTGCAATGTATTTGCTTTATAGCTTTTTGACGGCTGATTGGGGCAGAAGCTGGATTATCTGGCCGGTAGCAGCGGTGTTATTTGGTGCAGTGATGGCGATTTATAATGTAATTAAAGGGAATATGAAGAAGAATGAAAATGAGTGATGATTGGGATTGAGTATAAAATTCTGCTGTGCAAGGAACACTACCAGAAATAACATTGACGAAGAGGTATTGCTATGTGCACAGCACTCACATATCATACCAAAGATAATTATTTTGGAAGAAACTTGGATTTGGAATTTTCTTATAATGAAACGGTAACGGTTACTCCAAGGAACTATCCGTTTCATTTTCGAATGCTTCCGACGTTAGAAAAACATTATGCAATGATTGGTATGGCGTATGTTGTGGATGATTATCCTTTATATTATGATGCAACCAATGAGAAGGGATTGAGTATTGCCGGACTGAACTTCCCGAGGAATGCAGATTACAAACCAATTGATAAATCGAAGGATAATGTTGCACCCTTCGAATTGATTCCATGGGTTTTAGGACAATGTGAGACAGTACAACAGTGCAAATGTCTATTTCAACGTATTAATATTGCGAATACTCATTTTAGTAATGAACTTCCCTTATCACCTTTGCATTGGATGATTTCAGACCGAGAGGAATCCATTACGGTAGAATCTGTCAAAGAAGGGCTAAAGATTTATGACAACCCGGTAGGTGTGTTGACCAACAATCCGGCATTTGATATGCAGCTTTTTAACTTGAATAATTATATGAGTTTATCGGTAGAACCTCCTGAAAATCATTTTTCAGAGCAACTTCAATTGGAAACCTACAGTCGAGGTATGGGTGCAATGGGGATGCCGGGGGATTGGTCTTCGGCATCCCGATTTGTCAAGGCAACATTTGTTAAGAGCAATGCAGTGTCTGGTGAGTCAGAGTCGGAAAGTGTCAGTCAGTTTTTTCATATGCTAGACTCAGTAGCGCACCCAAGAGGGTGCGTGCATATGGGTAATCAGCAATATGAGATAACCATTTATAGCTCTTGTTGCAACGTGGACAAGGGGATTTACTACTATACCACCTATGAGAATCGGCAAATAACTGCGGTGGATATGAAGCGGATAGAGTTGAATGGAAAGCAGCTTGTGAATTATCCATTGATAAAGGAACAGCAAATGCACTATTATTGATTAAAGAAACGAACACAAACAATGCTGGGTCATTGCAAATGTATTGACCTGGCATTGTTTGTTTGCTATTCTTATTGTAGAAGAATTAGGAGGTGAATTGCATGGCAAGTACAATCCAGGTAAGAGTAGATGATGAATTAAAAGCAAAGTCAGATAAATTATTTAAGGATTTAGGTACAGATACCACAACGGCAATCCGTATGTTCTTAACGCAAGCTTTGGCGGTGAATGGTTTTCCCTTTGAAATTAAAAGGGCAAGTGCGAATCCATACGAAGCATTAACGGAGCTTGAACTATTAGAAAAGTTAGAAAAATCTCGTGAACACGCAGAGCAGGGATTGTTTAGAGATGCTGATGGGGTTTCGCGTGATATGAGGGCAAAGTATGGATTATAGGATTGTTGTTACAAAAGATGCAGAAGAGGATTTAGAACGCTTTATTAAATATCTTATTTATGAAAAAGAAAGTATGCAGGCGGCAAAAAATGTACTGAATGATTATGATGCAACAATCGAAAGTCTGAAGCATGTAGCAGGAAGTCTGAAGTTATGTGATAACTTGCGACTACGTCAGTTAGAATATCGCCGCATCAACTTTTTGAATCACAGATATTTTATGCTATATCGTATTGTAGATAATGTAGTGTTTGTAGATAACATTTTTCATGAGTTGCAGGATTATGAGAATATGATGTACTAGCTGTAGTACACAGAAGCAACTTCGAAAAGCAATTTTACGAAAAAGCGAGGTGCAAGAATGCCGAATTACCATAATTTATCCAAGGAAATTCAAGAACGAATTATAGAAGACCGGAAAAATCATGTGGTCCACGAATATGCATTTCGAGATGAAGATGTAGTAAGACGGGACATGAGCCATGACAAGGCGAATTTGTGGAGACCGGCATTTGTGCGGGATGTAGAGAAGATTATGCACATGCCATATTACAACCGGTATGCAGATAAGACACAGGTGTTTTCTCTTTATAAAAATGATGATATTTCCAGACGTTCTCATCATGTACAGCAGGTGGCTCGAATTGCACGAAACATTGGTACGCTGCTAGGGCTGAATGTAGATTTGATAGAAGCAATTGCGTTGGGACATGACATTGGACATACCCCCTTTGGTCATGCAGGTGAGCGCATTCTAAATCAATTATATTATGCAGAGACCGGACGGTATTTTAATCACAATATACATAGTGCAAGGGTGTTGGATGGTATATTTCCGTTGAATATCAGCCTGCAGACTTTAGATGGTATTATCTGTCACAATGGTGAAATGGAAATGCAACAATATGCACCTCAACCATATGGTGACTTCCGAACCTTTGATGCGAAAATGGAAGCTTGTTATGTGAATCCACAAGCGAATAAAAGTCTGGTTCCGGCGACCTTAGAGGCTTGCGTGATGCGCGTATCAGATATAATTGCATATCTGGGAAAAGACCGACAGGACGCCATGAGGTTGAATCTTTTTGATAAAGAGCCAAGTTATACAGTGGGTAAAATCGGTACAACCAATGCTGAGATTATCAATAATATGATTGTTAATATTGTAGAGAACAGTTATGGAAAACCATATCTGAAAATGGATGCGGATTTTTTTGAGGCATTTTCGCAGGGGAAGAAAGAGAACTACAAAATGATCTATGGAAATGATGCACTAGATAAAGTATATCAAGAGCAAATTGCTCCAATGTTTGAAGAAATGTATTATCACTTACTGGCGGATGCGAAATCGAGAGATAAGAATTCCGTTTTGTATAAGCATCACATTTCTTATGTAGAGAACGGTTATTATCGCAAGGCGGATAAGAAGCCTTACATCGAGGAAGAACCGAACGATATTGTGGTAGATTTTATGGCAAGTATGACTGATGACTATTTTGTGGATTTGCATAAGAAGTTATTTCCGAATAGTCCGTATGAAGTAAAGTATATTGGGTATTTTGATGATTTATAGAAGGAGCAAACAACATGAGACCATTATCCAATCGAACTGAGACCTTTAGTGATTCAATTATTCGTCGTATGACGCGAATTTCTGATGAATGTGGAGCCATTAATTTGTCTCAGGGATTTCCGGACTTTGACCCGCCGAAAGCAATGACGGACCGTTTGGTGGAAGTAGCGAAGGAAGGACCGCATCAGTATGCAGTCACTTGGGGTGCGCAGAATTTCAGAGAAGCAGTAGCACGGAAGCAAGAACATTTTTCGGGAATGAAGATAAATCCGAATGAAGAAATCGTTGTGACCTGTGGCAGTACAGAAGCTATGATGGCGGCCATGATGTCAGTGGTGAATCCGGGAGACAAGGTGGTGGTATTCTCGCCCTTTTATGAGAATTATGGTGCAGATGCCATTCTGTCGGGAGCAGAACCAATCTATGTACCGTTGGTTCCGCCGGAATTTAATTTTGATCCGGAAGTGCTGGAGGATGCATTCCGGCTGGGAGCGAAGGCGCTGATTTTGTGTAATCCGTCAAATCCATCCGGAAAGGTATTTACCAGAGAGGAATTGCAATTGATTGCGGATTTGGCGATTCGATATGATGCTTATGTAATTACGGATGAGGTGTACGAGCATATTATTTATGCACCGAATAAACATACATATCTTGCAACCTTGCCGGGGATGCGGGAACGGACCATTATATGTAATTCACTGTCAAAGACCTATTCGATTACCGGATGGCGTCTGGGATACGTCATTGCCAGCCCGGAGATTATCGACCGGGTGCGAAAGGTGCATGACTTCCTGACCGTTGGTGCGGCTGCGCCGTTAATGGAAGCAGCGGTGGTTGGACTAAATATGCCGGATGCCTACTATGAAGAATTGGCAGCCCATTACGCACATATGAAAGCAGTATTTACGGATGGTTTGCGGGATTTGGGAATGAGTTTTACGGACCCGCAGGGCGCGTATTTTGTATTGGTGGATATTACGCCATTTCGTAAAAAGGAAGAAAGTGATTATGAGTTCTGTGTTCGTATGATACGAGAAACAGGGGTGGCAGCAGTGCCCGGCTCCAGCTTCTTCCGAGAGGATGTAAACCATCTGATGCGACTGCATTTTGCAAAAAGTGACGAAGTATTATACGAAGCCTTGAATCGCATGGAACGGTTGAAAATGAGTTAAATACGCATAAAAACTTAAAAACACAGACGTTAAAATCGAAAAGAGTAGCAAAACGCAACACAGAAAAAAGGATGTGTTGCGTTTTTTCATGATTTTTACAAGAATATGTCGAAAAGTGCTTGACATCTGTTGGTAATAAGTTATAATAAAATTAGTTATGAAACGGGTTTCAAGGACGGAAATTACAAAAATTAACGCAGCAGAGAGGGGAGTGGTCAAATGACGAGTATTCGTGAAGTGGCAAAGTTGGCAGGGGTATCACCGGCGACGGTTTCCAGAGTGATTAATGGAACGGCGAAGGTTGATGATGAGAAGAAAGAACGAGTACTTCAAGTCATTTCTGAAACCGGTTTCGTTCCAAACGAAGTGGCACGTTCCCTTTTTAAGAAATCAGCCAAGACCATAGGATTAATCATACCAAGCATCGAGAATCCATTTTTTACACAGCTTGCAGGCGTGATAGACCGGGTGGCAGATGCCAATGGATTTCGAGTGATTCTCTGTAATACAGCTGATGATTTCGAAAAGGAAAAATCAGCATTGCAGATGCTGGCAGCAATGAATGCAGATGGCATTATCCTTACTACCAATAACATGGAGATTCAATCATTTGTTGATGAGCTTTCGATTCCAGTAGTAGTAACAGACCGCTTGATTTCGAATCAAGGGATTCACAATTATGTACATTGTGATCACTATGGTGGTGGACGATTAGCAATGGAGCATTTAATCGAAAGTGGTTGTAAGAATGTTGTATGCATCCAAGGACCACAGAATGTATCCAGTGCGAGAGCAAGATACGAAGGGTATCGGGATGTATGTAAGGAACAAGGAATTGTAGAACAGGTTGTGAATTGTGATTATGATTTTCATGAAGGCCTTGCCATATCGGAACAATTGCTTGAGAAATATCCACAGGTAGATGGCATTCTGGCTTGCAATGACATGGTAGCTATTTCTATTTATAAGGTGTTGCACAAACGGAAGATTGCAGTGCCGGAACAGATTCAGGTTATTGGATTTGATGACATTATGTTATCCAGTCTTATGACACCCGAGTTAACAACCATTGCCCAACCGATTGAAGAGATTGGACGGAAGGCAGCAGAGTTGATTATTCATAGAGAAGAACAGGGAGAAGAACGGGAATATGTATTCCCTGCAAAATTAGTGGTGCGTGAGACCACAAAAGGAAAGGGGTGCTAGTGCATTGAAACGAAACGGAATTTTGAACAGTGACATTTCCAGAGTCCTATCTTACATGGGACATACCGATTGGATTGCAATTGGTGATTGCGGGTTACCAATCCCGGACGAGGTAGAGCGGATTGATTTGGCTTTGAAATTTGGAGTCCCTACTTTCACGGAAACTTTGAAAGCGGTTTCAGAAGACATGAAGATTGAGAAAATCATTTTGGCTGAAGAAATCAAGTCACAGAATCCTCAAGTTCTGGAGGAAATTGAAGCATTATTTGCAGGACAGGACATAGAGATAGAATATGTCACACATGTTATGTTGAAAGAAAACACAAAGGCATGTAAAGCAGTGATTCGAACAGGGGAAACTACCCCGTATGCAAATATCATTTTGCAGTCGGGTTGTATATTTGCTTAGAAGGAAGGAGGTTAAACGAATATGAATATTGAGATGAAAGGCATCAATAAGTCTTTTGGAACCAATCAGGTATTAAAAGATGCCGGATTTGTACTGAAGGATGGTGAGGTTCATGCGCTGATGGGTGAAAATGGTGCAGGAAAATCCACATTGATGAAAATCTTAACCGGTGTGTACACCAGAGATGCAGGTACGGTACTTGTAGATGGCGAGGAAGTAACCTACCGGTCACCACAGGAAGCAGAAAAAGCCGGTATCGTATTCATTTACCAGGAATTGAATGTTCTCTTTGATTTAACCGTAGAAGAGAATCTGTTCATGGGAAAGGAAATTACGAAGTTCGGCGGTGTCTGCGATAAGAAAGCAATGCGGGCAAAGGCGCAGGAAATGATGGACAAAATGGGTGTAAACATTCCGGTTAATGCGGTAATGTCCGATTTGTCCGTAGGACAACAGCAGATGGTAGAAATCTGTAAGGCCTTAATGGTAGACGCAAAGGTTCTGATTATGGATGAGCCAACCGCAGCATTAACACAGAGTGAAACCGAAGTCTTATTTGAGGTTATGAACTCATTAAGAAAGAAAGGCGTTTCTATTGTATACATATCACACAGAATGGAAGAAATCTTTGAACTGTGTGACCGCATCACAATCTTAAGAGATGGTTCTTATGTAGGAACGGAAAATATTAAGGACATCGATATGGACGGCGTCGTGCAGATGATGATTGGCCGAGAGATTGGTGAACGGTTCCCAAAACGTGATGTAAAAATTGGAGAAGAAGTCATTCGAGTGGAAGGCTTAACCAAGGGAAAAACCTTTAAGGATGTAAACTTCTCAGTGAGAGCCGGTGAAGTGCTTGGTGTATCCGGATTGATGGGTGCAGGAAGAACGGAAATCATGCAGGCCATTTTCGGTAATCTGCCATATGACAGCGGTAAGATTTTCATCGAAGGAAATGAAACCAAAATTAAGAATCCAAGACAGGCAATTGCAGCCGGTATCGGATTCATCACAGAAGATAGAAAGACCGAAGGATTGTTGCTGGAGAAGAGTATTGCAGAGAATATTGATATTGCGAATCTTAAAAAGGTTTCCAATAATGGTGTTCTTGCAAAATCAAAGCAAGCGGAATTGGTTAAGAAGGGTATTGAAGAATTCCGGGTAAAATGTTTTGGACCACAGCATGAAACAGGCAATTTGAGTGGTGGTAATCAGCAGAAGGTAGTTTTGGCAAAATGGATTTATACAGATCCTAAGATACTGATTCTGGATGAGCCAACACGAGGCGTTGATATTGGAGCAAAGAAAGAAATCTATAGTGTCATTAATGATATGGCTGCCAAGGGTGTAGCGGTAATCATGGTTTCTTCGGAACTGCCGGAGGTATTGGGAATGAGTGACCGCATCATGGTAGTACACGAAGGAGAAGTAACCGGTATTCTGGATGCAGCAGATGCAGACCAGGCAAAGGTAATGACGTTAGCGACGGGAGGTAGTTTATAATGGAAAAAAATAAGAAGAGTATAGGAGCGTTTATAGGCGAATATGGCGCATTTATTGCTTTAGCATTATTAGTAATTGTAATTAGTTGTATCAGTCCGGAATTCCGTACTGCAAGCAACTTTTTGAATTTATTACGGCAGGCATCTTTCAATGGGTTGATTGCATTTGGTATGACCTGTGTAATCTTGTCTGATGGTATTGATTTGTCCGTTGGTTCTACATTTGCATTAAGTGCAATTATTTGTGCAGAGTTTTTAATCAATGGCTGGCCGGCACCACTTGCGATTTTGGTATCCTTAATTGCCGGTACAGGATTGGGTGCAGTTAGTGGTTTGTTAGTAACCAAGGGTCGTTTGCAGCCATTCATTGCAACCTTGATTACCATGACTGCTTACCGCGGACTTGCATTTATTCTTACATCCGGTAAGCCGATTTCCAGATTGGCAGCAAGCATTGAATCCGATGCAGGTGCATTCCTCTTCAAGATGCTTGGTAAAGGTAACCTTGAGATTGGACCAAAGAGTGCATTTATCTCAATTCCGATTCCGGTTATCATCTTAGTAGCGGCATTTGCAATCTTCTACTTTGTATTACATCATACAACCTTCGGAAGAAAGCTTTATGCAACTGGTAGCAATGCAAAATGTGCAAACTTAGTAGGTGTAAATACTTCTGCAGTTAAGATTATCGTATATGCAATCTCCGGTTTCATGTCAGCTCTTGCAGGTTTGATTATGATTTCCCGTGTAGACTCCGCACAGTGTACCTTGGGTGAAGGCTTCGAATTGGATGCAATCGCAGCGGTTGCATTAGGCGGAACCAGTATGAGCGGCGGACGTGGTAAGATTCTTGGAACCATTGCCGGTGTATTGATTATTGCAGTATTGAACAATGGTTTGAATATCTTAGGTGTACCAACCTACTATCAGGAAGTAATTAAGGCAATCGTAATTCTTGTAGCAGTATTATCAGACCGTAAAAGATAGGAGGTATGCATATGAGCAAAGCTCATATTTAGGATGCATACCGACGATATGCCGCCGAGCAAAGCGAGGGGGCGATACCCGCAAAGCGAGGAGGCAATACAAATAAGGAGGTATATTAGTATGAAAAAGATATTAGCAGTAGTTTTAGCATTAACATTGCTATTTTCACTGACTGCGTGCCGTATCACAATTGATGGCGAAAGCAGCAGTTCTTCAAACAATAATAATACAGCAAATGGAAGTATTGGTTTGTCTGTATCTACACAGAATAATCCTTTCTTCGTAACCTTGGTAGAAGGTGCACAGGAAGCAGCAGACAAAGCAGGGGTATCATTAACAGTCGTAGACGCAGGTGATGACCCAACCAAGCAGGTAAGTGATATTGAAGATTTAGTTTCTAAGAACATTAGTGTATTGATTGTAAATCCGGTAGACTCTGATGCAGTAACCGGAGCTGTAGAAGCAGCCAAGGCAAAGGGCGTACATGTAATTTCCGTTGACCGTGCAGTAAATGGTGTAGACATCGACTGTCAGATTGCATCTGATAACGTAGCCGGAGCAGAAATGGCAACCCAGTACATTGTAGATACTTTAGGTGAAGGTGTGAAGGTAGCAGAGCTTTCCGGAACACCGGGTGCATCTGCAGCCATTGATCGTGGTGAAGGTTTCCACAATATCGCAGATGATAAATTAGATGTAGTAGCAAGTCAGACTGCGAACTTTGACCGTACCGAGGGTATGTCAGTTATGGAAAATATCTTACAGGCAAATGGTGATGTTCAGGCAGTATTTGCAGCGAATGATGAAATGGCATTAGGTGCTGTAGAAGCAATCTCCGGGGCAGGTAAGGATGTTATGGTAGTTGGTTTCGATGCAACCGATGATGCAATTGCAGCAATCAAGGAAGGCAGAATGGCAGCAACCATCGCACAGCAGCCGAAGTTAATTGGTTCTACTGCAGTTGATAACGCAGTGAAGTTAATGAATGGAGAAACTATTCCGGAATCTATTCCGGTAGAAGTAACCTTAGTAACTAAGGAAAATGCAGATACCTTTGCAGCAGACAGTGAATCTTCTTCAGCAGGAGAAATCGTTGGAAATGGAAGCATTGGTTTATCCGTATCTACACAGAACAATCCATTTTTCGTAACTTTAGTAGAGGGTGCGCAGAAGGCAGCAGATGATGCAGGTGTTACCTTAACCGTTGTAGATGCAGGAGATGATGTAACGAAGCAGGTAAGTGATATTGAAGACTTAATTGCAAAGGACATTAGCGTGTTGATTGTAAATCCGGTAGACTCTGATGCAGTAACCGGAGCTGTAGAAGCAGCCAAGGCAAAGGGTGTTCGTGTCATTTCCGTTGACCGTGCAGTAAATGGTGTAGACATCGATTGCCAGATTGCATCCGATAATGTAGCCGGAGCAGAAATGGCAACCCAGTACATTGTAGATACCTTAGGTGAAGGAATTAAGGTAGCAGAGCTTTCCGGAACACCGGGAGCATCCGCAGCCATTGACCGTGGTGAAGGCTTCCATAATATCGCAGATGAGAAGATGGACGTTGTAGCAAGCCAGACCGCTAACTTTGACCGTACCGAAGGTATGTCCGTAACAGAAAATATGTTGCAGGCAAATGGTGATATTCAGGCAATTTTTGCAGCCAATGACGAAATGGCATTGGGCGCTGTAGAAGCAGTTTCCGGAGCAGGCAAGGATGTTATGGTAGTAGGCTTTGATGCAACCGATGACGCAATTGCAGCAATCAAGGAAGGCAGAATGGCAGCAACCATCGCACAGCAACCGGACTTAATTGGTTCTACAGCAGTGGAGAACGCAATTAAGTTAATGAACGGCGAGTCAATTCCTAAGAATGTACCGGTTGAAGTAACATTGATTACTAAGGAAAACGCACAATAAAAATGGAGGCGTAAAGTATGAAGGTATTAAACATTGGTTCTATGAACTTAGATTATGTATATAGTGTAGACCACATCGTGTTGCCTGGGGAAACCCAGTCAACCGATGGGATGTCAACATTTCTAGGCGGTAAGGGCATGAATCAGTCGATGGCACTTGCAAAAGCCGGCGTAGAAGTATATCATGGAGGAATGATTGGCGAGGATGGTCAGGCGTTCTTGGATGCTTGCAAGGAATATGGTGTGCATGCAGATTATATTCGCAAAGTAGAAGGGAAAACCGGACATACAATTATTCAGATTGATAAAAATGCTCAGAATTGTATTTTGTTATTTGCAGGAGCGAACAACAAATTAACGGAAGAATATGTGGACGAAGTATTAAGTCATTTTGAGGCCGGAGATATCCTGTTATTACAGAATGAAGTGAACATGCTTCCGTATATTGTAGAACAAGCTTTTGAAAAAGGTATGCAAATAGCATTGAATCCATCGCCATTTAATGATAAATTAAATGAGGTGGATATGAAGAAGGTAAGTATCTTCCTTTTGAATGAAGTAGAAGGCGGTCAGATTACCGGCTTAACAGAACCGGAGGAAGTAATTACCAAAATGTTAGAAATGTACCCACATGCGAAGATTGTATTAACCCTAGGTAAGGATGGTGCAATTTATGCAGAAGGTCAGTTGCGATATCAGCAACCGATTTTCAAAGTAGACGCAGTGGATACAACCGCAGCAGGAGATACCTTTACAGGATATTTTCTTGCAGGCCTGATTGATGGCATGGAGATACCGGACATACTAAGAATGAGTGCGAAAGCATCTTCGATTGCTGTAACAAGAAAAGGTGCAGTTCCATCCATTCCGTATCGAAGTGAAGTAGAAGAGTCATTGAATTAGAAAGCGAGGTAATAACATGAAATTCTTTATTGACACAGCGAATGTAGACGACATTCGTAAAGCAAATGAAATGGGTGTGATTTGTGGTGTAACAACCAATCCATCATTAATCGCAAAAGAAGGAAGAGATTTTAAGGAAGTCATTCAGGAGATTACAACAATCGTAGATGGACCTATTAGTGGTGAAGTAAAAGCAACCACTGTAGATGCAGAAACCATGGTTCAGGAAGGTAGAGAAATTGCAGCGATTCATCCGAATATGGTTGTTAAGATTCCAATGACAATTGAAGGCTTAAAAGCGGTAAAGGTATTGTCTTCAGAGGGAATTAAAACCAATGTTACTTTGATTTTCACCGCGGCACAGGCATTGCTGGCAGCGAAAGCAGGAGCAACCTATGTATCTCCTTTCTTGGGACGGTTAGATGATATCAGTACCACCGGTATCACCTTGATTCAGGATATTGTAACCATTTTTGAAAATTACAATTTGGAAACGGAGATTATTGCAGCATCTGTTCGGAATCCAATTCATGTAACGGATTGTGCCTTAGCCGGTGCGAATATTGCAACCGTTCCATATTCTGTAATTGAACAAATGACCAAACACCCGTTGACCGACCAGGGTATTGCGAAATTCCAGGCAGATTATATCGCAGTATTTGGCGAATAATACAGAAAGGGAAAGAACATGGATAAGAAGAAACTACAACAGACTGCAGTTGAAGTTCGTAAGGGAATTGTAACTTCAGTGCACAGCGCGAAAGCCGGACATCCGGGTGGATCGCTTTCCGCAACCGATATTTTCACTTATTTGTACTTTGAAGAAATGAATATTAATCCGGAGAATCCGAAGGATGAAAATCGTGACAGATTCGTATTGTCTAAGGGTCATACAGCACCGGGCTTGTATGCAACATTGGCACATCGGGGATATTTTCCGGTAGAGGATTTGTTAACCTTGCGTCACATTGGTTCTGTGTTGCAGGGACATCCGGATATGAAGCACATTCCGGGCGTTGATATGTCCTCCGGTTCCTTAGGACAGGGCTTTTCAACTGCTGTTGGTATGGCTTTGGCAGCAAAAATGTCCGGCAAGGAATACCGCACTTACTGCTTATGCGGTGATGGCGAGATTCAGGAAGGACAGATTTGGGAAGCGGCTATGTTTGCCGGACATCGGAAGTTAGACAATCTGGTAGTAATTGTAGATAATAATAATCTTCAGATTGACGGAACGGTGGAAGAAGTATGTTCTCCATATCCAATCGATGATAAATTCAAAGCATTTGGTTTCCACGTAATCAATATCAATGGTAATGATTTCGATGAAATCGATGCGGCATTCAAAGAAGCAAAGAATACCAAGGGAATGCCAACCGCAATTGTTGCACATACCGTTAAGGGTAAGGGCGTATCCTTTATGGAGAATCAGGCAGGCTGGCATGGCAAGGCTCCGAATGATGAAGAACTTGCATTAGCCTTAGAGGAATTAGGAAAGGCAGGTGACGCATTATGTTAGGAGATAAGATTGCAACCAGAGACAGCTATGGTAATGCGTTAGTAGAGCTTGGTAAAGAACATGATAATTTGGTGGTTTTAGATGCTGACTTAGCAGCAGCAACCAAGACCGGTGTATTTAAGAAAGCATTTCCGGAACGTCATATTGACTGCGGTATTGCAGAGTGTAATATGGCAGGTATTGCAGCAGGTATGTCTACCTGTGGCTATGTACCATTTATGAGTTCCTTTGCAATGTTTGCGGCAGGACGTGCATATGAGCAGGTGCGTAATTCCATTGGATATCCGCACTTGAATGTAAAGATTGGTGCAACCCACGCAGGTATTTCAGTTGGTGAAGATGGTGCAACCCATCAGTGTAACGAAGATATTGCATTGATGAGAACCATTCCGGGTATGGTAGTAATCAACCCATGTGATGATGTAGAAGCAAGAGCAGCAGTAAAGGCTGCATATGAATATAATGGTCCTTGCTATTTACGATTCGGCCGTTTGGCAGTACCGGTTATCAATGATGAAGCAACCTATAAGTTCGAAATCGGCAAGGGTGTAGAGCTTCGTCCGGGTAAGGACTTAACCATTATTGCAACCGGACTTTGCGTATCCGAAGCCTTAGAAGCAGCAAAGATGCTGGAAAAGGATGGGGTTGATGCACAGGTAATCAATATCCACACCATTAAGCCATTGGATGAAGAAATTGTTCTGGCAGCAGCTAAGCAGACCGGACGGATTTATACCGTAGAAGAGCATTCTGTAATTGGTGGTTTGGGTAGTGCAGTAGCAGAATTACTGGCTGAGAAGTGCCCAACACAGGTAACAAAGCTTGGTGTATATGATCGCTTTGGCGAGTCAGGCCCTGCAAAAGACTTACTTCATAAATATGAGTTGGATGCAGAGGGTATTTACAATCAGATTCGCAAATAATTTATAGATTTTGCATTCAATAAGTAACGCTGATATAATGAAAATACGTTCTAAGAAACAGAACGGAATATCATTATATCGGCGTTTTTCTTATATATGTCCTTAGGGAAAGGAATATTGGGAAATGAATAATAAATACATGTTAAATTCGGTTATACTAAGAAAAAATAATAGGGGGTAATTTATGAATCGATTTCGTTTGCCATATCATTTAGTAATTGAAGAAGGAATCTTTAGTCGTGTCAATGAAGTGATGTCGGATTGTGTGCCGGGCATTGGACGTAAGAAAGCCATTATTGTAACGGACAAGACTCTGCAAGGATTGTTTCCGGATATCCTGCAGGAGTTAACACAGGACTTTCATAATAGTGAAATCTATCTGGTGGAAGATGGTTCTTTTGATCAGGCAGTGAATCTTGCAAAGTATATATGCATGCATGATGTAACCGTAGTTATTGGCTTTGGCGGTGGTATGGTTCTGGATTTGGCAAAATATGCTGCTTTTGTCAGCAAAGCCATTTTCCTATGCTTGCCAACTACATTAAGCAATGATAGTCTGGCTTCTCCGGTAGCGGTTTTGGGAACAGAGGGCTTAAAGCGAAAGACCTTCCAATGTACCATACCAAGTAGTATTATTGTAGATGTGAATATTATTATGGGAGCACCGGAAGGACAGCTGTTAGCCGGAGTCGGGGATACAATCAGTAAGTATACCGCCTTAAATGACTGGAAATTAGATGCGACGGTAACCGGCAACCCGATTGATGATTTTGCCTATATGATTTCGAAAATGGCGTTTAATTCCATTTGTTATCATGAAGAGAAGTCCATTAAGAGCAAAAGTTTTATCAAGGTGTTAACACAGGCATTGGTTATGGGCGGACTGGCTATGGAAATTGCCGGTAATTCCAGACCAAGCAGTGGGGCGGAGCACCTGTTCTGCCATTCCTTGGAGGAGAATTTTGCCGATGAGGTCTATGTGCCTCATGGGATTGCAGTAGCAATGGGAAGTGTGCCGGTTTGTATGTTCCAGGGTCGGAATATTGAGAAAATCAAGCGGATTCTTCATGAATACCAGATACCGATAAAACCGTCAGAATGGAAAATAACAGAAGATATTTTTGTTCGGGCATGGCAGAAGGCAGGCAATACCCGGCCGGACCGCTATACCATACTGAATCAGACGGAACTGAGCCGGGAGCGTTTGACGGAGATATATTGGCAGATGGAAGAAGAATTCTAAATTAGGGACGTAACTTATGTGGGATGAATTATCGATCTTTACAATTGGAGCAATAGTCATATATATATGTAGCATTGCAGTGACAACGATAATGCTGATAATAGAACTAATAGCATTATTGACAAAAAAGTTTCCGCATGCACTTGTACCGAAGGGAGTTCTTTTGGGGCAGATTTCAAAAATGGTTTCAGCCCTTACATTTATTTGTTTCGTAATAGCAGGTGCAGATGTTGGACGAGGATTAATAATCGTCACCGATCTTGTTGAAGGCTTGTGTGCCATTAATTGTCTTGGGAGTGCGGTTCTCACAGTGAGAGAAATAATGAAAGCAAAAGATAAAGGCAGAAAAGAAAAGGTGATGTATCCGATTTTTATATTGTGTAATCTATACGTTGTTGGATTTATCATATGGTATGAGATAGACCGTTTTTTATAGGTGCAAGAAACCTATAAAAAACGGTTTTTTGTATTTAAGTAATTATGTTTCTGAGAGGTGAAAATCTAAAAAATGACAAAATATGCTAAAAACATGCCCAATTATGCTGGTTTTTAAAAAATGAATAGAAAATGTGATAGAATGTTTCATTACTAAATTTAGGGAGGAGCATTATGAAAGTAATAGGAAAACGAAGGGAAAAATTGACTTTACGAAGAATCTTAACTATGTCAATGTGTATCTGCTTGTTGGTAGAAATACTTATGGGAAGTACATATGCACAGGAAACAGAGGTTATGGATTACGGTAAGGACAAAGCACTGGAGTGGCTGGAACAGCAGGGCGATGAAGATGGTAAGTGGGGAGAAGACTCTTTGCCAAATCTTACCTGTAATGCTGTAGCAGTGCTGAACTTAGAAGGAGAAATAGTCCAGAGTGCCTTTTTGGAAGATTGGTTAAAGGATGAAAAAAACCAAAATATTGATGAACTGGCACATTTGGTATGGGCATACGGTGATGAGACATTCCTGCATGAGATTCAAGAGCAGCAAAACGAAGATGGCGGGTTTGGAATCAATGGGAATTATACAAGTGATGTATATGATACCTTCTTGGTTTTGAGTGCGATAACATATCTGGAAAAGCGAGAGGACATTGAACTTTCTGGTGATTGGAAGGAGATGAAAAATAAGGCAGTTTATTATCTTATGGGTCAGCAGAATGAAGATGGAGGATATAGTTATACGAAAGCAAATGCTTCGGATAGCGAGCTTACAGCAGAGATAGGAATTATACTAAGTCAGAATGAGGTGGCGAATGAGGATTTGTTTGCTAAGTTAGATACATACTGTCAGTCTGCGTATTGCATGGATTTTTCAGAAGAACGGTTTGACGAACAGGTAAGAATAGCACGTTATCTGTATATGCGAGAAATCATAGAGCATACAGCAGAAACAGAAGTGCAGTTGGCAAAAGTGTTATCAGAAGATGGTAGTGTGCATGGAGATATCGAAGATACTATTCAATATATTCTTTTGTGCAAGGTATTGGAGAATTATTATGCATTAGACTTCCAAGTGCTTTCCATGAAGACGAAAGCAGACAGTTATGTACTGGAAGTTGGAGAGGAACAAAAAGTAAATCTCACAACCAATATAGAATATCAGATAAATCAAGAGCAGACAGGAACAATTCGCTATTATTTCATGCAAGGTGCAGAAGAACTTCTCACATGGGAGGAAATATGTTCCTTCATGCCGGAGGAGACAACATCTGCGAATCAAACAGAATTTTCAGTATGTGCAGAGGCAGATTCACAGTATACGCTACGAGTGGAATTGTGGGGAAATGATGCAGAAGAAGAGAATATTTGTAGGGCAATAGAGGAGATTGATTTTTATTTGCATGCGGCTGAAAGTGGAGAATTAGTGCTGGAATGCAATTCTACAGAGCCAACAGAGCATACAAGTAATCTGTGTTGGAATGATTTAAGCAATGATGATGGAAGATATGGATATCGCTTGTATCGGAGAACAGAAGATGGTGAATGGGAAACTTGCTCTGCTTGGGACGGAGAAGAAACTGTAAGAGTTCTGAATGTATATTCGACTAATGGTTCGCAGGTATGTCTTACAAACTGGATGAATGAGCCGACTGGTGACATGGAGTTACCTGCCGGTTTGGGATTATTTGAAATTGATATAGTAAGTATTCGTGATTATAACGTGAATCCGGATAAATACTTAAAGGATGAAAATGGTGAATATCAATATGATGTATTGGTGTTTGGATTTGCAGATTGTAATGGACACTGGGATTTAAATGAAACTGGTTATGAGGGGACGAAAGCATTTGTGGAGGCAGGCGGTGGTGTCTTGTTCGGGCATGACACTGTCAGTATAAATACATCTGCAAATCATCCGTATTTTGCAAGGTTTGCAGAAGATATGGGCATTATCCTGAAGCGAGATGGACATCCGGGAACAACTTCAGAGGTAAAAGTAATCAAGGAAGGGATTCTTTCCAGTTATCCATGGGAACTTTCCGGTACGCTTGTAATTCCGCCAATGCATACAAGCGGTCAATATGTAGGTGGTACGGCAGGCGGTACCATTTGGATGGAATGTCAACATCCGTATGAAACAGATGAAGAAACCGGAGCAGTGAACAACGGATACTTAATTGTAAGTGATTCACTTGCGATTATTCAGACCGGGCATAGCAATAAGTATACCACAGATGACGAACGGAAGGTTCTTGCAAATACTCTATTCTATTTGAAACAATTAACTGGTCAAACAACGGCTTCGGATAAGTTCTTCTATGATTCGGAAGTGCCAAATGCACCATCAGTAGAGCAGCAAGGCATGGAAATGCTGATTACCGCAACCGACAATGGTACAACATATGACTACTACATAGAAGCAATTCCTATGGGAGAAAACGATGCAACAGAAAAAATAGAATCGAATATATTATCCGAGGAAGCCTGTTCCGGAATTCAAGGCTTTATCGTTGGGGTAAGCAATAGTGAAGAGCCGATGGAAGAATTAATTGTCTACGAAGAAGACGGAACACTTGTTTCGGATATTATTACCGCAGAGAATGGAAGTATAAGATATGATTTTAGTCATTCGACATTGGAGGAGGAAACCTATCTACATGTATATGCAGTTGATAATGCAGGTAACATCAGTGAAGAAATGACGGTCAAGCTGGAAGAAGCAATAACGGAGCCGGTAATTCCTGAGGAACCGGAAGTGCCGGAGGAACCGGGCGGATATTTGGACACAGAATATGCCTTGTTCTCTGCTGAGGATACTATTATGTATTGTTCAAATGCAGAGTTATATGGAGAAGCATACGCAGGTACTTCCATGACCTTCGGTGGAAGTAGTTTGCTTACAATAGGTGCTATACATTCTACAGGAGCTATCACAACCTATGCAGGCAATACAAGTATTGCGGAGCGAATCGAGTATGGCGAAGCAAGGAGTCTTCCGGATTATCGGGAGGACGTATTGGCAGATATGACAGCGGACGATTCGATGCAGGAAATTGCAGTATATAATAGCACCTCCATTCAATCGCCGATTCATTGTCAAAGCACAAGTGGTGCATACTGTCCGGAATTAGTTCTGGGAGCGAATCTATATGCAGAAGAAAGCGTATACATCAGTACGGCACAAGCAACCTTTGGTGAAGAGATACCAGTCGTAGTCTGTTCCGCACATGGAGACATTAATATCAATGCAACTGCCTTAACTGGACGCGGCTTGATATATGCACCGGAAGGAACCGTAACTATCAATGTATCCCAATTAGATTTTAGAGGAAGTATCATTGCAAAACGGATATGTCTACAGGGAGATACACTTAGAGTAGGAACAGAAAGGGAGTAAGGAAATGAACCAATTCAGAAAAATTAGAAGAAAATTCTATAAAGCACTAGCACTGGTCATGTCACTTGTACTGACTATGAGCTTGTTGTGTGGTTGTAGAAGTGAAGCACAGAATGCCGCCATACCAACCGATGGAATGAATCTGGTTGGAGACACCACTAACATAGATGCCTCTACCACAGGCACAAGCATTGTTTCCGATGAAACAACGAAAGACATTCAGCTGATAAATACAGACCTCGGAGAACTGACCAAAGCAGAAGATACAGCAATCGAAAAACTATCCGATGCGTTGGCAATGCGTGATATGGAACAGTCACAGGCTGCCATATCTGAACTTGCAGAATCATTGTCTGAAGCAGAGGAGATAACCGGCGAATGGCTAACCCTACAGGAGCAGGCGGTAGAAGAAATAAAACCAGAAATCTCCGATTCCGGTAACGCCATACTAACCCAACGAGCAGAAAAACTACGGAATGAAATAAATGAGAAGCAGGAACAAACAAAAGCGGCAGTTGAAGCGCTTAATCAAGCTCTGGATAGTGAAGATTTCCAAGAAGCAGAGAGCGCGTTGGAGAGCATCCGGACCTTGCTCCAATCCGATTCGACTGCACAGACGTATGGTAACGGGAATCTGTCAGAAAACAGTATTCTATACGGTGAAACCACTATATCAGATAGGTTGGTTTTGTCCGGTGATACCGCCATCAACGAAGAGATACAGGAACTTGCAGAAGAATTGGGCACACCTTTAGAGATCTACAATTATCTGAAAAATACGTTGGGCTACGAGTACTACTACGGAAGCCGAAAAGGAGCCAACGGAACCTATGCCGCATGCTCCGGCAACGATTATGACCAGGCAAGCCTCCTAATAGGCATGCTTCGATATCTCGGTTATCAGGCAGAGTATGTACGGGGAACCATTCTTCTGGAAGAAGAACCGGCACTATCACTTACCGGTGCAGACACCTACGAACATGCAGCCGATATCCTTGCATCGGCAGGCGTACCGGTAACAAAGGTCATGCAAAACGGTGAAATGATAGAACTTCAGATGGAACATGTATGGGTGCGTGCATGCCTGCCATACACAGACTATCGGGGAGCCGGAAATGCAGGCGGTGAAGCTGTCTGGATAGACTTAGATACCAGTATCAAGACCTATGAAGAAGTAGAAAATATCTATGACATTGCAGAAGAAATGAACTTGCCAGAAGGACTCTCCGAAGCCGTAGAAAACGGAAACGAAGAAACCATAGAAGCCGTGCTGAAAGACTTCGAGGCAGAAGTGGAAGCTATGGAACTGGAAGAAGTCTATGCCAGAAAGCGAATCATTCGAAAAGAGATTGTATCCTACCTTCCGGCATCCTTACAGTACGAAGTAAAAAAAGAGCTTGCCACATTCACGGAAATCGGCAATACTGATAAAGACAGCATACGATTTGACGTGGGAGGAGAATCTTTAGGAGCCTACAATGCCTCAGACCTTGCAGGAAAGAGTATTCTGTTAACCTTCCTTCCGGCAAGTACCGCCGATGCAGAAATACTGAGTTCCTATGACAGCATATTTGACGTACCAGCATCCTATGTATATGTGAAACCGGCACTTCTGATAGATGGAGAAGTGGCATGCGAAGCAGAAGATGTGGAAATCACACTGGGAACCGCACAGACGTGTACCATCACGCTTAATCGTGCGGGGAACGTCTCGGACAAAACCATACAGAATCCGGTAACAGCAGGTTCTATGTACGCAGTCACCATTGACAACCAGACCATAACCGGAGACGAACTACGGAACAGCTACAATCAGGTAGCAGTCCTGACAGAAACCGTCAACGAAGCAAATGTGTATGGTCCGGAATATTTAGGACAGTATCTGGCATTGGCAGGTAAACTCTACTTTGCCCAAGTGGATTTATACAATATCCAGTCCGGTGAAGTCTACGGTGTCAGCAATACAAGACTGCTTAGTGCAGGAATCACCGGTTATGAAGTACAGCGAAACAGCCGATACGGTATCGTAACAAGCCTGTCCCCGGGAAGCATGTATATCGACATCGACGCAGATGACCATGCAGTCATCAGTCTGACCGGAGACAAAGAAATAGCCAAAGCATATACGATGTCC
>JAFTZJ010000003.1 GCA_017461045.1 Lachnospiraceae bacterium | reverse complement strand
GAGCATGGAAGTGATTATTCATCACTTGGCCGTCTTTGTATCAGGATTATGGCAGATACATGCTTTTAGAGAGGGAAATACAAGAACTACAGCAGTATTTTTTATTAAGTATTTGCGAACTCTTGGATTTGATGCAACGAATGATATCTTTGCTGAAAATGTATGGTATTTTAGAAATGCACTTGTTAGAGCTAACTATAACGATTTGAAAAACGGTGTTCATGAAACAACTGAGTATTTGGAATTGTTTTTAAGAAATTTATTGCTGGATGAAAAGAATGAGCTTCATAACCGTTCTATGCATATCAGTGAAATGTTTGAAAAAGCGGACATTGAAAGTTCAAAAGCGGACATTGAGGACGTAGAAGCGGACATTGAAACACAAAAAGCGGACATTCGAAACAGATTACTTTCTTTTTCTGATGCGATTTCTGAAAAGACAATACATTATGCGTTAGAACTGTTTTCAAAATGTGGAAAAGAAGAATATTTTGGTAGAACGATTGTAGAAGATATTACCGGGTTAAAATCAACAAGAGCATCTGAGCTGATAAAATTGTTAGTAGATAGTCAGGTAATCGTGTCTGTAACCGGACATGGAAAAGGAAAATACCGATTTCAATAATAGGGAACAATGATACCGCATGTAGAGACGGTAGCCTTGTTGCAAAGAAAAGTATAAAAGTACGGGGGAAAGGTATGGAACCAAGAACATTATTAGAAGCATTTACCGGGGATATTCCTACTTTTGAAAAGACAACAACAAATGAAGCAACAGAAGAGGAATTATTATATAGTTGGGTGAAATCTCTACCTGAGAATTACGCAAAGGAAATGCTCAATTTATATGATGAAATGGCAAAACGAGAAACGGCTGAAGCGAAAGTGTATAAGGCTATTGATAGTCTGGAGGCATTGATTCAGCATAATATTTCTGATTTGTCTACATGGATTCCGAAGGAGTATGAGTTGAACAAAACATATGCAGATGATAAGGTTGCTTTTTCGGAATATTTGAAAGAATTAAGAGAAGAAATCCGGAAGGATACATTAGAGAAACTTGGCGAGTGATATGGGCGTATAGCATTTGCAGATAACGAAATAGGACTTTGATGTCAGAGGTACAATAGTAATGATAATTAGAGAAGCAAATAGAAATGATTTAAATGAGATATTACAACTATATTTATATCTTCACGAGGAAAGTGTTCCGGAGGATTCAGAACATTTAAGAAATACATGGGAAAGTATTGTAGATGACAAAAATCATCATCTGATTGTCTGTGAGGTGGATGGTAAGATTGTAGCGTCCTGTGTATGTGTGATTATTCCGAATCTTACAAGAAATGTTCGTCCATATGCGTTTGTAGAAAATGTGGTAACGCACGGAGAGTACCGTAAGAAAGGCTACGCAACTGCCTGCTTGGATTTTGCAAAACGGATTGCAGAAGAGAATAACTGTTATAAGATGATGTTGCTTACCGGTTCAAAGAAAGAGAGTACATTGAATTTTTATAAAAATGCAGGATATAACAGTTCCGACAAGACAGCATTTATACAATGGATAGATATGTAGATAGGGGTATTATTGTGTATTTATCAGAATTTTGTGATGTAAAATATGAAGAAAAACATAATGTGGTATTCGTAAAATGGAAGAAGTTTTGTTGCAGAGAGGATTATAGAAAACCTCTTGAATATGCCCTTGATATTATAAAGAATCATAAAGGCTGTAACTATGTTGCTGATACAAGGAACGGATTTGAAAATATTCCGGAAGATACTGAATGGGTAGCACAGTGCTTTATGCCAAAAGCAAAAGAATATGGTTGTAAAATTATTTACTTTATTATTGATAAAGGAAATTCTTTGAAGGAAGAATTAGAGGGACAGGCAGCAGATTCCAAAGAATTACTGGAGTTTAAATATATTTATGACTTAGAAGAGACTCTTTTATAAGAAGATACCCATGTTAAATTTCGAAGGAGGTACACTTATGTGTGGAATGACATCTAATCAGTAGATAAATTGATTGGAGGAAGAAGATGGATATACATATCAGAGAAATAAATAGCAATGAATATAAAGTATTGGATGAGTTTCTTTACGAAGCAATTTTTATCCCGGAGGGTGTAGAGCCACCACCGCGAGAGATTATAAATGCACCGGAATTACAGGTTTATGTGCAGGATTTTGGCAAGCAGGAAGGCGATATTTGCTTTGTTGCCGAAGCGAAAGAAAAGATAGTCGGTGCGGTATGGGTTCGTATTATGGATGACTATGGACACATAGAAGAAGGAGTTCCGTCTTTTGCCATATCACTATATAAAGAATATCGGGGGTACGGAATAGGAACAAATCTTATGAAACAGATGTTGACAGAATTAAAAGACAGAGGATATCAGAAGACATCCTTAGCTGTGCAGAAAGCTAATTACGCTGTAAAGATGTATAAAAATGTAGGATTTCAGATTATTGATGAAAATGAGGAAGAGTACATAATGATGTGTCGGTTATAATTGTGCAACGGGCTGTAGCACAGCTTATAAAACACTGAGTGAGTAAACAGGAAGAAAGGAAAACTATGGTAAATATTCTTTTTATTTTAATTGTATTAATTATTAACGGAATTATTATTTATGCCGGGTTTATAAAAATAATTCCAACCCTGAAACCGGTTGAAAAACCACATGTTCGCATAGAAGATAAGATGATGAATGCGGATGCTACAGAATATCCCATTTCGGACTCGGAATTTGAACAGGTGAAGAAATCCTACGGTTCTACAGAAGGGGCTGGTATTGCAATCTTCGTGATTGCATTGGTAGTATTTTGGCTCCTTCTTATTTTCACATGGGACTTTTTTGATATGCCTATCAAAGCGGTTTGTATATTGTTCCATTTGGCCGCTTGTATTATCTGGCTTGTAAGCTTTCTGAAGAAGAAGCGTATTTTTAAGAAAGACCGGGATTGTTTCCGAAAGAAAACGGCATATCTGCTGGATGATGATGTGAAGACATACTATTCACGAAAATACAGAGGTGGGCATTATGCCGGTGTGCGTGCTGTTGATGCATATCATGTAATGGTAGGCATTTTGGATGAAAATGGAAAGCCACAGGCGTATATTATGCAGGTTGGACCGGATATTTATAATCATCTTAAGAAAAATGGTGTAGGTGATGCTATTTTATATAAAGGCACGGTATCCGGCTTAGCGTTGCCCCAAAGATGAAATAAAGTATACGCATTGTAAATAGTACCCCAAATATGATAAAATAAACATATTTATTGAATAAGCAACTGGCAAGGAGGAATGTTATGAATACAGTGAATTTATCATATAATTATATTGCAGCATTCTTCCAACTTATGCTTATTATTTGGTATTTTACGGAGAAGAAGGTTCCTCTGCGAAGCTACCGATATTTCATATATGTATTATCAACGGCATTTGGAGCTACAGTGTTGGAAACCTTAGTTTATGGGTTTGCAGAGAAACCGGATATAATACCATATGGTATAACCTATACGATTATGTCTGTTCAAATGATTTTTATTCATTCTTTTTTTGTCTGCATTACACATTATTTGTTAAGTCTTGCAGGAATCGATACGAAACGAAATCCTAAATTCAAATATACATTTGTTGCGTCGTGGGGCATTATCGTGGTAATCTGCGGTTTGAATCCGATTTTACATTGGGCAGCCAATCTGATTGATAATGTTTATTCTATTAAAGGTGTGGGCTTCGTGCTGTACGCCGTTGATGCTGTTATGGTAGTGCTTATGGCATGGGGCTTAATTGCAAAACGTCAGAATTTTAAGTTCTTAAAGAAGACTATAGTAGTATTTTTATTTGTATGTGCAATTATTGCAGGAATTGCACAGGAGTTTAGTTTTACTCCTATGCTGAATCTTGCTATTACAGTATTTTGCATTGTGCTTTATCTGTTTGTTCAGGGACCGGAGGTTGATATTGATAAGCTTACCGGACAATTCAGCAGAAGATTCTTTGGAACGTATTTGAAGGATAAATTCTTATTGGATAAACCATTTTCATTACTGGTAATTAATTTAGATGACTTCAAGTTAATTAATCAAAGCTATGGTGTATCAACCGGAGATGTATTGTTGTGTCAGGTGGGTGAATTTCTTGAAAATATGAACTCTATGAACATTGTATTCCATCATGGTGCAGACCAGTTCTGTGTTGTAATTGATAAGGAACAGGATGCTGTAAATGAGATTGTAGAACGTATATATGAACGGTTTGAACATCCGTGGTCTCAGGAAAAATTGGAAATTATGATGTCTGCTACTATGTGTGTCATTCATTGTCCGCAAGATTCTGATAGTGCAGAGTCTTTGGAAGAGGTGATTGGCTATACTATGGAAACAGCCAAGAATCTAAGTAAGGGCGGTATTATACATGCTTCTGATATTGATTTGGAACAGAGTCATATGTCCCAAAAAGTAGAGAGAGCAGTAAAGGCAGCAATTGCCAATGATAGCATTCAGGTATACTATCAACCAATTTATTCTGCAGATAAGCAATGCTATAACTCGGCAGAGGCATTGGCGAGACTTCATGATGAGGAGTTAGGCTGGATTCCGCCGGATGTATTTATTACAGTTGCAGAAAAGACCGGTAATATCTTGGAACTTGGAGAGATTATTTTACATAAGGTGTGCCGTTTTATTAGGGAGAATAATTTGTCCCAGACGAATATTGAATATATTGAAATTAATGTGAGCTCCCTGCAGCTGATGCAAAAGGGTTTTGCAGAGCAAATGCTCAGCATTATGAAGCTTTATGAAGTAAAGTCGTCGCAGATTAATATTGAAATTACAGAAACGGCTATGTTAAGTTCGTTTTCCGTTGTAAGTGATAATCTTGATCGACTCATAGAGAATGATATTGCTATTACACTGGATGACTATGGTTCCGGATATGCGAATATTAATTATATTAACAAGATGCCGTTTAAATATATAAAACTGGATCGGGATATTGTACAGGCATCCTTTGAAGAAGAAAAAGCCCATATAACCTTAGAGCATACTGTTAAGATGTTGAATGCATTGGATATGTTAATTGTTGCAGAAGGTGTTGAAACGGATGAAATGCGGGAGGCATTGATACAATTCGGATGCCATTATTTGCAAGGCTGGTACTTCTCCAAGGCAATCCCGGATAAGGAGTTTATGGATTTAATTCATTCTTGAGTATATACCAGAAAATAGAAAGAGGTTTACATAATTGTCTATTCATTCGAAATTCAAAGAAAAACTATCAGAGACATTAAAAGCGGTATTTCCGATACTTGCAATTGTGTTAATTCTTTGCTTTACAATCACTCCGATTCCGCCAAGTATTTTAATGACCTTTTTGGTGGGGGCAGTGATGCTGATTGTCGGAATGTTGTTCTTCAACGTAGGTGTGGAATTATCTATGACGCCGATTGGAGAACGGACCGGTTCTATTATTACCAAGTCTAAGAATATTTTTATCGTCATACTAATTACATTTATTATGGGCTTTGTTATTACTATATCAGAGCCTGATTTGCAGGTACTGGCACAGCAGGTGCCGTCTATACCGAATCTGACACTGATTCTTGCTGTGGCAATCGGTGTTGCAGTGTTCTTAGTGCTTGCCGTATTGCGTATGCTGTTTAGTATACCATTATCTTATCTATTGGTTGCATTCTATGTGATTGTATTTGGTTTGACTCCCTTTGTATCCAAGGATTTTCTTGCCATTGCATTTGATTCCGGAGGCGTTACCACCGGCCCAATGACTGTTCCTTTTATTATGGCATTCGGTATTGGTATTTCTGCTATCCGAAGTGATAGACATGCAGAAGATGATAGTTTCGGTTTGGTTTCTATGTGTTCCATTGGACCAATTCTTGCAGTATTGATTCTTGGAATGATTTATCAGCCGGAATCCGCAGAACATGTTTCGGAATCCATACCGGTAATAAATGATACGGTAGAGCTGGGGAAATTATTCTTGCATGAATTGCCGGAATATATGAAAGAGATGGCGTTATCGATTTTGCCGATTGTATTTTTCTTCGGTGTATTCCAGTTGATTTCCAGAGATTTGAATAAAAGAACTTTGATAAAAATCGGGGTTGGTGTTGTCTATACTTACGTGGGACTGGTTCTATTCCTGACAGGTGTAAATGTTGGATTTATGCCTGCCGGTAATTATCTGGGACAAACCATAGCAGGATTACCGTTCGCATGGATTATCGTTCCGATTGGTATGTTAATCGGTTACTTTATTGTTCAGGCGGAGCCGGCTGTATTTGTGCTGACTAAGCAAGTAGAAGAAATGACATCTGGAGCGATTTCAGCAAAGGCTATGGGGGCTAGCTTATCTATTGGTGTGTCCTTATCTGTAGGACTTGCTATGATTCGTGTACTTACGGGTATTTCAATTTTGTATTTTCTGGTTCCGGGATATTTGGTAGCTTTAGTGCTGACGTTTTTTGTGCCAAAGATATTTACGGCTATCGCATTTGACTCCGGTGGTGTAGCCTCCGGTCCTATGACGGCAACCTTTTTACTGCCATTTGCAATGGGTGCATGTGAGGCCCTTGGCGGCAATATTATTACAGACGCCTTTGGTATTGTAGCAATGGTTGCAATGACACCATTAATTACAATTCAGATTATGGGATTGATTTTCCGCATTAAGGAAAGAAAACTTAGTAAAGCAGTTGTTCCGGCAGTTGAATCGATTGACACATACGATGATATGGAAATTATCGAATTGTAATGGATAGAAATGAGGCAGGTATGGGAAGTATATATTTAATGACCACAATTGTGGATAGAAAAATTGCAAGTAAGTATGTGGAGTTATTTCAAGAAAATGAATTGAATGTTATGTATCTTACATTAGGGTATGGTACGGCATCCAGTGAAGTTCTGGATTATCTGGGATTGGAGTCCAAGGAAAAAGCGGTAGCATTTTCCGTAGTTGAGGAACAGACCTGGATTACAATTAAGAAGCAACTTGAAAAGAAACTGAAAATAGATGCTCCGGGCGGTGGTATTTCGTTTATAACACCATTAAGCAGCATTGGCGGAAAGAAGACTTTACATTTTCTTATAGAAAATGAGAACTATCAGAAAGAGGAGGAATCCACATTGAAAGATACAACGCGTGAACTAATCGTAGTAATTGCGGAGCAGGGATATACGGAATTGATTATGGATGTGGCAAGAGAAGCCGGTGCCTATGGCGGAACGGTTATTCATGCCAAAGGAACAGGAAAAGAAGCAGCAGAGAAGTTCATGGGTGTATCTCTTGCAACGGAAAAGGAAATGTTGTTTATCGTAGCGAAGACGGAACAGAAGAATGATATTATGCAGGCAATCATGAAGGGAGCCGGATTGGACAGTAAAGCAAAATCCATTGTGTTCTCGTTGCCTGTAACGGATACGGCCGGTCTGCGTTTGATGGAAGATTAAGAAAGTGATTTGATTTTAAAAGACGATAGAGATGGAAGATTCCATCTCTATCGTTTTTTATATGCGGTGTTTTATTCTTTCATTGCCTCGATCTTTTTGATTAAGTCTTTTAAGGTTGCAACATAATGGGTGTATTCGGCTTCGATGAAATCACTGTTTTCTTCCTTGCCGGCTAATTCATGCTGCAATGACAATTTTGAAAAGTTGCAGGCGCCAATATTTAAGGATGAAGTCTTCAGACTGTGTGTAAGGATTGCATAGTTTTTCCAATCCCGGTTTTGGAAGAAGTCTTCTAACTGCCCTAAATAGTCCTGAGCCTGTACACAATAATCAGCAAGCATTTCATTATAAAATGATTCTGAATCAAGACAATACATAAGACCGGTCTTTTTGTCAATTTCAAGTAAATCCATAGACGCGTCTTGAGGTGGTGCAACCGGAGTATCCGTAACAACTGCATCGTTAATAATAGGTGGTTTTGGCATACTGCCTGTACTTACCAATTCTTTTGGGAGATACTTCAAAAGAAGTTCATCCAACTTATTTGCCTGAACCGGTTTTGAAAAGTAATCATTAAATCCATAGTCCAAATACTGTTCCCGACAACCGGCAATTGCATTGGCAGTGACTGCAATCACAATTGTATCTCGATTTGGATTTGCATGTTCTGCACGCAACATGTGTAAGGTTTCCACGCCATCCATTTCCGGCATCATATGATCCATGAGTATTATGTTATAGGTCTTTTCCTTAGTAAGCGTTAAACACTCTTTTCCGCTGGAAGCAAGGTCTACTTGTATTTTTGTGCGTTTTAACAATTCCTTCATTAAGGTTAGATTCATAGTGTTATCATCAACAACAAGTACAGCTGCATTCGGGGCTGTGAAAACGTCTTTTGATAGTGACGTACCATGAATTTGTTTTTCTGCTATGGATTCAAGGTGGTTGATTGGTTGTTTATCTATAATTCTTTGCGGTATAGCAACTGTGAAAGTGGAACCTTTTCCGTAAGTGCTGGTTACAGTAATTGTTCCATGCATTAAATCAATTAACTGTTTTGCAATGTTAAGTCCAAGACCGGTGCCTTGAATAGTTCGGTTCTTATTTAGTTCCAGCCGTTTAAAACTATCAAATAATTTGGATAAATCCTCCTCTTGAATTCCAATACCGGTATCAATGACTGAAAAGCAAAGTTCAATAGTATCGTCATCTAATTGTTTGAAAAATGCTTTTAAGGTAATGCTTCCCTCGTTAGTATATTTTACTGCATTGGAGATTAGATTTGTGAGGATTTGCTTAATGCGCAGTTCATCACCCCGAAGAAAAGAAGGAAGTTGCGGGTCAATATCATATTGAATAGAAATAGGTTTTTCCATGGCTCGCGCCTTTAATAATAACATCTCATCTTGAATTAGTGAAGAAAGACTATACGTATCTTCAATTAATTCAAATTGCCCCGATTCAATTTTGCTAAAATCCAGTACATCGTTAATTAGACCGAGCAGCATGTTACTTGCACTTTGAATGTTAGTTGCATATCCCTGTACAGATTCGTCCGTGCTCTCACGAAGAATCATTTCATTCATACCTATAATTGCATTGATGGGGGTACGAATTTCGTGTGACATGTTAGCGAGAAATTTGGCTTGGGCTTCTCTCGCTACAATGGCTTCCTGTTTCTTTTTTTCCGAGCGTAATAGGTCCTGACCGGTTTTGATAATTGCCATAACTAACAAGAACAGTAATCCGATTGCCAGTACAGTACCAAGTGAATAATTTCGTCCTACATAATATAGAATCATTTCAATGACGGCAGTTAAAAGTAAGCCGTAAACACCAATACCTACAAATAAGTAGTTTGAAATTTGTTTTTTAAATACGTCGATGGTTATGGTGACAATAATACACAGAATGGAAACTAACAATCCACCGTGAATAAATGGAAGCTGTTTAACAAACTGTACGATATCAAATACTTGAAGAAATGTACCTACGATTAGCATTAATACAGAAAAGACAATTGGTATAAAAAACACTTTTTGATACCGGCCGTTTTGCATTTCGTTAATAAATAGGAGCAATGGAAGAGGAATTATTATTAAACTCCAATATGCATAACAGGATAATAAGGATATATTGCTAAATAGTATCTGCCGGAAAGCGACCTCCGATAACATCCATAAAGCACAGAAAAAGATGGTCCATGCCAGATGGTTGAGTGGCAGAGGATTCTTGAAAGCAATTCGAAGATAGCTACAGATAACAATACAAAATATGCTCATAAATAAGAGAAAGATTGTAATGAATGTGTGAACACCGGAGTCATTTAAAAGATGCATCCAAATACTAAATCGGTCTCCAATGTAGCTGGTACGCATATCACCGGCATATTTTGAATTGCTGGAAAATTGATAGGTCAATTCCTTGCCTGCATCAGCTTCCTGTAGTTCTACAAAAATGTAACGCATAGGGCTATTGATGCCAAAAGGTCTGGAATCAATCGTAGAATAATTAACGCGAAGCTCGCCGTCTATGTATACAGTAATATCTTGCCAGATAGGCCGGAAGCATAGGCATTCGCCATAATGGATATCCTCTGGTAATGTAGTTGTCAGTGTCACAACCTCGCCATATTCCGCTTGTACTTTTCCGGGAACCTCTACAGCTACGGTGTCACCATTTTCTAATACCTGGAGCCATGTGGTTTCAAAAGGACGACAGTTGGTGTTCAGGATATCGCGTTCATCCGGAAACACGATTTGTCCAACCACTCCAAATGTAAGAAGTAAAAAAGCAGCAATATAGAAAAATGTTTTGGCAAAAGATGTATAAGTTGTAAATAGATTTGTTTTTTCATGGCTATTCATACTCGGTCACCTCTATTTTCTAAATTTTAGTAAAAACTCTATAGTTCGATAATAGCACGATTTTCATCATTAGACAATGAATGGGATTGATAGAATACGAAAATATTTCTTCATTTTTATCATAATGTAAAAATGAAGAATATGTGGTATAATCGCTTCTAGAATAATAACTAAGGGGATTATATCGTTGCTTATCAACAAGGGAAGATATGGTATCAGACAGATAGAGGAAAGGAAATAACTGGTTATGAAGCAAGCAAATTTTAAGGCACTGCTCCCAATCGGAGTGTTTATAGTGCTGTATCTGGGGTTAGGTATTTTATTTGAATATGTATTAAAGGTTCCTATGGGATTCTATAATATTCCGATTGTTGTGATTTTTCTGATTGCATTATTGGTGGCTTGTGTCCAAAATCCGAAATTGAACTTTGAGGACAAATTAGCCGTTATGGCAAAAGGTGTTGGAGACAAGAACATTATTACAATGGTGTTAATTTTCCTGGCGGCGGGAATTTTTGTTGGTGTTGTTGGCAGAAGTAGTGCGGAAAGTGTTGCATATTGTTTGCTTTCCATGATTCCGGTCCGATATGCGGTGTTGGTATTGTTTGCCGTAAGTGCCTTTGTTTCTTTGGCAATGGGAACTTCTGTAGGTACTATTACTTTAATTGTACCGATTGCAGTAGCAGTTGCTAATAGTTCCGGATTCGGCATTCCGTTGTGTGTAGGTTCAGTTGTGGGTGGAGCTATGTTTGGGGATAATCTATCCTTTATTTCCGATACGACAATTGCCGCCTGTAACGGACAGGGGTGTGCCATGAAGGACAAGTTCCGGGAAAATATCTGGATTGCATTGCCGGCAGCATTGGCAAGCCTAGTGATAATTCTTGTGAAATCCCTAGGAGCAGATGTAGGAGAAGCTGTTGTCAAAGACTATAATTTAGTGCAGATTATTCCGTACATTTTAGTATTAGTCGGAGGCATTGTAGGAATTAATGTGTTCTTGGTATTGTTATTAGGTATTGCTTGCGGAGCGATTATTATGTTGGTAACGGGGGCCACAGCAGCAACGGACATGCTGGCCAATATGGGAAGTGGTGTGTCCGGTATGTTCGAGACTTCAATGGTAGCAGTTTTAGTAGCGGCTATCTGTGCGTTGATAGGTGAATATGGCGGTTTTGCAGCGTTGCTTTCGCTGATTCAGAATGTTTTCCGGGGTAAGAAGGGTGGAATGCTTGGTATGGGCTTGTTGGTTGGTGCCATGGATATTGCAACGGCGAATAATACAGTAGCCATTGTTATGGCGAATCCAATTGCGAAAGAAATGGCTGATAATTATGGGATTGCCCCAAGGAAAGCAGCATCTATACTAGATACATTTTCATGTATTTTCCAAGGTGTAATACCATATGGTGCTCAGATGCTGGTAGCGATTTCGGCAGCGGCGGAATTGGGATATCAGGTATCTGCATTTCAAATTATACCGCATTTGACGTATCCATTTATGTTGCTTTTAAGTTCCTTGATATTTGTATTCATAATTCCGGAGCGGAAGAAGTCGGTGGCGAGCTAGAGAGATGGTGTGACTGATAATTCTGAGGAAGAGTACCGTTGGGTAAATCATTCGTAATAAGTAAATAAGAGTGCTATAAGAGAACGGAAGAATCGTAATCTTGTAGCACTTTTTTATTTGGTTTGATTTTACATGGATTTTACAAAACCACGATTATGGACTTTACGTAGCTACGATACTATTAATTTGTAAAACGAAAAGAGAAAAAGGAGACTAACTATTATGAAGAAAAACGTGTGTGCTATTTTATTGGGTACAGTATTGGCAATGACAGCATTAACCGGATGCGGCGCAAATGCAACCGCTGGCTCCGTATCAACAGATGGTTCCACATCAATGGAAAAGGTAATTGGTTCATTAGGTGAGGCATTTGAAGCAGAGAACAGCGGTATTACATTTACATATAATCCAACCGGTTCCGGTCCTGGAATTAAAGCGGTGGAAGAGGGACGTTGTGATATCGGTCTTTCCAGTCGAAACCTGACAGATGAAGAAAAGGCAGCAGGATTAAGTGAGACTGTGCTTGCATATGACGGAATTGCAATTATCGTAAATACGGAGAATCCGGTTGAAGATTTATCCCTTGAAACAATTGCAAAGATTTATACTGGTGAAATCACGAACTGGAGCGAAATTGGTGGCAATGATGCAGAAATTGTTTTGATTGGTCGAGAAGCTGGTAGCGGTACAAGAGATGGCTTTGAGTCTATTACTGACACAGAAGATGCTTGTCAGTATCGTCAGGAATTAACTTCAACCGGTGATGTAATTACAACGGTTGAACAGAATCCAAACGCAATTGGTTATGCATCGTTGGCATCTGTAAAGGAAACTGTAAAGGCTGTTTTAGTGGACGGTGTAGCACCAAGTGAAGAAACAGTAAAGGATGGAAGTTATGTGGTACAGAGACCTTTTGTTCTGGTAACAAAAGAAGGAGAAGCACTTTCTGATTCGGCACAGATGTTCTTTGATTACATTACTTCAACTGATGCAAATGAGATTATTTCAGAAGCAGGTGTAGTTCCTGCTAACTAGAAAGAAATTCTGAACGATGGCTCATAAGGGTCATCGTTTCGTGCGTGGAAAGGTAAGACAAGATGAAGAATAAAAAAAGACTGTTTGAAACAATCATACATGGAATATTTCTTTTGTTAGGTTTGATAACTGTTGGATTTGTCCTGCTGATAACCATTTATCTGGTGATTTCCGGTATCCCTGCAATCCGAACGATTGGATTATTTCCATTCTTATTTGGAACAACATGGGAATCCACAGCAGCAGAACCAAGTTATGGTATACTGCCGTTTATCTTGACCAGCGTATATGGTACAGCAGGGGCGATGGTTCTTGGGGTGCCAATTGGCTTTTTGACAGCGGTATATCTGGCTAAGATAGCGAATCCGAAAGTAAAGGCGGTGATGGAACAGGCGGTTAGTATGCTGGCAGGAATTCCATCGGTTGTATATGGCTTGGTTGGTATGTTGACTTTGGTGCCGGGCATTCGCAAATTATTCAATGTACCGGACGGTGCCAGTTTATTCGCTGCAATTATAGTACTTGCAATCATGGTATTACCATCGATTATTAAGGTTTCGATGACTGCATTAGAGGCAGTGCCAAAGGAATATGAAGATGCCTCATTAGCGTTAGGTGCCACGCCGATTGAAACATATTTTCGAGTGTCAGTACCTGCAGCTCGAAGTGGAATTGCGGCAGCTGTTGTGCTTGGTGTAGGACGAGCAATTGGAGAGGCCATGGCTGTTATGATGGTATCAGGAAATGTTCCCAATATGCCATCCTTATTCCAAAGTGTGCGATTTCTTACAACAGCGGTTGCCAGCGAAATGTCTTATTCCAGTGGACTACAGCAACAGGCATTGTTCTCCATTGCACTTGTATTATTTTTGTTTATTATGCTGATTAATGTCATTTTGAATTTCTTTCTGAAAGGCGATAAGGAGAAGTAGATATGTTGACAAATAAAGTTTCGGGAAAAAGAAAGTTATATATATGGTGCATGCGGAGTTTGATGTGGATTGCAACGATTTTGACAGGCGGATTGGTATTGTTTTTTATTCTTTATGTGTTAATACGAGGAATTCCCAATATTACATGGGAATTTTTTTCAACAAAGCCAAGCTATTTATCGGGGCAAATCGGAATTTTACCAGATATATTAAATACGTTATATATTATATTGGCAACCTTAATATTAGTAATACCTCTTGGTGTAGGAGCTGCAATTTATTTGACTGAATATGCATCAAATAAACGCATGGTTACGCTAATTGAATATGCGGCGGAGACGCTTTCCGGTATCCCTTCGATTATATATGGTTTGGTGGGAATGCTGTTCTTCTGCCAATTTTTGAATATGAAGACCTCTTTATTGGCCGGGGCATTTACCTTAGTGATTATGAATTTGCCGACTATTATGCGAACTACACAGGAAAGTTTGAAAACGGTTCCTCAAAGCTACCGAGAAGGTGCATTTGGATTAGGAGCCGGTAAATGGCGAGTGATTCGAACAGTTGTATTGCCGGGATGTGTAGATGGTGTAATTACCGGTTGTATTTTGTCGATTGGTCGAATCTTAGGTGAATCTGCAGCACTTTTATTCACAGCAGGTTTTGCTCATGCATTAAATGGTTTGTTCCGTGGATTGAACAGTCCGGGAGCTACTTTGACAGTAGCATTGTATGTCTATGCAAAAGAGCAGGGAGAGTTTGGTATAGCATTTGCTATTGCAGCGATATTAATGATACTGGCATTGACCATTAATTTAGCAACTATGGTTGTAAGTAAGTATTTTCAAAGGAGAAAGAATCTATGAAAGAAGTCATTCGGGTAGAAGATTTATGCTTATGGTACAGTGGAAGCCAGGCATTAAAGAATATTAATATTTCGATTCAGGAAAAGAGCATTACAGCATTGATTGGTCCTTCCGGTTGCGGTAAGTCTACTTTTCTTAAAACATTAAATCGCATGAACGACTTGATACCGGGTGTAAAAACCGCAGGTAAAGTCTTGTATAAAGGAGAAGATATTTTTCATCAGGGCATTGATGTTAATGCACTGCGACGTGAGGTGGGAATGGTGTTCCAGAAACCGAATCCATTTCCTATGAGCATCTACGATAATATTGCATATGGGCCCCGTACACATGGTATTACCGGAAAAGCCAAGCTAGATGATATCGTTGAACATTCCTTGCGAGGTGCTGCTATCTGGGACGAAGTAAAGGATCGTTTGAAGAAAAATGCACTTGGGCTTTCTGGTGGACAACAACAACGGTTGTGTATTGCACGTGCCTTGGCAGTAGAACCAGAGGTATTATTGATGGATGAACCCACCAGTGCGTTAGATCCAATTGCAACATCGAAAATTGAAGAACTTGTCATGGAGTTGAAAAAGAATTACACTATTATTATAGTAACACATAATATGCAGCAGTCCGTACGTATTTCAGATCATACTGCCTTCTTCCTCATGGGAGAATTGGTTGAGTATGGGGAGACAGAGAAGCTGTTCTCGCAACCAAATGACAAGCGAACAGAGGATTATATTACAGGGAGGTTTGGTTAATGAGAACACGATTTGATGCACAACTAATGACGCTGAATAGAGAGTTGATTGAAATGGGTGCACTTTGTGAGGAAGCAATTGCATTAGTTGCTGATGCACTGGCAAACAGTGATAATAATGTGATTCGGAAGGTAGTACCGATAGAAGAAGAGATTAATGAAAAAGAACATAGCATTGAGTCAATGTGTCTGAAGTTGTTATTACAGCAACAACCGGTGGCGCGGGACTTGCGACAGATTTCAGCAGCAATGAAAATGATTACTGATATGAAACGAGTAGGTGTTCAGGCCACGGATATTGCAGAAATTATTTCTTTTTTGGATGGGCATACAGCAGAAGATTGTATAGAAATTCAAGAAATGGCAAAAGCAACAATTAAGATGGTAACGGAAAGCGTAGATGCATATGTAAAATGTGATACGAAATTAGCAGAAATTGTAATTCAGCATGATGATGTGGTTGACAATTATTTTGATAGGGTTAAGAATCGACTAATTGAGATGATTGCTCAGAACTTGGTGGATGGACAATATGCTTTGGATTTATTGATGATTGCAAAATATTTTGAGCGGATTGGAGATCATGCAGCGAATGTTGCAGCGTGGGTTGTATTTTCCGTTACAGGTGAGCATGTGGAGGTATAGTTATGATTATTTGGTGCGTGGAAGACGATGAAGCAATTCGGAATATGATGGTGTATACGTTGAATGTTTCCGGATTTGATGCCAAAGGATTTTCAGATGGAGCTGCTTTCTTTGATGCACTTACAACAGAGAAACCACATCTTGTGATTTTAGATATTATGATGCCGGGAATGGATGGTATTGAAGTTTTGAAGAATCTGAGAACGGAAGAATCAACCAAGGCACTTCCGGTTATTATGGCAACTGCAAAAGGAACAGAGTATGACAAGGTACTCGGATTGGACTTAGGTGCAGATGATTATCTGGTAAAACCATTTGGAATGATGGAAATGGTATCCCGGGTAAAAGCTGTACTGCGCCGAACAAAACCAAAGGAGAATGTAGAACTGCGAAACGTAGGAATGCTGGAACTTAATTTAAGCGAGCATACTGTAAAAGCAGATGGCATGCGAGTGCAATTGACTTTAAAGGAATATGAAATTCTGCAATTATTTATGGAAAATGTCGGTCGTGTATTCTCAAGAGAGAGTCTACTTTCGATAATCTGGGGAACAGAGTACATAGGTGAAAGTCGTACGGTAGACGTACACATTGGAACATTACGTGCAAAGCTTGGAAAATGTGGAGATTACATTGAAACCGTACGTGGAATTGGATACAGATTGGAGGCGAAAGAATGACAAAACGAATATTTCGTTCAATTTGTCTGGTAGCGTTAGCAGTCTTACTTGCAGCCCTTGTTCTAATTATGGGAGTACTTTATGATTATTTTTCAGAGGTACAGAAAGAGCAACTTCGGGTAGAAACCACACTGGCGGCACAGGGTGTGGCTACCAGTGGAGAGAGTTATTTTGATGGATTAGAAACAGAAGGATACCGTATTACATGGATTCAAGAAGATGGAACGGTATTGTATGATAGTCAGGCAAACCATGTGGAGATGGAAAATCATCTGGAGCGAGAAGAGGTAAAAGAAGCATTAGAGCATGGGTACGGAGAAAGTGTTCGCTATTCGGATACCATGATGGAGCGACAACTATATTCTGCTCAGCGTCTGCCGGATAGTAGTATTGTTCGAGTTTCTAGTAATCAATATACAGTTGTTACATTGTTGCTTGGTATGATGCAACCAATGTGCATCATACTTTTTTTTGCAGCAATATTAGCATCGTTGTTTGCGTCAAAGGTATCAAAGAACATTGTAAAACCGATGAACGAATTGAATTTGGATGAACCATTATCCAACGAAGGATATGATGAACTGTCACCCTTATTGCGGCGGATTGCCAGTCAGCAAGAGCAATTGAAGACGCAGGAACAGGAACTTCAGAAGAAGCAAGATGAGTTTCGTGCCATTACCAGTAGTATGACGGAAGGTTTGATATTGCTGAATAATAAAGGGGCAATTATTAGTATGAATCATGCGGCCTGTCAATTGTTCAATGTAGATGATTGTATTGGTGATAGTATACTAACAGTAAATCGTTCCCGTGTGTTACAGGAACTGTTGGCAAAAGCACAAAATGGCGAACGGGCAGAAACTACTATAGAATTAAATGGAAGTGAGTATCAACTGGATGCCAGTCCGGTAAAATCTGAAGATGCTGTAACAGGTGTTGTCTTGTTGTTGTTTGATGTGACAGAGAAAGTTAAAGCAGAACAACTGCGACGAGAGTTTACAGCTAATGTCTCCCATGAATTGAAGACCCCGTTACATACCATTTCCGGTTGTGCGGAATTGATGATGAATCATTTAGTAAAGCCGGAGGATATGAAACAATTTACAGAACAAATTTATACAGAATCCCAGAGAATGATTCAATTGGTAGAAGATATTATCGAACTTTCCCACTTGGATGAAGGTGCGGAAGAAATGAAATATGAAAATGTGGACTTATTGATTCTTGCGAAGGATAATATGAATCGTTTGCAGTCAGAGGCAGATGAAAAGAACGTTACAATGTCGCTGTTTGGTGATGAAACCGTAGTATATGGCATCCCTCAATTATTAACCGGTATTGTCTATAATCTTTGTGATAATGCAATTAAATATAACAGGGAAGGCGGTAAAGTACAAATTGAAGTCCGAAAGGAAGAACAACATGCAGTTTTGACGGTAAAGGATACCGGTATTGGAATATCAGCTGAACACCATAACCGTGTATTTGAACGCTTTTACCGAGTAGATAAAAGCCACTCGAAAGAGGTTGGAGGTACAGGACTTGGATTGTCAATTGTAAAGCACGCATGTAAAGTTCATAATGCAAAGTTAGAGTTGCAAAGTGTACCAAATGAGGGAACTACAGTTATGATTGTTTTTCCTTGTACTAGTTCAAAATTTTGAATGAGAAGATCTTGGATGTCAAAGACAATAAACCACAGGAATCGTGAGAAGATAAGCGATTCCTGTGGTTTTTATGTTGAAAAAATATTAAAATACCTCTTGACACATAATACTATGCAATATATAGTATTGTGTATTAAGAGGTATTCTTGCGTTGGAAAATGAGAAAATATCGAACAATAGAAAAATCACATAATCAGGAGGGATGAAATTGGACATTCAGTTAAAACGAGGTATGTTGGATATCTGTGTGCTAAGTGCATTGCTTCGAGAAGATTCCTATGGATATAAGATTATTAAAGATTTGCAACCATTTGTTGCAATATCCGAATCTACATTGTATCCGATTCTACGAAGACTAGAAGGTGCCGGCGCATTGAATGTATATTCAGCGGAGCATAATGGCAGATTGCGAAAATACTATGCAATTACACCGGTTGGACGCGAGCGAATTCAGGAATTCTTAAATGAGTGGAAAGGAATGCTTGCAATTTACGAATATATAGAAGGGGAGATGAAAAATCATGACTAAAACGGAATTCTTACAAGAATTAAAACAACGCATTCAGGAATATCCGGTAGAAGAAACGGAGAAATCCATGGAATATTATGCAGAAATGATAGATGACCGTATGGAAGACGGTATGACGGAAGCGGAGGCAATTGCTTCCTTGGGTTCGGTAGAGCAGATTGCTGAACAGATTAAATGTGAGCTTCCAATCACAACATTAGTAAAACAGAAAACTAAGGAGAAGACGCAGGGAAAGCGTATGCCGGTTTGGGCAATCATTTTACTGATAGTCGGTTTCCCATTATGGGGAAGTGTACTGATTATGATACTCGCATTCATAATCGTATTCTATGCTTTAATTTGGGTTGCAGATATTATGCTCTGGTGTAATGTGGTTTGTATGGGAGCCATGTCCTTTGCAGGAATTATAGGATTCTTTGGATGTCTCTTCCAAGGAGCGTTTGGTTCGGCACTGCTATATTTGGGTATGTCCCTATTCATGGGTGGTGTAGGCGTCCTTGCATTCTTGGGTAGTTTGTTAGTGACGAAAGGAATCTTTCGGGGAACCAGATGGTGTTTCTTACAGATTAAGAAAGCGTTGATTCGAAAGGAGGAGGCATAAGTATGAAACGGTTTGTAAAAGCTTTAATTGTTGCCGGAATATTAATTGGTAGTGGAGTGCTTTGTGGAGTTCTTGGAAATATATTAATTGTAGCAGGAGTGGAAAAACCACAAGAAACGGAGTATGAAGAAAAGTATTATGCTACAAGTCCTGATAAGATGGATGAAATCGAGTTAGATTTAGCTACAGAGACGGTTTATATAGTACCTGCAGAAGGTGATGAAATCGAGATTCAATATTGGGATAAAACAGAGAATCCGGAATTCCGGATTACAGAACATAATGGCAAATTGATAATTAGTAAGAATCCGAAGATGCAAATCGGATTTCAAATGTCTTTCTTTTGGAATGAACCGGAACGGCATGATGAAATGACGATTGGAATTCCGGAAGATTATGTAGGTAGCTACAACTTAGGTTTTTCCTCCGGCGCTATGAACGTATCAGACTTAGTTATAGAAGAAAAATTGACCATTGATGGAACCTCCGGTATTGTGAATCTGGAAAATATAGAATGTAAGAAAGAAGTTATGGCTGAAATGAGTTCCGGTCAAATGACTCTTGCCGGCGTGAGCATTTCAGAAGATGTGCAGATTGGATTAACCAGTGGAGTTGTAAAGATGTCTGATGTTACCATAGACAAAAATATGAGCCTGGATATGTCTTCCGGCAGTATTGAAGCAACGAATGTAGAGGTGGCAGAGAATCTTACAATGGATATGACCTCCGGTAGTATCAAGATGGACACCCTAACGGTTGGATATGTATCCTTGGAAGCTTCCTCCGGTGATTGCAAAATATTGGCATTAACAACGGAAAAGGGCATTTACTTGGATGCAACATCCGGTGACTTTGAAGTATCCTTGACAGATGAAATGGAGAATTATAATATAAGCACAGATATTACCTCCGGAGACTGTAATTTGTCGAATAATTATGGGGATGGAGAAAAAACAATTTTTGTAGGCCTTACCTCAGGTGATGCAGATTTCAACTTTGAAAAGGCAGAATAGAGTGGAGTAAGAAATGACCGAAACAACGTCGAAAAACCGATATCATTTGTTAGATAGTATTCGTGGACTGACACTGATTAGCATGATTCTTTATCATGGAACTTGGGATTTGGTATATCTATATGGGGTAGATTGGCCATGGTATCATAGTGTTTATGCGTATATCTGGCAGCAGAGCATTTGTTGGACCTTTATACTGTTATCCGGTTTTTGCTGGAGTATGGGTAAACATCATTGGAAACGTGGCTGTATGGTGTTCGGCGGAGGAGCGATTATAACGTTGGTTACATTGATTGCCATGCCGGAGAATCGAGTGGTATTTGGCGTGTTGACGTTGTTGGGAAGCTGCATGTTGCTGATGATACCGCTTCATAAATGGATGGTCAAATGGAAGCCGTGGATTGGGCTGGCCGGAAGTAGTATCCTGTTCTTTTTAACCGGTAATGTAAATTATGGATATCTGGGATTTGAAGGCTGGCGGTTTCTGAAATTGCCCAAGGTGTTATATCAGGGTTATTTTGCCACCTATATAGGATTCATGGATAAGGATTTTTATTCGACGGATTATTTTCCGCTGCTACCATGGGCATTTTTGTTCTTGATGGGATATTTCTTATATCAAGGGTTACAGAAATCAGGGGTAGTAGGAAATCCACAGAAATTGCAAACAGCCAAAGAAGATAAGAAGTCTGTAAATAGACTTGAGAAGTTATTACAAGTAAATATTAAACCGCTTAGCTTTATCGGACGTCATTCCTTGATTATTTATATGGCGCATCAGGCAGTACTATTTGTGGTTTTGCAAACGATATTTTGGAAGTGGTAAAATAAAAAAACTGGGGTATTAAGAGCGAATCTTAATATCCCAGAAGATTTTTAAAGTATCAAAAAACATGGAACAAACATCCAAGATGCGTATGCGTGAGGCTCCTTGATCCATTCCCCGTTGATATTCCAGATGAACCGGCAGTTCTGCGATTCTGCATCCCAGATGGGTTGCACGTGCCAGAATTTCAATATCAAAGGCATAACCGGAGGTTTTCAGACTTTCAGCGATTGGTTTAATAATGTCGGCTCGGAATAATTTGACGCCGGTTTGGGTATCTTTCAAATCCAAATGAAATAGAAGCTTTAGAAAGATGTAATAACCGTAGCTCATAACCCTGCGCATGAAAGGATATTCTATTTTGGAATCCTTGTGCAGTTTAGAGCCAATGACGATATCAGCGTCTTCTTCATACATTTCTTTTAAGAATGCTTTCAAGTGTATAGGTGCTAAATCTAAATCAGCATCCAAGAATGCAATAAATTCACCGGATGCCCGTGATATGCCTTCCTTAATTGCTCCGCCTTTTCCTCGATTAATTTTATAGGTTGCCACTTTGATACGCGGATTTACACTTCTTGCCCGCATGGCTTCTGCAAATGTATTATCCGGACTGCCATCGTTAATGACAATGATTTCGTAATTCGGACAAAAGGTAGCAATACACTCACAGGTGGTGAGCAGATTCTTATATATACATTGTTCTTCCTTGTATGCCGGCATGATGACAGACAGCATACCTTTTTGTGTACTCATTTTAATTCCTCGAAAATCTTATTTGCATGTAGACCATGCTTATATATTATAGTATAGTCTGCCCGATTTCTCAAGAAAATTCCAAGCTTTATGAATTGTAATTACAGTGTCGGATAGATTTCCTGAATATATTTTGTGATTTCCTGCTGTTCTTCTTCCGAAAGAATGCTGATTTTCTGAAAATGAGTAACGTAATATTGAATACGGTAATGTAATTCCATTTGGTCATGTGCAGAGGAATTCAAAAACTGTTCCCAGGTATCGTCCGCAGAATTCAGTTCGCCAAATAGAATATAGTCCGAAGATATGTGAAAACGATTTTTGAATTTGCATAGGGTTTCAATAGAAGGGAGATTCTCGCCACTTTCAAGTTTTTTGTATGCAGAATAGGAAATGTCCAATTGCTCGGCAAATGCTTCCTGGGTGAATCCCAATTGCGTCCGGATGTATTTGATTCGTTGGTTACAATGAATGGTTTTACTTAATTTTATCGACATTATTCGACCCTCCATAAATAGTAGTGTATAATCTTTTTCAAGAAGCAAACAGTTACTATGAATATACAAAAAGTACACTAACAATGGATGCGGAAAACTTCCGCACATGAACTAGACGAATAACAAAATGTAGGGTATAATTATGTTATATTTCAGGGAAGCGAGGGAAATTATGATGAGATTAGTAACACGTTCGGATTTTGACGGTTTAGCATGCGGCGCATTATTAAAGGAAGCCGGTATCATTGATTCATGGATGTTTGCCCATCCAAAGGATTTGCAGGATGGATTAATTGAAGTAAATGAGAATGATTGTCTTGCAAATGTTCCATATGTTGAGGGGTGCGGTTTATGGTTTGACCATCATTCCAGCGAGTTTGAACGCCAGCAATTAGAAGGAAAGTATAAGGGAGAAAGCCGGATTACACCTTCATGTGCCAGAATTATTTATGAATACTATGGAGGAAAAGAGCGTTTTCCACAGTTTGATGATATGATGGAAGCAGTGGACAAGGTAGACTCCGGTAATTTGACTTATGACGAGATTATGAATCCTACCGGTTGGATTTTAGTTGGATTTTTAATGGATCCTCGTACCGGCTTAGGACGTTGGAGACAGTTCACCATTTCCAACTATCAATTAATGGAGAAGTTAATGGATGCATGTCGTACCATGACCACCGAAGAGATTCTTGCGTTGCCGGATGTACAGGAACGAATCGAAGTGTACAACGAACAGACAGAGAAGTTCAAGGAAATGGTACAGAAGTATACCAGAGTGGAAGGCAATGTTATTATTTCTGATTTGCGTGGTGTAGATCCGATTTATACCGGTAATCGTTTTATGATTTACAGCATGTATCCGGAACAGAACATTTCTGCTTGGATTGTAAGCGGAAGAGGTGGTAAGGGTTGTTCGGCTGCTGTTGGTTACAGCATTTTGAATAAGACCAGTGATGTAAATGTTGGAAGTTTGATGTTGAAGTATAACGGTGGCGGACATAAGAAGGTAGGAACCTGTCAGTTTACTGATGAGAATATGGATACTGAAATGCCAAAGATGTTAGAGGAATTGTGCCAGATGGCAAATGCATAGAATGATGACAGAAATGAAGTTGAAGGTGATTGCACATATTGAAACGGATTTTTCTGCTAAGTTTGGAATACCGCGGCAAAGCGGTTTGGTAGAGTCATTGCAAGGACGAATTGTATTTGAACCGGAATTTCGGAATCCGGATGCGGTACGTGGGTTAGAAGAATTCTCACATATATGGTTGCTTTGGGAATTTTCTAAAGCCTTACGGAACAATTGGTCAGCCACAGTGGCGCCACCAAGACTGGGAGGACGGGTGCGAATGGGAGTATTTGCTACCCGTTCTCCTTTTCGTCCGAATTCCATTGGTTTATCCTCTGTAAAGTTGGAACGGATAGAAATGGATGATAAACTGGGGCCAGTGTTGTATGTGACCGGCGCAGACCTGTTGAATGGAACGCCGATTTACGATATCAAACCATATCTTGCTTATACGGATAGTCATCCGGATGCTATCGGCGGTTTTGCAGATACTGTAGAGGATTACGAACTGGAAGTAGAGTTTCCGGAAGAACTACTGGAACGGATACCGAAGGAACAAAGAGATACAGTTGTTCAATTGTTGAAACAGGACCCTCGTCCGGGAACTCAGGAAGCACCGGACAAGGAATATCGTATGTTGTTTGGAAAACGGGATATCTGGTTTCATGTCATAAACGGTAAAGTGATTGTGCATCAGGTAGTTGAAATAAATGAAGAATAATTTCTTTATGAATTTTATAAATTAATTCTTGCGTATCCAATCTAATAGACGTAAAATAGTCATGTCTATAAAGCCACAGGAGGTACTTGAAAATGATTAGAGTAGGTATCATGGGATATGGTAATTTGGGTAGAGGAATTGAATGTGCCATTCGCCAGAATGCGGACATGGAATTAAAGGCAGTATTTACCCGAAGAGATCCAAAGACTGTCAAGATTTTGACAGAAGGTGTTAAGGTATATTCAACAGAAGAAGCCATAAGAATGAAGGATGAGCTTGATATTTTAATTCTTTGCGGCGGGAGTGCAACGGATTTGCCGGAGCAGACCAAGGAGTATGCAAAGTATTTTAATGTAATTGATAGTTTTGATACACACGCAAGAATTCCGGAGCATTATGCGAATGTTGATGCGGTTGCAAAGGAAAGTGGCAATATTGCAATTATTTCATCCGGTTGGGACCCGGGTATGTTCTCCCTGAATCGTTTGTATGCAGGTGCAGTATTACCAGCCGGTAAAGACTACACATTCTGGGGAAAAGGGGTTAGCCAGGGACATTCCGATGCCATTCGCCGAATCGAAGGCGTAGCAAATGCAAAGCAGTACACTATTCCGATTGAAAAAGCATTAGAAGCAGTACGTGGCGGTTCAAATCCGGAACTGACAACCAGAGAAAAGCACTTAAGAGAATGTTTCGTTGTAGCAAAAGAAGGTGCGGATTTGGCTAAGATCGAACAGGAAATCAAAACTATGCCGAATTATTTCGCTGATTATGATACCATTGTTCATTTTATTACAGAAGATGAGATGCAAAGAGATCACAGCGGAATTCCACATGGCGGATTCGTGATTCGTAGCGGTAAGACCGGTTGGGAGGAAGAACACAACCACATTATTGAATATAGCTTGAAGTTAGATTCGAATCCGGAATTTACAGCATCTGTAATTGTCGCATATGCAAGAGCTGCAGTGCGCATGAAAGAAGAAGGTATGACCGGTTGTAAGACGGTATTTGATGTTGCTCCTGCATATTTGAGCCCATTAAGTGGTGAGGAATTGAGAGCACATTTATTATAAGATGAGAAAAGGAACTTTTTGCAGGTATGCAAAGAGTTCCTTGTTTTTAAGAGGTGCCAAATGATAGAACTTAGATCTATTAAGTCGCATTCTGATTGGCGACAGATAAAGAAGCTTTACAAAACAGCATTTCCAAGATATGAGCGAAAGCCCCTTTGGATTGTGCGCCTCAAGAATCGGCAGCAGGAAGCGGATGTATGGATTATTGAACAGGATGGAGTATTTGCCGGTTTTGCTATTACGATTAATGAACTGGATATGGTGCTGTTAGATTATTTTGCTATCTGTGAAGAAATGCGTGGCGCCGGTCTTGGAGCAGAAGCATTACAAAGACTGCAAGCCCATTACGCAGGAAAGCGGTTTTTCCTTGAAATCGAAAGTGTATCTGCACCTGCGGATAATCTACCGGAACGCCAGCGTAGAAAGCGGTTTTATCTGAGAAATGGTATGACGGAACTGGGAGTTACCGTAAACGTGTATAGCGTAGATATGGAGCTGCTGGGTTATAACTGCGAATTGAACTATCAAGAATATGTTACCTTATATCGTATGAGTTATGGTAATATGGTAGTTCAGAATCTGAAAGAAATTACAAGTAATAATTAGCTACAATATAAACTTCTATGTGTTGAATGACATATAGGAGTTTATTTTCTTATTTAAGGATTTTTTAAAATTTACTATGATAATATATCCATAACAAATTATTTGAAGAGGGTACGCTATGTTTTTTAAGATGTTAAAAAGTGATTTGAAACGAAAAAAGAGTCTGAATGTGATTCTGGCAATTTTTATGATGGTTGCATCTGTTTTGATGGTTGCCAGTGCAATTCAGGTGTATGCAAATTTGGCAGGGAAAACACGGACATTTGAACTTTGTAAAGCGCCGGATGTGATTTATATTTGTCGCTCCGATGTGCGGAATCGTGAAACCAATGTAACGAAGAATCAGGAATGGATAGATGCCCAAGAGACAGTAGTGGATTATCATATGACAGAGATGATGTCAGTGCTGGCCAGTCGGGTGGACTTTCCGAACTTCGACGAAAGCAAAAATGTACCATATTATGAAGCACGATATTACATTGGAACACAATCCTATGACCGGAATGTAGTATACGATATAAATGACGAATGTTTTCATGTGGAAAATGGCTGCATTGCTATTCCGCAAATGGTTCATGATATGACCGGGGTAGAAGTTGGAGATCCTGTTCGAATTACTACACCTATGGGAAATATTTATGAATTTACAGTGAGTCATATTTTTAAGGACCCGGTACCGGTTGTGTATTATCGTTATCTGATTTCAGAAGCAGATTACGATAAACTACGGATGGAAGATCCCCTTTCATTGGATGTTTATGAGGTTGAGCTTATAGATGGAACAGATCCATTTTTGTTTATAAGTGATTTGGTTAAACAAAAGTATGGTTTCATGACAGATATAGCGATTCAGGATATGAACTTAGATGACAGCCAGATTATTTTGCTTATTGTTGCGATATTTATGGTGTTATTAAGTTTGTTTATGATGTTAATCGTATTCATGACGATTCGGTTTACCATGGTGTCAGCCATCAAAGAAGAAGAGAAGGAAATTGGCATGATGAAAGCGATTGGAGTGGATTCCTTCCGTTTTCGTTGGCTATTTGCTGCCAAATACATAGCCTTTTCGATTCTGGGTGGAATTGTGGGGGTTCTGGGCGGAATTCCAATCAGTAAACAATTATTAAATATGTTCAGTAAGAATGTGCTTGCACCGGATATGGTGACTTTGCTTGTCATAAGTGGACTTGCAGTGTTGGTAACCATTGGCATGATATTGCTGTTTATTATATTAGCCATGAAACACATGAAGAAGATATCGGTTATGGATGCCATTCATGGAGAAAATCGAGGAGAACGATTCGGAAAAGCTACCGGTTTGCAATTGCATAAACGGAAAAATATGCCGATTCCGCTTTATTTGGCAGTTACAGATATTATGAATCGGGGAAAACGGTATATCTTTTTGATTATTTCTTATACATTAGCTGTTACGGTAATTCTATCTACTGTGCATCTGCGTAATACTATTATGTCAGAAACGTTTATGAAGTTCTTTTTGGTAAATCATTTGGATTTTCATCTTGAATTTTCAGAGGAAGAAGCCAATACATATATCAGCAAAACTGGAAGCTATTTAGGAATGTTGGATTTGGTAAATCAGGAACTGGAGGCAGCAGGAATTCCGGCAGAGATACGCTATGATTATCTTACCTATGGTGATACAACAATGAGTAATGGGGAAGAAATAGACATGCAAATGCTGTTCGGAGATATTGAAACCGAGGAATTTACTTATCGAAAGGGTGGACAAGCACCTCAGTTAAGTAATGAACTTGCATTGGACTACAATACGGCGCAACGACATGGGTTACAGATTGGAGACCGCATTACGATTCAATATATTGATAAGTACAATATGAATGGATCCGTTGAACGGAAGAAGAAGGAGTTTATAATTACCGGCTTTTATGACTATTTAAGTTATGGAAGTACAAAAGCAATTATGGGAAATGAATTCACCTGTGAATATAAATTGGACGGTGAAGTAGTTGATGAGGTGATTCATGCACCGAAGCAGGAACATGAATTATATATAGAAGAAATGTGTGAATTATATGATGCGGAAACCGTTCAAACTACAGAAGAATACATGGAATACTATATGTCGGATTACGAGGCAATTTTATCCTTGTTGGTGTATGTATTTTCAATCGTAATTGGATTGGTATTGATTCTGATTACAAGCTTGTATTCCGGAATTCTTTTGGATGAAGAAATACCAACTATAGCGATGATGAAAAGTATGGGATTTGCAAATGAGCGCATTCGAACCTGGCAACTGATGCGTATGGGGATTTTGTTACTCATTTCCATAATATTGGGAAATGTGCTGGTGAATACCGTGGCGCAATTCGTATTAGGGCAGTGTTGTCGTATTCTGGGCTTGACGGGATTTGTATTTGTCGTTGAACCGGTTACAACTTACGTGCTGGTTCCTGTATTGATTTGCGGTGTTGTTTTGGTCACACTGCTCACTCGTTTACGGAAGATAAAGAGCATTGAACTGTGGAAGATTCGGGAAGAATAAATGGAGGAAACGAAGATGGAAGCAATTATAACAGTAAAAGATTTGTGTAAAACCTACATTGTGAATAATTACAGCAACAATGTATTGCAGAATGTAAATCTTCAGATACAAAAGGGAGAATTTGTTACGATTATGGGTCCCAGCGGAAGTGGTAAATCCACGTTACTTTATACCATTAGCGGTATGGATGCCATGACCTCCGGTGAAGTGATATTTAACGGAAAGCAAATTGCGGAACTAAAAGGAAAACAATTAACCAAACTTCGGTTAGAAGAAATGGGATTCATTTTCCAGCAAATGTATATGATGAAAAAGTTGTGTATTATGGACAACATTGTATTGCCGGGCTATGAAGCCGGTATTGTAAGCAGAGAAGAAGTAAATCAGCGGGCAGAAGCGCTTATGCGACGACTAGACTTAATTGAATTGGCAGAACGGGAGATTACCGAGGTGTCCGGTGGTCAGCTCCAGCGTGCCTGCCTTTGCCGGGCATTGATAAATCAACCCCAAGTGTTATTTGCAGATGAACCGACGGGGGCATTGAACTCCAAAGCCGCCAATGATGTTATGAAGGAATTAGTAGCTGCGAACCGGGATGGAACCAGTATTCTCATGGTAACTCACAGCGTCAAAGTAGCCGCCCAAAGTGAACGAATTATTTATCTTATGGATGGTAATATTCAGGGAGAAATACAGTTGGGAAAATTAACAGATGAGCAGGAATTGAGTAAACGTGAGCGTACGCTTAAAACCTGGTTGATGGACCAAGGCTGGTAGAAAAGAAAGAGGTTAATATGAAAAAACAACGATGGATTCAAACGGGAATCGCAATCATGGGACTGTGCGGCTGTATGACAGGGTGTAATAGTACGTCAAATTCCTATGATACATATGTTATACCGGAGCAGGAAGAAAGTACATTGGAACCGGTGGCATCCTTGTATGTAGATGGTAGTTATGAAGGAATTGCACCAACCATAGAGGAAACCATTGCAATGTATGCTTCTCAAGATGGATTATGTGTGATAGAGAAAAAAGAACACTATTATGAAGTGACCTTGAATTATGAAAACGGAAGCTACAAGGAAATTGGAGCAGCTTATGCTGAAACAATTCAAAAAGCGTCACCGGACTATGTTACAATTATGGAGCCGTATTTGTACGAGAATATTAAAGCAACATTTTCAGATTTACAAGGGAATTATACGGCATTAGAAGAACGGATAAATGCATTAAAACAATCCCTTCCGGAGGCATATCAAGAGGAAATGGAAGGATTTGCAGAAGAAATATCCAATGGAGAACATGGATTTGCAGAAGACGAGAAACTAAGCTATGAAGAAGCTGTTTTAATGCAAATGGTGCCGGATGCCCTTCGTGGCACCGCTTGTAGTGCCATGGCAGTATGGGGTGAGAAAAGTGCTACTGGAAAACCAATTGCTGCAAGAATTTTAGAATGGGATTTGGGTAGTGAAAACCAAATGTGCAGTGGACATTGTGTGGTACATATGATAAATGGAGATAAGTCATTTACCAGTGTTTCCGTTCTGGGATTATTGAATGTCTTAACGGCGATAAATGATAACGGAGTGTTTGTAGGTGAATTGGATGTGGGAATTAATCGTGAATTCATTTATGAAGGAAAGACCTGCTATACCTATGATCTGCGTTATGCATTAGAGAATTTTGATAATGCTAAGGATATGGGAGAATATCTCATAAATAATAGTGTAAATTATACATTTAGCCATAACTTGATTTTGACAGATGCGGAGAATTCCTATTGCGTCGAGAATTGTGTTTCAGAGGACTTGGGAGTTTCTTTATTGCGAGACACATCTACAGAGCTTCACGAAGGTTTGGAATGGAGTAGTCCGGATAGTCTGTGTGTGGTTAATTCCTTTGCAGCAGCTGTAAATGAAGATCGTATCACCGGTTCTGAAGATAATCTGATTCGATGGATGAAATACAATCAGTGGATTGGTGCCAAGGAACAATTAACGGTTACAGATGTGAAGGATATGTTAACCTGCGAGCAAGTGGACAGTAACGTAGTCAATGTTCATTCAGAAGCAGTGTATCATATGGTAATTGTAGATTATGATACAAGAATGATTCAGGTTGCATTTACCGGAAGAGAAGGGGTTGTAGATAAACCGGAATTTGTGAACATCGGAACCTTTGATGATTTTGAGCGTGAATAGTAATCTTCTTTGCTCTTTATTAACAGTATCCTTGCTGTAATCGTAGTTGTACATTTGTTTTTGTGAGTGCTATAATGAAGAAAATTTTTTGAAATACAGGTAATGTAATAAATGCATGAATTTCGGTCGTATAAGGTGATTGGAAGAATGTGATGTTTTGAATATACAGGGGGAAGTAGTCGCGTGACAGACATATTGATAATAGAGGATAATCCAGAGCTGGGAGCATTAATTCGGGATTTCTTGAAAAGGGAAGGCTTTCAGGTAGAATGGCGGACATCGGCGGAGGAAGGGTTAGCGTTCCTGACCAGAGAAAACTGTAAATTAGTGCTTTTGGATGTTATGTTGCCGGGCATAAATGGATATGAGACCTGTCAGGCAATCCGGGAGAAGAAACATATTCCGATTCTGATGATGAGTGCAAGGACAGATGATCAAAGTAAATTGCTTGGTTATGAAACCGGAGCAGATGATTATATTGAGAAGCCCTTTGCAATACCAATATTGGTAGCAAAAATCAAGGCGTTAATGCGGAGAAGCTATGAGATTCAACCGGAACGGGAACGTTTGGTCTATGGTGGCATAGAATTGGATTACAGAGCCAGAACCGTTTCAAAGGATGGAATTGCATTGGAGATTAACGGTAAGGAATTTGACGTGCTGTATTACCTAATGAAACATACCGGCGAAGTGGTTGATAAGGATAAGTTGTTTAATGCCGTTTGGGGCACAGATTGTTTTAGTGAACCATCAACCTTGAACGTGCATATTCGATGGCTTCGGGAGAAGCTGGAGGAAGATCCTAAGAATCCGAAATACATTCAGACCGTATGGAAGGTTGGATACAAGTTTGGAGGAGGTATGCATGTGAGCAAGGCTCACATTTAGCATGCATACCGACGACATGCCGCCGAGCAAAGCGAGGGGGCGACACCAAAGGAGGATAAATGAAGCAAGTTCAAAAGTATGCAGGCATTATTGCTTTCCTGTGTATTGTACTACTAATTGTGGCAAATGTACTATATGGGAAAGTAGATAGGAAACGACTCACAGAACGATATGTGACATTGAATCGAATCCATAATCAAATACAAGAACAAATACAAGTAGATAATAGCATAGACATATCTCGTATTAATAATACATATAGGGACAATTGGATACAGGAATATGGAAAAGCATACGTGCCCGATAGTATCCGATGGATTCCGCTGGAAAATAGTGGGACGGAAGAATCAGAGGAAGCAGAATCCTTGATTGTTGCAGAAAGTAATGGTAATGCCTATGTTTGGCAGGTGTGTGCGACGGATGGCAGTTTGCTTGGATTTATAGAATATGGATATGCAGAGAATATGGTAGGGAATCGTATTGTTATGAACATAGCAATGATAACCTGCTTTCTTTTGATTGCAATCATTTTAATATATGTATATCAGCGAATTATAAAACCATTTTATCGTTTGGTAGAATATCCGGAGAAGTTGTCCAAGGGTCAGACCGTGGAGAAACTGCCGGAAACGAAGAATCGCTATTTTGGTAAATTTATCTGGAGTATGAATCTGTTAAATGACCGATTAGCACAGAGCCGCAAGCATGTGCAACGTATGGAAGAAGACCGTCAAACGATGTTAAGCTCCATTGCCCATGGCGTAAAGACTCCGGTTGCCAATATCAAATTATATGCCAATGCTATTGAGACCGGACTTTATCAGGAATCCGGGATTGTGAATCCGAAGGATGCAGAAATTGCAAAGAAAATAGAAACGAATGCTATGGATATTGAACATTTGGTAACAGAACTATTATCTGTTACATCCACTGCTTTGTACGAAACAGAACCGGAAATACAAGTATTCTATATGAAAGAGCTGACAGAGCAATTGGAGCAGGAATACGGAAATCGGTTGAAGATGCATCGGATTCCCTATCAAATGGATTGTATGGGAAATCCAATGGTGAATAGTGATAAGGACATGTTGTTCCGGATTCTTTCACAATTCATAGAAAATGCAATTAAATATGGCGATGGAACAGGCATAACAGTATCCATGGAAAAGCAGGAAGACGGATATTATCTGGCTGTGAAGAATCGGGGGACTTTGTTGCCGGAACAGGAGATGCCATACATTTTCAAAAGTTTCTGGCGAGGCTCTAATGCTTCGGAAGCGGATGGTTCCGGTATTGGATTGTATGTTTCGCGAAAAATGGCACAACAACTAGGTGGTGACATCTATGTAAAACGTTGGGAAGATACCTCTGAGATGGAGTTTGTGATATATCTACCGATTGATTGATGAGAGTATTGCAGGCAGTGAAATTGCAGGTAATTCCAACGATAAAAGTATGAAAACTAAGGCTTTTAATAATAGAATGAATATGGTATAATAGTAGCAATAGTCACGAAGGAGGGAACGATATGAAAATGAAGGCTAAAATTTTAACCATGGTAATCATTCCGCTTGTGTTATTAGCGACTGTTACAATTATTGTTGGAGATATTCGAATTACCGAAGTAGTAACTGCGAATATTGAGAATGGATTAAGAGGTGCAGCTGTTTCAGTAAGAGATACACTGGTATATATGAGTGATGATGCCTATCGTGTAGACGATGCAGGAAACTTGTATAAAGGCGAGTTTAATCTGACAGAGCACGAAGAGATTGCGGATAATGTAAAACAGGCAACGGATATGGATATTACGGTATTTTATGGGGATACTCGTTATATGACCTCGGTTATCAATGAATCCGGAGATCGTGTATTACATACTCAGGCAGGCGAAAAGGTTATTCAGGAAGTACTGGTAAATGGAAATGAGTACTTCGCCAAGAATGTAGATGTTGTTGGACAAAAGTATTTCGGTTATTATGTACCGTTGTATGATAATGGTTCAGATGAGATTATTGGTATGATTTTTGCAGGTATGCCGCAGAAGGATGCAAATAATCAAATATTCCGAATTGTAACAACTTTAGTATTGGTAGTAGTCGGAATGGCAATTCTGTGTGTTGTCTTGTTGGTAATTGAAATTAATAATCTGGTTAGTGCTATTCATAAGGGCTCTGCTGCGTTGGAAGAAGTTGCCGATGGTAAGTTAAATGCAGAATTAGACGAACGGATTGTTCAACGTAAGGATGAAATCGGACAGATTTCCAGAGCAATTGCTAAGTTAAAGCAACAGCAGACAGCAATTATTCAAGTATTAAAAGAACAAAGCCATGCGTTGAATACCGCATCAGAATATTTAGGAGAAAAGACTACAGAGACTGCTAACACAGTATCTCAGGTAGAAAAAGCGGTAGAGGAAGTAGCAGAAGGTGCTACCAATCAGGCAGAGGAAACCCAGACCGCAACAGATAATGTTATCTTCATGGGAGAGATGGTAGAAGAAACAGCCAGAGAAGTACAGGAAATGCATGAGAATGCAAGAACCATGCAAGAACTTGGACAGGAAGCCTTTGAAACCTTGCATGAATTGAATGAAATCAATGAACAGGCAAGAGAATCCATTCAAGTTATTTATGAGCAGACCAATATGACCAATGAATCTGTTCAGAAGATTAAGGAAGCAACCGGCTTGATTACAGCCATTGCAGCAGAAACAAACCTGTTATCCTTGAATGCATCTATTGAGGCAGCAAGAGCCGGAGAGCAAGGTAGAGGTTTTGCAGTAGTTGCGGCACAGATTCAACAGTTAGCAGAGCAGTCCAATGAATCAGCAAAACAGATTGAAACGATTATTTCATATCTGAATGCGGATTCTGAAAAGGCAGTTAAGACCATGGATGTAGTAAAAGACATTATGGATAAGCAGACGGTGAATGTAGAGAAGACGGATGAACGATTCCAGAAGGTAATTAGCGGTATTGCAGATTCCTTAGAAGCAATTAATCGTATTGCAGAGAAGACAGAGAATTTGGACAAAGCAAGAGTGAATGTAATCGATACAGTACAGAGCTTAACAGCTATTGCAGAAGAGAATGCAGCTAGTACAGAAGAGACATTTGCATCTATTACAGAGATTAGCAGTATCATTGCTGATATTTCAGCGGAAGCAGATGAATTGAAGCAGATTGCAAATGAAATTGATCAGAGTATTGATGTATTTGAATTATAGGATATAATAAAAAGAATTCCGGCACCTAAAATAGGTTGCCGGAATTCTTTTTTGTCTTAATTAGAATAGGATTCTATTCAATCACAGAAGTATCTAATAAGGAATCTGCATTAGAGCTATCCGATGTAGTATCCTCAGAAGCATTATTTTCGGTTTCGGACAAATAAGAGATTTCACCCTTGATATCTTGATAATCATAATTGTTTTCTGTCAATCCTGTTAAATATTCTGTAACTGCATTTGTAGCAAGCGTTGACGAGATGGTTTCTAAGCAAGTTTCATCGTAGGTACGCTTCACGAACTTTAATACATAATACATACCGGATTCGGAATCTTCAACCAAAGTGGTATCACCTTTTTTGCGGGCCTCATCACAAATCCAACTAGTGTAATCTGCATTTGCATAGGAACAAGTCATATCTGCGGTTAATGAGAATTCGTTATCTTCTTCTTCGTACAATTCTTTGTCTGCATCGGCAGCATATTCAATACATAATGATTCAAAGTCTTCGCCATCTTCTACACGTGCTAACATTTCTTCGGCCATTGTCTTTAGGTCTGCATTGGCATCATAGTCTGCCGGATCAAACATAAAACTGTAGAAGGTTGCTTTATCATAATCATTCTTATGATCTTCATAATAATCGGTTGCTTCATCTTCAGAAGGAGTATTGTCTTCTATTAACTTTTCATGATATGCACCTGCAATAAATGAGTTTTCCATAAATGGTTTGATGTTATTTGCTGTTGCATAATCACCAAAGATGGATTTGTAATATCTGCCGGTAGTCATTTGGCTTTCTCTGGCTGTGGTCTTGGCTGTTGTTACGAACTCATTATATTCTTCAGTTGCATCGTATTCAAAGTTGTTAGCTTTGGCATCGTCTAACAGTGCCAGTTCCTGTTTGATTTGGTCTAAGGTCATTTGTTCGAAAAATTCCTGCCAAGTCATGTCCTCTGAATACTGTTGTTCTTCAAATGGTTGTGTAACATCCAGTCCAATGTAGTTTAAGTAGTATGAATAACTGTTGATATAGTTATTTACTGTAGAATTAAAATAGTAGTCATATTCCAACTGGGTTAATTGGTGCTCGCCAACTGCAACATATGGATCATTAATTGCGGCTTGTACTTCTAAGACTTTCTTAATGCTAAAGTAGCCAATGGTACCAATGATTGCACCAATAATAATAATGCAAATAGTTTTTAGGATTAATGTATCCCGTTTGTCTTTGGCGGCAGCTTTTTTTCTTGCTTCCATTTTACGGTCATACCGTGTCTTAGGAGCGGTCTGTTCGTTCATAGTGTCTTCTTTCTTGCTCATGTTTCTGTCTCCTTATCTTCGAACCCAAATTTTAAGGGTCTTTACTAATTTTTTCTTGTCCTCATCGGTCATACGTCTGGTTAAGTCGCTTAATTCATAATCGATGGCAGTCGCCTCGTATTCTGAATCAATGCTACCAATTAAAGCATCCAAAGACACATGGGTCAGCTCTGCATAGTACATTAACAGGCGAAGTGTCATTGCACTACGATTGTTCTCTACGTTGCTGATATACCCCGGTGTAACATTCAGTGCCTTTGCAACTTCATTTTGTGTCAGACCGTTTGCAATTCGTAATTCTTTTACCTTTTTTCCAAGGTTTGCATAAAAATCATCCATGGTAAAACTCCTTATCGTATATTTCATATTTGAATAGTCTCAAAAGTATACTAGAATTATACAATGAACGTTTTAGAAAAGAAATGACTTATTCGTATAGAAAAAATGGTATTGGTATGATTTTTAATTTGAAACTAAAAGTATCAAAATACTACTTTACAAAATGCATGAAAAGTGGTAGTCTATACAAAAGTATTAAAAGACTACTTTATATGTGAAGAGGTGAAGATTTGGAAGAATTAAGAAATGAACAGGGGCTGACGGAGAAAGAATTCCTGCAACAGTATCGACCGGGAGATTATGAGAGGCCAGCGGTAACAGTTGACATACTAGTGTTTGCAGTTAATGAAACTTTAGATGCACTTAAAATTTTGCTGATTCGCAGAAAAAATCATCCATATATTCAGTGTTGGGCATTGCCGGGAGGCTTTGTAGAGATGGACGAATCTTTAGAAGAGGCTGCCAGACGTGAATTAGAAGAAGAAACGGGGCTTCAGGATATTTATATGGAACAGCTGTTTACCTTCGGGGAACCTGGGCGAGATCCAAGAAGTCGTGTGATTTCAACAGCGTATATGGCACTGATTCGCGAGAAAACAGTGAATGTACAGGCTGGCGATGATGCGGCAGATGCTTGCTGGTTCACCATTCGACAAAATGATTCCGAAATGGAATTAGTTGGTGACAATGGAGAAATTCTGCGGTATCATATCAAGCAAATTCCAATGTTTATTGGTGGCGTTTCCATGATACAGGAATCGGTATATAAAAAAGAAGATTCCGGTATTGCATTTGACCATGAGAAGGTGATTCAGATGGGATTAAGCCGATTGCGAAATAAAGCAGAATATACCAATGTGCTGTTTGGTTTGATGCCGGAGGAATTTACTTTGCCGGAGCTGCAAAAACTATATGAAACCGTACTGGGGAAAACATTATATAAAGCGAATTTCCGAAAGAAAATCAGCCGATATCTGGAACCTACCGGAACCAAGAAGGTACAGGAAGGTACAAAACGAAGTCCGGAATTATATCGTTTTCAGGATATCAATATAGATTTTGGATAAAACCACAGAAGCAAAATGAGCAGTTGATACATTTAAAGTTTGTAAAATAGGAACAAAAGATAGTAAAAGGAGTGAATATTATGAAAAGGACACAAAACATGGAACGAAACTTAACAATGGTTATGGATTTTTACGAATTGACTATGAGTAATGGTTATTTCTTAGATCAGGATAAAGATATCCGGGTGGCATTTGATGTGTTTTACCGCAAGAACCCAGATGCAGGTGGATTTGCAATCTTTACCGGATTAGAGCAAATCGTGGAATATGTATTGAATCTGCATTTTGATGATGAGGATATTGAGTACTTGAGAAGTCAGAACCTGTTTGCAGAAGAGTTCTTACAGTATTTGAAGAATTTTCATTTTACAGGAGATATTTATGCGTTTCCGGAAGGAACCGTTATGTATCCAAATGAGCCTTGTTTAACAGTGGTAGCACCTTTGATTGATGCCCAGTTAATCGAGACGGCTATTCTATTACAGATTAATCATCAATCCTTAATTGCAACAAAAACCCGACGGATTGTACATGCAGCAGATGGCAGAGCTGTGTCAGACTTTGGTGCTCGCCGGGCACATAATATGGATGCTGCCATTTACGGAGCAAGAGCAGCATATATCGGAGGTGCCAACAGTACCGCAACCGTATTATCCGGTCAGATGTTTGGTATGCCAATCAGCGGAACTATGGCTCACAGTTTTGTTATGTTCTATCGGGATGAATTTCAAGCGTTTAAGAAATATGCAGAAACTTATCCGGATGCAACAGTGCTTTTAGTAGATACCTATGATGTATTGCGAAGTGGTATTCCGAATGCCATTCGGGTTGCCAAGGAAGTGTTGGAGCCAATGGGCAAGCGGTTAAAAGGAATTCGTATTGACAGTGGTGACTTGGCTTATTTGACTAAGAAGACCAGAAAAATGTTGGATAAGGCAGGCTTGGAGGATTGTAAGATTATTATCTCCAACAGCCTGGATGAATTTACCATTACTTCTATTTTGAATCAGGGTGGCTGTGTGGACAGCTTTGGTGTAGGTGAACGGCTAATTACTGCAAAGTCAGAACCGGTATTTGGTGCGGTTTACAAAATTGCCGCTGTAGAAGAAACCCCGGGTGAATTTGTGCCAAGAATTAAGATTTCAGAAAATGTGGAGAAGATTACCAATCCTGGTCTTAAGAAGGTGTATCGTATTATTGATGAGGAAGGTCGTGCCATTGCTGACATGATAGCGAAAGCAGATGAAATTGTGGACATGAGTCAGCCATTTCGCTATATAGACCCAACAAAGCCATGGAAGAATCGATATTTTAAGAACTGTAAAGCGGTAGAATTACAGAAGCAGATTATTAAGAATGGTGAATTGGTATATGAACTTCCAAGCTTGGACGAGATAGCAGCATATGTAAAGCGTCAGTTGTCTGAGGAGATTTGGGAAGAAGAGCAGCGTTTTGAATATCCGCATATGCATTATCTGGATATGACTCCGGATTATTATGAAATGAAGATGCAGCTGTTAAATGATTTGAGTATAAAGGAGCAGTAATAAATCGACGTGGATATGAAAGAAGAAAAACAACAGGATATACAAGTAAATAAAGAAGAAAAGACAGACAAAAGCTTGATTCGGAAACGGATTTTATCCAGTGTTATTATTGTGTTATTCCTTGCAGTACTTGTAGTGGTATTTATTAAGGTAGGAAAGCCATTAGTGGCATTTGTAACGGATAGCGAACAATTACGGGCATGGGTAGATGATAACTGGTTATGGAGCCGATTAGCATACATCGGAATTGTTATGCTACAGATTTTTGTGGCGGTTATACCGGGAGAACCCTTTGAGATTGCAGCAGGATATGCTTTTGGTGCTGTGGAGGGAACGATTATTTGCTTGATCGGAAGTGCTTTGGGAGGAACCTTAGTATTTCTGTTGGTGCGAAAATTTGGTGTAAAACTGGTGGAAGTGTTTATATCTGTAGAGAAGATGAATTCACTGAAATTCTTGCAAGATAGCAAAAAGCGTGATGTTCTTATATTCCTTCTGTTCTTTATTCCGGGAACACCCAAGGATGCATTGACCTATTTTGCCGGATTAACCAAGATGGAATTAAAGAACTGGATTATTATTACTACAGTTGCAAAATTTCCTGCCATTGTAACCTCCACGGTTGGTGGTAATGCTATCGGAGGTCAGAATTATATGTTTGCGATTATTGTATTTGCCATTACCTTTATATTGAGTGCAGTTGGTATGGTATTTTACAATCAATTCACAAAACGAAAACAGGAAGAGATTGCTGCAACAAAGGAAGAACAGGAGTAGAGTTGTTGCAAATGAATTGCAATTGCATCTTGACAAGCCTTACAGAACGTGTGATACTGTTTGAGTATCGCACGTTTTTATGTTGCGAGAATGAAAGCGTTGACAATGTTTTGGTGTGGAGAGACAAGGGTTGTAGCTCCGAAGGATGAAAGAGGAAAGATATGGGACTAGTTATAACATTTGCATTAGGAGTATTTTTATTGTTAGGTGTAGTGGTAGTTAAACTTGCCAAAGGAAGTAAAACAATTGAGCAGTTATCCATTGCAATTGCTTTGGGAACAATGGTTTCTTTGGTGGTCTTAGAGTTGACGCCGGAGGTGTTGGAAACCTTTCAGGGCTGGATGCTGGCAGTTGCAGCATTGGCTGTATTTGCAGGTGTTATGGCGTTAAAGGTTCTAGATAGATTTATTCCGGATCATGACGATGGGCATGGCAATGAAGAACAGACGGAAGAAAATGTAATTCATATTGGTGTTATATCTGCAGTGGCGATTATTCTGCATAATATTGTAGAGGGGATGGCTGTTTATAGCATCAGTACGGAATCTGCACGAGTAGGAATCCTAATGGCATTGGGTGTTGGTCTTCATAATATTCCCATGGGGATGCTTATGTATTCCACCCTGCAGAAGGATAGCAGAAAAAAACAGGTACTGATTCTTGGATTGGCGGCAGTGTCCACCTTTGTAGGTGGCGTACTAATGGCAGTGATTAGTCCGATTTTGAATGAACTGGTAATCGGTATTTTGATTTGCGTTGCTTTAGGTATGTTACTTTATATTATTTGTTTTGAGTTGATACCTCACTTATTTCATTGCAAGCGAAAGTGGTTGTCGATTCTTGGTGTTTTGGTGGGGATTGCAGTTATACTTGTGACCATGGGACACCATCATCACCATTGATGCTCGGAATCGATAAGTTATTTACTATTTACTGTTGATATAGAAATTTTTCAACAAAACCAACCTCGGTCCGTAGACAATTTTCACAAAAATTAATTTTAGGTAAATTTCGACTTACCTTTTGCTCTTCAAAAATGCTAAACTATTATTACTTGGTGATGCGTTTAGAAAGCTGGAATTTGGCTAGAATTATAATAGTGAGAGTGAAGAAAGGACAGGAGGCGCTAGAATGTTTGAAGTCGGTGATTATATTGTGTGTGGCAATAATGGTATTTGTTCTGTTGAGAATATCAGTACAATTGATGTCCCGGATGTTGATCCCAACAGACTTTACTATATTTTGCAACCTGTGTTTGCGAAGACCAGCGTAGTATATATTCCGGTTGATAATGAGAAAATCATTATGCGAAAGGTTTTGACCAAGGAGCAGGTAAATGAACTGATTGACCATATTCCGGAGATTGAAACGATAGGAGAAACCAATGACAAACTACGGGAAGAACGGTTTAAGGAATGCATGAAGCATCATGACTGCGTAGAGTGGTTAAAGGTGATTAAGACTCTGTATTTGCGGAAGCAGGAGCGGGTAGAACGAGGACAAAAGGTAACGGCAACGGATGCCAGATATATGAAAACCGCAGAAGATAATCTGTATTGTGAGTTTGCCATGGCATTAGGAATTGACAGAAACGAAGTGGTCGACTTTATTGAAAAGCGGATTGGAGAAGCTCAATAAGTAAATGTAGAATAACCCAAAGGTTGTAGACAAACCTTTGGGTTTTATTGTATATTAGGCGTAAATGCAGTAATTATTTGAAAAGGCAGAATAAGATAATAGAAAAGAGGGTAGGAGCACCATGGAAATGAAGCCGATAATGATGGAGCAGATTCAGCAGACGGTTGCAGAAATTACAAAAAATTATGAAACAAATGATGTGTTAATGGGAAAAGAAGGGCGGCGCCTTCCAAGTCGGAATACAATCATTCTGATGTTAAAAGAGCTTCGACGTGTTATGTTCCCGGGATATTTTGGTGATGAAGATTTATCTGTATATATGGGAGATTATTTTGTTGGCTCTCATTTAAATAAGATTTATCAGACCTTGAAGCAACAGATTGTACTGGCTTTGATTTATAACGATGCCGAGTTGAGCGAAGAAGCTGCAACACAGCAAGCGGAGGAAATTAGTCAGTATTTTATCAGTCGGTTGCCATATGTACAGCAAATGCTGTTAAAAGATGTGCAGGCAGGTTTTGATGGAGACCCGGCAGCACAAAGTAAGGAAGATATTATTATTTCTTACCCGGGATTATTTGCAATTTATGTATATCGAATTGCGCATGAATTATACCTGAAGCAGGTGCCCCATATTCCAAGAATTATGACTGAATATGCACATAGCCGGACCGGAATTGATATTAACTCCGGCGCAGATATAGGAGAATATTTCTTCATTGACCATGGTACCGGTGTAGTAATTGGTGAAACCACAACTATTGGAAATCATGTGAAATTATATCAGGGTGTTACCTTAGGTGCGTTATCTACCCGTATGGGACAGCAGCTGGCAGGGGTAAAACGTCATCCGACCATTGAGGATCACGTGACCATTTATTCCGGCTCTACGATATTGGGTGGAGATACGGTGATTGGAAGAGGAACGGTGATTGGCGGTAATGCATTTATTACAGAATCAGTAGCAGCAGATACAAAGGTAATTGTTAAGAATCCGGAAATGACCTTCAAGGGTACCGGAGCAGATACAAAGGGTGAAAATACATGGGGCTGGGAAATTTAATTCCCAGCCTTTTTCTGTTCCTGATAATAGGCAACCTGTTCGTAATCGCCTAATGCTTCATAGCAACGAATAAGTCCGTCCAGTGGCAATTCCTGACCATATCGAAGGCTTAATTCACTTTGGGTTTCGTATACGGCGTTGTAATACCAAAGAATGGCTTCTTGATATTCACCGCAGGATTCATAATAATTACCAAGGCAGGTGCAGACCTCAGAGCTTCCGTTGCCGTCGGCAACATTCTTTAATGCGGCACCGAGAATAAGATGGAGATTAGATTCAATTACCCCACATTTGACTAGAACGCATTGCACCGCCTTTAATTCATCTTCTTCTAATACGTGGGTTGCCAGTGTCTGAAAATAGTCTTTGGCAGTCCGGAAATCATCGTCCGTTCCGGAGATAAATAATTCCCGTGCATACATGGTATTCAACTTAGAAGATAGAGGGATTCCGTCTTGAATCAACTTCTGTAAATTAGCAAAATCCCGTTCGCTGTGTTTTTCATGTGGCTTATGAATAATTGCAATGTCACTGTCGAAAATAACCGGATGCAGCCGCAGGGTTTCATGTAAAGGGTCCTGCCAATAGAATTCCCGTAACCGCTTAATGAGCTTTGGACGATATTCCTGATCATAGTTATACGTGGTTCCGAATTCCAATTGATTGGTGTAATACATCTGAACAATGTCAATTTCCGGTAGAATAATGGATTTCAAATCCTTGATTTTCTGGATGTTTTCAGCATCAATGATTTCATCAGCATCTGCTACATAGATGTATTCTTTCGTGGCCTTCGTGAAAGAAAAATTCCTGGCAGCTGCGAAATCATTAATCCATGGGAAATCATAGATATGGTCCGTATACTGGGCTGCGATTTCTTTGGTCCGGTCCGTAGAACCGGTATCAACAATAATAATCTCATCGGAGAATTCCTTTACACAATCCAGACAACGGGCCAGTACGCGCTCTTCATTTTTAACAATCATACAGGTGCTTATAGTAATCATACTTTATTTTTAATAACCTCCTTGTTACACGAATGGGTGCAAATACCAACTGATTTTATTGTAACCCGAAGAGATAAAAAAGTAAATTAAAAAATGGACAGTATATGAAAAGTTCTAGACGAATAATGGACTCTGTGATACCATAATATCTATAAAATAACGAAAGAGGATGTGGAACATAAATGGAACAGGTTACATTGAAGATTAAATACTTAAATGATGAAATCAGTCGATTGGAATACATTGACGGAAAGTCTGATTGGATTGATTTGCGGGCAGCAGAGCGAGTAGAAATGAAAGCAGGAGAATTCAAATTAATCCACCTGGGTGTGGCAATTCAGTTGCCTGCCGGTTATGAAGCACATATTGTACCCCGTAGCAGTACCTTTAAGAACTTTGGTGTGTTACAGGCAAATTCTATGGGAATTATTGACGAGACCTACTGTGGTCCTAACGATTGGTATCGATTCCCGGCGTTGGCAATGCGGGATACGGTAATTGAGGTAAATGATCGGATTTGTCAGTTCCGGATTGAGAAGCATCAGCCGCAGATTGTATTTGAAGAAGTGGAAGAATTAACCGGAGCAGACCGGGGAGGTTTTGGAAGTACCGGAACAAAATAAGTCACATGTATTGACTTTCTTATTTGATATGATAATATAAAGTTCGTATACGAATCATTCGTATACGAACTTTTGTGTTTAAGGAATGGATGAGAGGTATTGTTTTGAATGAATGTTTAGGAAAAGAAGTAATTATACTGTCGAATCAGGTAAAGCATTATTTGCATCAGGCGGCAGAATCTGAGGGGATAAGCGGGGCACAGAGTCGAATTTTACATTTTCTGTTTGTGGAAAGTGAGAAACGGGATGTTTTCCAAAAGGATATCGAGGAAACCTTCTTTTTGGGACGTTCCACAGTTACACAAACCTTGCAAAGTATGGAGAAGAATGGGTTGATTCTCCGTTCCGGTGTGGCGTGGGATGCCAGATTAAAGAAACTGGAACTGACGGAACAGGGAAGAGTATTAAATGCAAGAATTACCCGAAAAGTAGAACAAATGGAACGACAGCTGAAAAGCAATTTGAGTCCGGAAGAGATTCAACAGTTTCATGTACTTATCAACAAAATGAGTGGGAACATATTCGAGCTTAGCGGAGATAAGGGAGAATGTATGAAAGCGAATAAGGCGCGGTAGGAGGAAAAACATGGAGAAGACATCAAAGAAACTAATTACATTATGTGTTTTGGCGTCCATTGCAACACCTATATTCATGCTGATAGAGGTATTAATGGAAACCATTACACCACGGTTAATGGCATCGATTATTGACCATGGTGTGAATGTGCCGGGTGGAAATATGGAACACATATTAAAAGTAGGTATTTTAATGGTAATCATTGCAGTGGTTGGTTTGATTAGCGGATTGTTCGGTGCGAAGTTTGGAGCTTACGCTTCCGCCAGTTTTGCAAAAATGCTGCGAAAGAAAATGTTTGAGCGTATTCAGACTTATTCCTTTGGGAATATTGATAAATTTAGTACTGCCGGTTTGATAACCCGTTTGACTACAGATGTAACCAATATCCAGAATGCCTATATGATGGTATTGCGTATGGGAATGCGTGCACCGGCCAGTCTGATTTTTGCAATGGTTTCCGCATTTATGATTAATGCAGAATTAGCAAAGATTTATCTGATTGCTGTTCTAATTTTAGGTGTTGTAGTCATGGTTCTGTTATTAATTGTAACCAGATATTTTCAGGCAGTATTTCAGAAGTATGATGATTTGAATGCCAGTATCCAAGAAAATGTATCGGCAATTCGGGTTGTGAAAGCCTATGTTAGAGAAGAATATGAAACGAAGAAATTCGAAAAGGCAAGCGATAATTTATATAAGATGTTTGTAAAAGCAGAAAGTATATTAGCGTTTCATATGCCTGCAATGATGATAACTGTATATACCTGTATTCTGTTAATTAGCTGGAAGGGCGCCCATCTCGTAGCTGTGGATGGCATGACTCCCGGCGATTTAATGAGCTTGATGGCATACTGCATGAATATCTTAATGAACCTGATGATGCTTTCTATGGTATTTGTAATGCTTGGCATTAGTGTTGCAAGTGTGAAGCGTATTCGGGAGGTTTTGAAAGAAGTAAGTGATATTCAGAATCCGGAGAATCCGATTTATGAAGTAGCAGACGGAAGTATTGAATTTAAGAATGTTAAGTTCCGGTATAGGAAGGATGCGGAAGACTTTGTATTGAAGGATGTGGATTTGTCTATCCGTTCCGGAGAGACTATCGGTATTATCGGAGGAACTGGTAGTGCCAAAACCAGCTTGGTAAACTTAATTAGCCGTTTATATGATGTAACGGAGGGGGAAGTTCTGGTTGGCGGAGAAAATGTAAAGCAATACGATATTGAGAGTCTTCGAAATCAGGTTTCCGTAGTCTTGCAGAAGAATACCCTGTTTAGCGGAACCATTTATGAAAATCTGCGTTGGGGAGATGAAAATGCCTCAGAAGAAGAGTGCAAACGTGCATGTCGTCTGGCTTGTGCAGATGAATTCATTGAAAAAATGCCGGAAGGCTATGACACTTACATTGAGCAGGGCGGAGCTAATGTCTCCGGTGGACAGAGACAACGGCTTTGTATTGCCAGAGCCTTGCTGAAGAAGCCGAAGATATTAATTCTGGATGATTCTACCAGTGCAGTCGATACTGCAACAGATGCCAGAATTCGAAAGGCATTTGCAGAAGAAATTCCGGATACTACGAAATTAATCATTGCACAACGGATTTCCAGTGTGCAGAATGCGGACCGGATTCTCGTCATGCATGAAGGAGAATTAAACGGAATCGGAACCCATGAAGAATTGCTGGAAAGCAATGCAATTTATCGGGAAGTATATGAATCACAGACCAATGGGGCCGGTGATTTTGATGAAGAAATGAATTAGGAGGGCAGGCAATGAAAAGAAAAATGAAGATGCAACCACCAAAAAATGCCGGGAAGCTTCTGAAACGATTGCTGGGTCTTCTAATGAAGCATTACGGAGTTGCTATGGTAATTGTGGCAATTTGTATCATTATTAATGCACTGGCAAGTGTACAGGGAACTATGTTTATGCAGGTGCTGATTGATGATTTTATCTTGCCGTTAATGGAAAGCCAACAACCGGATTATGAGCCGTTGTTACGGGAGATTATAAGAGTCGCTATTTTTTACGGCCTTGGAGTTATTGCTTCCTATGCCTATCATCGTATTATGGTAAATGTAACCCAAGGTATGTTAAAGGTGTTTCGGGATGAAATGTTCCGTAAGATGGAACAGCTTCCGATTAAGTATTTTGACACAAAAGCCCACGGGGATATTATGTCTATGTATACCAATGATACGGATACTTTGCGTCAGATGATAAGTCAGGCAATACCGCAGTTGTTTTCCAGCATCATTACAGTCATTAGTACAACAGTATGTATGCTGATTTTGAATGTGCCGTTAACGATATTAACCTTCGTTATGGTAGGTGTAATGTTGTTCTTTTCCGGAATTATCGGAAAGAATTCATCCAAGTATTTTGTTGCACAGCAGAAAGATATTGGTAGCCTAAATGGATATATTGAAGAAATGATGGAAGGTCAGAAGGTTGTAAAGGTCTTCTGCCATGAAGATGCCAATATGCAGGAATTCAATCGGAGAAATGATCAGTTATTTGACAGTGCGTACCGGGCAAACCAATATGCGAATTCTATGGGGCCTGTGAATGCACAAATCGGTAATATTAGTTATGTATTGTGTGCAATTGTAGGTGGTTTGCTTGCAATCGCAGGGGAACTGTTTGGCTTTGGCAGTTTTACATTGGGAGGATTGGCAAGCTTCCTGAATTTCAATAAGAGCTTTAATATGCCAATCAACCAGATTAGTATGCAGATGAATTCCATTATTATGGCGCTGGCAGGTGCAGAGCGAATTTTCAATCTGTTAGATGAAGAGCCGGAAGCAGATGAAGGCTATGTAACCTTAGTAAATGCCAAACGGGAAAATGGTAAATTAGTACCATGTAAAGAACGAACCGGTTTGTGGGCATGGGAACATAAGCATCAGAATGGCGAAGAAACAACCTATGTAGAATTAAAGGGCGACGTGGTCTTTGATGAGGTTGATTTTGGATATAGTGATGAAAAAATGGTACTGCATAATGTAAGTCTGTTTGCACAGCCGGGACAAAAGATTGCATTTGTAGGCTCTACCGGTGCCGGAAAAACCACAATTACCAACCTGATTAACCGATTCTATGATATTCAGGATGGTAAGATTCGTTATGATGGTATCAATGTAAATAAAATTAAAAAAGCGGACTTGCGTCGTTCTTTGGGAATTGTATTGCAGGATACGCATTTGTTTACGATGTCCGTAAGAGAGAATATCCGATACGGACGATTGGATGCAACAGATGAAGAGGTAATTGCAGCAGCTAAGCTGGCAAATGCAGATGGCTTTATCCGGCGTTTGCCACAGGGATATGATACAATATTGACGGGGGATGGCGCCAACTTAAGCCAAGGCCAACGACAATTGTTGGCTATTGCCAGAGCAGCTATTGCCGATCCTCCAGTACTGATTTTGGATGAAGCAACCAGCTCCATTGATACCCGTACGGAGCGCTTGGTACAGGATGGTATGGATAAGCTGATGAAGGGAAGAACCACCTTTGTAATCGCGCATCGGTTGTCTACAATTCAGAATAGTGATTGCATTATGGTATTGGAGCAAGGAAGAATTATTGAACGTGGTAATCACGAAGAACTGTTGGAAGCAAAGGGTAAGTATTACCAGCTTCACGCAGGTGCCCATGCTTAATGTCAAAAATCTGATATAAATGAATAAAAACTGATATCAGACCAGGAAGAAATCGGATAAACTCATATTTGCATAGGATGATAAAACTGTATAGGAGGTTACACGTATGAAATTAAACAGAGGAATTAATTTGGGCGGATATTTGTCACAGTGCTGTCATGAGGAGCCACACTATGATACATTTATTAACCAAGAGGATATACAGCAAATTGCGGCATGGGGATTTGACCATGTCCGAATGCCGGTGGATTATGAAGTGCTGGAAACAGAAGCCGGTGATAAGAAAGAGTCCGGTTATGAGAGAATCAAACGAGTACTGGATTGGTGTGTAGCAAATAAAATCAATGTGGTTCTGGATTTGCATAAGGCATACGGATATGATTTTAATGATGCAGGAAACGAAGAGAAGAATAATTTATTCGCTTCCGAAGAATTGCAACAACGGTTTGTTTCTCTTTGGAAGGAGATTGTAGGACGATTTGCATGTTATGAGAATGTAGCGTTTGAACTTTTGAACGAAGTAGTTGAAAAAGAAAATGCCCAGGCTTGGAATCAGTTGATTAAGCGTACCGTTACAGAAATTCGTAAGCTTGCACCAACCGCACCGATTATTTATGGTGGAATTCAGTGGAATAGTGTGAAGACATTAAAGCTATTAGATGTTCCTCAGGATGAGAATATCATTTTCACCTTCCATTTTTATGAACCATTATTATTCACCCATCAGAAAGCATACTGGGTACCGAATATGGATCCGAATCAGACCATTTACTATCCGGAAACCATGGAGTACTATCATGAGCATTCGAAGAAATTAGGATATCAGGGTGAGGTTGTTACGTTGGCAAAAACCCAAATCATGGGAGAAGATTTTATTACTGAGATGATTGAAGAAGCGATTCTGGCAGCAAAGAAGGCCGGTGTATCTCTGTATTGTGGCGAGTTTGGTGTTATTGACCAGGCACCGGTTGAGGATACTCTCCGTTGGTTTAAGGATGTAAATCGGGTCTTTGAGAAATACAATATCGGATGTGCAGTTTGGAGCTACAAGAAAATGGATTTTGGTTTGATTGATGACCATTATGCAGAAATCAAGGATGCATTGATTGATTTATGGTGCAAGTAATAGGAGGAATACCATGGCGTTCAAAATAGGAATTATCGGAACTGGAGTGATGTCGGAACGGATGGCGGATACGATTTGCCAAATGCTGTCGGCGGAATTATATGCAGTTGCATCCAGAGAAGAGGAAAAGGCAAAAGCCTTTGCTGAAAAATATAATGCAACCAAGTATTATGGGAATTATGAAGCACTGTTGGAGGATTCGGAGGTGCAGTTGATTTACATTGCTACGCCGAATCATTTACACTATGAACAGGCAAGAGCCTGCATTCAACATGGGAAGCCGGTATTGCTGGAAAAGCCTTTTACCTTGAATGAACGGCAGGCCCAGGCACTAATTGATTTGGCAGAAATGCATCAGGTGTTCTTGTGTGAGGCAATGTGGGTACGGTTTATGCCACTGATGGAACGGCTGAAAAAGGATTTGGAGCAAGGAAGAATCGGAGAAGTAACTTCGGTGACAGCGAATATCGGATATGACTTGAAGGAGAAAAGCAGAGTCAATCGTCTGGATATGGGTGGCGGTGCGTTACTGGATATTGGTGTATATCCAATCACTTTTGCATTACAGATTTTGGGAAAAGAGATTGATAATATTTCGACTTCTATGGTACGGATGAATTCCGGTGTGGATGCCCAAGAAGTGGTAAATCTGGTTTATATGAATGGCGCCATGGCAAGCTTATATGCCACCATGCTTTCGAATACAGATAAGCAGGGTGTGATTTACGGAACTGACGGATATATTCTGGTGGAGGATATTAACAATTACTCTCGATATCAGGTGTATGATTCGGACCGGAATCTGGTAGAGACCGTGGAGCGTTCGGAGCAAATCAGCGGACTGGAATACGAAGTGGAAGCCTGCATACATGCCATTCAGGCTAAGAAATTAGAGTGCCCGCAGGTAACCCACACAGATACGCTGTTCTTAATGCGGGTGTTAGATACCGTACGGAGAACCTGGGATATGAAATTCCCTCAGGAGGAAACCTTATAAGTATAGGTACCGGTTCCATCCCCGATGGATTCCTGAATGGAATTCAGAATGTAATTATAGATTTTTTCGTAAGTAGTAGCAGAGTAATGAAGACCGTCGGAGCTGGAATAGCCTTCGGTTAATAACATATGATAGGTATCAATATAATGAATGGGAAATGTCTCGGCGGAAGCGGAGACATTTTCTGCGTTATAGGTATTAATCCATTGCTGCATGGAGGTATTAAAGGCTTCGATTTGTCCGTTTGAAACACTGGTGCAAGGATGCCTGCAAGGGTTTACGGAAACTATGTAAATGGAACAATTTTTCCAGTAGGTTTGGGCATAAGTTTCATAGAGTGCCTGGTAATTTTTGAGGTTTCCCAAATCATTGACACCCAGATTGATGATTAAAATGGAAGGTGGAAGCTCTTGTAATTGGCTTTGGGTTACAAGCCAGGAATACCCCTTTCCTACTCTGGCAGTAAAACGGTGATTCGTTAAATCCTGACCACCATAAGTTAATGCTTGTTGCATACCTACAGTACGGGAATCCCCTATAAAATGAATGGGATAATTAGGCGAAAAGTCAATACTGCCGGCAACAGCAATGGTTGGTACGGAACCTACGGGTGGGTATTGAAAATCCACGGGTGTCTTTCGGAAGCTTATTTGTGAAACTGAGGAATAACAGGAATAAAGAATGCACAGACAAGATGTGATTAAGAATAATGTTTTGGTTGCTTTCATAGGGTTATCCTCCTTCTTCCTGAAAGATGTAACATGAGGAGGGGGTATTTTTTTGCGGAAATCTGTTTCGAGCGTTCGACAGAACTGTAAAAATGTGCTATGCTTACAAGCAGTGATATACACTGGAAATCAGAAAGGGAGTAGACTATGGAGCAACAACTGATTTGGAAGGTGCTTGGAATCGAGCCAACCAAAGAAGAAACAGTATTAAAGAACCGTTATCATGAACTGTTACGGGAAGTGAATCCGGAGGATGATCCGGAGGGCTTTAAGCGTCTGCGGGAAGCATATGAACATGCGCTGGCTTTGGCAAAACAGCCGGAAGAGACATCTGAGGGAGAACAGCAGCCAAAGGATGAAATTGATGTATGGTTGGATAAAGTCAATGATATATATTGGTATATAGATACCCGAAACAATCCGGAATTATGGGAGAAGTTATTTGATGATCCGGTTTGTGTAGCATTGGATACGGCACTGGAGGTACGGGAGCGTTTTCTGGTGTTTTTGATGAGTCATGTTTATATTGACCAGACCATTTGGAAAGCCATTGATAAAGAATTTAATATTATTGCAGATAAGCAGGAATTGTGTGAAATGTTTCCGCGGGATTTTTTGGATTATGTGCAGTATCAAATTGAAAATCAGAATTTCCTGACGTATGAATTATTTGAAATAACCGGATTGGACGAATCGGAAATTCAGTTGGATACATATATTTCTGCATATTTGAAAATAAAGGCACAGATTGACCGGAAAGAAATCGATAATCAGAGGCAGCAGTTGGATGATTTGAAAGCCTATGAAGTGTATCATCCATATGAGGATGTTGAACGGGTTCGGTTGTTCATGCATGAAAAACAGGCAGAGCAGGCGTTGGCATTATGCGAGCAATTGCTTGAAAAGTACCCGGAAGATGCATATGTAGGATATTGGTCCGGTCGTGCTTATTGGGAAGCAGAGCAATGGGAAGCTGCTTATAACTGCTGGCAGCGAGTAATGGATAATTTGCCGGAGCATTATACAGCACGTATTGGCATTGCCCAATACTACATGAAAGTCGGAAAGAATCTGGAAGCAAAAGAAATCATCATGGACCTTCTGGAAATTAACGGACGAGATGAATCCTTACTAGACTTAATGCGAGAGGTGAACATACCGTTAATTGAGCATTTTCGCAAACAAATGGAGCAGGAGCCGGAAGAAAAGAAACATGTAATAGAACTGTGCTGGTGTATGTTCCAGAATGAAATGTTTGAAGAAACCTTACAAGAATTAAGCCGGTTAGAATTGGTGCCGGAAGATGCAGAGTACTATGATTATGTAAATATGAAGAGCCGTTGTTATCTTGGTCTTGAACAGTACGAAAAGGCTATCGAGTATCTGCATGAATGGAATGAAAGTCGTTTGCGACTGGTAGATGACGGTAGCGAGAAATATAAGAAACGTCAGGCGCGAGAGGGCTTTATTAAGTGCGCCATTGGTGTGACCTATCAGCATCTGAAGCAGAATGATTTAGCAGAAGAATACCTGTTAAAGGGAATTTCACTGGAAAAGGATAGCAGTATACGATATTCCTTTATGGATCGGTTGGCATTGCTTTATTACAAAATGAAGGAATATAAAAAATGTATAGATGTCTGCAGTCAGATTATTGAAGAAGAACCGGGGTATTTTCCGGCATATCTTCGTCGCCAGGATGCCTATTTTGAATTACAGGACGGACAAAATGTAGTTAATGATTATTATAATGCAATTCACATTTATCCGAAGTATTATAAACCGTATTTGCTGGCGGTGAAAGTGTTCTGTATTTATCGCCAATATGGAGATGCAAAAAAAGTGTTAGAGGCGGCGAAGGAACAGGGTGTTGAGCATGAAATGCTGGATTTCTATGAAATCCGTGTCTTGCGGAATCTGGCACAATCCATTGAGGAACGACAGAAGGGATTGTATTTATGTCGGGAATTGAAAAAGCAGATACTGGCAACAAGGGAAGAGAAAATCGAAGCAGAGCAACCGGATGAGAGTTCCATGACTGAGGAAGAATTGCTGAATCAGGATATGCGTAAGGATGGAATTCCGGAAGATAAGGTAGATATACAGGAATTAGATGTGGAACTGATTCTCTTTTTCGTGGATATGAAAGACGAGGATCGTGCGTTGGAGCTGATTGATCAGGGAATTCAATCCGGAAATACCAATTATCGGTTGCATTGGATAAAGGCAGATATACTGCGCAAACGGAATAATTTTATAAAGGCAATGGAGGAATATGATTTTCTGGTAAGGGAAATGCCATACAATGGAGAATTTTTGTATGGTCGTGCCATTTGTCTGGAAAAAATGGGTAAAAACGATGAAGCCATAGAAGCCTTCCGCAAAACCTTGGAAGTAGAACCAAGGCATGCATTAGCAAATCATGAAATCATGAAAATCTATAGTCAGCGATTTGATGATTATGAATTGCGAAGTGCCTATGGAGCCGCATTAAAGGCCGTTAATGCACAAGTGGAAATTGTGCCGGATGCGTATTACTATATTGAACGTGGTTTGCTATACATGGACAATTATAATATGAATCTTGCACTGGCTGATTATAATAAAGCATTAGAGCTGGAACCGAATAATCTGTTTGCATATAACAATATAGGCTATGTATATCGGGTACAAGGCAAATATCAGGAAGCAATTGAATGCTTCCGAAAAGCAATTGAATTGATGGATGATGAAAAGTCAATGCTTCCGTTTACGAACATGGCAAAGTGTTACGAAGCACTGGGAGAACCGGAGCAGGGAATTGAAGTGTTGTTCGAAGCAAAACGAAAATACAAGATTTCTAACTCTTGGTATCGGTGTTTAGGTGAGTTGTATGAATGCATCGGTAACTTTGAAGCAGCAAGAAAGCTTTATGAGGAGGCAATCGAAGATGACCGCTTGTCTCGACATGACTATTATTTCAAAATATCTAAAACTTATTTACTGGAAGGAAATTATCGGGAAGCATTAAGTGTATATAAGAGCTGGCTTGATAATACCCGAAAAGGTAAAGAAGGACTGGGATATACATGGAAGAACCGGATTGAAGTTCTGGAAGAAATGGGTAATTATTATTTCTGGACGCGGGATTTGAAGCAGGCTGTGAAATACTATGAACAGGTGATTCAGATTGCAGAACGAAACAACCTTACCTTTGATTCTTGCGGAAGAAGTCTGGCAAGACTGTATTATTTATTAGGGCATAAGGATAAGGCAAGAATCATGGCACAGAAAGCCATGCAATCGGAATTAAAGGAAAAACAAATTCCGGAAGAATACAAAAAGTTAGAAACAGAGGATCCGGAATCAGAGGCGTATTATTTATCCTTCCGTCCGTATGCTGCGATGCGATTGGAGCATTTTGCAGAACTGTATTTCTGTATGGGTGATGAAGCAAGGGCATTACAGTATTTGGACCAGGTGGGTCGAATTCCGCGCTGTAAGCATTGTTCGTTTAAGGAATGTTACGAGGTATTAATTGCCCGGGGCTTTATAGCAGAAGCAAAGGGGGATATTGCCGGAGCCATCCGATACTATGAACAGGCGCGACAAGTATTTCCGGCGGACAGAGAAATTGCACTACTTCTAAGAGTATTGAAAAACAAACAGTAGGATAACTAGATTAAGAGATATTTAGAAAGGCGACAGACATGATAATAGGAATTGACTTGGGAACCACCAATAGTTTGGTATCCTATTACACGGATGAGGGACCGAAGATTATCCCGAACCGTCTGGGAAAAAAATTGACTCCGTCCATTGTAAGTGTGGATGGTGAACAGATTTATGTAGGAGAAACAGCTAGAGAACGTATGCTGTTATACCCGAATACTGCAGCCAGTGTGTTCAAAAGAACCATGGGTACAGATAAGAAATACCGTTTGGGTGACCAATTCTTTACATCTGAGGAATTGTCTTCCTTTGTGTTGCGTTCCTTAAAGGAAGATGCAGAGGTGTATTTGGGAGAACCGGTAACGGAGGCGGTAATTAGTGTACCGGCATACTTTAATGATGCACGAAGAAAGGCTACCAAACGTGCCGGCGAATTAGCCGGATTGAAGGTAGAACGAATTATCAGTGAACCTACAGCGGCTGCAATTGCATATGGTTTGTATGAATGTGAAGGAGATGCTAAGTTTCTGGTATTTGACCTGGGCGGCGGAACCTTTGATGTATCCATTTTGGAATTGTCCGGACCGATTTTGGAAGTGCGGGCAGTAGCCGGTGATAACTTCCTTGGCGGTGAAGATTTTACCAATGTTTTGGAAGATATGTTCTATGAGAAGTTCGACCAATTCCAGAAGGACAAATTAGACGTTAAAACTGCACGATATATTCATAAGCAGGCTGATTTGTGCAAAATGGGCTTTGAGGACGGACGGGTATCAACCATGAGCTGTACCATTGATGATGAAGTCTATGAAATGGAAGTGGAATTAACTGATTATGAAAAGAAATGTGAAGACTTATTAGAGCGCATTCGAATTCCGGTTAAGAAGAGTTTGACGGACTCCCGGCTTCGCTTGTCAGAAATAGATAAGGTTGTATTAGTAGGGGGTGCTACGAAGCTATCCGTAGTTCGGCGCTTTGTAGGTAAATTGTTCCGTACTCTGCCGGATACAACTGTAAATCCGGATGAAGCCATTGCACTGGGTGCAGCCGTACAAGGTGCGATGAAAGAGCGTAAGGATTCCATTCGTGAAGTGATTTTGACGGATGTATGTCCGTTTACACTGGGAACGGAGGTATCCGTAGAACGTGAAAACGGCGGATATGAAAGTGGACATTTTTGTCCGATTATTGAACGGAATACGGTGATTCCGGCCAGTCGTACAGAGACGCTTTATACCATACGGGACAATCAAAGTGTGGTATGTGTAAATGTATTGCAGGGAGAAAGCCGTTTTGCATCTAACAATCTGTTGTTGGGTGAACTAAATGTAGATATTCCAAAAGCACCGAAGGGTCAGGAAAGTATTGATGTAACTTACACCTATGACGTGAATTCTATTTTAGAGGTGCAGGTGAAAATCAATTCTACAGGAAGAATTATTAAACAGATTTTGAAGGGGCAGCAGGTGGATATGACCGATGAAGAAATCGCGGCCCGTATGGAAGAATTGGCCTATTTGAAAATTCCACCAAGAGAGCAGGAAGAAAATAAGCTTTTGTTGTTACGTGGTGAGCGATTGTATGAAGAGCATTTGGGAAATGACCGGCTTGTGATTGAGCATGCATTACGCAAGTTTGAAGCAGCGTTGAATACCCAGGAACCGACGAAAATAGAGGCTGCAAGAACGGATTTTCGTGAATTCTTGGAAGCTTGGGAAGACCTCTGATAATGATTGATTTACAAATGAATATTTAAAATGTAACAAGGACAGGAACTCAAGAGGGGGGGAGAGTACTGTCCTTGCTTTTTGGGAGTTAAAGTATGTAAATGAGGGAGGGTTTCAACAGAGAAAACAATATGAATTCATCGTCTGCGAGATGGGAGTCAAAACAGATTCTGAATCCATCTCTGGAGAAACCTTTTATTTACACTAGAATAATAACACGAGTTCTTAAAATATGATATCAAAAAAATGTCATATGTTGTAAAATTAGGCGATTGTTGTATGAAAAGATTGAAGGGTATCAGACCCCGGTTAATAAGGTCGTTTTTTGGCATAATTGCAGTAAGAATAGGCATTTTTTATCAAATCTTTACGAATCGTAATAAAATGTTAAGGGTATCGGACTGTGCAATGCCTTGCGAATAAAGGTTGTTTGTTGTATAATTCTTATTACATGATGTGTTGCGGAGTGCGAGCAAAGCAATGCAACGAAAGAAATAAGTACATTTTATTCAAGGAGGGTTTTCAAACATGGGAATTTTGAAGAGATTTAAGGACATTATGGCATCTAATATCAATGCTTTATTGGATAAGGCAGAAGATCCGGAGAAGATGATTGATCAATGCATGCGTGATTTAGAGAGCGATTTAGGTAAGGTTAAGGCTGAAACCGCAGCAATCATGGCAGATGAGCAGAGAGCAAAGAGAGAATTAGATGAGTGTACAGCAGAGATTGCTAAGATGCAGTCTTATGCAGAAAAGGCAGTTTTGGCAGGTAATGACGCAGATGCTAAGACATTCCTTGCTAAGAAAGCTGAGATGGCAGGAAAGCAGGCTAGTTTACAGCAGGCATATGATCTTGCTGCTGCAAACTCTATGAAGATGCGTCAGATGCATGACAAGTTGGTTAAGGATATTGCAGAATTGAATTCCAGAAGAGATGAGATTAAAGCAAAGGTTCGTGTTGCAAAGGCTCAAGAGCGTATCAACGAAATGGGAAGCTCTATCGGTGGTGCACAGGCTTCTATGTCAGCATTTGATCGTATGGAAGCAAAGGCAAATGCAATGTTAGATAAGGCAAATGCAATGGCAGAATTGAATAGCAGCGCAGAGGTAGATGCTATTGATGATTTAGCAGCAAAATATGACTCGGCTCCAACTGCAGCAGTAGATGATGAGTTGGCAGCATTAAAGGCACAGATGGGTATTCAGTAAAGTTTGTGCTTAATGAGGTAACAGTAGGAGGATAGACAATGGGTTTGTTTTAAAATCAATTTTCAAATGTAGTTGAATGGGAAGAGTATCGCGATGACGTCTTGTTCTGGAAGTGGAAGAATGATGAAATCAAGAAGGGTTCTAAGCTGATTATCCGTCAGGGTCAGGATGCAATCTTCATGTTCAATGGTAAGGTGGAAGGTATCTTCAAGGATGAAGGAAGTTACGATATCGAAACACAGATTGTACCATTTCTTTCTACATTGAAGGGCTTTAAGTTCGGCTTTAACAGTGGAATGCGTGCAGAAGTATTATTTATTAATACCAAGCAGTTCAATGTAAAATGGGGAACCGCAAAGCCGATTCGTGTGCAGGCACCGGGCTTGCCGGGAGGACTTCCAATTCGTGCTAATGGTAGCTTTGATGTAAAGGTTGGCGATTATTTGGTATTTATCGAGAAAATTGCCGGCGTAAAGAATCAGTATTCCATTAATGAAGTACGTGAATTAATGCAGTCCATGATTTCCGGTATGATTATGCGCTGGATTACGAAGGTAGGAAAGGATATTTTCAATCTTCAGGCGAATATGATTGAAATTCAGGATGGCGTTAAGTCAGATTTGGATATGGAGTTTGTAAAGATTGGTTTGTCGGTTGTAAGCTTCCGTATCGATGAATTCTCATATCCTGAGAATATTACAAAACGTGCTGATCAGGCAGCAGAGCATTCTATGGTTGGTGATATGGGACGCTTCCAGCAGATTAGCATGGTAGATGCTATGACCAGTGATATGGGCAGAGGCGGCAATGGTGGCCGTGGTTCTGATATGATGAATACCATGATGGGCGCACAGATGGGCATGATGATGGGACAGCAGATGATGAACAGCATGAATAATATGAATATGAATCAGAACAATATGTATCAGGGCAACCAGAATATGAATCAGAACAATATGCAGAATCAGCAGCCGGCAGGCGGTGGTCCGATTCCGAAATTCTGTCCGGAATGCGGTACCCCAACCAATGGTAATAAGTTCTGTGGTAATTGCGGTAACAAGTTAGGTTAATCCCGGATACCCTTTGATATTATTATAATGAAGATAATCAGGATGATTTCTGAAAAGGAATTATCCTGATTTTTTATTACTAAGCAAGAAAGTCCTCGTTGAAAGTTGCAAATTTTGCAATATTTTGCCTGTTTCTGCAAAAATGTTGAATAGTTTTTTGGAAAAGGATACTATTTTATTAATGAATAGCTAATGTATTTTAAATGTGAATTTAAAGGTTGGGGGAATCGTGATGGTAATATTTCGGTATAAGGCATCAGCAATTGGTATACTAATTGGAATTAGTGTGGCTTTGTTAAGTTTGTTTTATGCAGATTTCATGCGACAGTTAAGTCATATGGAAGATAATGATAGAATAAGAGTTGCATATAAGTACCAATATGGGTTTTCGGTTCAGACAGAAAGTGAAGAAACATATGAAGAATTGTCTAATATTCTAAGACGAATTGACATGACTATCATAGCGGAGGATGTAAGCTTGTATGTGAATAGTAAGTATACAGAACACTTGTGTCGAGTTGTTGTTAATCAGAGCGAGCCATTAAAATACAATCTAATCAGTGGAAGGTACCCGACAGTTGAAGAATTAAAACTGGGTGAACCAATTGTTATCCTTGGCAGTGAGTTAAGAAAAAATACTTTTTTGACTGGTGGAGAAGAGTATATTTCAATTTGTGGTGAAAAATATCGTGTAATAGGATATTGCTCAGGTAAAAAAACGACAGTGACGAATTATTCAGTTATATTATTTGCGGAATGCTTAGGAGAGCAGACAGAGAGAGACTTTTGGCAGGCTGGAAATACATATACACAAACGTATACGTTAAATAGTGATACTGCAGGAGTACAGGATGAATATGCTAAAATAGAGAAACAATTGGAAGACGCAGGGTTTTCGGTGGGCGGTTTGTTCAGATATTCGACGGATTTTAATGGTGGACAGTATCAAGAAAGCTATGTTAAATTATCATATTTGATTTGTTTTTTTTCGATATTTGTTTCTGTGATAGTGATACAATTTTGGTTGTTTCAACGCCGGTATGAACTTGCAGTTCGACGGATATATGGTTATAGCAAAATAAAACTATACCTATATATTATAGAGCAACTGATGAAATTGTTATTTATGGCACTAGTGATTTCGATGACATTATATGGAATAATAGCATTTGTATATTACTTAAACTATGAAATATGGTTGCCTGGAATTATTATACCAATATTGAAATCCTTTTTTATGAGCGTAGTAATTGTTGTTTTCATGACTATAGTTACAACATGGAATACATTTCGGGGAAGTTCATTGTCGACATACAGAGGAAGATGAAAATGAAATTAAAGTATCTTGTGAAAACTTTATATTTAGAAATCAATCGGTTATTAGGTAGCTTTGTTATCTTAACAATTATGTTGGGAATTTCTTTTTCGTTGCTAATTTTTGAATCAGCCATGTATTTGGATTATATTTATAGAATTGTGCATAATG
>JAFTZJ010000032.1 GCA_017461045.1 Lachnospiraceae bacterium | reverse complement strand
ATTAGACACCTTCAACCCGTGCTCTTTCAGCACATATTCCTGAATTTCCTTATAAGTCGCCTTACTCTCAGCCGAAGTCAAATCCAGCTCATCTAATTCAATTTCAACCTCAATCACATCATCCGGCTTTTGTTGGGACAAGAGAACTACCGTCTCAACGTGCCCACTATGACAAAACTGGTCCACAACTCCAACCTTCACCAAGCCATAGCCCATTTCCCCCAATCGCTTCACATCCCGTGCCAAGGTTGCTGGGTCACAGCTAACATACACTAACCGCTTTGGTGCCATTTCTACAATTGTCTGCAACAAGACTTCGTCGCAACCCTTTCTTGGCGGATCTACCACTATTACATCCGGATGTTTACCTTGATATTCTCCCTTTTGATAGAATTCCGGCACCACAACTTCTGCTTTTCCACAGAAGAATTCCGTATTCGTAACACCATTGATTTCTGCATTTTTCTTAGCATCTTCGATGGCTTGGGGAACGATTTCCACCCCATAGACTTTCTTAGCTTTCTGCGCCAGACACAGAGAAATGGTTCCGATTCCACAATACATATCCCAGACAATTTCTTCACCGGATAAGTCTGCATATTCCACAGCTTTATCATATAATACCTTTGTCTGTACCGGATTTACCTGATAGAAGGATAGCGGTGAAATACGGAATTGTATCTCCCCAATATAATCCGTAATGTATGGATTGCCCCATAAGGTCTTACAGGTATCTCCAAGAATTCGATTGGTCTTCTCTCGATTGACGTTGATGCTAACGCTTTCCAATACCAATTCTTGACCGCCGTCTGCATTCTGCTTCTCAACTCCCCGCTGTAAAGCCATAATGAATTCTTCCTTGCAATTCGATGGCAAATCTGTACCATTGATTACCAGACATACCATTACCTGACCGGTCGTAAATCCTACTCTGGTAAGTATATGTCGCACTAAGCCCTGATGGCGTTCTTCATCATAAATAAAATCACCGGTTTGATTCTGCCACTTCTGTAACCAGGTTCGAAGTTCCTGTAGCATACGATTATTTACCGGATGCCCAATCTCGCATCGATTCAAATCAATAATGGAATGGGTTCTTCCTGCATAGAATCCAATTTGCACCTGTCCGTCTTTATTCAGCCCCACCGGAAATTGCATTTTATTCCGATAATAATATGGTTCCTCCATACCGCAAATCGGTTCCATAATTGTTCCTACAACCTCTACACCACCAATTCGTTCCAAGCAATTGCGCACCTTATTCCACTTATACTCCAACTGCTTTTCATAGGACATGTGCATCAGGGTGCACCCTCCACAGCTTCTTGCTTTGGCACACTTTGCCTCCACACGATATGGAGATGGTGTAATAATCTCCTCCAAACGTCCATAAGCGTAGTTTTTCTTGGCTTTCACAATCTTAATCCGGACCACATCGCCAACAACTGTATCTTTTACAAATACGGCAATACCACGATTATCACCGCTTTTTGTTTCCGCAATGTGCCCGATACCTTCTCCGTCGGTACCTATATCTTCTATTTCGATTTCATAAATCTCATTCTTGTTCATGCTGCTCTCTCTTTAGCTTCACTTAGTTTACATAATTCTGCATTATTGTCTATTCGACTACCAAGTATTATTCCCTACTTTATATTCCTACTTACACATTCGGCTTTGAGGTGGCCCGCAGGTTACTTTCAAAATTCCGGTTGTAACCCATCCAGTTTCCACCCTCGTCCTTATTCTTCAATTCTTCTACGAATATCTGAATCTTCGCATCGGTATTATCCGCAAAGGACAATGCTAACGCTTCAATTAAAGCCGGCTTTTTCGGAGAACCGAATTCCAACTCCCCATGATGTGCCAATACACAGTGCTTCAGCTCATTCCCAAGCTTCACCGGGAATCCTTCTATTTCTTTCATTTTCTGATCCAGCAAAATCGTACACATTACAATATGCCCCACCAACTGACCTTCATCTGTGTAATCATTTTCCGGGAAATCCGATAATTCTTCTACTTTTCCCAAGTCATGGCAGATTGCCGCTGTCAGTAATAAATCACGATTCAAAATCGGATACTGGGAGGCATAAAAATCACACATCTTCGTTACTGCTAATGTATGCTGTAACAAACCACCCATAAATCCGTGATGAATGGACTTTGCCGCCGAATGCTTCTTGAATTCTTCCGCAAAAGCCTTATCCTTAATAAATAAATTCTCTAATAACTTGTGCAGATATTTATCCTTTACCGTAGACATTAATCCTACCAGTTCCTTGAACATCTCCTCTGTGTTGTACTCTGAGCAAGGCATATAATCAGCAACGATATACTCTCCTTCCTGTGCTCGACGTACCTGCTTTACATTCAACTGGAGACTGTTCTGAAAACTAACTACCTGTGCTGATACTGCAATATAATCCATTGGTTCAAAATGTGCGATTCCATTGTTCAAATCCCACACCTTAGCATCAATGGTTCCTGTTTTATCCTGTAAAATCATAGAATAATAGTTCTTTCCTGCCTTGGTCTGTAAGGTCTGCTTATTCTTACATAAATAGATTTCATTAACCATTTCACCTTCATGAAGCTCGTTAATATAGTACATAATGCTCCCCTTTCTCAATTCAAAACAATTATAAATAGTATACTCCAAGCAAGGGGAATTCTCAACTGCCTTTGCCATTTTCCATACTGTGTAAGGCCAATTGCTTTCCCCAAATTCAGTCTATCACATTTCTTAGTCAAAACCTTGCAAATCCTTCATTGTAGTATGGATTTTTTATTCATTTTCTTATATAATTTTCTTATGTATGACTAAAAATAAGAAATTACGCAACAAGGACAGAATTATGAACAAACGTAGCTTACGAATTTTAGAATATAATAAAATAATTGATATGTTGATTCCCCATGCCGGTTCTCCAATGGGACAGACGCTTTGCAAGCATCTGAAGCCCTCTACCGACCATATGGAAATCATTCGTCTGCAGGAAGAAACACGAGATGCTTTAACACGATTATACAAGCAAGGAAGCATTTCTTTTTCCGGCGTTACTGACATTGGAATGTCACTAAAGCGTTTAGAGGTAGGCGCCACCTTGAGTCCCTCCGAATTATTAGATATTGCCCGCTTGCTTGACAACACCTTAAGCGTTCGCCAATATGGTGTATCCGAGGATGACGAGCATGAACCGGATTGTCTGGACTCACGATTTTTGGATTTAATGCCTTTGGAACACATCAGTCGGGAAATCCGCCGTTGTATCTTATCCGCAGATGAAATTGCAGACGATGCATCCTCTGAGTTAAAGACCATTCGTCGTTCCAAAAAACAGATTAACGACAAAATTCATACCCAACTTCTGCACATTGTCAATTCACAGGATAATAAGAACCTGTTGCAGGACAGCTTAGTTACCATGCGTAACGGACGTTATTGTATTCCGGTAAAGCAGGAATACCGCAGCAGCTTCCCTGGCATGATTCATGACCAGTCTTCCAGCGGTTCTACTTTATTCGTTGAGCCAATGGCAGTTGTCAATCTGAATAATGAATTAAAGGAACTTGATAATAAAGAACAATTGGAAATCGAACGGATTCTGGCTGCCATTACTGAACAGGTAGGCTTTGAACGTATCGTGATAGAGTGCAACTTAAAATTGCTAACCGAATTAGATTTTATTTTCGCAAGAGCCAAATTGGCGAAATCCTATAATGGTTCGGAACCTATTTTCAACACCAGAGGCTATATTCAAATTAAACAGGGACGCCATCCACTATTGGATAAGAAAACCGTTGTTCCTATTGACATTTCTCTTGGAGATTCCTATACGATGCTGATTGTAACCGGTCCAAACACAGGCGGTAAAACAGTTTCACTAAAAACAGTGGGACTCTTCACCTTAATGGGGCAATCCGGCTTACATATTCCGGCCTTTGAAGGTTCTGAATTATGCGTATTTCAGGATGTATTTGCAGATATCGGAGATGAACAGAGCATTGAGCAAAGTCTTAGTACCTTCTCCTCTCACATGTCCAATATCGTATATATTGTAAAGCATGCCACACCGGAAACACTGGTATTGTTCGATGAATTGGGCGGCGGAACGGACCCTATTGAAGGTGCGGCTCTTGCCATCGCTATTCTAAATCAGCTTCGGTTACAGGGAATTCGCTGTATGGCAACCACCCATTACAGCGAGCTTAAAACCTTTGCCCTGTCTACCGACGGAATTGAAAATGCAAGTTGTGAGTTTGATGTTGCATCGCTTCGTCCAACTTATCGCTTAATGATTGGCATTCCGGGCAAATCCAACGCATTTGCCATCTCAAAAAAACTAGGCTTGCCGGATTATATCATCGAAGAGGCCCGCTCTCAAATCGACACTTCATCTCTGGATTTTGAAAGTCTAATCAGCGATTTGGAGAACAGCCGCAAAACCATCGAAGAAGAAGAACAAAAAATTGCTGCTTACAAAGAAGAAGTTGAGACACTGCGTAATCAGTTAAAAGAAAAACAGGAATCCATTGAACAACAGCGTGCAAAGCTTCTGAAAAATGCCCGGGAGGAGGCAATGGAGATTCTGGAAGAGGCCAAGGAATTGGCTGATCAATCCATTCGCAAATACCAGAAATGGGAACGCAATCCTGCCAAAGCAGATAACAAAGCAATGGAATCCCAGCGTAGCAAGTTACGGGATAAAATGAAGTCCTTAGACGGGGACATGAATAAACACAAGAAGCAACGTCGCTCCGGTCAGAAGGCTGAAGACTTTAAGATTGGCGACACCGTATATATTATTAGCATGGACACTACCGGTAAGGTTCTTTCTCTTCCGAATTCGAAAAAAGAAATCTCGGTTCAGGTCGGTATTCTTCATATGACATTACCAATTACCGATTGTGAAATTACGGATGCACCGGCAGAAGAACAGCCAAAACCAGCCAAGGGCAAATCCCGTATGAACCTGGAACGTGCATCAACCATGCGAACAGAAATTAATGTTATCGGTTTAACCGTTGACGAAGCTATTTCGCGAATTGATAAGTATTTAGATGATGCCCTGTTATCCAATTTATCTCAGGTAACGATTATCCACGGAAAAGGAACCGGAGCATTGCGAAAAGGTATCCATGAATACCTTAAGCGTCAGAAACACGTTGGTGAATTTCGCAACGGTGAATTCGGTGAGGGTGACATGGGTGTAACCATCGTAGAATTACGTTAAGTTGGATGCCGACGAACTGCCACCGTACGAAGTGAGGGGGCAAATACAAATATAGGAGGTACAAATGGAAAAGCAACGTATTTTAATTGTAGATGATGACGAACATATTGCAGAGCTAATCTCCCTTTATTTAGTGAAAGAATGCTTTGATACCCGAATCGAAGGAGATGGCGCCGCTGCTCTTCAGGCTTTTAAGGACTATCAGCCACACTTAATCCTATTAGATATCATGCTTCCGGGCATGGACGGCTACGAAATCTGTGGGGAAGTCCGTAAAATCAGCCAAGTTCCGATTATTATGCTGTCTGCCAAGGGTGAAGTATTTGACAAAGTATTAGGGTTGAAATTAGGTGCAGACGATTATATTATGAAACCGTTTGATTCCAACGAAATGGTAGCCAGGGTACGTGCGGTTCTCCGCCGTTATCAATCCCCTGCACCGGTAAACGCTAATATTTCCACCGCTTCTCATACCGGCGATTATGTGGAATATGATAATTTAATTGTTAATATCTCCAACTACACAACTACCATTAACGGCGAGACTTTGGATATGCCTCCAAAAGAACTGGAATTACTTTATTTCCTTGCCAGTCAGCCAAATCAAGTATTTACCAGAGAACAATTGCTGGATCGGCTCTGGGGATATGAATATGTTGTTGATACCAGAACTGTAGATGTTCATATCAAACGAATCCGTGAAAAGCTTCCTGAGAATCCAACTTGGTCCTTAACAACTGTTTGGGGTGTCGGATATAAATTTGAAACAAAGATTTAAGAGAATAACAGCACTAGGTGATAACCATGTACAAACGATTTTTTGATAAAATTGCATTAAGTTATTTAATTATTATTATGGTAATTTCTATCATGATTATTTTGTATGCCTCCAATGCCATTCGTCAAAACCTGATTACAGAAAAACAAACAAATCTCACAAATCAGGCACATTACATTGCCGAGGAGTATATTATACCTTTCTTGAACAAAGATATATCCTCTTACCAATTACAAGGAGCATTGAATCATTTAGAAGATACCTTGAGTATTCGCATTTGGTACAGCGATAAAGACGGAGATATCCTTTATGTATCCCACCCAAATAGTTATGAAAATCTACCGGATAATTTATATGAACTGGATTCTTCCGGAGTTCTAACCAAAGAGTTTTCCTTTATTGGTAATTTTTATAATACCTTTTCAGAAAATATGTTAACCTACAGCATGCCTATCGGTGGCGAAGGAATGTCTTCTCAGGGTGCAATTACTGTACATATTCCATTTAGTCAGGTTTCTGATGTTATGAAAAATATGATTATTAACTTTATTGTACCAATTTGCGTGCTAATCATTCTATCTATGATCTTGCTATTATTTTTAGCGCGGAGAATTTTAGTTCCATTGAATCAATTAAATCGAGCTGCTCGTGAATATGCAGCAGGAAATTTTGATGTTAAAACCGGAATTACTTCTAAGGACGAAATCGGTGAATTAGCTTCCAATATGGAGTACATGGCTTCCGAATTGAATAAATTGGACGAATATCGTAAGTCCTTTATTGCCAACATTTCTCATGACTTTCGTTCCCCTTTAACCTCTATTAAAGGGTACATAGAAGCCATGCTGGATGGTACAATTCCTAAGGACAATCAAGAGCGCTATCTAAACATTGTGCTTTCTGAAACCAAGCGTCTGACCAAGCTTACTTCCAGCATGTTGGAAATGAATAAATCCGATTCATATGGTTTGAAATTGAACATAGTATCCTTTGATATTATGGACATCATTGATTCTGCCATTGATATTTTCGAAGGCACCTGTGCACAGCGATATATTGTTATTCGGAAAAATTGCAAAGCAAAAACAACCATGGTCCAAGCCGATAAAGCCAAAATACAACAAGTTATATATAATCTGGTAGACAATGCTATTAAATTCAGTCCACACGGTGCAACCATTACACTTTCTGTTAAAGAATCCGGCGATAAAATCTACGTTGCCGTCAAGGACACCGGTCGAGGCATAGAAAAGGAAAAGCAATCCAAAGTATGGGATCGTTTTTATAAGACGGATGCTTCTCGCGGCAAAGACAAGCAAGGTTCAGGCTTGGGATTATCGATTATTCGTGAAATCATTCGTGCACACGAAGAAAACATTACTTTAACCAGTACTCCCGGTGTAGGTAGCGAATTCAAATTTTCACTAAAGAAAAGTAAGGCGTAATGAATCATATCATTACGCCTTACTTTTCTTTTATATATTCCATTTTACCATTCATAATTATGCAATTGCCCTTCCATTTGGAATGCAGCAAAATCCTGCTGTCGCATTGCTTCATACGCAACAATCGCTACGGAATTCGCCAAATTCAACGAACGGATATCCGGCAGCATTGGAATCCGAATACAATCCGACTTATGATCCAACAAAATCTCTTCCGGAATTCCTGCACTTTCTTTTCCAAACATAATATAACTATTATCTTCATATGTAACTTCCGTATAAGTCTGTTTGGATTTAGTTGTCGCCATATAGATATGCGCACCCGGATTACGTTCTAAGAAATCCTTATAATCATCATAACGGGTCACATCTACCTGATGCCAATAATCCATTCCGGCACGTTTAATCTCTTTATCTGTCAAACGAAACCCTAAAGGTTCAATCAAATGCAATCGTGCTCCTATGGCCAGACAGGTACGCCCTATATTACCAACATTACCGCCCTGTTCCGGCTCTAACAATACAATATTAATCATATTTCTTGGCCTGCCTTAGTCATCCTGCTTTACACACAAATCCAATTCAACAAAATCCGTATCATTAATATAAATCGGGATACACATATTTGCTACTGCTCCGGATACTGTAAAGTTACCTGCGCACATACTTGGAGGAGTAATATCAATACCAATATTCTTTACAGAAAATGCAGTAGAAGCATTTCCCATAATCATATTACCCAACTCACAGATTGCACTGGTGGAAATCTCATCCAACTGAGTTACTTCCATGAACATCATCTTAGAAGCAATTGCCAAAGCAACTTCATTCTTAAACGCCAACATAACCTGTCCCTGCATTTCGCCGGTCACACCAATCATGATTACAATGGAGTCATCTGTAAAGCTGCTACTACGAATATATGGTTTTCCTACATTTGGAGTTATCATACAAGTTTCTGTAATGACCTTTGTTGCTGCCATTAAAAACGTATTAACATGTTCTGCATTAATTCTTGCCATGGGTGCCTCCCTATCCTAAATTATCAATAAAGTGCTTTATTCTACCTAATGCTTCTTTTAATTCCTCAATGGAATATGCATAAGAAATCCGCAGGAACCCTTCTCCGCAATCTCCAAATGCTGTTCCCGGAACAACTGCTACCTTTTCTTCCATTAACAATCTTGTTGCAAATTCATCACTAGTCATACCAAACTGCTTTATGCAAGGAAATACATAGAATGCACCAAATGGTTCAAAACATTCAATGTTCATCTCCTTAAAGGTCTGCATTAAGAAATTTCTACGCTGATCATATGCCCGTACCATTACTTCAATATCCTTGTCGCCATCCCGCACAGCATCAATGGCTGCATACTGACTATTGGTCGGTGCACACATAATAGCAAACTGATGTATTTTCGTCATCTGCTCGCAAATCACTTCCGGTGCCAGAGCATAACCCAAACGCCAGCCGGTCATTGCATATGCCTTGGAAAAACCATTAATTACAATAGTTCTGTCCCGCATACCCGGCAGAGATGCAATACTGACATGCTTCTTACCGTATGTTAATTCAGCGTATATTTCATCGGACATAACATATAAGTCATGTGCGATAATAATCTTAGCAATTTTCTCTAAATCTTCCCGTTCCATTATTGCACCGGTTGGATTGTTCGGAAATGGAAGAATAACAACCTTAGTCTTGTCTGTAATTGCTGCTTCCAATTCCTCCGGTGTCAAACGGAATTCATTCTCTGCTTTTAACGGAATCCGTACCGGCACACCATCTGCCAATTCTACACATGGTAAATAGGATACATAACAAGGTTCCGGAATAATAACCTCATCTCCCGGATCCAGCATGGCACGAAGACCAATATCAATACCCTCACTACCGCCTACCGTAATCAGACACTCTTTTGCCGGATCATAGGTTGCGTTAAATTTACGGGTATAATACTTACAAATTTCTTCTCTTAATTCCATCAGTCCTGCGTTGGAAGTATAAAAGGTCTTTCCTTTTTCCAATGCGTAAATACCCTCGTCACGAACATGCCAAGGTGTATCGAAATCCGGTTCGCCTACACCAAGGGATATTGCGTCCGGCATCTCACTAACAACATCGAAAAACTTACGAATTCCCGATGGTTTAATTTTCACTACTTTTTCTGACAATGGATTTCTCATGGCATTACCGCTAACCTTTCTACCTTATTATTGTTGGTCAATTTCACCCCGTGCTCTTTGTATTTCTTTAATACAAAATGAGTCGCAGTTCCTACTACTGCTTCCATAGGTGCCAACTTGCCGGAAACAAAGAGAGAAACCTCTTTCATGGTCTTTCCCTTAATAATAACAGCAAAATCATATGCTCCCGACATGAGGTAAACGGTATCTACTTCCGGATAATTAGAAATCCGTTCTGCTATCTTATCGAATCCTTCGCCCCGTTGCGGAGTTACCTTTAATTCAATCAAAGCAGTTACAAACTCGTTTTCTGTCTTGTCCCAATCTATAATCGATGTATAGCCACAGATGACTTTTTCCTTTTCTAATGCAGTGATTTCCGCCGCGACTGCCGCCTCTTCTTCGCCAATCATTGCAGCAATATCTTTCGCAGTCAGTTTACAATCTTCTTCAATTAGATTTAGGATTTTTGTTCTCATCTTGCTCACCCTCAATTCCTATAAATTTTATAAATATCGTCACCCTTTGGTGGCGTTAAATATCTTGTGTCATCGTCATTTAACACTATTCTATCATTTTGACTTGTGGTCTGTCCAATCATTCTTGCAGAAATTCCCTTTTTCTCCAATATATCCAATAATGCCTCTCCATTTGAAGATATAATTAGGGCACTACCACCACTTGTTGCCATATAAGGATTCAAATCAAAAAATTCACAGACTTCAATGGTTTCTTGGCGAATCGGTATATCCTTTAACCGAACTTCCAATCCACATCCGGTACCTTCTCCCACTTCCCACAAAGCAGAAAACACACCACCGGTAGAAATATCATGCACATATGTTACCATAGACATATCCAGCGCTGAAAATACTTTATGTAAAGACAAATCCTTGCCTACTTCTGCTGCCACATCCAGATAAGAGGTAGCATAACGGGTATTCAGTGCTTCCCATTGGTCATTCACCAGCATTGCCGTGGTCTCCATTGCCGCTGTTCCTACCATAAGGATACTATCTCCCGGTTTTATATTCTGAATAGAGCAAATATGCTGTTCTCTGGTGCCATAGGCAACTACTGTAATAATCGGGCAACGTAGTTCTTCCAATAATTCTGTATGTCCACCTAAATACGAAATCTGATGTTCTTCACACAGACTTACCAGTGAACGGGTTATTTCTTTAATTCGACTTTCATTTCCTCGTGCAGGCAACAACACATTTGCCATAATCGCCGTAGCTGTACCTCCACTGGTTTCCAGCTTATTGCAAGCCTTCCAAAATGCATATCGTTCCGGATTCTTAGTTGGCAATGACATAGTACTCATAGCCGTAACCAGATGCTGTTCTGCATCTAGAATAAATGCACTATAGTCCCGTCCGATACCTGCTCCCTGAATCACATTGCTACCATTCGGTGGCAATAGGTTCAACACAGACCGCTTACATTGTGGTTCTGTAATCTTTCCTGCTTTCATAATGCACCGCCTAAGGTGTAGCTGGTGCGACCGGTGTTTCCGGTGCAGGCGGTGTTGTTGGTTCCGTACTTGGCTCTGTCGGTGTCGTTGGCACCTCTGTGGATGGTGCATTCGGATCCACAGGCGCTTCTGTAGATGCATTTGGATCTGCAGGAGGAACCGGATCTGCCGGTTTTCCGATCGTTACACGCTCCGGCGAAGCGCTATATGAACTGCTGTTAACCAGTATCGTATCAACCAATTCTCCATTCTCATATACATATTTCCATAATTTTGTCCGATAACCGGTATGTGCAGTCTGAGTCACTTCCCGATAATCCGATGGCAACGCTTCGTCTACTGTTTCAATCGGATCTCCTGCCGGCACAACCGATATAATTTCGTTCTTGTACTCCACAGTACGGTTCTCATCTCGCCATTCTTTTCCATAAATGGATACATGTATGGTTCCATTTGACGCATAAGCATATACAAAAATTGGTGCATCAGTGTTATTAATAAACTTAAAGTTCTTTGTTCCCTCATTTAAGGCTGCATCCGCCGAAAGCTGAACATAGCCTACTGCCATAGAATGAGGATGACGTTCTGAAACTTCAAGTTCTGCATCCAGCACTGCATTATATAATGTCGTAGATACCTGACAAATACCGCCACCAATATCTGAAATTACTTCTCCGTTCAAGTATGCTCCGGCATAACTCCAACCATTATCGGTTGTAAACGGAACTAAAAATGACATGGTATCAAATTCTTCACCCGGATATACTACAGTTCCGTTAATTTTATTTGCTGCATTGGCGATGTTATTATTTCTGGAAACATCCCCAAGTGTATAGCGGGTCTCAAAGGTTCCGATCACATCCGTTACCGCTGCTAATTCCTCTGAAGTATGCTCAGGTGACAATTCATTGGTTGCTACCTCTACCTTTAATTCACCATTTCCGGACCAGTTAGCAATGGCTTCTATCAGCTTATCTATGGTATCCTTCGAATTCAATTCTTTACCATTCTTTGCCTCAACAAGCGTCAATTCACCGTCATTAAATTCCAAGCCGGCATTTGTTGCAGGAACAATATAATCTGACAATTCAGCATCTAAGGTTTCTACAAGATAATCTTCATTAAATGACAACTCTACATCGATTTCCTTGGTATCCTTGGCTATATCTGTCATCTCTCTGTAACGTTTTAAGAGATTACCGCTTCTTCCGTAAGCATGTGCTTCTTCAACAGCAGCTTTCACTTCTGCTTCTATATTCAAATCCTGCATGGAAATCTCGCAGGTTTTATCTTCCAAGTAAAATTGAACCGTAGTTCCTTTCAAATCATTCAAATAATTCTCATAAGCTGCTTTGGCTTCTGCCTGTGTCATCCCACCAACATTTACAGAATCCAAATAAATCCCTTCACATATAGTATCTTCATCGGATTCATCAGCCAACGCAGCATTGCTATATGCTATGATTCCCATAGCTGCAACCATTACAGGAACCACTATACTGAACACTTTCCACTTTTTCTTATACTTTGCCATTCATTTATCCTCCACATTCACAACCTTCATTGTAACATATTCTGACAACTTTGTAAGCACTTAACGAAAAACTTTTATTTCCCGGCACTTCATGCTATAATTTTGTTACATCATGGTTGGGGCAACCACACCGATGATCATTGCCAGAACTATTACAATAACAATGATTGTAGAAACAATTCGTTTGGTTTTTTTATTCCATTTAAACATATGTACACCTCTTTCATGAAAGGAACCTGCTTATGCCAATCCCTTTAATAATTATAATTGCAATTTTATGTCTAATCCTAATGCATAATATCAATCGAAGCAAGCGCCTGACCAAGGAACGGAGTGACCAGTTCTGGAAACAGGAGGCCGATGCAGATAATACGCGTAAAAAGGATATTTCTTCCTTAGACTATATTTATATTCCAATTGAAACCCTGCCCTTTGGTGTAGATACTACAAAGGAGGTTGCTGCACTGGAAGATACACTCCGCAGATTGGATTCCACCAAGATTCTGAATTTATCTGCTTATACCAATACCGAGTTAAAACTGGAATATGGGGTTGCAAATCTATCCTATTTATCGGAATGTGATGAGCGTTTTACCCTTCTCATCCGAACACTATATCAATGGGCAGTACTCCTTCAGGAACATGACTTCATTAACGAAGCGGTTCAGGTTGCAGAGTACAGCATTGAAATCGGTTCCGATATATCCGGTTGCTACTATATGTTAGCTGATTATTATCAGGCTATCGGTAACACCGAGGCAATTCAGAATTTACAGAAATCTGCCGATTCCATACAAGGTCTGCAGGCAGACCCCATTAAGGATTATCTTAACAAATCCCTTGCATGATAGCAAGGGATTTTCTATATTACTTATCGATAAAGTGTTTCATTACAATTTCTTACTTTTTTCGATTTTGCATCTGATAATCCTTGCACACATCCTTCAGGGGACATTCCTGACATTTCGGGCTTCTTGCTGTACAAATAGTCCTGCCATGCGTAATAATCTGTATATTATACAATATCCACTGTTCTTTCGGCAGTACCTTCATTAACTCCTGCTCAATCACCACAGGATCTTCGCTTTTACAAAGCCCCAGTTTCTTAGAAATCCGCTTTACATGTGTATCTACTACAATACTCGGTTCATGATAGATATTACCACGAATCACATTGGCCGTCTTTCTTCCCACTCCATCTAATTGCGTTAACTCTTCAATATCTCTGGGAACTTCGCCACCATGCCGTTCCAGCAGTTTCTTTGCACATGCTTTAATATTCTTAGCCTTATTTTTATAAAATCCGGTAGAATAAATATCCCGTTCCAATTCCTTTATGTCACATTCTGCAAAAGCTTCTAAATTCGGATATTTAACAAATAAATCCTTGGTCACAATGTTGACTCTGGCATCTGTACATTGGGCACTCAACATAGTTGCAATCAATAATTGCCATGCATTTTCGTGATTCAAATAACACTTATATTCGGTTGTGTAGGTTTCATTTAATATGGCAACAATTTGAGCCACTCGTTCTTTCATCGTCATTGTTCTTTTACACTTCCTTTGTATCCCGTATCACTCTATCGCGTTAATTCATTCCTTGCTTAATACCTGTTCGAATTCATTTATCGAAACAAATCTTGTTGCTGCAAAGTTGTGTAGTCTGTCTCTATTCTCATAATCATATAACAGATAACCGTTTTTCCCTTGCTCCAACCATGGTTCCAAATGCAAGTTTTTCCCCTTGTTGCCGGATAAACGAAAATATTTTGCCATGTCTTTTTTACATTCCTCATAAGATTTCGCCCAATCCGGACGTTTCTTTAGATTCTCTCGTAAGTACAAATCATGCAACAGTCGTTTTTCCAATTCCGTCACATCCACAGTCTCCCATGCCTGTTCCATCACAAATTCCCGCAAGATATTATATCGGTCCAATCGCTTCAATTGGAAACCTTCATAACCTTTCTTTTTATAATATTCTCCCAGCTGTAAGAAAAAGTCAAATGGTGACTTCTGGAAGGTCATTAGATAGGCTAAGGAGTTTTGGAATTGCCCACTGTTATGATATACCTCCAACATTTCTTCTACCCGTTTCAGCGTCCGGATGTCCGCATAGGATAACCAGCGGGTCCGCAACACCTCATAAGGCGGTTCTACCATATACTGCAATTCATATTCTGCTGCCTGTTCTTCCATAAACGAGCCCTTAAGCACCTTCAAGAACCCCAGTTGTAATTCTTCTGCCTGCATAGCATACGCCTCATCAAAGGAGGTTCGAAAATGCTCTAAATCCTCATATGGTAATCCTGCAATCAAATCTAAATGCTGGTGAATATTTCCATATGCATGTATCCGCTCAACGTTCCTTCGAATCGCCTCAATATCCATCTTTCGGTGAATCGCTTCAATTGTCTCCGGATGCGTTGTTTGCAATCCGATTTCTAATTGAATCAATCCGGGCCGCATATGCTTCATCAGATTCATTTGTTCCTCGGTTAATAAATCCGCTGATATTTCAAAATGGAAATTCGTAATCCCATTATCCTGTTCGCAAATAAACTTCCAAATATCATAGGCTCGTTTTGGATTACAATTAAATGTCCGATCTATGAATTTCACCTGAGGCACCTGCATGTCCAAAAAGAATTGCAATTCCTCCTTTACCAGTTCCACACTACGAAACCGCACCTGTTTATCCAAAGACGACAAACAATAACTGCAACGAAACGGACAGCCACGACTGCTTTCATAATAAACAATCCGATGTTCAAATCCACGCATGTCCTGATATACAAATGGCAACTCATCCATATCCAGAGGATTTGCCGGTGCATTGGTTTGAATACCCGTTTCGACACGATAAACAATACCCGGAATCGTAGTTAAATCATCTCCGTGTATAAGTTGACAAAAGCTTTCCTCTCCTTCTCCCAACATAACTACATCTACATAACCATGCTCCTCTAAAAACTCTGTGCCATGATAAGACACCTCAGGTCCACCTACCCAGATGCAGATTTCAGGTGCTACTGATTTTAAGGCATTCGCTACACGGCATACATAATCAACATTCCAGATATAGCATGAAAACGCTATGGTATCTGCCTTCATTTCATACAGACTGCCCAGAATATCCTCCACTTGCTGGTTAATGGTAAACTCGGCAATCCGGATTTCCGGCAAATTCTGTGTTTTCTGTTTTTCAGCATAAGCCTTCAGACTATGAACTGCCAAATTGGAATGTATGTATTTTGCATTAATTGCCGCCAATACTACCATAATTATGCTTCCTCTGCTTTTCCTGCCAAATAATTAATAAACTGTTGTGCTGTTCGGCCGGAAATACCGCCATGACTTAATTCCCATTTATTTGCCTCCGCACATAATTCTTCATCACTTAAATGAATGGTGTCATATCGCTTTGCCAACTCCTTCACAATACCAAAATACTCTTTCTGACTCGGTCTTGAGAAGCTAATGGTAACACCAAAGCGATTTACCAGGGACAACTTCTCCTGCATAGTATCCGAACGATGCAATTCACCACCATTACCATGTTCTAAATCATTTCTGTCATTCCATGTTTCTTTAATCAGATGTCTTCGGTTAGAAGTCGCATAAATCAGCACATTATCCGGCTTTGTTTCTACACCACCTTCAATTACTGCTTTTAAGAATTTATACTCGATTTCAAATTCCTCAAAGGACAAGTCATCCATATAAATGATAAACCGATAGTTGCGATTCTTAATCTGAGCAATAATATTCGATAAATCCTGAAACTGATGCTTATAAATCTCAATCATTCGCAAGCCCTGGTCATAATACTCATTGATAATCGCCTTTACACAGGTTGATTTACCGGTTCCGCTATCACCAAATAGTAATACATTGTTTGCTTCTCTGCCTTGCACAAATGCCTCGGTATTATCCCTAAGCTTTTTCTTTTGAATCTCATATCCAATTAAATCTTCCAGCATAACATCATCTGTATTATTAATCGGGCAGAATTCTACTCCATCTTCTAAATGACGAATGCGGAATGCCTTATTCAAACCAAACATACCTACACCATAGGCCTTATAGAAATCGGTAACAATCCTAAAAATATCCTCTTCATCCTTGGCTTCTTCAATTCGGCAACTAATCTCCTGCACCTTTTCGCTGACATTTTTATTGTACATGCGTTCCTTTTTCACAATTGCCTTATAGCTAGATATGGTAGAAAAACAATCAATTCCTAATGCATCCTCAATCGGCGCAAAATCAAAATCAAACAATTGCTTAAATATTTTAAAATCACCCTTAGCAAATTGGTTTACAGTTCCGTCATTGGCTCCAACCTTTTCGCACGTGATACTAAACGAGTTTTCATTAGTAATCAATAAAAAGGCTAGATAATTATGCCATAGATTCTTATCAAATCCATAACTGGTTGAAATATCAAGAATTCGCTTCATTTCAACATAAATACGAGTAGTTAATTCAGATTTTCCTACAATTCCTTCATCAAAATCCTCAAAAATCTTAGCCAATCGAAACAGGATACAATCTTCTCCTAAATCGCGGTATAGAATTAGTTTGGATACTTCCTTGTACATATTTCGCTCCTTTCCGTTAAAAAAACGTATGCAGAATTTCTTCTGCATACGCTTTTTTAGCAGACCTTACTGCTTATTTCTTATATTTATTCCTCTGAGTATTCTTCTGAATATTCTTCCTCAGCATCTTCTTCCATTTCTTCTGCATCATCGTATGATTCTTCAGCAGCACTCATTTCTTCGTATGCCTCTAAAGCTTCTCTTTCATCCGTAATACTTACAGATAAGTTTGCAACCATTCCTGACATCTCTTCTACTGCTGATGCAAAATCCTGCATCTTCTCTAAGATGATATTACTTACAGCCATACCTTCTTCGGAAGAACTTGAAATCTCTTCGGCACTTGCTGACAACTGACTAATACTGTCAATGATACGGTTATTTGCATCTACTACAGTATCTACGTTATCAGAAATACTTCCGGTAAATTCCTTTAACTCATCAATACTCTTACAGGTTTCCATGAAGGTTACATTTACCTTTTCAACCATTTCTGACTGTGTATGTACACCTTCTACTGTTACTTCCAACTTGCTCATTGCATCATTAGTTACAGCCGTTAATTCATTAATAATATTCGTAATCTGTTCAGTAGATGCCTTTGTCTGCTCTGCTAAGTTGCGAATCTCATCTGCAACGACTGCAAATCCCTTACCGGCTTCACCGGCTCTTGCTGCCTCGATAGACGCATTCAATGCCAATAAGTTTGTCTGGCTGGAAATATCTAAAATTGCTTTTGTAATACTGTTAACTTCGTCTACGCTGTCTGCAAGTTTCTGCAATGCCTCAGAAGTTTCATTTGTCTGTGAATTCACCATTTCGGTCTGTTCCTGTAATTCTTCAACAACCTCAATACCTTCACTTACAACATCGTATAACTGATCTGTGGTATCGATAATATCACTTGCATTCTGTGCTGTTACATCGATACATTCCTTAATGTCATTGGTCATACCAACCTGATCCTGAATCGCTTCTGCGGTGGCCTCTGTACTCTCAGCAATATTGGTAATCGCCATGTTGTTACCTTCTGTCTGCTGAACGATTTCAACCAACTGTTCTGTGATTTCATCAAAACGATTGCTGATTGTCTTAGCAGTTGCCTCAACGCTTGCAGCAATTTCCATCTGTTGACCTGCCTGAATAGTTACCTTTTCCTGACTTTCAGTAATATACTTCATCAATAACCGGGTAACCGCAAACGCTCCAACACTCATTGCAATTAAGCCTGCAAATTCCATAACCGAAACTAAAATATTCGCTTCATTCAACTGACCGGTTACCGCCCATACAATAACATGAATAATATGAACCAGCAATGTATATGCTATGGAAATCACAATCGCTACCGGATTCAAATATAGCATCATCACTACCAAAACCGGGAATATTAATACGATTGGGTCCGTTGCTGCCAAAAATACCGCCAGTGTATACGCAATCATCCAACCGGCAAAGTAGATATACATGGCAAACTTCTTATCTCTTGCAATAAAATAACCCACTACATCAATTGCTACCACAAATACCATTGCTATTATCAGCACTAATTCCTTTATATTAAATCCCGATGTGATCAGGTGAATCAGCGAAAACACTGCAATCACACCTTCAATTGCTAACAGCATATTCAATGCATATCGATTGATTCTTCTATATTGATCTGCTGTCATCTCTGCTCCTGCAAAAAAATTCATAATATACATTCCTCCTCCTGTATCAATATCGCCTCAAAACATAATGATATTATAGCATAGTTTCTGTTTCTTCTCACCTAAAAAAGGTGATTTTCATCACCTTTTACGCCTCCATCAGCCGAACTATTTTTTTCATCACAATATATAGAAATAAACCGCTTAAAGTTACAGCAAAAACCTCTGCAATAGGAAATGCCCACCAGACCATGTCCACACTACCGGTCAAGGAAAGAAGAAACGCTACCGGGAGTAATACCACTAATTGGCGGATTACAGAAACTACCATACTCAAAAATCCCTTACCAAACGCTTGGAAAACAGAAGCACATGCAATACAGAATCCGGCAAATATGAAACTAATGCTAATGGTCCGTATTGCAGGAATACCCATTGCCAACATTTCCTCTGATGCATCAAATATGGACAACAACCGAGCAGGGAACACTTGCATGATAATCATCCCAAACACCATAATAGATACTGCATAAATCACACCGTATCGAATCGCCTGTTGCAATCGTTTCTTCTGACGCGCTCCGTAATTGTATGAAATAATCGGAATCAAACCATTATTTAAACCAAATACCGGCATAAATATAAAGCTTTGGATTTTAAAATATGCACCAAACACCGCAGCTGCTGTGGAAGTGAACTTCATCAAAATATTATTGAAACCAAAATTCATAACCGAGCCTACAGACGCCATGATAATAGACGGAACACCTACGGCATATATTTTGCCGATAACTCTGCCACTTGGTCTGAATATTTGTCTTATGCTTAATGTTAATTCCTTATTCACTGTCAGATTAAAGACAAGTGCCAAAATTGCTGCGCACACCTGACCGATTACAGTTGCTAACGCTGCACCCTTTACACCCATTGCCGGGCAACCAAAGTATCCAAAAATCATAATCGGATCCAAAATAATATTAATAACAGCACCTACAATCTGCGTAATCATTGAAAACAGTGTTTTTCCTGTACACTGCAGCAATCGTTCAAAAATAAATTGTGCAAAAATACCAAAGCACAGACCACCGCAATATGTCAAATACTCCGTCCCATAATCCGTAATCACTATATCTGCTTTCTGCCAGATAAATACCCATTTCGAACAAGTCAAACAAATCACACTAAACACAATTGAACTGACAAGTGCAAGAAAAATACCACAATTAGCGCCTTTGTTAGCTTCATCAAAATTCTTCTCCCCCAAATTCCGAGAAACCAACGCATTTACACCAACTCCGGTACCACTTCCCACTGCAATCATCAGATTCTGCATCGGAAACGCCAAAGACAATGCCGTAAACGCATCCTCCCCTAACTGTGACACAAACATACTGTCCACAATATTGTACATAGCCTGTATCAGCATGGAAATCATCATCGGCAATGACATTGTTATTATCAAACGATTAACTGGCAAAACGCCCATTTTATTTTCTTTCTGAGTATTCATAGTATTCCTTTCTACAAACAAAAAAACCAGTTTCTTACTGGTTTCAAAATTGTATAGAGCGCGAGACGGGACTCGAACCCGCGACCCCGACCTTGGCAAGGTCGTGCTCCACCAACTGAGCCACTCGCGCATATTTGAATTGTCAGCCTTACGGCTAGTGCCCAGAACCGGAATCGAACCAGTGACACGAGGATTTTCAGT